>NZ_MSSW01000070.1 GCF_002150685.1 Algoriphagus antarcticus
TCCCTGACATGAACCAATCTTTGAATTGTAAATTTCTTTTCAGCCAACCTCTGTACCTCCGGCCATGTTAGAAATACCCGGTTATTTACCTTTGTAGACATTTTAAACTGAATAAATGGGTTCCTGACTAGCCATCCGTTATTAATGCAGACTAGGACTATTTTCTTAAAATTGTTCAGGTATTTTACGGTTGTGTTATGATTACAATTCCTAGCACTCTTCAGCCAAAAGGCGTAGGATGATATAAATTCATAATCCAGTAGTTTAATATCCATGTCCTCAGCATTGTATTTCCATTTAATGAAAGAGCGGGTATGGTCAAGTGAAGTTTTGTATCTCAACAATGTCCCTGGGGCAAATTCTTTACCCACTAATGCTTCTACATTCTTATTGTGCTCATGGAATATTTCGAGAATCATTTTTTTCTTTTCCCCGATGCCAAGGAGAATATTCTTCAATGCTTCAGAAGAAATTTCTTTGTCAGATTCAAGGAGTTGTTTTTTAGCCTGAATGACTTTATGATGGATAGTGTCCAGAAATGCATTTAATTCTCTGGCATCTTCTTTAATGCCCTCTGCTCTGCCTACAGCAATACTCCAACGGGAGATAGGCCATAACCTCTTGGTGGATATTTCTTTGGATAGACTATCTACGGTTATTCTGAGGTACACATACCTCATTGTTCCAGTGTCTTTTTTTGATTGTTTTAGGAAGAAGTGTAACCCAAAGCTTTTTTCTAACATGACTCATTGGTTTAAGTTGAATAAAACTCGAAAATCAGGCTCTAAATAACAAGAAGCTCAATAGTTGAACATGTTCATAATCAGTAAAATATAATTCACATCATGCGTCTTTTTTTTGATATCGGCGAACTACACGAATGACGCACTAGAATTAGGAGAAATTGTGAAGATTTTGGTGGTTTTAGCCACAAAAAAAAGCCTGCAAAGAAACTCTTTACAGGCTTATAATTCACAAAACTGAGATGTAAAAACTGATTAAAATTCATTAAACATCTAGTAATCAATGTTTTAGAAACTTTATTCAAATTATTGAAGTCTATTTTTACATTTTCTTCAAGGATTTTCTCAGCTTTTCCAGTGGAGCTGGCGAGATTCGAACTCGCGTCCAGATAAGGAAACAACGTACCGTCTACATGCTTAGTCACCTGTTGGATTTTCGATCGAAATATGCTGGGTGACACACCTAGTTCCGACTTAGCTACTGGATCTTAAGCTTGCATAATAGCATCACAAGCAGCAGTCCGATCAAGTCGACACCTCAGATCCACCCGGATCAGACAACGGGCGGTGAGATGTGGCCGGGGAATTACTCTCGCAACTCAACCCTTGAAGCTTTCTTTCCTGTTAAGGTAAGATTAGGCAGCCATAGCGTAAGAATCTTCGCCATTTATAGTGCGTATGAATCTTTTAAGGCCGTACATACTCCAGCCTGCATGCGAGCCCGATTTTTACACTTACTGTCAAAACCGGTCAGCCCCATTTATATAAGGATGACAAAACTAATACAATTTTCGTTCCGTTGGTGAAGAGTTTTGCGATCTAGAGGAAACCTTTAAAAATTTGATTTTTCATAGGTTTGGAAATCAAATAATTAGCGAAAATTGTCTGAGAATGCTATTTTTTGGGCTTCCTGAGTATAGAGTTTTTTATATCTTGCGGTGATGGAAAATTTCGTCGTTTCGGCAAGAAAATACAGACCGGCAGATTTCAAAAGCGTAGTTGGGCAGCAGCATATCACCACCACGCTTCAGAATGCCATAAAAAACAATCACTTAGCGCAGGCTTTTTTGTTTTGCGGTCCACGAGGTGTGGGGAAGACTACCTGCGCCCGTATCCTTGCAAAGACAATCAACTGTGAAAATCTTCAAGCTGACTTCGAGGCTTGTGGTAAATGCGAATCATGTGTTTCTTTCCAAAACAACAGTTCCTTTAATATCTACGAACTCGATGCGGCTTCGAACAACTCCGTAGATGATATCCGTAATCTGGTAGATCAAGTACGTTACGCTCCGCAAAAGGGACAGTACAAAGTATATATCATTGATGAGGTTCACATGCTTTCCAATCAGGCTTTCAACGCCTTTTTGAAGACTTTGGAAGAGCCACCTAAGTACGCCATCTTTATTTTGGCGACTACGGAAAAGCATAAAATCATTCCTACCATACTTTCCCGCTGTCAGATTTTTGATTTCAATAGAATTCAGATTAAAGACATAGCGGTACATCTCAAGTATATCGCTGAGAAAGAAACGGTAGATTATGAAGAGGAAGCTCTTCGATTGATTGCTACCAAAGCAGATGGTGCGCTTCGTGATGCGCTTTCTATGTTTGATTTGATCGTCACGTATTCCGCAGGGAAAAAAGTTACGTATCATGAGACCATCGGAAATCTACATATTCTTGATTACGATTATTACTTCAAAGTTGTAGATGCCTTGGTAGCAGAAAACCTATCCAGTGTTTTGCTGATCTTTGATGAGATTCTGAAGAAAGGATTTGATGGACACAACTTCATCGTAGGTCTTTGTGAGCATTTCAGAGATTTGCTTGTGGCCAAAGATGCTGCTACGATTGAACTGATAGAGGTATCTGAATCTGCCAAAGAACGTTATCTGCAACAGACAGAAGCAACTTCTGCATCCTTCTTACTCTCTGCACTGAACATTGCCAATTATTGCGATATCAATTACAAGACTTCGAAAAATCAGCGTTTACATGTGGAATTGGCATTGATGAAAATGGCAAAGCTTCCCCAAGCATTCCGTTTGTCAATGGTTGCAGCTGAGGACTCAAAAAAAAAAGTCTGACAGAGCAAGTTCCTGAACCACTCAAAGAATCTATACCTCTTCCTACTACTACCAGCACTGCCAAGACAAGTTCTCTACAGAAGACTATTTCTATTCCTAAAAATCTTGGTCACACGAAGCAATTAGCAGATCAAAAAGCTAAGCATGAGCTAGAGTATGCCCAATCTAAGGTGAGCGAGGAAGTCGTGGAGGTAAAAGTAGAGGGGAGAGACCTCACCCAGGAAATATTGGATGAGGTATTTCCACAAGTAAAAGAACATTTTCAGAAGCTCGGAAAGAGTATGGAACTGGCGATCTTGGGACAGTCCGTCAAGATTAAAATGGATGTGGTCATCCTTGAAGTAATGGGTCATGTGCAAGAAGAACTTGCATTAAAAATGAAGCCTGAGGTGATTCGTATTATCAAAGAATTGGGTTCGGTCAATCACTTTAAGCTAGAATTGGAGGTAAAAGAAGAACTGGAGTCTGAACGAAATAAGCTCTACACAAGCACAGATAAATTCAACTTTTTAAAGGGAAAACACGCTGCCTTGGGAGAATTTCAGCGGAGATTCGGTTTGGAAACTGATTTCTAAAAATCAAGAGATATCCCAAAGTTTATAAGATTCTGTAGCTGCACAGCTTGCTTAGATGTTCCATCATCTTGTTTGATAAACACCTCCTCATCATAGATTAGAACGGTCTCTATTCTGGTGGAAATAAACCTATTTACTTTCATTCTTATCACAGAATTGAAGTTGACTACCATATTTCCAAACACCTCATAATTAGAAAATAGGTTGATATCAGACTTCCAGGTAATATTTTTCATCAGTTGAATATCTGCCACTGAGGCAGCGAGAGAGACTCCTGCTTCAGCTCGTACATTTTCACCAGGAATTACCCCGAAAGCCCCAGCCCTGCTCAGTGAATCGTTTAAGACTATGGTGAATCTACCCGTGAAAGGAGATAGAATTACCGAGATCTTACTCTTGTCTTTATAGGTTTTTCGGTAGTTAAGACCAGTCGAAGACTGTACATAGCCAGGTGAAAGTAGGTCTGATATTTTGGTGCGAACTTCCAAATCACTTCCCGATGGTCTGGAATATTTGTATCCGGCTAGAAGCTGAGCTCTAGCATCAAGCTGAGTAGATAGGTAGAAAAATTCCGATAGTTCTCTACCATAATTGGTCACAAAGTGGAAATTATCGTTCGTCTTTCGAGTCGCATAATCTCTATCATCTTGACGATTGAAACCTAAGCTGAACGTGAGTTGTGTGTCCCAGACTTTATTATCCTTCTTGTAATTGGCAAAAAGTGTCAAGCCGGAATTCAGCGCAAAGGTACTGGATCCACCTGCCGCCCAATTTGACAAAGTAACTTGTTGGATATTGAGGTTATAGTTTCCTCCTGTCTTCCAAAAAATCTCTTTTATAGGCTCATCTATCAAGAGCGAATCTCCCAGCATCAGCAAGGTATCACCATTAATCAGTACAGTATCAGGGATATACTGCCTGTCCTGAGCCTTAATCGTGTGGCTGAGGCATAGGAGAAATAATCCAAAAATTAGGAGGTACTTAGACATTTAAAAAGCTTAGGGGATTGCAGATCAGGGGCGAAAGATAACCAATTTCTGTCCAATGGATATGATGTTTTGAATTCCTATGTTGTTCCAGTCTTTCAATTGATTGACTGTCACGCCGTATTTTTTGCTGATGGCAAATAGCGTCTCTCCAGTAGCCACTGTATGAGTCATCTTAGAAGTTGAAGATGCTGTGCTGGTTTGACGTGAATTACTTACTAAAGGTTGATTGCGTGTCGATGTGGGCGGTGTGTTAGCTTCTGCTTGTCTGGCTGGTGCCGGGTTCGTAAGTTTTACCACCGGTATATCCTCACCACGTTTTCTATGTTCTTGCAGGTTGAGTACCATTCCAGCTTTCAAGTCGCTGTCTTTCCTAATTCTATTTTTCGACTTCAATGCAGATAGCTTAATTCCGTATCTCTGAGAAATACTCCAAAGTGTTTCGCCTGGTCGTACGATGTGAGTTGCTATTTCAGCGCTGGCATTCTTTTTCTCGGTATAGTAATATTCTCCGGCTTCGATTCTCGCTCCTCTGTCTAGATCGTTAAGTCTTCGCAGCTTATTTTCTTTGACTCCAACTCGGTCTGAGAAATTGCTTTGAGTAGTGGATTGAGGCGCTTGCACACCTTCTAGATTATTTACCGTGATCTGATCAGCCTGTGAAGCTTTCGTGGTATTTCCAGCAATTCTTGGGAAAGAATCTGCTTGCTTGTAAGTTGGTGAGGTGGATGTAACGCTTGGGCTTTGAGTTTTCGGTTTCGATTCCGTAATAATTGCTGGCTGTATGGGTAGAGATCCATCTCTTACATATACCACCGTATAAACTCTATCGCCTGGGATTTTACCATTGCGTGTCCATAGATTATATTCTTCCAGGTGCTTTTCGGTTACGCCATATTTTTTCGATAGGGCTGATAATGTAGTAGGCCCTTGTACGCGCTCCCCTACCATATATTGCCCACTGCTGGTGAGCGAGGTAGTTTGGCTCCCAAAGGCGATTTTATGAGCTAAGAATTTCTTGAAGTACCAATGTGTATTTCGATCTACATCCACGATTTGCTTCCCATTGTATTGGGTGCCAAAATAAGCTTTGGCTCCACCCAGACCCATTTGATAAGAAACCAATGCGCACATCCAGTTGTCGAATGAGTTATTATGTTTCTGCAGGTAAAGCGCAGCTCCCTTGGAGGAAGAGGCTATATTTTTCCGCTCATCGATTTGACCATCTACCCGAAGAAAAACCTCCTCTGCAGTTCCTTGCTTAAACTGCCAAAAGCCAACTGCATTTGATGTGGATACAGCGTCTCCGATCAAACCACTTTCTTGGATGGCCAGATATTTTAGATCTACAGGCACGCCAGAGTTTCTAAGCTCCTGCTCGATGATCGGCATGTATAGATTTACCCGATCTTGCTTGATTTTAAAATAGGATGGGTTACGATATTGTGCATCCACGTCCAACTGGATTTCCCGTCGAGCCTGAGGATTGATTCTTACGATAAGGTCTGCAAACTGTAGTTCAGCCGGGACTTGAGGGATTTGAGCCTTAGACTCATGGCCGAACAGTACCAGCAGGATGAAAATTATATAGGGGGTATGTATTTTTTTCATTCGAAAAAGGCTTTCATCGTCGGGTCAGCATCATTTTAGCAAAAATGATTCCCCTTTTCGCTTTACCTAGATTTTTCTTGCCATCATTACGCCATCCCGGATGGGCAGCAGGACGTTTTCGACGCGAGGATCATTTTGAATCATTGTATTAAAATCTATAATGGCATGGGTGTCTTTGTCAATTTTCTTTCCTTTTTCTACCAAGATTTTTCCTGACCATAGGACATTGTCAGCCAGAATAATTCCTCCTGGATTGATCTTGTCGATGATCAGGTCATAGTACTTCGAGTAGTTACTTTTATCAGCATCGATAAAGACCATATCGAAAGGCCCGGAAAGGGTAGGAATAATTTCGAGAGCATTTCCCAGGCGATAATCGATTTTGTCAGCTAGCCCGCTTTCTTCAAAAAACCCTCGCACCATTGTCTCTAGCTCGTCATTGATATCCAGCGTGATGAGCTTTCCATCTTTCCCCAATCCTCTTGCCATGCAGATTCCAGAATATCCGGTGTAAGTACCGATTTCTAAAATGGTTTTAGGATTCTGCATTTTTGCAAAAAGCTCTAGCATTTTCCCCTGTAGATGTCCGGAGATCATGCGTGGCATCATGACTTTTGCCTGAGTTTCGCGGGTGATTTTTTTAAGCAAAAAATCCTCATCACTACTGTGATCTTCGCAATAAGTTAAAAGAGCTGGGTCGATAAATTCCATGATTACTGAGGAGTATAGGTTAGGAACGAGAGCATTTCAGGGTTGAAAATTTCTTGTGCGATTCCCTGAATTTCCTCGGCTGTAGTATTTTTGATCTGTTTAAATATATTCTCCAGGGGATCTACTTTTCCATGATCGATTAAGCTTTTGCCATAAACCAGCATCAGTGCGGCGTAATTTTCCTCGGCCATAGCCATCTGACCGATTGCTTGTTCTTTTGCCATATGAAGCTGAACAGTTCCGAGCTTTGTGCTGGTCATTTTACTCATTTCTTTGAGAACAAGCGCAAGTGCTTTTTGTAGAGTTTTGCCCTCTGTGCCAAAGTAAATCCCAAAAAAGCCGATGTCGGAAAATGGCTGATAACTGGACTCTATACTATACACATAGCCGTGCTTTTCCCGAAGCATCAGATTCAGCCGGCTATTCATACTTGGTCCGCCAAGGATGTTGTTGAGGAGGAAAAGTTTAAAGCGATTTGGGTCGTAAAGAGAAAAAGCCGGTCGGCCAATTGCACAAAGTGACTGGCTAACGTCTCTTTCTTGACTCTTTACTTTAGGAATGTAATTGTTGAAATCACTTCTAATGTAAAGGCTTCTTTTCGTTTGGATTTGGGATAAAGGACCTTCTATTCCTCGCAATACTTTCTGGAAGGAGATATTTCCCACTACAGAAAATATCAGTCTAGACGTATCAAGTCTTGTAGAAATGAAGTCGAAGAAATCCTGCTGAGTAAAGCTTCCAACCGTCTGTTCTGTTCCCAGAATATTTCTTCCCAATGCATGATTTTCAAAAACCAATTCATCCAGTTCATCCTGTATCGCATCCTCCGGAGAATCGCGATACATGGCCATTTCTTCTAAAATAACCTGACGCTCTTTTTCGATCTGTTTTTCCGGGAAAGTACTATTGAAGGTAATGTCGAAAAGTAATTCAGAGGCTTTGCCGTAATGTTCCTTTAAAGTGGAAGCATAGAAGCATACTTTTTCTTTGGTGGTGTAGGCGTTGAGTTCGCCTCCAAGTGATTCCAGGCGATTGAGGATATGGAAAGTTTTTCGCCTTTTAGTGCCTTTGAAAGCCATATGTTCCCAAAAGTGAGCTAGCCCTTCTTGCTCTTTGGTCTCATCTCTACTACCGATGTCTAATATAAATCCGCAGTGAACTAGTCTGGTATGGGTAACTTCCTGATGGACAATCCGAATGCCGTTACTAAGTTCTTTGATGTTTAATTCCATGCTTAATTTACCCTGTCGGTAATATACAAAGTAAAGCAGGAAATTAGTTCCAGATGAATTTCTCCCCTGATTTTCGCCCTATAATTAGTAACTTTCCATTTCAGAATCAGAAGAAATCTATGAAATCGAGCATTACTCCAAACGTAACACAGAGGAATGATTAATTACCATGTGAGATTCCACCTGACCATTGAAAAACAAATAATAACAAGATGAAATATCAACCTCTTTCTAGTTCTCTTTATATTAAGAATCGCGAGAAATTTTGCTACAAACTTACCGAAAGCAGCGTAGCGATTTTCAATTCTAATGACATCATGCCTACCAATGCTGATGGAACGATGCGTTTTCGTCAGAATAATGATTTGTTTTACCTCACCGGTATAGATCAGGAAGAAACGATTTTGCTTGTGGCTCCGGATTGTCCAAATGCTAATATGCGTGAAGTACTTTTTCTCCGAGAGACTAACGAGCATATCGCGATTTGGGAAGGGCATAAATACACTAAGGAAGAAGCTGAAGCCACTTCAGGAATAAAGAATATCCAGTGGCTGGCATATTTTGATCAAGTTTTTAGTACTGTGATGGCACTTTGCTGCAATATCTACCTGAATACAAATGAGCATCTAAGAGCGGGCGTACTAGTGGAGACTCAGGATGCGAGGTTCATTAGGGAGTGTAAAGAGAAATTCCCGCTTCATACGTATCACCGATCAGCGCCCATTATGCATGAGTTGAGAGGGGTGAAGGAAAAAGAGGAGATCGATCAACTTCAAATAGCTTGTGATATCACGGAGAAAGGCTTTAGAAGAATTCTGTCTTTTGTGAAACCTGGCGTGACTGAGTATGAAATAGAAGCTGAATATCTTCATGAGTTTGTTAGAAATCGCAGTAAGGGATTCGCTTACGAACCCATCATTGCTTCAGGCGCTTCTGCCTGTGTGTTACATTATGTGGAGAATCATAAAGAGTGCCTAGCTGGTGAAATGCTATTGATGGATGTGGGAGCGGAATATGGGAATTACAATGCAGACATGACTCGGACGATTCCAGTGAGCGGTAGATTCACAGAAAGGCAAAGAGCCGTTTACGATGCAGTGTTACGAGTACAAAAAGAAGCTTCAAATATTTTAAGAATTGGTACTAACATTCAGGATTACCATAAAGAAGTGGGCTTGATCATGCAAAGTGAACTGGTAGGCTTAGGTTTGATCGACCAGACAGATATCAAAAATCAGGATTCAGCTTGGCCAGCTTACAAAAAGTATTTTATGCATGGCACTTCTCATCATTTGGGACTTGATGTACATGATGTAGGTACTATGCATGGACCGATCCAACCTGGTATGGTTTTTACGGTAGAGCCGGGAATGTATATTCAGGAGGAAGGGTTAGGAATTAGATTGGAAAATAATATTGTGATACAAGAAGCGAAAGGTTATTTTGATCTAATGCGAAATATCCCAATTGAGGCTGAAGAGATTGAAGAATTGATGAATAAATGAGGTGATTATCAGTAATGATGCCAGTAGCCTTTTCTCTTTGCTTTACCAGACGGAAGACCGATGAAGGGTGACAGAAGCGGGCTAAATGCCAAAGTTTACCATATTACATGATGCTTTGATCGCATTACTGGCTGAAACTTGAATATTCATAATAGTGGATACTTGAGTCAATCATTCATCTTACAAAGGATAAAAACAAAAAAGCTTTACCTAATTAATGGGTAAAGCTTTTTTGTTGGGCAATTTTGATCTTAGTCGTTAGGATAAGGGATATATACAAAGCTGGTAAACGCTCCATCCATTACGAAAAGGCAGCAGAATTCGTCAGGATCTTTGTAAGCTTTTACGAAATCAGGCAGAGATTCTTCAGCGATTAATTTGCGCTGAACAAATTCATCCACATAGGTCATGAAGTAGTTCCAGTCCAAGTCTTTCTCTTCTTTTCCGATAAATATTTTCCCGATAGGTTGCATCTCTTTTGAGATGGGGAAAATCGGGTAATCAGAGAATTTCCGGGTTCGGATCTGATAGGAAGCTTCCTTAAGTGTATCAGATATTTTTATAAAATCACTGGTAATTGTACCCAGATATTTCCCGTTCAGTTCGGGATCGTTGAAATCTGAAATCATGATTTTAAAGTTAAGAGTACGACATTTTCTACATGATACGTCTGTGGAAACATGTCCACAGGCTGTATCTTTTCTACTTTGTATTTTTCGCCCAAAAGTGCTACATCTCTAGCCTGAGTAGCAGGATTGCAGGATACATACACGATCTTTGGTGCATTCAATCTCAAGAGCATCTGCACAACTTTCTCATCCATTCCTGCGCGTGGCGGATCTGTGATGATCACATCTGGAGCCGCATGATTTGCTATAAAATCCTCGTTCAGCATGTCTTTCATATCACCAGCATAGAAGAGCGTATTGTCCAATCCGTTGATTTGAGAGTTGAGTTTCGCGTCTTCGATGGCAGATGGTACATACTCGATTCCGATTACCTGTTTGGCTTTTTTTGCTACGAAATTGGCAATCGTGCCAGTGCCAGTATAGAGATCATAAACCACCTCATCGCCTTGCAAATCGGCGAAATCACGAGCGACTTTATATAATTCGTACGCTTGCTCAGAGTTTGTTTGATAGAAGGACTTTGGGCCGATGCGGAATTTCAAGTCTTCCATTTCTTCCTCGATAAAGTCCTGCCCAGCAAAAGTGACTAATTCCAAGTCGTGGAAAGTCTCATTTCCTTTGGTGTTAATTACATAAAGCAGAGAAGTAATTTCAGGGAATTTCTCATTCAAAAACTCCATGACCTTTTGAATTCCCTCTGAATCATTTTCACCGAACTGTACGATCACCATAGCCTGATCTGTGCTCGTGGTTCGGATAATCAGATTTCGAAGCAGGCCAACTTGATTTCTAATGTCATAGAAGCTAAGTTGATTTGCTAGCGCAAAAGTTCTCAATTCATTCCTAACGTCGTTGGAAATGTTTCCTTGCAGATAGCAATGATCCACATCGACGATCTTGTCAAACATCTTCGGGATATGAAAACCTAGGGCATTTCTATCAAAATCTTCTCCTGATTGGATCTGCTCGACCGTCAGCCATTTCTTGTTTGAGAAGGTGAAGTCCAACTTATTTCTATAGTATCTAGTCTTTTCAGAACCTAAAGTCGGCATCACCTCAGGGATTTCTACTTTTGCTATTCGCTGAAACTGATCCAAAACCTGCTGTCGCTTATAGGTTTTTTGCAGATCATAATTAATGTGCTGCCACTTGCAGCCGCCACAGGTGCCAAAATGCGAGCAAAAAGGATCTATTCGTTCTTTGGAATACTCGTGGAATTTGACAGGCTCTCCTTCCATAAAGGAGCTTTTCCCCTTGGTGATCCGCACATCGACCACATCTCCAGGAGCAACTCCCGTTACAAAAACCACTTTTTCCTCATGATGTCCCAAACATTTTCCCTCCGAAGCAATACGCTCGATGAGAAGATTGGTGATCACTTTGTTTTTCATTTTTCGCGACATGGGCGCAAAATTAGGGAAAAATGGTGAAGTGGATAAGTGGAATGAGAATAAGAATAAAAATGTATATTTAGGCGATCTACGATTATTTAGATGATATATGAAAAAATAGTAAAATGAAAAATATCTTTATACTTCTTGGGCTATTATTATTTTTCTGTTCCTGCGGAAAAGATGGTAAAAACTCAAATGAAGCAAAGGTTTTGAGTCTCAAATTAGAGGACCAAAAGATCATTCCTGTAAATGATAAATCCGCTAATTTTTCCATCCTCTCTCAAGTTCATTTTGAGGAGAGTGGACATCCACTTTACATTCATCTCAATTATTTTTCTTCAGATCCCAACTATTTATTTGTCAATTCATTTGATGATCCTTCGCTAGATCAGGTTTTGGAGTTTGAGAGTGAGGGGCCAAATGGGGTTGGAAATGTCACTGAGTTTTACTTTCAGTCGTATGATTCCATTTTTTTGGTTGATAGATACCGCTATTTGGTGTCAATTGCTGATTCTGCGGGGAAGGTAAAGCGATCCTATAGACTAAAAAGCAATACTAGTAATAAGCTCGATGAAGATTCGGTTTTACCCTATAGTTCTTCAAAAGCTAGAATGTTTGTAAGAGGGAATTATTTATACATTCCATGTGTCCCTGATACTGATTCTTACATTCATCAGTATGGGCGTGATAATTTACTGATCAAATTGGATTTGGAAACTGGAGATTACACCACGCTTTTAGGATATCCTGCTTGGTATCAAAATGGGAATTACTGGGGCGGTCCCGACCATGTTTTGCCTAGTATTACACCTTTGGACGATCTGGATAAGGTTTTGGTAAGCTTCCCGCTTGTCGATTCAGTTTACATGCTTGATTTAAAGACGGAAAAAATGAAGTCGCATTTTTGGATGGGAAGTTCGAATATGGATAGCCCTGTTGCGATAAATTATGATGATAGTCAGTTAGAGCCTGGGAAAAGATTCCAATTGGAAACAGACTATTATTTTTCGCTAAACTACGATCCTTTCAGAGAGGAATATTGGAGATTTTTTTATAAAAAATATGATGAGGAGTCTATCGACAAAATAATCAAGAGAGAGAAGGGGGAGCCAAATCAGACCTCATTAATTATATATGATAAAAACCTGGAGTTAATCGGGGAATTTGAAGTCGATAAGAACTGGCGAGCCTCTGGCTACGATCTATTTTTCTTGAAAGAAGGAGCTTATATCTCATCAACGCCTGATTCCATTGAGGATCAGATGATTTTTCGTCAATTGATCGTAAATTAGAATAGAACTAGCCTTTTTTCAAAACTTTAAATAACATGGCAAACACCTATCATCAGATTTACATCCAATTGATTTTTGCTGTGAAGGGACGGCAGAGTCTTTTGAAGAGAGAGTTTCGTCAGGATTTTTTTAAAGTTATGGCTTCTATGATTCAGGATCTCGGTCACAAGTCCATTATAGTCAATGGAGTCGCGGATCATGTTCATTGTTTCGTAGGACTAAATCCCGACAAAACCATTTCAGATTTGGCTGAAAAGCTAAAAACCTCATCTAATCATTTTTTAAAAGATAAGAAATGGGCAGACGGAAATTTCTCATGGCAGAAAGGGTATGGAGCTTTTTCATATTCAAAATCTCACGTCCAGAAGGTTTACGAGTACATTTTGAATCAAGAAGCACATCATCAAAAAATGACTTTTAAACAGGAGTATATTTCGCTGCTTAAGAAATTTGAGATTGAGTTCAAGGACGAATATTTATTTGAATTCCTAGATGACGTGCCATTATGAGCCAATAAGTGGTAGAAATCAAGTCGCTTCTCCGAAGCTATAAGTATTCTCACAATTTTATTAAGGGTGATTTCGCCCTTGTGTTGTTGGTTTAATCAAAATAGCGCCAGCGGCGCTCTTTGATTGTAGCAATGTGATACCGAATCCAATAGAGCACCAGTGGTGCGATTTACGTTTCAATCAGGTAAATCGTAATTCAGAATGATAGGATCGGGTTATCAAATCGCTTCTCCGAATCTCGTGCAAACAGACGAGATCGTTTTTTACAATCAAAATGCTTCTCCGAAGCTGGTTTCGAGCGAGTATTGGTTGATACAAATGGAATTGATTCTGAAAAGCCTAACTCTACTTTTAATAGCGCCAGCGGCGCACTTTGACTGTAGCCATATCATTCCGAATATGCCAGAGCACCAGCGGTGCGATTTGATTTTTATGCTTTTAAATCAAAA
This sequence comes from Algoriphagus antarcticus, assembly GCF_002150685.1. GTDB lineage: Bacteria > Bacteroidota > Bacteroidia > Cytophagales > Cyclobacteriaceae > Algoriphagus > Algoriphagus antarcticus. The sequence continues at coordinate 13,724 of NZ_MSSW01000070.1, forward strand.
TTCGGATGTTAGCATAAGTGATAAAATCGCTTCTCCGAAGCTCGAATTAGTGGTATTAATTAAATTTTACAATCAAAAAGCTTCTCCGAAGCTAATAGCATCGCAACGATTATATTAGGATTGATTTTGCTCTTATGTATTTGAGGCTATCAAATTAGCGCCAGCGGCGCATTTTGACTGTAGCTGCATAATTCCAGAATCCACCAAAGCACCAGCGGTGCGGTTTGTCCTTCAATCTTCCTTTCCCATTTAAAAACTATTTTATCTAGTTTTTTTCATTTCCCTATCTTTGCATCATCAATGAATCAAGACACGCTTAAAGATAAAGTCGTAATCATCACAGGAGCCACCTCGGGAATAGGAGAATCCTGCGCTTTTGCTTTTGGCCGAGCCGGTGCTAAAATCGTGATTACAGGCAGAAATCAAGATAAACTGGATATAAGTAAAGCCAAATTAGAAGCTGCGGGAATACAAGTGTTGGCGATTTCAGCTGATGCTGGCGTGATTGTCGACAATGAGCGGATGGCTAAGACGGTATTAGCCGAATTTGGTAAAATTGATATTCTGATAAATAACGCGGGAATAACCATGCGAGCTTTGTTCGAGAATCTTGATTTTGAAGTCTTTCATAAAGTGATGAACACTAATTTCTGGGGCACAGTCTATGCCACCAAGTTTTGTTTGCCATCAATCTTAGAACAAAAGGGATCTGTAGTTGGGATTTCTTCTGTTAATGGTTTTCGTGGTACGCCGGCTCGAACAGCCTACTCAGCAAGTAAATATGCCATGAATGGGTTTTTTGAATCTTTGAGAACTGAGGTAATGAAGAGAGGCGTACATGTATTGGTGGCTTGTCCTGGATTTACTGCTTCAAACATTCGTAAAAACGCACTGGATGCACATGGCGCTTTGCAAGGAGATTCGCCTAGAGATGAATCAAAAATGATGAGTTCGGAAGAAGTGGCAGAGAGAATACTGAAAGCCACTTTGAAAAGAAAGCGTGATTTGACGCTTACTACCCAAGGCTGGTGGTTGAAGTTTCTCAATAAATGGATGCCAGGAAGGTTGGATTACATAGTTTATAATCAATTGAAAAAGGAAAAAGACTCACCTTTCCATTAAATGCCTGAATCAATCTTTCAGACTTACCGAAACCGTCTTGTGGATCTGTCTTCCAAAAACAGGTCGCTTTATTTACCAAAGACGGAAGGTTTCGGGATTGTTGATCTGAAAGAACTAGATTTTTTGAATGGGGAAAATAGCTTTGAAATCATCCGATCGGCTATTTCTTCTAAGAAAGTAATTCCTTTAATTCCAGAGTCAGATCCCCGGATTGCAGCGGTAAATGCACTTTCAAAGACATTTTCTAGGATTTCATTTCGTGATCAGTTGACGAAAGAAGAAACAGGCGAGCAATCCCTTTATCTAGGCTGGCCGTTTGCGGAGGGGAAATTAATAAATGGACATACACTTCGATCGCCTCTACTACTTTTGGGTGTAAAACTGCAAGTTGAAAAGGGAAAATGGCTTCTCACCAAAACCGATGCTTGGCAGTGGAATCCGGCTTTTCTTTTGGCTTATAGCCATGCTTATGGAAAAGAATTTGATCCGGATTCTCTAAATCATATGTTGCAGGAATTATCAACTGATGCGACTGAGTTTCGGACTGAATTCGCAAAGCTTATAAATGAGCACTTTTCGATTCAGCTCAGTTCCTCCCTTTTTGAGGATCAACTAGCGATCTTTCCGATTTCTCAAAAGAGTTTGGATGACACTAGTTTTCAAGATGGAAAGCTGGGGTTGAAGAACTATTCACTGCTTGGTCAATTCGCTCAGAAGGGGAGTTTTTTGTTCTCAGATTATGAACTTTTGGAAAAGAAGTTTGGAGAAAAGACCTTGGAAGAGCTATTTACTGAGCATTTTGAAACCGCCGTAAACATTCCTATTCCGAGAGAAGAACAGCTTTTTCCTGTTTTTCCGCTTGATGCTTCTCAAGAAAATATCTTGGTTAAAGTTCGTCAGGGAAAAAGTTTGGTTGTGGAAGGCCCACCTGGTACAGGCAAGTCGCAGCTGATTGCCAACTTAGTTTCGGATTATATAGCGCGTGGCAAAAAGGTGCTCGTGGTTTCACAGAAAAGAGCGGCTCTGGATGTGGTTTTTGAGCGAATGGCAAACCAAGGTTTTGGTGATTTTTTAGGTTTGGTGCATGACTTTCGTGGAGATCAAAAAGTACTTTTCCAAAAGATTAAAACTCAGATTGATTCAATTGAGAGCTATCAAGAGCAAAATAGGGGAATAGATTCGATACAATTGGAGCGGGAGATTTCCCAATATTCCAAGACGATCTCTAGACTTTCGGAGAACTTTGAAAATTTCAGAACAGCACTTTACGAAGTTGAATCTGCAGGCATTCCCATCAAAGCGATGTATTTAAAGGCCAGCTTGAAGAAACCGTTCTTTGAGGATACAGATTTGAAAAAACTAGATTTTCAGAAAGCTCAGAATTTTGAAAAATCGTATAAAATCTACCATTCTTATCACTCTCAATTCAAGGGCACTTTTTGGGAAGGTAGAATTTGCTTTGCGCATTTTGAGCCGGCAGTTTTTCCTAGAATTTCTCAGAGCTTGAAAGAGGTGGAGGGTTTTAGGGCAAAGTGGGATATTGAAGATTCCGTTATAGCTTTTGAAAATTTGGCACAATATGTCTTGAATGATGCTAGTTTTTCAACATCTCTGGAAGAGCTGAATATTTCGCTAAGTAGATTGGAAAGGAAAGATTTAGCTATTTCAGCGGCTTTTGATTCTAATCTTGATATAAAATTAACCAAGGTTCAGAAATGGATTAAGAGTGCTACTAATAAGCTTGAGTCTTTATCATTCGGGATATCTCCATCCTTGGAAAGCCTGTCCCAGTTGGAATTAGAGCTGAATTCTTTGCAATCAAAAGTTTCTTCTTGGCTTGGGAGAATTCAGGTGAATTTCAGTAAAAGTAAGTTTCCATTGACTTTTGAGATTCTAGGGAGGTCGGGTTTGAAGTTTGATTCCGAAGCTATTTCTAGGATTCGGGTAGAAGTTGACATCTTAATAAGCCTGCTGCAAGAACTTGATGATCTGCCAAAAATCGTTGGGTTAGCGTTGAGAGAGCTATCTATTGAAGAATTGAAAACTCACCTAGATGTGATAAATCCATTGTTAAAATGGGCCAATCGATGGAGGGAAAGTGAAATCTTGCATACAATTGCAACTTGGAATGCCGACGAATTTCAGTCCCAGCTCAATAAAATATGTGACTTTTCGAAGTCTCTCCAAGCTAACTCAATCAAATGGAAAGCTTATTTGAGTGAGGTGCAGATTTTGGAGATTCTCAAAAATGGAATCCCTGAAATTGGTGTTGATTTCCAGTTGAATCAGACTTTTTCGGAGCTTGTTGCTTTTGATAGATTCTTAGAAAGTCTGGATCCCATTTCTCGTTCTTTTTCCCAAAAGCTTGAAACAGAATGCTCGGAGTCAGACTTGTCGAGTCTAATTTCAGCCTTTTGGAATTCCTGGTATTTGACTTGGATCGCTTTTTTGGAAGCCAAAAATCCAGTTTTAGCAGAAGCCGGAAGTTTGACGATGCAACATGAGTTGGATGAACTGAAGACTGCAATTCTCGAGAAAAGAAAAATCTCTAGGCATATCGCGTTGCTTAGGCTCCGTGAGCAAGTAACCAGCGAACTGGAGTTTAATCGCCTTGGAAATCGCTTGACGTATCGAGACTTGCTTCATCAGGTTAGTAAAAAGCGTCAGCGCTGGCCAATTCGAAAGCTGATTGAAGAATTGCATGAGGAAGTATTTCGATTGCTTCCCTGCTGGTTTGCTAGTCCGGAGACGGTTTCGGCTTTATTTCCGCTGGATCAAGGGTTTGATTTGGTTATTTTCGATGAAGCATCTCAGTGTCAGGTGGAGCGAGGTTTGCCAGCTATGTTGCGAGGAAAGCAGGTGGTGATCGCAGGTGATTCGAAGCAACTTCGACCTTCCGATTTCTATCAGGTCAAGTGGGAATCTGATGAGGAGGGTTTAGAATATGAAGCAGAATCCTTACTTGAATTAGCGGGGAATTTCTTCGAGAAACATCAGTTGAAAGGTCATTATCGTTCCGCCGATCCAGGGTTGATTCATTTTTCCAATGTTCATTTCTACGAAAGCCAACTGAAGACTTTGCCGGATTATGCGACTTCTAAAGCGGGGAGACCTGCATTTACATGGGAAAAAGTAGAGGGAATTTGGGCTAATCAGATGAATAGAACAGAGGCAGATGCTGTCGTGTTGAAAGTGGAGTCTATTCTAGATTTATCTCCTTCAGACACTATTGGGATTGTAACGGGAAATTATTTTCAGATGGAATTGATTCGTGAAAAACTCTGGAAAGCTGGTTTTCAGGATGCTGAAATCAAGGTTCGGAATATCGAAAATGTACAAGGTGACGAGTTTGATCAGGTTATTTTGTCTCTAGGATATGCTCCAAATCCAGATGGGAAGTTGGTGACTAATTTTGGTTTGCTGAGCAAGGTGGGTGCTGAAAACAGACTAAATGTGGCTATCACCCGAGCTCGGAAGAAAATGCATGTCATGTCGAGTATTGAGCCAACTGATTTTCGCCCTAGTCAAATTAAAAATCCTGGATTAGCATTGCTGAGAGAGTTTTTGGCTTTTGCTCAAGAGCAAAGTAAAAATCCTTCAATTCCTGCTCTAGAGTATAAAACGGTAGGTTATCAGATTGATTGGAGTTTGAAAAATAACTTGTGCAATCAGGATGATTCCTATTCTAAAGAAATACCTTCTGCAGTAATGGATCTTGTAAAAATTTCTTCCTCAGGCGAAAAGTTAGCTGTGTTGACAGACGATCAGCGATTTTTTAATGTCTCTACTGCAAAAGCAGCTTTGGCTTATCACCCGATTTTGCTTGATCAAAAAGGTTGGAAATATGTGTGGAAGTGGAGCAGGGGTAGTCTTCGTATATGATTCCTATTAAGTGCAATTTTGAATGATAAGTCATTCGTTAAATTGTAAAATGAAGCTTAGCGAATGAGTTATAACTCATTTTGAATTTATAATGTATATTGTATGATAATCCATTCATTAAGTAGTATATTTGATGATAATGAATGATTTTTAATGCATGGACTATAATCAATTAAGTGATAGCGCGATTCTCAATAGGCTTGGTGATTTTGTGAAGCATCATCGGATGGGTCAAAATAAGTCGCAAGAGCAGCTGGCTAATGCTGCTGGTATCAGTAGATCCACGCTGAGTCTTTTGGAGCGTGGCGAAAAAGTCAATCTAATTACGTTGATACAGGTGCTTCGGGTACTGGATAAGCTACAATGGCTTGAGGATTTCGAAGTGAAGAAGACTATCAGCCCGATGGATTATATTAAGCTTCAAAAGAAGCATGAGCGGCAGCGCATACGGAATATTGACATGGCTGCTGAGAATCCTCCATCTGAATGGTAGTTGCTGCAGAAATCTGGCTATGGGATATGCTTGCTGGAGCTGTGCTTTGGGATGAGGCAGAGCAGATGGGTAGCTTTGAGTTTAATCCCAATTTCTTTTCATCCGGTCTGGATATTTCTCCTGTAAAAATGCCTTTGAGCCAAGGAAATAGAATCTACAGATTTCCTGAGCTGCTAAAATCCCGAGGCGATGTTTTTGACACATTCAAAGGACTTCCTGGTTTGCTGGCGGATATGCTTCCCGATAAATATGGAAATCAATTAATCAATGCTTGGCTAATCCAAAATGGAAGAGCCGCCGATAGTCTCAATCCAGTAGAACAACTCTGTTTTATAGGAAAACGAGGGGTAGGAGCTTTGGAAATCAGACCTTCTCTTCGTGCTGAAACGATCCAGGCCAGTTCCTTGGAAATAGATAGTCTAGTAGATATCGCTGGGAAAATTCTAAATTCCAGAGAAGGTTTTCAATCAAATCTGACAGGAGAGGAGCAGTCTGCACTTTCAGATATTCTCAAAATCGGCACTTCTGCAGGCGGAGCACGTGCCAAAGCTGTGATAGCTTATAATCCTAAAACAGGCAAGGTGAAAAGTGGTCAGGTGAAGGCTCCTGCCGGATTTTCGTATTGGATCATCAAGTTTGATGGAGTCCATGATTCGCAGTTTGGTGCCACCGTAGGATATGGAAAAGTAGAAATGGCCTATTATCGTATGGCTCTTGCTGCTGGGGTCGAGATGAGTGAATGTCGATTGTTAGAAGAAAACGGCAGGGCACACTTTATGACCAAGCGCTTTGATCGAAAGGGAAACGGTCAAAAGATTCATATGCAAAGCTTGTGTGGATTAAGGCATTTTGATTTTAACCGAGTTGGCGAGTATAGTTACGAGCAAGTCTTCGAAACCATGCGAATGCTCCGTCTTTCCTATCCAGAAGCAGAGCAGATGTTCATTCGTATGGTGTTCAATGTATTGGCTAGAAACTGTGATGATCATACCAAGAACTTTGCTTTTTTGATGGATCAAAATGGAAAGTGGGTGCTATCGCCTGCTTACGATATTTGCTATGCCTACCGTCCGGGAAGTCTCTGGGTCAGTGCCCAATCTCTGATGGTAAACGGAAAAAGAGACAATATCACGGGGAATGATTTTCTGGAAGTTGCCCGTAAAATGAATATTAAAAAGCCAGAGGAAAAGATTGAGCAGATCAAATCGGCGGTTTGTAGATGGCGTGAATTTGCAGACGAAGTGGGGGTGAATGCAGCCTTGAGAGATGATATCAGCGACACGCTTTTGGTTAGTTGCCAATAAAAGAAATTGTGGAGGGATGGCTAAAGCCTTGCCATCCATCTCGCCAGTTGAACTTCATGTACAAGATAATTTCCCGCGTCCTTAACTACCAACTCAAGTTTTTCAAGTGCTTTCAAAGCCGTGCTTACTGTACTTGCTGCTCCTAGATTATGCTTTTGAAGAAAATCTTTACCGAGTGGGTTTTGAAGCGGTTCTTCTTTGGCAATTGCCCTAAATATATTCCATTGTGCCCGAGTAAGCATTTTTTGGAAATTAGCATAAATCGCCTGCTGCTGAACTAGTATTTGATTAAACACGGTGTCCACATCTAGGTTTGTTACCTTTTTATAATTGGCAAAAAGATGATTGCAGACCAACTGTACAGTATAGGTTTGACCACGACTCCAGCTATAAATCTTCTCAATTGATTCTGGCTCGATTGTTTTTTTAGCAGCTTGAAAATGTCCGGTTATAAACTCAGTATAAGCCTTTAAAGAAATTGGTTGGAGAGATTCTAACTGAGAACTCTGATAGAATGGTCTTTTCTTTTCCGTAAACATTGCTTCCATGAGTGTACGATGGCTTCCACTGAAGATAAACCTAACTTCAGGAATCTGCTGCACCCAAGCTCGAAATACTGCTTCGGCATTTGATGCCTCGTAGTCATTTATTTGCTGAAATTCGTCGATTGCGATTACGATTCGCTTTTTTCTGGATAGTAAATAATCTCCTAAAGCCTTTAGTGATTGGCCAGGTTGCTCGGATTTGTTTACTCCCAGCGTAATTTCAGGAGTTCCTGACAACGGGTTGAAACTTATAGTAGCTCCAATGGAAGCCAGTAATTTCTGGATACCTGCACTTATTCCCGTGCTTGTTTTCCCATACTTTTCATAAATACCAGACGAAATTGCCTGAATAGCTTCATCGATATTTTGTGTTGCCAGAAGATCAATATAGAGTGTTTCATAGTCTTTGGAAGTTTCTAATTCATCAAAAAGTCTATGAATAAGTGCTGATTTCCCTAGTCTTCGCCAAGCATAAAGCACTACATTTCTATCATTTTCTACGTGAGAAATTAGAATTTTCAGATCATTTTCTCTGTCACAAAAGTAATCTTTACCTTGAAAGGTATTGATCAAGAATGGATTGAAGGGCACTTTCATGATTTCTTTGTATTATCATTACGCACTATGCGTTACGTAAAGTGCGTTACGTAAAGTACGTAATAAGTTAATAAAAATACTATTCATGAACAGAAATTTATCTTTACAGATAACCGACTAGCTTATATACCAAAATACCGATCCATTCCTTTACCAGTTTGTGCCAAATGAAGATGGAATATGGATCTGGGAAAAATAAGGTCGGAATATCGAATTTGGTATCGCTACTGTAATAATCGGTAGGGAAGGATTCTGTTCTCAATCCTACTTTGTCAAAGCAACCCTTGGATCTTTTCATGTGAAATGCAGATGTAATCAACATAAATTCCTGATTTACATCGATTCCTTTTTCTTGCAGAAAAGCCTCAGTAAAAAGGGCATTTTCACGTGTGTTTTTTGACCGCTCCTCGATCATGACATCTGCTTCAGGTACTCCAGTCATCAGAAGAAAGCGCTTCAATACTTCGGCCTCTGACTGAGGATTGACAGGATTTAAGCCTCGCCCGCCAGTGATGAGTATTTTTTTGATTTTTCCTTCTTGATAAAGCTGGAGCGCATGAGTGATTCGATCGGCTCCTTTATTAAAGAAAGTTCGATCATAAGCCGTTCTACTCAAGTTCGTCACGCCAGTAAGCACAATGCCGATTTCATGATTTTTAACTTCGCTAAAAGCCTTGAAATCAGGTTCCCAAGCTAACATTGCTTGATTTGCTATAAACTGATTGGAGAAAAGCCAAAGTAGAATTATCCCTGCCCAAAGGCTTTGCTTTCCCCATTTTCTTTTGATAAAAAAAGCACCTATAACGATTAAAATGATCGTTATAGTAAGAGGTAGCGCAAGGAAACTTAAAAATTGGGAGAGGTAGAAGAACATGGGATGGGTGTGATCTAGAGCCAAAGAAAGGGTAGAATTGATCAATTGTCAAATTCAAGGTACAATGATCAAGTAGGGCAGCCTTGACAATTGAGCTTGATTTTTGTCCATTGATCATTTCCAAAATTCTTTTCCTTTGATTTTTCCATTATCTGAGTAGTAAAGCTATTTTTGAGCATGAGTTCAATCCTACCTAACTTATTGCCTTTACTTCAAGAACTTTCCAGCCAACTGGATGGAACCTTGCAATTTGATACGCTTACCAAGACCCTCTATGCCACAGATGCTTCCGTATATCGTGAGATGCCTTTGGCGGTGGCTTTTCCAAAATCAGAATCGGATATCCAGAAGCTGATACTTTTTGCTTCCAAAAACAAAACTTCACTGATTCCACGTACAGCCGGAACTTCACTTTCTGGGCAATGTGTGGGCAATGGAATTGTGGTGGACGTGTCCAAACATTTCACCGAAATATTGGAATTGAATACAGCTGAAAGATGGGTTCGAGTGCAGCCAGGTGTGGTAAGGGATGAACTCAATCGTTTTCTGAAACCTCATGGGCTTTTCTTCAGCCCGATTACATCTACTGCCAATCGTGCTATGATAGGCGGAATGGTGGGGAATAATTCATCTGGAACAACTTCGATTGTTTATGGGGTGACCCGCGACAAGGTCATTTCTCTAGAAACTATTTTAAGCGATGGGAATCCGGTGAAGTTCGAAGGACTTTCTAAGGAAGAATTCGCGGAAAAAACCAAACTTCAATCACTAGAAGGAGACATCTACCGCAAGGTGCTTGAAGAATTGAGTGACTCAGACGCCCGTGGAGAGATCCATGCGCAATTTCCCAAAAAGTCTATTCATCGGAGAAATACTGGCTACGCCGTAGATGAATTGCTAAAGGCAGAGATTTTTGAAGGGGAAGAGAAGTTCAATTTCTGTAAGCTTTTGAGCGGTTCTGAAGGGACTTTGGCTTTTACTACCGAGATTAAAATCAGTCTTGATCCACTTCCTGACCCAATTGAGATCGTAGTTGCGGCGCATTTTGAGACGATTCACCAAAGTATGGTGTCCGCTCAGACTGCCATGAAGCATCCTGCCACGGCTGTGGAGCTGATGGATAAAATCATTTTGGACTGCACAAAGGAGAGTATCGAGTACAGTAAAAATCGCTATTTCGTCGAGGGAGATCCTGAGGCACTTTTGATGGTGGAGTTTCGCGGTCATACACTCGAAGAAGCCATGGCAAAAGGTGAAGCATTAGTTGCCGATCTGAAAGCTGCCGGTTTGGGATATGCCTATCCGATCATTGAGCCATCGATGGTTTCTACCGCTTGGGCGCTACGCTCTGCGGGTTTGGGACTTTTGGCAAATATCCCTGGTGATGCGAAGGCTGTAGCATGTATTGAAGATACAGCAGTTGATATTGAAGATCTGGCGAATTATATCGATGAAGTAGATGAGATGATGGAGGGTTTTAACCAAAAGCCTGTTCACTATGCTCACGCTGGCGCTGGAGAGATACATTTGCGACCTATTTTGGATTTGAAAAAGTCGAAAGATGTAGCTGAGTTTTATAATATTTCTAAAGCTTCTGCCGAATTGGTGAAAAAGTATCAGGGTTCATTAAGTGGTGAACACGGAGATGGACGCGTTCGGGCTGCTTTTATTCCACTGATGGTAGGGGAAAAGAATTATGAGCTTTTCCGCAGGATTAAATTCTCCTGGGATCCAAATAATATTTTCAACCCTGGGAAAATAGTGGATGCTGCTCCGATGAATAAATACCTGCGCTACGAGCCAGATATGGGGACTCCAACTCATCAAACGATGATGGATTTTTCCAATGTGGGAGGTATTCTCCGCTTGGCGGAAAAGTGTAATGGTTCTGGGGATTGTCGAAAATTGCCTGGTTCGGGTGGCACGATGTGCCCAAGTTACATGGCAACTCGAAATGAAAAGGATACGACTCGCGGTCGTGCAAATACACTTCGTGAGTTTCTTACGATGGATAACAAAGAAAATGCCTTCAATCATCCTGAGATAAAGGAGGCGATGGATTTGTGTCTTTCCTGCAAAGGCTGTACTGCAGAATGCCCTTCCAATGTAGACATGTCCACCATGAAGGCAGAATTTCTCTATCAATATCAAAAGGTAAACGGCATTCCTTTGCGCTCGAAGGCTTTTGCGTACATCAACGAGCTGAATGAACTGGGCTCAAAAACTGGTGGCTTGGCAAATTTCATATTGAGTAATAGTCTGACTGGCGGAATAATGAAGTCTATTTTGGGCGTAGCCCCACAAAGGAGTCTACCTGAAATCAGTAAAGTAAGTCTTCGAAAGTGGTACAAGAAGAACTATGAATCGCTCCCAGGTGTAGCAAAGCAGATCAAATCTGTATACTTTTTTGTAGATGAATTTACCAATCATAATGACACCCAAATAGGAATTAAAGCGATTTCTCTACTCAAAAAGTTAGGTTATGATGTGAAGGTGGTAGATCATGAGGAAAGTGGTCGCTCTGCACTTTCTAAGGGTTTATTGCCAAAAGCCAAGAGGCATGCGGAGGCGAATGTGAAGATTTTCTCAAAAATCATTGATGGAAATACACCACTGATTGGGTTGGAGCCTTCTGCCATTTTGGGTTTCCGAGATGAATACCCGAGGATCGTGAAAAAGGAATTGGTGGAGGCTGCTAAGAAATTGAAGTTTCATGTGAAGATTATCGATGAGTTTTTGGGACAGGAAATCGCAGCTGGAAATATCACAGCTGATTCATTCAATACTAAAACACAGAAGATCAAACTTCATGGTCATTGCCATCAGAAGGCACTTTCATCCATGATTTGGACGCAGAAAATACTTTCGCTACCGGTAAATTATTCTGTAGAGACTATTCCAAGTGGATGCTGTGGAATGGCAGGAAGTTTTGGCTATGAAGCAGAGCATTATGAAGTTTCTCAGCAAGTGGGTGAGTTGGTACTCTTTCCAGCGGTTAGAAAAGCTGATTCAGAAACAATCATTGCGGCGCCAGGCACTTCTTGTAGGCACCAGATTGCTGATGGGACAGGCAGAAAAGCCAAGCACCCAGTGGAGATTTTGTGGGAAGCTCTGAACGATGTGTGATTGTTTAATTGATAACGACGGAAAAAAAGGCCGGATAGAATATCCGGCCTTTATTGTTTTTCAATGAATTTTCTAAGCCTAGGCGATAAACAATCCAGCTATAGTCAATACTTCCTCTTTAGTCAATGGTTCATCGAACGCTTCTGTAATTCCATCTGGGCCTATAGGTGTGACTGTAGTAACATCCACTCCTCCCTGGATCAAATTATCTTCCCTTATATAGACTGCTTGAGCTGCTGCTGGCACTCCAGCTCCTATATTTGCCTGAGTTATCCATCCTTTCAAACCTCGGAGTCTTCTTACTTCAGATGCATGTCTGGCTTCTACTGAATGGATTTGAAGAGCAGCTGTCAATACACTATTCTCATCAATCAACTTTCCGGCTTGTCCTTTATAGGCTCTCACTCCCGTATCTTCAAACGCCTGAGCTAAAATCAAGAATTCCTCATAATTATTAAATGGATTAAACATCCCACCTGCGGTAAAGTCAAATGTAGGTTTTGCTACTGGGGTACCTCCATAGCTTTTAATTACTTTTGTAAGAAAGGCCACATGGTCCACCTCATGTTTTTCGATGGTTTTGAAAATTGCCATGTCCTTTCCAGCAGGAATAAGACCAGGGGTATTAATTCCTTTAGTATAATATTCGCCTTCTAGATATTCTAGGGTAAGAGCAAAGTTGAGCACATCCAAAACTGTAGGAATGTGCGCCGCGGAGGCACTTTGTGTACTTGCCGCTAACACACCTGCGGGAATTGTAGCAAACGCTATGCTTTTCCCAAAATTGGTGAGCTTTTTAAATGCTTCACGTCTAGTTGTAAATGAATCAAGCTCTTCTGGCTTGATATCATATTTATTGAGAACTTCAAATATTTTCATGGTATGATTTTTTAAGGTTAAGAAGTTGGTAATTGATTGGCGATGATTTTATTCTTAATAAATGGAGCTGCAGCTTCCAATACCATGTCGGGAGTAAAAGCTCTATCCAAACCATTTGAATCAATTACATCACTTCCTGCAAAGGATGTGGGATCACTGTCAAAAATGCTGCGTATTGCTGCTGCATGTCTTGCCTCCACCGATACAATTTTCCCGGCGATCAATAACAAATCAGCACTTACAAACAACTGCCCTGAGCCATTATATGCCGCAACCCCCAAATCCTCGAAAGTTTTGGCGGTAGCCAATACACTGGCTCTGCTGCTGAAATCCACCGAACTGAAATCGAATGACAGGTCAATGATGGCATCTTTTCCCAATGCTGCTTTCAAAAAGTCTCGGTGTACCACTTCATGGTTTTTGAGATCTTCCATGAGAACTTTTTCTGTTTGGGACATCCCACTGTAAGGATTTGCTACTACCATCAGGTAAAATGCAGCTTCAAGCTGCTCCAGGGTATAAGCATAATTCAAAATCCCTATATCACCTTTTCCCAAAGGGACAGCTTGTTTAGAAGGTTTTTTTCCGGGTTTTGGAAGGATATCTAAGACTTCTTGACATCCAGACAACAAAATGCCAGTCGAAGCAATGGCTACTCCGCTGAACTTGAGAAAATTCCTGCGGTTGCCTCTTTGAAGGTCCAATCCAGAGGTCATCTCTTCTGATAGATTTGGTTTTAACATGGTAATTGTTTTTAAATGGTGTAAAATAAATTAACAATCACAGCAGTAAAGCCCACAGAAAATATGGAATATCTGATTCAAGAAGAATAAAATATATAAACTAAACTACTCTGATCCCTATCTGAAAATTATTAAAAAATAGTTCCATTTAAAGCCTTTAAGTTGTCTTCTTGTATTGGTTCTTTTGTTGCAAAACGACTTTTAAGGCATTCAATCAATGTTTTTTTATATACGAAGTAGATGTTAGAGTTGGATTGAGCTAACGGAAAAAAAAATTACTTTGAGTTCAAGCCTGAAGGTGATATTCTAAACAAGGAGACGGTTTAGCTAAAAATGTTGTAAATATTCAACCCATGTTGCCGCTAATCTGGCAGCGTCAGGAAATTTATACAAGTAGCAAAATGCTGGTGTGAATGAGAGAAAAGCCAATCCTTTAGTTAGGATTTTATGGGAAGCACTGAACGTATGAGTTGATAGTTCTCGCGGCGGCTCGACGTTTTGATTTCCGTCTAAAGAACGGAGTCATAGACTTTATGATCTTCCAAGCTTTCGAAGAGAGAATTCTAAAATCTATTCAGATAATCTGGATGGTTTTATTTTAGACTTTTCCCAACACTTTCCTAGCCACATATTCTGCACATCTTGCAGCCAATCTAGCGGTGGCTTGATCGTGGTCAAATGATGGATTCATTTCTACAACATCCAGAGAAATAAGCTTTTTGCTGGAAGCAAGCAATTCAAATACTTTGAAAGCAAATTCCGGTCTGAATCCCATCGGTGAAGGTGCAGATACACCTGGTGCAAAGGCAGACGCAAACCCGTCCATATCCACAGTCAAATAAACTTTGTTAACAGAATCCAGAAACCAGAGGATCTTTTCCTGAATTACTTCCCAATTATTCATTCTGAAATCTTCCATTACCATCCATTTTGCACCGACTTTATCGGCTGTTGCAAAGAGTGATTTTGGATTCACTGAGCGCTGAATTCCCAAGCATAGGTATTGAAAAGCATGTGGATTTTCTTGTGCAAGTTGGAGAAATGGGGAGCCAGAATGCCCTTTTCCATCCAGAGTAGGTCTTAAGTCAAAGTGAGCATCTAGATTGATGATACCAAGTTTCTGGTTTTTGGGCGCCAGATACTTATAAACTCCACGTCCATGAGCCAACGCCAAATCATGTCCACCACCTAAAAGAATTGGAAAATGCTTCGTCTCCAGCAGGTTGAAAACAGTTTCAGTAATCAGTTCATGACTTGATTCTAAGTCACCATTTTGAGTAGTGACATCTCCATAATCGAAAATTCTGCTTTTCTCAGGCAAGTGAAAAGCCAAGGTGCCAAGGTTCTTTCTTATAGCATTTGGCGCTTCCGCAGTGCCTAGCCTTCCTTGATTTCTTTTGACTCCTTCTTCTCCAGCATATCCTAAGATGCCGACTTTTGGTGTTTCTTCATTATTGTCCACCTTGAGATCATTGACAGAGATTGTTGCTTGATGCCAGTATTCAATCGTTTCAGATTTTCTACCTGACCAAAGCGAAGGATTGGGATTCTGATGGGACATATTGTGTTGGATTTATTTTTATACTAACTTAAAAATTGCACTCTGGTACTTTTAATATCAGAAACAATGTATTCGGTTTTAGGTAATATTCAAAAGCTCAGTTGGGATCTAATAAATTGGCTATGAATTACAAAAGAATTCCTCACAAAGAGAAAATTGACTTGGACGCTTTTAATGAGCCCGATGGAGCCGCATATACCTATGCAGACTACCTCAAATGGGACTTTGAAGAAATTGTAGAATTGATCAAAGGTAAGATTTTCGCAAAGGCCGCCGCGTCGAATCGTAGGCATCAGGAGGTTTTAGGGAGTATATACTTAGAAATTGCCAACTTTCTAAAGAACCATTCTTGTAAAGTCTATTCAGCACCTTTTGATGTCAGGTTCTCAAAAAATCCAGACTATACAAAAACAGATTCTGTTGTCCAGCCTGATATTTCAGTGATTTGCGATCTTTCCAAATTGGATGATAAGGGCTGTTGGGGCGCTCCAGACTTGGTTATTGAGATTCTTTCTCCAGGAAACAGTCGAGTTGAAGTTCAAAACAAATACGAGCTATACGAGGAATTTGGAGTCAGAGAATACTGGGTGGTTCATCCAACAGACTGTACAGTTTTAATCTATACTTTAATTGATTGGAAATTCCAGCCTTCAAGACTTTTCACCTCAGGCGACCAGGTTCAATCTACTGTGATTCTAGGTTTTTCACTTGATTTGGAAGAAGTTTTTTAACCGCAAAGAACACTGCGGTTACCGCGGAGAGCGCTAGTTATTTTTATCCTTCTTTCTATGCCGGATCGGAATTTCATTTTTCTCAAGCTTTTGAAGTCAAGATTTATGGATGTTTTTAGCCTATAATAGCCCCCAAAATATTCTCATCCACCAGATTTGGTAAAGTTACTTTCAGCCCTGGACTACGATCCATTTCCCTTTGGATAGCTTCCAAAGAACCTGAATTTCTAGCCCATGCCCGTCTAGCAATTCCATTGTTCACATCATAGAAAAGCATGGATTTCAGTTTTCTTTCTGCTTCCTCAGTTCCATCGAGAAGCATCCCAAAACCTCCATTCATCACTTCTCCCCAGCCAACTCCGCCGCCATTGTGGATAGAAACCCAAGTAGCACCACGGAAACTATCTCCGATTACGTTGTGGATGGCCATATCAGCAGTGAACTTGCTTCCATCATAGATATTGCTCGTCTCGCGATAGGGAGAATCTGTGCCGCTGACATCATGATGATCGCGCCCTAGGACAATCGGAGAAGAGATTTCACCTATTAAAATAGCATCGTTGAAAGCTCGCGCAATTTTAGATCGACCTTCTGCATCAGCGTAAAGAATGCGAGCCTGAGATCCCACCACCAAATTATTCTTTTCCGCTTCTTCTATCCACGTGATATTATCCAGCATTTGCTGCTGAATGGAAGCTGGAGATTCCTGCATAATTTCTTTCAAAACTCTCGCAGCAATCTCATCCGATTTCCTCAAGTCTTCTGCTTTTCCAGAGGTGCAAACCCATCGAAAAGGCCCAAATCCATAATCGAAACACATTGGCCCCAAAATATCCTGCACATAGGATGGATACCGGAAATCAATACCATTTTCTGCCATGACATCTGCACCTGCACGAGACGCTTCTAGTAGAAAGGCATTTCCATAGTCAAAAAAGTATGTCCCTTTTGCAACATGCTTATTAATTGAATTAGCATGTCTCTTTAATGTTTCTTGAACCTTTTCCTTAAACTCTGCAGGATTTTCCGCCATCAACTGATTTGATTCTTCGAAAGTAAGTCCAACAGGATAATAGCCTCCAGCCCATGGATTATGAAGTGACGTCTGGTCAGAACCAAGTTCTACGAATATGTTTTCTGCATCAAATCGCTCCCATACATCAACAATATTTCCTATGAAGGCGATGGAAACTACCTCCTCATTGTGTTTGGCATGTTGAGTTCGGAATACTAATTCATCCATATTTTCGATTAATTCATCCACCCATCCTTGTACATGCCGTTTTCTCGCGGCAGCTGGATTCACTTCAGCACAGATCGTAACGCATCCTGCGATATTTCCAGCTTTTGGCTGTGCTCCGCTCATTCCTCCCAAACCTGCAGTCAAAAAGATCTTACCAGCAGGTTTGATTCCTGCTTCTAATTTCTTTCGAAAAGCATTCATCACCGTAATGGTCGTGCCATGAACAATCCCTTGTGGGCCAATATACATAAATGAACCCGCGGTCATCTGCCCGTATTGCGTCACACCAAGTGCGTTGAACTTCTCCCAATCATCATGCTTGGAATAATTTGGAATCATCATTCCGTTTGTGACCACTACACGCGGAGCTTCTGGAGAAGAGGGGAAAAGTCCCATCGGGTGACCAGAATAGATGTGTAAAGTCTGCTCCTCTGTCATCTCACAGAGATATTTCATCACCAAAAGGTATTGTGCCCAGTTTTGAAAAACTGCCCCATTTCCACCATAAGTGATCAATTCCTCAGGATGCTGAGCTACAGCTGGATCCAAATTATTTTGAATCATCAACATGATAGCAGCAGCGTGCTGAAACTTCGCCGGGTAATCCTGAATCGGTCTCGCATGCATATCATATTCTGGCATAAAACGATACATGTAAATTCTTCCAAATTCCTTGAGTTCCCCTAAAAACTCCGCAGCCAATTCCTTATGCCATCTGGTTGGAAAATAACGTAATGCATTTCTCAGAGCTAATTTCTTTTCCTCAGAACTTAAGATGTCCTTTCGCTTCGGAGCGTGACTGACTGAAGAATTCCGGTCTTTTTTTGCTGGAAGAGAATTGGGAATGCCTTGGGATATTTGCTCTTGGAAAACCATTACTAATTACGATTTAAGATTATTATTTATCTCGCGGCCGCACATCGGCGCGACGAAGAATGGGGTTTTTGTGAATTTTTTTTAAAATCTCCCGCAAAGGAGCAAAGTGTTTTTATTCTGACAATCTACTCGTTCATTGTGTTGATTTATAAAAAAATTTGTGACTTAAATGTATCATTTAGAATTCTAAACTTGTCTAGCGTATCAAGTATTGGATCTAAAATCTTAATTCTAAAGTCTCAAATCTTACTTCCTCTTTTCCACACTTGCTCAGGCTTAAGTTTGCCTTGATGGTATAAAATTTCTTGAAAATTTGCCGTTGGAAAAAGATTGAAGTCAGCCAATAACCCCGCTTTCAACTTTCCTCGATCTTCTAATCCTAAAGCTGCTGCTGCTCGGAAAGTCAATGCTGCAAAGACTTCGGCTGTACTGAGTTTTTCGAATGTTGCCAAAATAGAAGCCTGCATGACCAAGTCACCCATAGGAGCAGAACCAGGATTCCAATCGCTTCCAATCGCCAATGAGCCACCTTGATCCAGGATCTTTCTAGCTGGAGTATAAGCGCAACCTAAACCTATGGAAGCTCCGGGAAGAGCTACGGCAATAGTTTCTGATTTTGCCAAAAGCTCAATTTCCTTATCTCCAGAAGCTTCCAAATGATCCGCTGATTTGGCCCCAAATTTCACCGCTACCTCAGATCCTCCAGTGGTGAATTGATCTGCATGGACAGTTAAATCAAATCCCAAGTCTTTTGCTTTTTCATAATAACTTTCGATCTCTTCCGGAGAAAAAGCACTTGTTTCAATAAAGGAATCGATGCGATTTGTAAGATTTTCTGATTTCAGAAGTGGAAAAAGTTGCTCACTAATCAGCATGAGATATTCTGACTTGCTTCCCTCAAAATCTCTTGGTTTCATGTGTGCAGCAAGACAAGTTGGGACCAAATCGGCTTCAGTTTCCTGATCCGCTTGCTGGATGGCGCGAAGCATTTTGAGTTCTTCAGCTACATTCAGCCCATAGCCGCTTTTCACTTCAATTGACGTCACACCTTCTCTTAGATGTCGATTAGCGTTTGTAGTGGTGATTTCAGCAAGTTTAGTTTGTGAAAGGTTCCTGGTTTGCGTGACCGTATCCCAAATTCCGCCTCCAG
Organism: Algoriphagus antarcticus; assembly: GCF_002150685.1. Classification (GTDB taxonomy): domain Bacteria; phylum Bacteroidota; class Bacteroidia; order Cytophagales; family Cyclobacteriaceae; genus Algoriphagus; species Algoriphagus antarcticus. Next base: position 32,850 of record NZ_MSSW01000070.1, read on the forward strand.
CTTTCGCGATTTCCAGATAGGATTTTCCAGCATTTCTCATCTCGAAATCTTTTGCACGGCTCCCACCAAAACAAATATGCGTATGACAATCTATCCAGCCTGGCATTGCTACAAAGTCACCTTTTAGCTCAATTATCTCAGTATTCAGTGATTTAGCTTTCTCTAGCAAAACTGCAAATTCACCAACTTCCAGAATCTTCTCATCTGCAATGAGGATTCCCGCGTTTTCCAGGATCTCCATTTGCTCCTCTTCCAAAGCTCCTTTCAATGGAAGTTTATCAAGAGTAATTAATTGAGTTATTGGGCCGATGAGTTTTAGATTTTTCATGATTTTATTTCCCGCAGATTTGCGCTGAAAACCTCACGGATTTACGCAAATGATCTTTGTCAATCAGCGAATTTTTCACCGGGTATCAGCGGGTTTGATTTTAACAGTTAAATAAGTTACTCCACTCAGTTTCGTAAGGTAAACCTTCTTTTTTTGCTACTTTTTTAGCTATTTCAATTAACTCACCACTTTGAATCATCTCAATTGCCGCTTCCATATCTTCGGTCATCACGCGATCAGAAATCACTGGATCGATCTTAGATCTTACATGCTCATAGATAGCAGTCATAATTTTTCCAGATTTTAGCGGAGCATGGAAATCCATCGCTTGAGCAGCATAAAATAGCTCAATTCCTAAGATTTTCTCCACATTTCCAATGACTTGCAGGGCTTTTCTCGCACCAATCGACCCCATACTAACATGGTCTTCCTGACCTAGGGAGGTTGGGATGCTATCCGCTGACGCAGGAAAGCAAAGTCCTTTATTTTCAGAGGCCAAAGCAGCTGTGGTGTATTGCGGAATCATCAAGCCAGAATTCAAGCCCGTTTCTTTCAACAGCAATTTTGGCACTCCTGGAGTATCTCCCACAAGGGAAAGATAGATTCGTCGATCTGAGATATTACCTAGTTCCGAAGCTGCAAGACAAGCGTAATCCAATGGCAAAGCGATGGGCTGTCCGTGGAAACTGCCGCCAGAAATCGTGTGGTCTTCGCTGAACACAACAGGATTGTCAGTGACGGAATTAATCTCAGTTTCGATGGCATCTTTCAGGTGAAGCCAAGCATTTCTAGAAGCTCCATGAACTTGCGGCATGCAGCGTAAAGAATAAGGATCCTGAACCCTAGTGCAGTTCAAATGTGAATTGACTATTTCAGACTCATGGAGCAAATTCAAAATAGTCTGGGCTACATGTTGATTTCCAGCGAACGGCCTCAATTGATGTAATTCAGGCGAAAAAGGCTTGATCGATCCCATCAATCCTTCGATCATCATCGCTCCAGTGATATCGGCATGAACCAGCAGATTATGTAAACGGTCGACGATTTTCACTCCGTATGCAGCCATAAACTGAGTGCCATTGATCAATGCTAAACCTTCTTTGGGCCCAAGGTGAAGCGCTGTCATTTCGAACTTTTCAAAAACAAAAGAAGTAGCTTGGATAGATCCTTCGAAGTGCACTTTTCCCAAACCTAAAAGAGGCAAGAACAAATGTGAAAGTGGAGCTAAATCTCCTGAAGCTCCCACAGACCCCTGAATAGGCACTACAGGAATGACATCATTCTCAAGCATCCAACCCATTCGATCCAAAGTTTCCAGTTTAATTCCTGAAAATCCCTGCGCCAAAGCCTGAAGTTTCAGCACAAGCATAAGCTTGGAAATCTCGATAGCAACGGGTTCTCCCAAACCAACGGCATGACTTTTCAGAAGATTTTCCTGTAAGGTCTGTGTGTCAGCAGCTGAGATCTTACTGGTGCAAAGTGGGCCGAAACCTGTGTTAATTCCATAAACAGTCTTTTCCCCTTTAGCGATATTGGCAACAGCAAGAGCAGAAGCCTGCACCTTATCGCGGGTTTTAGGACTTAATACTCCTTTTATCTCTTTTCTAGCCAGTTGCAAAGCTTTTCCTGCTGTCAGTTGGTCTTGGCCGTACTGGAAAGTGCTCATCATAATTGGGTTTAGATTCAGGGGATTAGCAAAGATACTTAGCATCAATGATAAGTTTTGATATCAATTATGTCATGATTTGATACCTTTGGGGTATCATGGAATTGAGACACTTGAATTATTTTAAAGCCGTTGCTGAGGAGTTGAATTTTCGAAAAGCAGCCGAGCGTTTGTGTATTTCCCAGCCTGGATTGAGCAGGCAAATCAAACAGTTGGAGGAAATGCTGGAAGTAAAACTTTTTGAGCGTGATCAAAAACACGTGGATTTGACTGCGGCTGGAACATTTTTCAAAAATGAAGTTGACTTCGTCATGAATCATCTAGAGCTTACAAAGAGCCAATTAAAGTTGATTGCTGCCGGGAAAATTGGAGAGTTGAGAATAGGTTTCTTAGGCTCGGCGTCCAATCAGGTTTTGCCAGATTTGCTCGCGAAGCTAAATGCACATCAGCCTTTGATAAGCACAAGTTTGGAAGAGTTGAGCAATTCAGTTCAGGTGGAAATGATTGAAAAGGATAAGCTGGACTTGGGATTTGTCAGACTTGCATCTGTGCCAAGCGATCTCGAAATGAAGGCTGTTTTAAGAGATAGTTTTTCCTTGGTGGTACCAAAGGATCATCCAATACAGAAGCAGGAATTTATCTCAGTGAATCAGTTTAGGGAAGAGTCTTTCGTTCTTTTTTCCTCCGATTATAGCAATCTGTATTATGAGCAAATTATTGGAATCTGTAGAGAGGCAGGTTTTTCTCCAAAGATCAGGCACAAGTCAGTTCATGCATTGACGATTTTTAAATTGGTGGAGAATGGGATGGGAGTGGCGATTGTACCTACTTCTCTAAAGGAAGGGTATGAACTGAATGTACGCTTTATGGAGATTCCACATATTCGTCAGTACACCGAGCTTTCTGCCATCTGGAAAGCCGAAAATCGTAATCCTGCGCTGAAGCAGGTTTTGCCGTTGCTTTCAAATCTCAGTTAATATTGGAAAAAAATTCCCTTTGCCCCATTTCAAAAAAAGCGGGAGTCACATCAATTGAACTTTAATCCTCAATTATATAGAAAACAGGAGTAGGCTAAAAATCTGATTTGAGGTTAAAATTTGGGGATTCTCCGTTCTCAAGGATCTATGCGAATTTCTTTAAATTATGGAATAGTTCTTATTTTGATCCAAAATTCAAATGTCGGGTGAATGTCGGGTCAAAACCGAGCCTATTACGCCCTAAGTAACAAATCAATCAGACAAATTGCCATGGTAAATCAAAATATACATGAAATGAAATGCGCCAGAAACTTTCAGTTCAATTGGATATGAAAAGTAAGTCTGCGCATTCAATGTCACCATCAAAAAACAAACTTATGGACATTAAACAACCAGAATTAGGCAGACGAATCTCTGAAATGAGAAAGGCAAAAGGATTGACTCAGGAAGAGTTGGTCGAACTATGCAACCTGAATGTGCGAACAATACAACGCATAGAATCAGGTGAGGTGACACCCAGAAGCTACACCATCAAAGCTTTGTTTGAGGCTCTGGGGATGGATTGGAAAGAACCGGAAATAAAGCCCATTTCTGAGAAAGCTAAGCAAAATGTAACTTGGCTTTATGCTGGTTTTGGAGGAGGTTTGATTTATTTCTTTCTGAGCTATTTTGAGATCAGTATGGAGATTGAGTGGATGGAAGGTGTTTTTGCAAATACCTTGAATTTTGGATTAGTTAAAGCTGGAGTTCTGATCACCTTCTCTCTATTTATTTTTGGGTTGATCAAAATGACTTCAGCTTTCCCTAATAAGATTCTTCAAATCGCACTTTGGGTGATGCTAATTGCGAATGCTGTATGGACTTCAATTGACTTGCTTTCTTTGACAACTTCCAGCTTCGAATTGGAAGATTATTATTTCGTGAAGCTAGCGACTTTTGGTCTGGCTTACGGTTTTATGGGAGCTGGTTTTCTTTGCTATAAAAACCTATGGTCAAACATACCTCAAGTAATTGGTGCGTTAGGGATCGTGTCAGGAATTATGATCTTCTCCGTCGTTGGAGCACTGTTTGGGTTGATCCCGCTTACTTTATTCGAACTGGGAGAGCTTGGGCTCTTGATCTGGGCTATCAATAAAATCGGGAGAACTACTTCTCCCGATTCTACCTTTATTGCTGAATTGCAGTCTTGATTTTTTCGTTTCCAAAGTAGGGCCAGCATTACCGGTAGTCAGAATTTGTAAATGGAATTTTTTTCTTTTTCAACTTATAGACTAGATTGCTTCATTTCCTTATCCTATTTGAAATTTATGAAAATTCTAAAAAGGACTTTGATTCTAGTTGTAACAGTATGCTATCTAGCTTCCTGCTCTTCATCAAGTGAGGTGACGCCAAAGACTGAGGCACCTGACAACATTGTCTTCACAGTAGAACTAGTAGGAAACGGAGAAGTAAAAGCTTCATTTTCCGCTGATAATGCTGATTTTTTTAAGATAAGTTTTGGCGTATCAGGGGAAGTTCCGATGCGGGTGAACGGTAATTCAGCCAATTACACCTACAAAGAAAAAGGTGATTATAGGGTTACTCTTCAGGCTCATGCTACAGAGTCGATATTTGTGGTGGATACTAAAATGGTGAATATGAATGCTGTAGCTTTAGGCTTAGATCCAAATGCAGGGTACACCAGTCCAGAGTCTTATACAGGGTATAAATTAGCTTGGGCAGACGAGTTTAATTCCTCCTCAATTTCCGAAGATTGGACTTTCGAACTTGGTGATGGCTGTCCTGCATTGTGTGGTTGGGGAAATGAAGAATTAGAATATTACAAAAAAGAGAATACATCGTTAGCTGATGGAAAGCTTATCATCACAGCTAAACAAGAGAGTGAAGGAGGAAGGAGTTATACTTCATCCAGAATGATTACGAAGGGTAAGCAATCGTTTACCTTTGGTCGAATTGATATTCGGGCGATCCTACCAAAAGGACAAGGCCTTTGGCCGGCACTTTGGATGCTTGGCACGAATATCGATGAAGTAAGTTGGCCGAAATGTGGAGAAATCGATATCATGGAAATGATAGGAGGGGCCACAGAAGATCGTGATAGAACTACTCACGGTACTGTCCATTGGGATAATGCAGGAAGCTATGCAAACTATGGAGGGAGTACGAAGCTATCTACAGGGATTTTCAATGACGAATACCATGTGTTTTCTATTGATTGGGATTCCCAGAAAATCGTTTGGCTTCTTGATGGTGTAGAATTTCATGTAATTGATATTCGTCCGGCTGATTTGGATGAATTCCATAAGCCTATGTTCTTTATTTTTAATGTCGCTGTAGGAGGAAAGTGGCCGGGCAGACCCGATGTTACTACTATTTTCCCTCAAGAAATGAAAGTAGATTATGTTCGTGTCTTTCAGAAGGAGTAGTTGATTTTACTTTCCATTTAAGGCTTCTGCAGCCCTTTCTTTGATCCGTTTTAATAGGTCGGCATTACTTTTACTTTCAGTCTCGATCTCCAGTATTTTTGGATGTAAAGAATCTGAATAAAAGTCTGTAAGTGAAGCTTCTAATTCTTCCTGATTAACGACTTTGGAATAGAAAAATCCAAACTCAGTAGCCAAATGTTGTGCAGTAAGCTTTTGTTTGGTTTCGAAATATTCTTCTAGCTCCGGCTGGTTTTTCGGCCCATCAATTAAGCGGAAAATTCCCCCCGCGTGGTTGTTGAGAAGAATGATGCGAAGATTAGGAATGGAGTAATTGTGCCAAAAGGCATTGCGATCATAGAAGAATGCCATATCTCCCGTAATCAAAGTCACGATTTCCTTTGTGGTGAAAGTACATCCTACAGCAGTAGAATTGGATCCATCGATTCCTGAAGTGCCCCGGTTACAGCTTATTTCTTGTTCTCTTTTTCCCAGCAAATTCAAATAGCGAACAGCCATGCTATTGGCTACATGGATTTTTGAGACAAGAGGTGTTTTATTCAGGCAATAAGCTAAAGCTGTGTATTCACCGAAAGTCTCGCTTTCCAAGAGGGTAGTCAGGTTCATAGACACTGCTTTTTCAAGAGATTGCCATGCCAGATAGTATTCAGGATTTTGCACCACAAGGTTCTGATTTAGCCAGTTGAGGAAGTAAACTGGTGATGCAGCTATATTTCTAGTCAGTCGCTGATAAGTATCTTTTGCTTTTCCATCGGCTTGAATGTGCCAATGCGATGCATGAGTATTTCTCAGGAAAAGCTTAAGTGATTTGGAGATGATCGATTTACCAAAACTGATGATTAAGTCTGGCTTCAAGTTTTTCGAAATCTCTGGATTCCCTAACCAATGATCATGGAGTGTAATAGTTTGATCAGACTGAAGATTGCTGATCGTATCAGTGACGATTACTGCCTTTTGATTTTTTGAGAGCTGATTCAGCAGACTTTGAAGGTGCTGATCAGGAAGTTGTTGGCCGGGTATTATTAGAATCCTTTGAACTATCTCCAGCCTGCTTTTGAGTTTGATTAGTGATTCATCTGTAGGCTGGGTTTTGCTTTTCAGCAAATCAAAAATCCTTGGATTTTCGGAAAAGTTCAGTTCTTCGTCCTTCTCAGGATAGAAAGGCTCCCGAAGCGGAATATTGATATGAACAGGGCCCGGTGGAAATTGATTTGCGAGATTAATCGCTTCATTCACAATCCGAGATGAGTGCCACAGTTGATCTGGATTGTTGCCAGTATCAGGCAGCTGAAAACTTCCTTTTACATGCTTACCATATACATCAGTCTGGAAAATCGTCTGTCCATCATATTGATCAATCCATTCGGCAGGTCGATCTGCAGTCAAAATCAACAAAGGAACTTGTTGGAAAAATGCTTCTGCTATAGCTGGATAATAATTTAAAGCTGCTGAACCGCTTGTACAGACCAAAGCAACTGGATGATCCAATTGCTGAGCCATTCCAAGGGCTATAAATGCTGCTGAACGCTCATCAGAAATAGTTCGAGCATGTATTTCTGGATGTCTGGCAAAAGCTAGCGTCAAAGGCGCACATCGTGACCCAGGAGAAAGTATGGCGTTTTCAATACCTTTTTTGGCACAAATGGCCACTAAATCGACAATAGATTGAAGTATCAAGCGCTTGGGTTTTGGATGAATTTACCTATGATCTGGCATTTAAGTTCTGTTTCTTCCCACTCTTTTTCAGGATCAGAATCTTCTGTCACTCCCGCTCCCGCATAAAGCGTTGCTTCATTGTCATGAAGGCTCGCGGTTCTCAAATTAACATAAATGGAAGTGCTTCCCTGAATATTCACAGGTCCTAAAAATCCAGAATAAAACGAGCGATCAAAACCTTCAAATTCCTGAAGAAAATCGTGCGCTTCGCCTCTAGGCATTCCGCAAACAGCTGAAGTAGGGTGGAGGAGACCTAGCATAATGGATCCAAGTTCTGGGAATCCTGTTTCCTGCATATTGATTTTGAAGTCGGATCGCAGATGCAGAAGATTACCAGCTAATACTGTTTTGGGTCCATGCTCTTCGTATTCTCTAAGGCGTATTTTCTTAAAACAAGAAACGATATACCTGCTCACAAGTGCTTGCTCTTCAATTTCTTTCTGAGTCCAGGCCGCCGATTTGAGTGGATTGTCTCCGATTGCTATTTGGGTCCCGGCTAGAGACATAGTATAAAAAGTATCTCCTTTTGTTTCTATCAGAGTCTCGGGAGAAGCTCCTATCCAAGTGCCCACGTGCGGCAAATGGAAGAAATTGATAAAGGCATTTGGATAGGAATCCATTAATTTCAAAAGAGTACAGCTCAGGTTGAAATTTGGAGGAATGGAAATGGTTTTAGTCCGTGCAGGAACTACTTTTTCAAGCAGATTTTGCTGAATAGCTTTAATTCCTTCCTTCACCAGCTGGGTAAAATGATCTTTTTGTTCACTCAGTTTGGAGGTTTTTATTTTGCTGACTAATGTTTGATTAATCAGTAATTCTCGAATTTCCGCGGGAGAAAGCTTTTCTTGATTATTCAATTGGATTTTAGCCCATTCAGGAAGCTCATCTGTGGCTATTGGCTTATCAATCTCAAAGGAAAAGTACTTACTAGCTTTGATGAAATAGGCTTTTTTATCAACCTGATCTGCGAACGGATGCACTATAAATCCTGGCTCAAGCTCTTCGATAGACAAATCAACCTTAAAAGGATTTGCGGTTTCGTCCAAAACAATTTCAACGGTATTTGATTTTGGTTTTCGCCAAATGGCAAATGAACCTCCAGAACTCAGGGCCAACTGAAGTAGGAGCTGAAGAATTTCTGTTTTGGTATGATTTGTTGCTACGTTGGTATGCATTACTTTTTATCTAAAATTGCCATGGTAATCCGGCTGATGCAGCAGAGTTGATCTAGTTCATTTATGATTTTTATTTCCCAGACCTGTGTGCTTTTCCCAATATGGATTGGTTTCGTAGTTCCGGTGACCAATCCTGATTTAACGCCTTTTAGGTGATTGGCGTTGATTTCAAGACCCACACAAATTTGTTTTTTTAAATCAATAGTGAGCGAACTAGCTACACTTCCGAGCGTCTCAGCGAGCACTACGTTAGCTCCACCATGCAACAATCCCATGGGTTGTTTTGTTCTCTCATCTACAGGCATGGTGGCTGTCAGGTGATCATCTCCTATTTCAGTAAATATAATTCCCAAATATTCAGTCATTGTGTTTTTACCGGTTTGGTTGATTTGATCCAACGAAGGCTTTTGAGCGAATACCATGAAAATTAAAGTAAATGAGTTTTCTTTGGGGGGAAGACAAAAATAGAGAATCTTGAATCGAAAAAAAATTTACTTAGTTAGGCACGGACAAACTGATTTTAATCTCAAAGGTGTAGTGCAGGGCAGTGGAATAGATGCTCCAATCAATGAAAACGGAAGGAAGCAGGCCGCTGCATTTTTTGAGGCTTACAAAAGCACTCCATTTGATCAGGTATATTATACGGGACTTAAGCGTACCAAGCAATCAATACAGTCTTTTTTAGACTTGGGAATTCCTGCAATTTCTACGACGGATCTCAATGAGATTTCTTGGGGAGATTATGAAGGGCTGCCGATGACAAATGAAGAAAATCAATATTATCTACACATGTTGGAGCAGTGGCAGCTGGGGAATCTCGATTATTGTATTGCGGGCGGAGAAAGCCCAAATATCGTCGCTAAGCGGATGCAACGTGGAATCGATGCGATTTTAGAAGGGCCAGGAAAGACGATTCTGGTTTGCATGCACGGGCGTGCGATGCGAATCTTTTTGAGCTTGATTATGAAGCAGGACTTGTGTCACATGGATATGTTTGAGCACAAAAATCTTTGCCTGTATTTAATCGAAGAAAAGGAAGATGGGAGTTTCGAGTTACTGAAAAGAAATGATACTGCGCACCTCAGGGAGCTGGGGTAGTATTTCGCTTGTCGATTTTCTTTTTATGCTGATTAGCTTCAAAAGCCGTCAAATATGTATCCAATGACTTTTTGTTGGCGGTCATATCAATCAAACGGAATGCAATTTCCTGAAGCTTCATATTCTCACCTTTATCCAAGGAAACTAAAAACTGTCCGAGAAAGCAAGCATCAAATTCACATTCTGGAATATTGATAATCATCGCAAGCTCAGAATTGCCTGCATAAGTCCTTATTTTGAAAGCAGAAGAAAATTGGGACTGAATTTCCTTCATTGAGGTATTCAGGGATTTTAATTCCTTTGATTTGAATAAAACCAAAAAAGTTTTGGATTCAGTTTCCTTAGCAAACACCGAAAGAGAGAGAAATAGGGTGATAAGTAGAATTCCAAGACTTTTCATAGCTCTCAATATAGAAAATTTAATTTATTGAAAGCAAAAAAGAGGATAAAAAGAAACCCCGAGCTGAAAGTCCGGGGTTTCTTTTATATGTTTTCCTGTGCTTGCTCTTAAGCTTTGGAAGCTTTAGTAGCTCTTTTCTTTTTTGGAGCTACTTCTTCGATGATCTCATCTTCTACTCCGGCGAGAATTCTACCGCAATGCTCACAAACAATTAGTTTTTTCTTCTCACGAATATCAGCCTGTCTTTGTGGTGGAACTGTATTGAAGCAACCACCGCAAGCACCTCTTTTTACCATTACTACTGCTAGACCATTCTTGGCATTAGCTCTGATTTTGGTATATGATTTAAGAAGTCGTTCGTCAACTTTCTTTTTGGCTTTTTCACGATCATTATTCAGTTTCGTTTCATCAGTTTCGCTTTCAGATACAATCGAAGTCAATTCGCTGTTTTTCTGATCCAGATCTTTTTGGCGATCCTTTTTAATTAAACTCAGCTCCTCCAAGTCCACTTTTTTGGTTTCGATTCTATGCCCAGCTTCAGTGATCTTTTTCTTCGCAACCTGAATCTCTAGATCCTGAAGTTCAAGCTCCTTGGTGATAGCATCATATTCGCGGTTATTGCGAACATTCATCTGCTGCTCCTGGTACTTTTTGATCAGTTTTTCAGAGTCCTTGATGCTTTCTTTAAGCGCCTTTATTTCATTATCAAAAGAATCTATTTCACTTTGAAATTTCTCCAATCGTGTTTCATAACCAGCAATTTCATCTTCTAAGTCCTGAACCTCTTCTGGAAGAGCTCCGCGAACTTTAATGATGGCATCTAGTTTTGAATCTAAAAGTTGAAGGTTGTGAATAGCTTCGAGTTTCTGTGCTACTGTACTTTCCATGTACTATCGGTAGGATGAGGGATTTGTAACTACTTTTGTCAAATAGAGTGCAATATTAGGGAAATTTTGTGACAATAACTCCCGGAGTAATTCTTTTGTGAAAATTTCGCTCTCATAATGTCCGATGTCACAGAGAATTAATGCTCCATCAGCATCGAAAAACTCGTGGTATTTTACGTCGGCTGTCACGAAGATGTCCGCACCAGCTCTTTTGGCATCTCCAAGAAGGAAAATGCCAGCGCCACCACAGACAGCCACCCTTTTTATTTTGCGGTGAATCAATCTTGTATGTTTGATCACTTCTAGGTTCATCTTGGATTTTAGAAAATCTAAAAAATCTTCACCTTCCATTTCTTGTTCAAGTGTCCCGATCATTCCTGCGCCAACTTCCTGATTTTCATTTTCTAGAGCTTCCACATAGTAAGCTACTTCCTCGTAGGAATGAGCTTCACGCATTTTTCTCAACACTTGTGGAAGCACATGATTGGAAACCAAAACTTCTACTCTGATCTCTTGCTCTTCTTGTGCTTTACCGCGCTCTCCTTTAGTCGGATTGGCTTTTGCCAAAGGGGTAAAAGTACCGGTGCCTTTGATTTGAAAAGAGCAATCTGCGTATTCACCGATTTTGCCTGCACCTGCAGCATAGACTGCTTGGAGTACCTTGTTTTTTTCTTGTTCTGGCACGTAGAATACGAGTTTGCTCAGTAGTTGCCTTTTTGGTTGCAAAATCTTGGTGTCCAAAAGCCCCAATCGATCAGAAATCCGCTTATTCACTCCGTGAGCCACATGGTCGAGATTGGTGTGAATGGCATAGATAGCTATGTCATTTTTGATTGCTTTGATGATCGTTCGCTCCACGTAATTCTTTCCGGTAAGGCTTTTCAACCCTTTGAAAATAATCGGGTGATGAGCCACGATCATATTGGCTCCCAATTCTATAGCTTCCGCTACTGTAGATTCAATGCAGTCCAGCGAACACACAATTCCCGTCACTTCCGAATTCCTGTCGCCTGTGATCAAAGTAGCGTTATCGTATGACTCCTGATAGGATGGAGGGGCGATTTGCTCCAAGTATGAAATCACATCGCTAATCTTGTATCCCATAATTTTTCTGTTTATTTGATCAAAAATAGTAATTCTAGAATGCGCTGGTACGCTTTTTTGCTTTATCCTATAGCTTTATTATACGATTTGGTCACTCGACTTCGGAATTGGTTTTTCGACTTGGGCTGGCTGAAAAGTGTCTCCTCTCCGATACCAAGTATAGTAGTTGGGAATCTGAGTGTGGGCGGAACCGGTAAAACACCCATGGTGGAATTCTTGATTCGAATGCTTCGTAAGGAGAAGCAATTGGCGACGCTAAGTAGAGGTTATGGACGAAAAACCAAAGGATTTCTTGAAGCTAATCCGAGTGTTTCTCCAGAAGAAATCGGAGATGAGCCATTTCAGATTTACCAGAAATTCTGTAATGAGATTTCTGTAGTTGTAGGTGAGGATCGCGTAGCTGCGCTAGAGAAAATAGCTTCCAAACCTGATGTTCCTGAGCTGGTGATTTTAGACGATGCATTCCAGCATCGCTATGTCACCGGGGATTTGCAAATTCTTTTGACTACTTACCAAAGACCTTTTTTCTCTGATTTTCTTTTGCCCATGGGCAGACTCAGAGAAAGTAGAGCTGGCGCAAAAAGAGCAGATGTAATCATCATTACCAAATGTCCAGAAGATCTGAGTAGCTCTGAGAAGGCTAAGATTAGAAGTAAGGTAGTTGATTATAGTAGTGTAAATACTCCAGTGCTTTTTTCTTCTATTTTTTATGGAGAACCAGTGTCATTAATAGATTCTATAGTGTTTTCGCCTAAAATCATTCTGCTGACGGGCTTGGCAAATGATCAACCACTTGTGGAATATGTCAATAAGAAATACGAGTTGCTGGAAGTACTGAGCTACACAGATCATCACGAGTACCTGAAGGCTGATTTCGATAAAGTTCGGACTAAAGTTAAGCAACATGCATCGCAAAATCCCGTTGTGCTTACGACCGAAAAAGATGCGGTGAAAGTTAAATCCAATGCACCCAAAGGTTTTCTGGAAGAAATTCCGATTTTTGTGCTACCAATAGAAGTGAGTTTTTCATCAACTGATGAGCTAACTATGGTACAACTAATCCAACAAAAGGTCTTCAAAAAGGACAATATCTAAGTGAATAAACGGTTACTCTGTTTTATATTTTTCCTCAGCATCTCGAGTGTTTACTCTGCTTTTGCGCAGCGTACTTTCCCGCCAACGCGCCAAAATCCTAATCAGCAAAGGGAATTAACTGATCCAAATGAAGAGGAGGAAGGAGAAGGCAGAAAATCACTGCTTGATGATAGCACGAGGATGGTTTATGGGCCTAAAACGAGTTTGTACTTTTACGAAAAAGACATCAAGCGAAACAATCTGATTCTTTATCCGCAGGATACTGCGCTGAATAATTTCCACAATTATGCTCCGTTAGAAAAGAGGAACTGGAAGTATCAGGATTTGGGGAATATTGGCAGCGCGACTAAGCCGATTTTATATGAGATCCCAGATGTCATCGGAACTAGAGCTGGATTTTCTGCTTATGATCTGTACTTCCACGCACCTGAAAACAACAAGTATTTCGACACCAAGTCTCCATTCACTGAGATGTCTGCCTTTTTTGGTGGAGGCCAACGGAATATGCTGGATTTGGCTTTTGCCAGGAATATCAATTCTCGATGGAATGTGGGATTTAATTTTCACACGATAAGAGCAAGAAAAACACTAAATCCCGTGGCACGGGATGACAATATGGTAACTCAAAATTCCTACTCGATTCATACGAATTACCGTTCCGAAAACGGAAAGTATTGGTTTTTGGGTAATTTTTCCAGGATGCTTCATAAGGTGAATGAAATCGGCGGAATCATTCCTCCGGAGGTTGATAGCACCTCAGTTTATTTCACTTATGAAGATGCAAAGGTGTGGCTGAGTAATACGAAAGCTAGTGACATGAGGCAGGAGTATAGATTCTATCATGAGTATAGCGTCCGTGATGAACTTCAGATCTACCATATTTTTGATCAAAAGAATAAGGACATATACTTCGAAGCTGCTTTGACTACCTCCGATTCACTTTTCTATCCTAGGACGCGACTTAATAATCAGTTGGATACGACAAGGAATTACAGTGATTTCAAAGAGTGGGGAAATGAAGTAGGATTCAAAGGGAGTTTCAAAGGGTTTTATTACAACGCTCACGCAAAGTTTCGAGCAGGCAGGATGAAAAGTACTTTCTATACAGAGAAAAATAACTTCAATGAGGTTTATCTGGGTGGAGAATTAATCGGTAAAATATCAGAGAAATGGTCCATTAGTGCTGATGGAGAATACCTGATTCCGGGAGCTTTCAGGCTTCATGGCTTGTTTATTTCTCCTTGGCTGGAGGTCGATTATACCAAAGCTGTTTACAAACCTACTGCCATGCAGCAGATGTATTATGGCAATCACTATCGATGGGATAATGATTTCGATAATGTTGGTGTGGATCAGATCCGGGGAGTCTTTAAGTTAGATTTCAAAAAGATTCAACTCAGACCTTCACTGACTATCAATAGAATAAACAATTATGTGTTTTTTAATGAACAACGAATAGCCGAGCAAGCTAGCGGAGAAGCATTTATGCTTATTCCAGGATTAAAAGCGAATGTGCGAATAGGACAGAAGTTTCAATGGGATACTGAAGTGATATTCACCCAAATCACTGGAGCGTCAAGTGATAATTTCAGGATTCCAAAGTTCTACGGAAATACTAAGTTTTACTTCGATAGTCCTATGTTCAACGATAATGTTTACATTCAGTTTGGGATTGATATTCGTTATCATTCCGATTACTACGCAGAGGCATATTTACCTTCCACTCAGCAATTTTACCTTCAGAATGACTTCAATGTTTATGCCTATCCTGTGGCTGATTTTTTCTTGGATTTCCGTATCAACCGCACGCGGGTTTTCCTGAAATACAATCACCTAAATAGTGGCTTGATGAATCAGGAAGGATACTTTGTTACGCCAGATTATACGGGTTATAAGTCATTTATTGATCTGGGAATCACCTGGTATTTATTCGATTAATCATGAGTTGGGAAGAAAGTACCAGACAGAAGATGCTGCATCTGAAACTACCCACGGATCCAAGGTGGGTGGGGATCACAGAGATGCACCTAGAGGATGTGCTGACAGATCATGCTTACTGTGAGCAAAAGGCCGCGTCGTCCTGTATCAGTTTGATTGTGCGATTCAATGATCTTGAGGAATTGGTAGATATTCTTACACCGATTGTGGCAGAGGAATGGGGGCACTTTGAGCGAGTGCTTGAGCAAATTAGAAAGAGAGGATTGAAATTTGGTTTCATAAGAAAAGACGAATACGTCATTCAGCTCACCAATTTTGTGTTAAAGGGAGGCAGTAGAATACAGCAGCTTACTGAGCAATTGCTGCTGAATGCTTTGATTGAGGCAAGAAGTTGTGAGCGCTTTAAGTTGCTGTCCACTAATCTGGAAGATCCAGAACTCAAAAAGTTCTACTATGAACTGATGATTTCTGAGGCTGGTCATTACGTCACATTTATCGAGTTGGCCAGAAAGTATCAGGACCCAGATATAGTGAATAAGCGATGGCAGGAATGGTTGACTTTCGAAGCCGAAGTGATGAACAAACTTGAGGTGCGGGGTGACCGAATTCATTGAGCTAATCTTAAATTTTCTACTCCAATAGTCATTTCCCCAGTAATTATTTATACTTGACTTATCTAGGCGCAATTGTGCTATAAATTCGTTCTAATACGAACACACTATGAATTTGATCGAAAACGTACGTGAAGCTGTACGCTCCATAAAAGTAAATTTGTTGAGAACAGTCCTCACAGGTGCCATCATTGCTATTGGTATCTCATCACTTGTAGGTATGCTTACCGCCATTGACGGGATCAAAGCACAAATTGCAGATAGTTTTTCCGGCTTGGGAGCTAATTCATTTGATATAAGAAACAAAGGATATAGTGGCGGGCGAGCAATTCAGGATGGTAAAACTGAGAAAAGTTATCCTAAGCTTACTTTCCGGGAAGTGATAGATTTCAAAGAGAAATACAACAGTGTTGGTATTTCAACAGTATTTGTCTCTGTTACAGGAAATGCAGAAATTAAGAGAGGCTCTGAAACTACCAATCCTAATGTCCGTGTCCGAGGTGGAGATGATAACTATTTAACTATCAAAGCTATAAAGCTTGAGAAGGGTAGGAATTTCAGTAGCATGGAAATCCAAAATGGCTATAACGTATGTATCATAGGCAAAGAACTTACTACTACACTTTTTGAGGCTAACGAAGATCCGCTAAATCAAAAAATCACTGTTTTAGGTAGGCCATATACAATAGTTGGTGTTCTGGAAGAGCAAGGCGGAATGGGGCCAGACCAAGGAGCAGATAGACAGATTTTGATTCCGATAGAAAATGCAAGTCGTTTGGACACAAGAGGAAACTTCACCTATAATATCACTGGTGTAGCATCAGGTCCAGAGCGGATAGACTATGAAATGGGTCAAGCGATAGGCATGATGCGAGAAATCCGCCAAGATCGAGTAGCTCAGGAAGATTCGTTTGACTTGACCAAAAGTGAGTCTGTGGCTGAAAGTCTTGAAGAAGTAGCTGGATATCTCAGATTGGGTGGTTTTGGGATCGGTTTTATCACTTTGCTTGGGGCATCCATAGGCTTGATGAATATCATGCTTGTATCAGTGACAGAGCGCACAAGAGAGATAGGTATCAGAAAAGCACTAGGAGCTACACCGCTTAGAATCAGACAGCAATTCCTGCTTGAAGCCATTATGATCTGTATTTTAGGAGGAGCTATGGGTGTGATCTTGGGTATTTCTATAGGCAATATAATAGCCTTAGTAATTGGGGTGGGCGGTTTCCTTATCCCTTGGCTGTGGATGATAATAGCCTTCGCCATCTGTATATTGGTTGGTTTGATGTCAGGGTATCTTCCTGCTTACAAAGCTTCCAAGTTAGATCCGATTGAATCTTTGAGATATGAGTAAGGTGTTATAGAATAGGAAACTATATGATTTAAGACCGAAGTGGGAAGAAAGAAGAACAGAATTCACAGACCTCTTACTACTTATCTATTGCTCCTAATTTCAATCATCTCCATCTTTCACTTCTTACAACTAACTATATTTATAACTTCCCATTTTTTGCTTCTAAAAGTTCCACTTGCTTTTCCATCAATTCGGTTATTCTGCTGAGTAGCTCAATATTCTTTGGAGTAACTACGGTTTCATTTTTAGGGTCTTCAGCTTTTTTCCGAAGGGAGTTCATCAGTTTTACTACAAGGAAAATAGTGAACCCGATTATCAGGAAATCAACACTTGCTTCCAGAAGTTTACCGTAGCCAATGGCTATTTCCTCTGGATGTACTACACCTTCTATTGTCACCGCCTCGCGCAAAACGATCTTCTTGTTTTCCCAATTAATCCCGTTGGTGAGGAAAGAAAGTGGAGGTAGAAAAATCTGCTTTACCAGCACATCTACTACGTTATTGAAGGCTGTACCGATGATCACACCAATAGCGATGTCTATCATATTTCCTTTAACGGCAAATTCCTTGAACTCCTGAATTAACTTGATTTTCATAACTGGGATTTAAAAGTCTTAGATGAAGTTGTGATCAATTGGGTTGCCAAATCAGAATCATTTTTAGAAATGGTTGCTGTGATTTCGGTATTTTTTATGATTTACAGTAAGTTGAAAACTTGATTGACAGCGCATTTCTTGCTGGTGAAATCTGGCCTTCAGATTCTTGAAAAATAGAATTTCCTAACCCTAAACCCTAGAAATCATGACAAAGAACCATGGATCAAGCATTAAAAACGATGAAAAATACGAGGCACTGCTGAATGAAGGTATGAGCAAAACCAAGGCTGCTCGAATCTCAAATACACCCAATTCGGGAAAAAAAGGTGGCAAAGCGAAAGAATATGAAGAAAGGTCCAAACAGCAACTCTATGAAAAAGCAAAAGAAGTAGGAATCGAAGGCAGAAGCAAAATGAGCAAGCCGGAATTGATCTCTGCACTAAGAAATTCCTGACTAAAATTTTCAACTATACTAGACCACGAAAACCATGAAAAAACCTACTGAATTTAAAGACCAAAAGCAATCGTTACCGGGAAAGCAAAGTAAAATGAAACCAGAACCTGAAGTGATCCGAAAGGGATACAAGGGGAGCGGAAAATTAAAAAATAAAGTTGCCCTGATCACAGGCAGAGACAGCGGAATAGGGAGAAGCGTTGCTGTTCACATTGCCTGCGAGGGCGCAGATGTAGCAATAGTCTATCTCAGCGAAGACAAGGACGCGAAGTATACCCAAGAGATGGTAGAAAAAGAAGGTATAAAATGTTTGCTGATAGCCGGCGACCTCAAGTCTGAGAGCTTCTGCAAAAAAGTGCTAAACCAGTGTGTAAAAGAGCTAGGCGGAATAAATATTTTGGTGAATAATGCAGCTGTATAATTCCCTAAGTCCGAGCTCACTTCCATCACGGCAAAGCGACTTCAGGAAACGTTCGAGACTAACATTTTCTCGTTTTTCCATTTGGCAAAATTCGCTATGCCGCATTTCAAGGTTGGCGATACAATCATCAACACCAGTTCAGAAACCACATATCGGGGGAGCAAACATTTGGTTGATTATGCAAGTACGAAAGGTGCGATTGTAGGATTTACCCGCTCTTTGGCACTGATGCTGGCAAAGGATAAAATTCGTGTAAACGGTGTAGCTCCCGGTCCAATTTGGACACCTTTAATTCCTGCTACGTTTGACGATGTGACCGATTTTGGTCAAGATACTGCCTTGGGTAGAGCAGGCCAGCCAAGTGAGGTAGCACCTGCATATGTTTTTCTTGCGAGTGAAGACAGTTCCTGTATCACAGGCCAATTTATCCATGTAAATGGCGGGAAAATAGCCGGCGGAAAAGGGAGGAAGCAAGCTTTCAAAAAATGTTTTAGTATTAGGTTTTCAAGGGCAGTATGAGGTCAATACTCCACATAGTGATGATCGATGAAATGGTAAACGATTTCAATTTCCCAGATTACAGATTCATTTTATGCTCAAATCCGCTAATCGACCGTATATGAGGCACTGGATCCACATAATTATTCTACTGGAATAGTAGTTGGTTTCTTACCGGAAACAATACCCCTCGATTGTTTCAATTTGACCTACCAACTATGAAAAAGACAGCAATCTTAATTTTCGTGGCGAGTATTTATTTGGGACTGCCCAAAGAGATATTAGCAGAAAATAATTCATCCCGGTATCCTCAGGATACTGTGCCAATAAGAGATATCATTCCTCCTTCGGTTTTGCCAAGTACGTCCTCCGTTTCTGGAATTGTGAAGGATGCAGGGAATAGCCCATTGCCAGGTGCAACTGTGCAGATCAAAGGAACCCAAACTGGAACCATTACCGGAGATTCGGGAACATACACCATAGCAATACCAGCAGGTCAGGAGGGCGTCGTGCTGGTATTTTCATTTATGGGCTTTCAGTCCAAGGCGGTCAAGTTCGGAAATCAGTCTACCATAGATGTGACTCTGGTGAATGATGAACAAGAACTGGATGAGGTAGTCGTGATCGGCTATGGTTCTGCACGGCGAGCCGATCTTACTGGCGCGGTATCTCGAGTGAACTCGGATGAACTGAATGCTTTCCCAACTTCCAATGTACTTCAATCACTGAGCGGTCGGGCTGCGGGCGTTCAGGTAATCCAGAATAATGGCGCACCCGGAGGCGGAGTTTCTGTAAGGATCCGTGGTGCAAATTCTATCCAGGGTGATAACGATCCTCTTTATGTAATTGATGGTTTTCCTTTCTCAGGAAATCCTACCAACCTGAATAATTCGGATATCGCAAGCATAGAAATCCTTAAGGATGCTTCATCAACAGCGATTTATGGTTCCAGAGGTGCGAATGGCGTTGTATTAATCACCACTAAAAATGGCAGCGGAGCAGGGACGGTAGTTGAGTTTGATGCGTCATACAGTGTGCAGAGTCTGAGAAAAAAGCTGAACCTGATGAATGGAAATCAATACGCTCAGTTGATGAATATTCAAGCGAAAAATGATGGTTTGGATCCGTATTTCACAGATGCTGAAGTCAATGGTTTCGGAGAAGGCACGGATTGGCAGGATGAAATTTTCCAACAAGCGCCAATCAAAAATACCTCACTGAATGTGTCAGGTGGAGGAGATAACACACAATTCTTAATCGGGGGAAGTATCTATCAGCAGGATGGTATCATCAAGGGTTCAGATTATGACAGATACTCTATCCGATCTACTATTAATCACAAGATCAGTGACAAATTCAAGATTGATTTCAATAGCACGCTGAGTAAGCTAGTCACTGCACGAAGAGACAGTGATGGCGGAGCGCGGGGTGCAAGTATGATTGGATCGGCATTGGTAGCCTCCCCACTTTCCACACCTTTTTCACCTGATGGATCCATCAACAATCTGGCAAACGATTTTCCCTTTATCTCTCCTGACATAGTCAATCCACTCAACTTCATCAACGAGCAATCAACTGTGATTACTGCAAATGTCATCCTTGCCAACGCTGCAATTAGCTACAATCCTGTTCCGGAGATTACGATCAAAATATCCGGAGGTATTGAAAACCGGGATGACCGAACGGACAATTACCGAAGCCGAGACTTCATCAACAGCAACGGAAATGCAAGTATTAGTACAAGTCAGTATGTCAGCCGTCTGAATGAGAATACAATTACCTATGCTGATGTATTCAATGATAAGCATGATTTGAATGTATTGGCAGGTATTACTTATCAGGATTTTACTACCAAATTTCTAGCGGGAAGCGGTGCCGGATTCCTGAGCGATCTCTATGAAACTGATAATCTGGGAGCTGCGGAGACGCCTGGCATCCCGACTTCAGGCTATGCGAATTCCGTTTTGCTTTCCTACCTGGGTAGAGTGAACTATGGCTTTTATAATAAATATCTTTTCACAGCATCATTCCGTGCAGACGGTTCATCTCGCTACAGTGAAGGAAATAAGTGGGGTTATTTTCCTTCTGGAGCTCTCGCCTGGAAAGTATCTGAGGAGAATTTCATGAAATCCCAGAACACTATTTCTACTTTGAAAATCAGATCAAGCTGGGGATTGACAGGATCTCAGGCTATTAGTCCTTATGCAACACTGAATAGGCTTTTCCCTGGCTTCACAATTTTTGGGGATCAATTGTATAATTTCCTCGCACCGGGTTCTACGCTTCCTGGAGATCTAAAGTGGGAGACCACCGAGCAATTTGACCTGGGATTGGATCTGGGACTTTGGCAGGATCGCATCGTGTTGGGTGCTGATTATTACCTCAAAACCACCGATCATTTGCTAAGTACCGTTCGTTTGCCGAGTTCTTTTGGCTATACCACGACGATAGACAATGTGGGTTCTATAGAAAACAGAGGAGTGGAATTAAGCTTATACGCCCAGATTTTCGCATCTGATTTCCGATGGAGTCTGGATGGAAATATCTCTTTCAACAGAAACAAAGTCCTTAGTCTGAACGAAGGGCAACCGCTACTCACGAATTTCATCAATGTGATCACGGTCGCAGACAATTTTTCTATTATGGAAGAGGGGAGACCATTAGGGCAGTTTTGGGGATATCAGGAAGATGGCTATACCGAATCGGGAGCCATCAAATTTAAAGACTTGAATAACGATGGAGAAATCTCCGCAGCAGATAAGACGTATATCGGAAATCCAAATCCAGACTTTTTCTACGGCTTTAATTCCAATATGAGTTTCAAAGGCTTCCAACTCGATTTTTTCTTCCAAGGGAGCAAAGGAAATGACATTATGAATGTCAGCGCGATTTCCAGCACGTTGGATTATGGACAGGGATTGAACATGCCGGAGGAGGTGCTGCTGGATAACTGGACGCCGCAAAATACAGATGCCAAGTATCCAAAGATCAGCAGAAGTTCTACAGCTCGTGTGTCGGATAGATTTGTAGAAGATGGTTCTTACCTAAGACTGAAAAACGTATTGTTAGCATATAATTTTCCACTGAAAAACTCCAGGGGCAAATTTCTCCAAAGTCTCCGAATCTACGCCAGTGGACAAAATCTGCTGACTTTGACGAATTACTCCTGGTGGGATCCTGAAGTGAACAGTAAAGGCAGCGACAATCGATTGGGGATAGACCATTTCAGTTATCCGATCCCGAAATCCTACACCGTAGGTCTGAACGCAACTTTTTAAACCTCAAAAAATCAAGCCATGAAAACATATAAAAATTATAAAATAGTAAACCCCAAACTTCTGATAGCCGGATTTTTAGCTATCGGAGGTATGGCAAGTTCCTGTGAGAGTCTTCTGGACGAAGAGCCCAAAACAATCGTCTCGGAGAATTTCTACCAGAACAAATCGGATTTTGACGCAGCTACGAACGCGATTTACTTTCCCTTGCGGATGGTAAGATCAGAGCAGATCGCTGTCCTCAGTGCCCATACAGATTGGGGATATGGGAGAGGTAGCCGTGCTCAATACAATGATTTTGAAGGATTCAATCCTACTAACATCAATGCTGCGGCAGCACGATGGAACAGCTTTTATCAGGGAATCCGAAATGCCAATTTAGTCATCCAGAAAGCTCAGCTAAGTGAAGTATTGACGGAAGCGGAAATGAATCTCTATTCCGCTGAGGCCAAATTCCTAAGAGCACTCACTTATTTTGACTTGGTGAGAAATTGGGGAGGAGTTCCACTTCGAACAGATCAAAATATTACCGAAAAGGATGTGCCGAAAAGCAGCCCAGCAGAAGTCTATGACCTGATTTTGGCAGATCTGGCAAATGCCGAAATGTACCTTCCCAACAATGCTACAGTACCTGGAAGGCCAACTCTTTGGGCAGCAAAAACACTTTTAGCAGATGTTTATCTTCAGCTGGCGAATTATGAAATGGCAAAAACTAAGGCTCAAGAAGTAATTGATTCCGAGGAATTCCAATTGGTGAAAGTCACCACTGTGGACGATATTCGGGCGAAGATTTTCGGCGCTACGTTGGTCACATCGAGCGAGGAGATTTTCTCTTTCAAATTTGCCAGACAGACTGGTCAAGGCAGCGGACTGCCTTGGATAATGAACCATCCAAGCACCAAACTTTATAATTTTGGAGGAGCCTATGCTCACTATGGCGATGCAACAAATCCATTTTATAAAGAGTGGCAAGACGGTGATCTGAGGAAAGGACTTTGGCAACTTGTCAAGTTTGGCTTGGGTGATTCTACTATGGTGAATGGCAAATACGCTGAATCACAAGCTGTGGATAATACCGGCGCAGGAAATGATATTCCTATTTACCGCTATTCGGAGTTACTTCTCATCTATGCGGAAGCTTCTGCGAGAGTTGATGGGCTTACCGAAAAGAATCTGGAGGCAGTAAATCAAGTGCATCGCAGAGCTTTTGGGCTTGATCCTATGCTGGTGTCCGATTTGGATTTTGTGATGACGGACCTTACTGTAGAAAGCTTTTTGGATCTGATTCTTCAGGAAAAAGCCTACGAAACTCAGTTTGAAGGCAAGCGCTGGTTGGATCTGAAAAGAACGGGCAGAGCTGATGAATTTGTCTTGAAAAACAAAGGAATTATGATTGCAGAAAAGCATTACCTGTGGCCTATTCCACTGGAAGAACTGAATTTCAACGAGGCAATGAGTCCGAGTGATCAGAATCCAGGATACTAAATATATGATTATCAGCTTTATTGCCAGTAGTATTTGACATACCAAACGGCCTCGACTTCGCTCGCTCACCGAATTAGGATTGTGTAAGGAGGTGAGGAAAATTCGATTTGGTTACTGTTGCAATCGCCGATATGCATACTAAATAACTGTATGTACGCTA
>NZ_MSSW01000071.1 GCF_002150685.1 Algoriphagus antarcticus
AGTAAATGGCAGAACATTCTTTATCAAAAGATTTTGTGCATAAATAACTAAATTGAAACAGACTTAGATTTGATTTGAATGAAGCTTAGGAAAAGACATTTAACAAGGCTGTTTTTGAATGCACTTGTAATTCTATTTTTAGCTGCATGCTCTCAACCAAACGAAGAGAGTAGTAACCTTTCTTGGTCAATAAAACCTGGAAAAGAACTGGTTCTTCACCTTGATTCTGTTACCGCTCCAAATGAGAATTATTTCCGATACCTGAAGAACTTTCATGGAAAGGAAACCATTGCTTTTCATATTCTTGGGGCAAATATGTTTAAGTTTTACGATCTCAATACAGGAAAAGTCCACCATGAAATCAAATATCCAATCTCAGGCCCAAGTGCACTCAACTCTGTATATGGATTCTACATCCACAATCCAGACAGTATTTTCCTCAGCCAGCAGTACCATTACAGACTACTCCTTTTGAACTCAAAATTTGAAAAAATTGATGAGTTGGATTTGGCTCCCGAAAATGTGGAATTCAAAGTATCAAGTCATGTGCCGAAGAAAGGTAATTTTATTCAGACGGCATCCATTTCGAGTAGAGCTCCTTTAACTGTCAGATCTGGGAAAGTGATAATTCCTTCCATGAATATGTCTAGAGCGGATGAAAAATCCTATACACGTGATGGACATCTATTTACGGTCTTTGACTTAGAAAGTAGGGCTTTTGCCTATAAGCTAAAATACCCCGAAGATATGCAAGATAAATTTTGGGGAGGGATGTTAACATTTACCTACACATGCTATAACCCTAAAACCAACAAAATTATAACTAGTTACGCTGGAAGTGGTCAAATTTCAGTTTCTGACCCCGACTTTATAAAAACTGAGTATTTTCAAGCCTTATCAGAAAAGCTTAAAGATATCCGGCCTGCTTATAAGCCTTATGAAATGGTAGAAGAGGAGATCGACCACTATATGAACATGCCAACGTTTGGGAGCATCTACTACGACATATATCGTGATGTCTATTACCGTTTAGGTAAGCTCCCTAAAAAGGGAGCTTACGATCCTTATAGGAGTGACTACCTGTATCCAATGTCCAATCCCCGAGATCTGGTCATTATCGTATTGGATAGCAAATTCCAGAAACTCACTGAATATAACATCTCACAGCCCAAAGATGGGGCTTATTTCGAAAACTGCTTTGTCAATGAACAAGGCTTTCATATCGCCTATGTGGATTATGAAAATGAAGATGAGCTGGTATTCAAGCAATTTATCCTGGAACAGGACAATGAATAAACTCCTGTGTCCATTGGTTTTTTTAATGGCGATAGTATATGGATGCCAAAGTCCATCTGCCGATGTCAGCGAAGATGGTCATTTGATAAGCTTATAGAAAAAATCAAAGAATCCAATAACATAGATGGGAACTATATAATACTTGCAGACAATGCCTGTCAAGGTTGTAGGAAGATAGTTCAACAATACGCTGCGGCCTCAGGAAGTGGAGCAGAAACCTTGATCATCAGGGACATCAAGAACTTGGTATTGCTGAAAGAAGATTTTAAAGACTATCCAGGCAATCTCTACATGGATAGCCTCAAAATACATGGGAAATCCTAACTTGAATTGTCTCCTGCCATCAGTATATCATACTCGGAAATATCGTCAGATACAATCCTATGGAATTACCTGAAATTTCCGACTAATTCTTTCTTGAGATTCAAAGGAAA
Source organism: Algoriphagus antarcticus (assembly GCF_002150685.1). GTDB lineage: Bacteria > Bacteroidota > Bacteroidia > Cytophagales > Cyclobacteriaceae > Algoriphagus > Algoriphagus antarcticus. The sequence continues at coordinate 1,731 of NZ_MSSW01000071.1, forward strand.
TCATGCTTCCCCAGGTGTACCGAAACTAATCGGAAACTGAGGAGCTCCTCCCGATTGATTGATCTTCCCAAAAGTAGCTTCGTACTTCTCGATGTTATCCTTGAGGGCAGAAAGCAAACGCTTGGCGTGATCCGGAGTTACTATAATGCGTGATTTTACTTTGGCCTTTGGCACACCCGGCATCAGGCGAATGAAGTCGATTACAAATTCTGAATTGGAATGAGCGATCATAGCCAAATTGGAATAAACACCTTCAGCTACTTCTTCCGAAAGCTCTACATTGATCTGCTGATCTACTTTTTTGTTGTCGTCTTGCATGGTTGATATTATTTTATATGATTATCCGTAATGAAGCCAGTAGTCTTATTTTCGTTGTCTATCGTGCTGGAAGACCCTTACTAGAAAGACATGCGGGGCTGCCGGAAGACCGAAGAGGCGTTCCCGCTTTTGTTAGGGAAAATCTATTTTAGTTTTACCTCAATTGGGACATAAAGCATATGTACAAATTTAAGTTATAAAAGCCACATGATTTGGGAACTCGCAAAAGGTAATAAAAGAGAAATACCCAAACGTAGCTTCTGGGTGGGAGGCGAAAACAACTGCGTCCTCTGCGAAACACTCTGCGTCCACCGTGGTTAGTATAGCTTTTAAGAAAAAAGGCCTGTCGTAAAACAGGCCTTTTAAATTAAGTTATTAGAATATTAAAGGATCGCTTCGCTAGATCTCTTAGAACTACGCTCCATGTTGTCCGAAAGTTTGTCGTATTCTTCTTGAGAACCAACGATCACTGACTGCAATCTTCTCTGACCAGTACCGGCAGGAATCAAGTGACCAACGATTACGTTTTCTTTCAGTCCTTTCAATTCATCTCGCTTACCTCTAATGGCTGCTTCTGAAAGCACCTTAGTAGTCTCCTGGAAGGAAGCCGCAGAGATAAATGACTCAGTACCCAAAGATGCCGCTGTGATACCTTGTAGCGTAGGCTTAGAAACCGCAGTTTCAGCATCACGCACCTGCACCAACTTAAGATCCTTACGCTTCAAGCTAGAGTTCTCATCTCTCAATCTTCTGGCAGAGAGAATCATTCCTGGCTTCAACGTAGAAGAATCACCGGCATCCATGACCACCTTACGGTCAAGGATATTGTCATTCTCTTCTCGGAAAGCCCACTTATCCACTACCTGATTTTGAAGGAACCCAGTATCACCAGCATCAAGGATTTCAACTTTCTGCATCATCTGGCTTACTATCACCTCGATGTGCTTATCGTTGATTTTTACACCCTGAAGACGGTAAACTTCTTGTATTTCGTTCACCAAGTATTCTTGAACAGCAGTTGGACCTTTGATTGCCAAGATATCGTTTGGAGTAATTGCTCCGTCAGAAAGTGGTTCACCAGCTCTGATAAAGTCATTCTCCTGAACCAGGATATGCTTGGACAAGGATACCATATACTTTTTGATCACACCATCTTTAGATTCGATGATGATCTCTCTGTTACCTCTTTTGATACCACCGTATGTTACTACACCGTCGATCTCAGAAACTACAGCCGGATTGGATGGATTTCTTGCTTCGAATAGCTCGGTAACTCTTGGAAGACCACCGGTAATATCTCTTGTCTTACCTACTGATCTTGGAATTTTTACCAAGATTTGGCCAGATCTAACTTTATCACCTGCTTCAATTGCCAAGTGAGCACCTACTGGAATATTGTATGCTTTTGTCTCTTCACCATAGTTTACAATAATCGCAGGGTTCTTAGTTCTATCCTTAGTATCAATGATTACTTTCTCACGGAAGCCTGTCTGATCATCGGACACTTCCTTATAAGTAACACCTTCTACAATTGCTTCAAATTCAATTTTACCATCGAATTCTGACAAGATTACTGCGTTGTATGGATCCCACTTACAAAGCGTCTGGTTCTTGGTGATTTTTTCTCCATCCTTCACATTGACAATAGAACCATAAGGAGCATGGTTAGACACTAACGTCTTACCAGTCTTAGCATCATTGACTTTGATCTCTCCTGATCTACCCATGACGACCGTGATATGCTCGCCATCTTTATTGGTAGTCTCGATCAATCTCAATTCATCGTCAAATTCAACAACACCATCAAACTTAGCAATCACACTTGCCTCTACAGCCATGTTTGATGCGGTACCACCCACGTGGAATGTTCTTAGTGTAAGCTGCGTACCTGGCTCACCAATAGACTGTGCTGCAATAACACCTACAGATTCACCTTCCTGCACCATGTGGCCAGTAGTAAGGTTTCTTCCGTAACATTTACCACATACACCTCTACGAGTCTCGCAGGTCAACACAGATCTGATCTCGACTTCATCGATTCCAGATTCGTCGATCAACTTAGCTACTTCATCATCAATTTCAAGACCTGATTCTACGATCAATTCATCCGTGGTAGGATGGAAAATATCGTGAACAGAAACACGTCCCAGCACCCTTTCAAAAAGAGGTTCTACGATCTCGTCATTGTCTCTCAATGGCTGAACCAGAAGTCCTCTTAAGCTACCACAATCATCTTCAGTGATGATCATATCCTGAGCCACATCTACTAAACGTCTGGTTAGGTAACCAGCATCAGCAGTTTTCAATGCAGTATCGGCAAGACCTTTACGTGCACCGTGAGTAGAGATAAAGTATTCCAATACATCCAGACCTTCTTTGAAGTTAGAAAGGATTGGGTTTTCGATGATTTCACCTACAGAACCTTGAAGGTTTTTCTGTGGCTTGGCCATTAAACCTCTCATACCACCCAACTGACGAATTTGTTCTCTGGAACCACGAGCTCCTGAGTGCATCATCATGTAGATCGCATTGAATCCTTGCTTATCCTCTTCCATCTGCTTCATTAGATTATTAGTCAAATGAGAGTTGGTACGAGTCCAGATATCAATTACCTGGTTGTAACGTTCGTTGTCTGTGATCAGACCCATTCTATAGTTATTCCAAACCTCATCTACCTCGTCTTTCGCTTTGGAGATCATAGGTTCTTTTTCTTCCGGGATAATTACATCATTCAATCCCATAGAAAGACCGCCTTTGTAGGCCATCTGAAATCCTAGGTGCTTGATATCATCCAAGAACAGAGCAGTACGTGCCATTCCACAAACTTTAACCACCTTAGCAATAATTTGCTGAAGTTTTTTCTTGGTCAAAAGCTCATTTACGTAACCTACTTCTTTTGGCACAAACTGGTTGAAAATCAAACGACCGGCTACAGTCTCAATGATTTCATCCTTGTAACCTCCATCTTCAGTTCTCAATTGAACTTTGCATTTAATATTCGCATGTTTGGAGATTTTCTCTTCATTCAATGCGATGATCACTTCCTCAACACTATAGAAAGTCATGCCTTCACCAGCCACGATTTCCTCAGGCGTAGATTTCTTACCCTTTGTCACGTAGTATAGACCCAATACCATATCCTGAGAAGGCACAGTAATTGGAGCTCCGTTCGCTGGATTAAGTATGTTGTGAGAAGAAAGCATCAAGGTAGAAGCTTCCAAAATCGCCTCATGACCAAGTGGAACGTGAACCGCCATCTGATCACCGTCAAAATCGGCGTTGAATGCGGTACAAACCAATGGGTGAAGCTGGATGGCTTTTCCTTCTATTAGTTTCGGCTGAAAAGCTTGGATACCCAATCTGTGAAGCGTTGGAGCACGGTTGAGGAGCACAGGGTGTCCTTTCAAAACGTTTTCCAAGATATCCCAAACCACGGGATCTTTACGATCCACGATTTTCTTAGCTGACTTCACTGTCTTTACGATACCTCTTTCGATCAGTTTTCTGATTATAAAAGGCTTGAAAAGTTCAGCTGCCATATTTTTAGGAAGACCACACTCGTGAAGCTTCAGTTCTGGACCTACTACAATCACCGAACGACCGGAGTAATCCACACGCTTACCGAGCAAGTTTTGACGGAATCGACCTTGCTTACCTTTCAACATATCAGAAAGAGACTTCAAAGCACGGTTTCCATCAGATCTTACCGCATTTACTTTTCTAGAGTTATCGAATAAAGAATCCACAGCTTCCTGAAGCATTCTTTTCTCGTTTCTCAAAATCACCTCTGGAGCTTTGATATCGATCAATCTCTTCAGACGGTTGTTTCTGATAATTACTCTTCTATAAAGGTCATTCAAATCGGACGTCGCAAAACGACCACCATCCAAAGGAACCAATGGACGCAATTCCGGAGGAATTACCGGGACCATACGAACGACCATCCACTCAGGACGGTTTTCGATTCTAGTCCTAGCATCACGGAATGCTTCTACTACTTTCAGTCTTTTCAGCGCTTCTGCTTTTCTCTGCTGAGAAGTATCTGTGGCTGCCTGGTGACGAAGTGAGTAAGAAAGATCATCCAGATCAATTCTTGCCAATAGCATCTCCAAAGCTTCAGCACCCATTTTGGCGATGAATTTATTTGGATCAGCATCATCAAGCATGTGGTTTTCCTTAGGCAGCTTATCCATGATGTCCAAGTATTCATCTTCAGTTAAGAAATCTAAATATTGAACTCCCTCTTCTGCTTTGATACCTGCCTGTACTACTGCATAACGCTCGTAATAGACAATCTGGTCAAGCTTCTTAGTTGGAAGACCAAGAAGGTAACCGATTTTATTAGGAAGAGATTTGAAATACCAAATGTGAGCAACTGGAACTACAAGTTCGATGTGCCCCATTCTCTCTCTTCTTACTTTCTTCTCTGTAACCTCTACACCGCAGCGGTCGCAGATAATACCTTTATACCTGATGCGCTTGTACTTGCCACAATGACACTCCCAGTCTTTGACTGGACCAAAGATTCTCTCACAGAACAACCCGCCCATTTCTGGCTTGTAGGTTCTATAATTGATCGTCTCTGGCTGGGTCACTTCACCGTTTGAGCTATCCAGAATAGATTCTGGGGAAGCCAAACTGATGGTGACTCTGGAAAAATCATTGTTAAGTTTTTTATTTTTTCTGAACGCCATAGTTTTTTGAAAGATATGTAAAGGGCTCTTGCGAGCCCATTCGCTTTATTAATCTAGGGTAATTTCAAGAGCCAAACCTCTCAACTCATGAACCAATACGTTGAATGATTCAGGAATATTAGGTTTAGGAAGGTTTTCACCCTTCACAATTGCTTCGTAAGCTTTTGCTCTACCGATTACGTCATCAGACTTCACTGTCAGGATTTCCTGCAGTACGTGAGATGCTCCGAATGCTTCCAGTGCCCAAACTTCCATCTCTCCGAAACGCTGACCACCAAACTGAGCTTTACCACCCAATGGCTGCTGCGTGATCAATGAGTAAGGTCCGATTGAACGTGCGTGCATCTTATCATCTACCAAGTGTCCAAGTTTCAGCATGTATGAAATACCTACTGTGATTGGCTGATCGAATTTCACACCCGAAAGACCATCGTAAAGGTAAGTTCGTCCGTACGCTGGCAAGCCTGCCAATTCCAATTCATGAGATACTTCCTCCATAGAAGCACCATCAAAGATTGGGGTAGCATATTTCTTATCCAGTTTCTGTCCAGCCCAAGCCAATACAGTTTCGAAGATCTGTCCGATGTTCATACGAGAAGGTACACCTAGCGGATTCAATACGATATCCATTGGAGTTCCGTCCTCAAGGAATGGCATATCCTCGTCTCTGACGATTCTTGCTACGATACCCTTGTTACCGTGGCGACCCGCCATCTTATCACCTACTTTTAGCTTACGCTTCTTAGCGATGTAAACTTTGGCAAGTTGAACGATACCAGCAGGAAGTTCGTCTCCTACCTCAAGAGTGAATCTTTCTCTTTTGAAGGTACCACTGATCTCATTTCTTGAGTTGATAAAGTTTTTCACCAGATGAACAATCAACCCATTGATATGCGGATCATTTGTCCAGTCGTCAAGAACGATATCAGATATTAGGTTAGCCTCTTCTGGAACATTGTAGTTACTCTCATCTCTGTAAGGATTCTTAGCAGGGAAAAGGTTGTTTTCAATGTTTTTCAAGTTGAACTTCTGCCCTTTGGTGATGATCTCATCCCCAAATTTGTGCTTTACGCTCTGAGATGTTTTACCGTCTAAGATGGTAACCATCTTATTGATCATGCGGGCTCTTAGACCTGATAGGTCTTTGGAGTATCTGCCCTTGAGTTTTTCAACCTCAGCTTTAGACTTCGCTCTTACGTCTTTATCTTTCTTAGGTCTTGCGAAAAGCTTGGTCTCGATTACTACACCATTCAAGGAAGGTGAAGCTTTTAAAGACGCATCTTTCACATCACCTGCTTTATCACCGAAGATTGCTCTAAGCAATTTCTCCTCTGGAGTCGGATCTGTTTCACCTTTTGGAGTGATCTTACCAATGATAATATCGCCTTCTTTTACTTCAGCTCCAATCGCGATGATACCATGCTCATCAAGATTTTTAACTGCTTCTTCAGAGACGTTAGGTATTTCAGAAGTCAATTCTTCTTCACCTCTCTTCGTATCACGAACTTCCAATTGGAATTCTTCAACGTGGATAGAAGTAAAGACATCCTCTCTTACTACACGCTCAGAGATTACGATCGCATCTTCAAAGTTGTATCCTTGCCAAGGCATGTATGCCACTTTCAAGTTTTTACCTAGAGCTAGCTCACCGTTATTAGTAGAGTAACCTTCTACTAGCACCTGACCTTTTTTCACCTTTTGGCCTTTCAGGACCAAAGGAGTAAGGTTGATTGTAGTGTCTTGGTTAGTTCTTCTGAATTTGATCAAATTATAAGACTTGTATTCGTCTGTGAAATTAACCAGTAGCTCATCATCAGTTAAATCGTACTTGATGGTGATTTTCCTAGCATCCACATAATCAACTACACCACTTGCTTCCGCTATGATTAGTGATCTAGAATCTACAGCTGCTTTTGCTTCAAGGCCAGTACCTACAATCGGTGCTTCAGCTTTCAACAAAGGCACTGCTTGACGCTGCATGTTGGATCCCATCAATGCACGGTTAGCATCATCATGTTCCAAGAATGGAATCAAAGATGCCGCAACTGATACAATCTGATTAGGAGCAACGTCCATATAGCTGATTTCTGAAGGCTCCAACACAGGGAAGTCACCTTCGAATCTTGCTTTTACTTTTTCGTTAATAAACTTGCCAGACTCATCCAAAGGAGCATTTGCCTGGGCAATGTTATGATTATCTTCTTCTTCAGCTGTAAGGAACAAGATATCCTCAGCTTTCATACTTACTTTACCCTCCTTTACCTTGCGGTAAGGAGTCTCAAGGAAGCCCATAGAGTTGACCTTGGCATGAACGCAAAGTGAAGAAATCAAACCAATGTTAGGACCTTCTGGAGTTTCGATAGTACACAGACGACCGTAGTGCGTATAATGAACATCTCGAACCTCAAATCCTGCTCTTTCTCTGGAAAGACCACCTGGACCCAAAGCTGAAAGTCTTCTCTTATGAGTCAATTCAGCCAATGGATTGGTTTGATCCATAAACTGAGAAAGCTGGTTTGTTCCAAAGAAGGAATTGATCACTGAAGAAAGTGTACGAGCATTGATCAAATCGACTGGTTTAAAGTCTTCATTGTCTCGAACGTTCATTCTTTCACGGATCGTTCTGGACATTCTAGCCAAACCAACACCGAATTGGCTGTACAGCTGCTCGCCTACAGTTCTTACTCGTCTATTGCTCAAGTGGTCAATATCATCGACCACAGCCTTAGAATTAATTAATCCGATAAGGTATTTTACGATGTGAATAATATCTTCCTTGGTAAGAACGATTTTAGCTGAATCGATATCAAGACCAAGTTTTTTATTGATTCTATAACGACCTACTTCACCTAGATCATAACGCTTGTCGGAGAAGAATAAGCTATGAATCACCTCACGAGCCGTTGACTCATCTGGTGCTTCCGTATTTCTCAATTGACGGTAGATAACTTCTACAGCCTCTTTCTCAGAGTTAGAGCTATCTTTTTGTAATGTGTTATAAATGATAGAGTAATCAGCCACGTTTACATCTTCTCTGTGGAGAATGATGCTCTTCGAGCCTGAGTCTAAGATCATTTCAATATCTTCGTCTGAAAGAATGGTATCACGCTCTAGCAATACCTCATTTCTATCGATGGAGACTACTTCACCAGTATCTTCATCTACGAAATCTTCTACCCAGGTCCTTAGAACCCTCGCAGCAAGCTTCCTTCCAGCCACTTTTTTCATTGCTGTCTTAGTAGCATTGACTTCCTCAGATAGACCGAACAAGTCGAGAATATCTTTGTCAGAGCCATAGCCAATAGATCTTAGCAAGGTAGTTACTGGGAACTTCTTCTTACGATCAATATATGCATACATCACATTATTAATGTCAGTAGCAAATTCAATCCAAGATCCTTTGAAAGGGATAATTCTGGCAGAGTAAAGCTTCGTGCCATTTGTGTGCTTGCTTTGCGCAAAGAACACACCTGGCGAACGGTGAAGTTGTGAAACAATTACTCGTTCTGCACCATTAATTACAAATGACCCTTTCTCGGTCATATACGGAAGATTACCTAGGAATACTTCTTGCTCAATCGTTTCGAAATCTTCATTATCCTCATCATGGCAAAGTAATCTCAACTTTGCTTTCAACGGTACAGAGTAGGTCAAGCCACGGTCAATGCATTCGCTCACAGAATATTTCGGTGGGTCTACTGCGTAATCAATAAATTCAAGAGTGAAATTCTCTCTGGAATCACTGATTGGGAAGTTTTCTGCGAATACTTTAAATAAACCGTCTGCCCGGCGTTTTTCTGCTGGAGTATCCAGTTGGAAAAAGTCTTTGAAAGACTGCAACTGAATATCGAGAAAATCCGGATAGCTTTTGACCACCTTAATGGAGGAGAAACTTTTCCTTTCGGTTTGATTCTTGATAGCCAAGGTAGTGTATGTTTATGGTGAAATATTAATAGCGATAAAATACAATTTTCGCTTAAAATAATGCAATTTTGAACCTGTGCATAAACAGGAAAAGACCTGACTAAAATAGTCAGGTCTTAGGTGTGAACCCCAACCTAATAGTTGCGGCTCAGCAAATTATTTGATCTCTACTTCAGCACCGGCTTCTTCCAAAGACTTCTTCAAGCCTTCAGCTTCGTCCTTAGCTACACCTTCTTTCAATGCTTTAGGAGCAGAGTCAACTAGTTCTTTAGCCTCTTTAAGACCAAGACCTGTCAATTCTTTTACAAGCTTAACAACTGCCAGTTTTGATCCACCAGCAGCTTTCAAGATCACGTCAAAAGTCGTTTTCTCTTCTTCAGCTGCAGCTTCACCAGCACCAGCACCACCTGCTACAACTACTGCGCCTGCAGAAGCTGGCTCGATGCCATACTGATCCTTAAGGATATCTGTCAATTCTTTAACCTCTTTTACAGTCAAGTTTACCAACTGATCTGCAAGTTGCGTAAGATCTGCCATTGTATTTGAAATTTAATATTTGTTTGAATTATTTTTTTTAACTTATTTTTCTTCTCTATCAGCAAGAGTCTTAAGCACGCCAGTAATATTGTTCTGGCCACTTTGCAATGCTGAGATAAGATTCATCGCTGGAGATTGTAGCAAGCCGATAAGATCGCCTAGCAACTCCTCCTTTGACTTCAACTTAGAAAGCATTTCTAGATTTTCTTCACCGATGAATATATCTGCATCGATAGAAGCTCCTTTGAATGCTGGCTTCGTTGCTTTTTTACCTAATTTTTTTCTGAAATCCAGCAATACATTTGCTGGAAGATTACTCGTCTCTTTAGAGAAAATAATTCCAGAGAATCCTTTCAATGCTTTATCTGACAACTCTGTAAAGTCGGCATCTAAATTTTCCAGAGCTTTGGTTACCAAGGTGTTTTTGTACACTTTGTACTCAACGCCTTTTTCGTAACAAGCTCTTCTGAATGCATTCACTTGCGCAACAGAGAAACCTGAAGCATCAGTGATATAGAAGAAAGGGTTTTCTTTAAATTTCTCAGTAAGACCGTCGATTATTACTTTCTTTTCGTCTCTAGTCATGATTAAATTCCTTGAATGCTACCCTTGTCCACTGCAATTCCAGGAGACATTGTACTGGATAAATGAATACTCTTGAAATACGTTCCCTTAGAGGATGATGGCTTTAGCCTAGAAATAGTAAGGATAAGTTCTTTTACATTCTCTTCAATCTGCGCTGCAGTGAAGGATGCCCTACCGATACCAGCATGTATGATCCCAAACTTATCTACTTTGAAATCAATTTTACCTGCTTTTACTTCTTTTACTGCCTTTGCTACATCCAGAGTAACGGTTCCTGATTTAGGATTTGGCATAAGACCTCTAGGTCCTAATACTCTACCCAATCTACCTACTTTCGCCATTACGTTAGGCATAGTGATGATGACATCAATGTCAGTCCATCCGCCTTCGATTTTAGCTATGTAGTCGTCCAAGCCTGCGTAATCTGCACCTGCTTCGGTTGCTTCTGCTACTTTGTCAGGAGTACAAAGCACCAATACTTTGATGTCTTTGCCTGTACCATGTGGAAGCGCAACAACGCCTCTTACCATTTGATCAGCTTTCCGTGGATCTACACCCAAACGGATGTCTAAATCTACAGAAGCGTCAAACTTCGTCATAGTAATATCCTTCACGATAGTAGAAGCTGCCTCCAGGGAGTACACTTGGCTTGGGTCGTACTTAGAAAGAGCTTCTTTTTGCTTTTTTGTTAACTTAGCCATTGTTTTTTATTTATACTTCCCAAGGGGCTTTACCAGATACTGTGATTCCCATGCTTCTTGCTGTACCAGCTACCATTTTCATAGCAGACTCAACTTTGAAAGCATTAAGGTCAGGCATTTTAACCTCCGCTATTTCTCTCACCTGATCCCAGGTTACTGATCCTACCTTCTTACGGTTAGGTTCAGCAGATCCGCTTTTTGCTTTCGCAGCCTCTAGCAACAAATTTGCTGCAGGAGGAGTTTTTACTACGAAGTCAAAAGTTTTGTCTGAGTAGATCGTAATCAATACAGGTAGCACTTGACCAATTTTTTCTTGGGTACGTGCGTTGTACTGCTTACAAAACTCCATGATGTTCAGACCCTTGGAACCAAGGGCCGGACCAACTGGAGGCGACGGGTTTGCCTGGCCACCTTTCACTTGTAGTTTTATATAACCAGTGATTTCCTTAGCCATTGCTTAGTCTTGTTTTTCTACTTGTATAAAGTTTAATTCAACAGGAGTATTTCGGCCGAAGATCTTAACCATAACATTAAGTTTTTTCTTCTCCTCAAATATTTCCTCTATAATTCCGGTAAATCCACTGAAAGGGCCGTCCATAACTTTGACAGTCTCCCCAATTATAAATGGAGTATCCAGCTTCTCTGCGAACTCATCAATCTCTTCAACCTTACCTAAAATACGGTTGATTTCTGACTGACGAAGTGGCTCAGGGGTTTTGGAAGCCCCGCCTGAGTTAGATCCTAAGAAACCGATCACTCCCGGAATACTTGTAATTACGTGATTGGCTTCACCATTTGAGAGATCCGCATTAACTAAAACGTAGCCAGGAAAGAAGTTTCTTTCTCTGACGCGCTTTTTACCGTTGCGCATCTCATATACTTTCTCTGAGGGTATTAAGACTTCAGGAATAAAACCACCAATATCTTCTCTGGCAATTTCATTATCCAGATAGGTTTTAGTTTTTTTCTCCTGTCCCGCTACTACTCTGAGTACGTACCACTTATGTTCAGCCATTCTGTAATGTCAATTCAATTAGAATAAATCATAAAACCATTTCATGATGTTTTCGAATCCCAAATCTACCACACCTATAAATAGGGCGAAGATCAGCGAGGCGACTAGCACCAATACTGCACTATTTTGAAGAAATGAAAATTTCGGCCAGGTGACCTTATTTACCATCTCATCATAAGATTCTAGAACAAAGTTTTTCAGATTCATAGTGTACTTAACTTACTGGCACGGGCAGAGAGATTCGAACTCCCATCAACGGTTTTGGAGACCGCTATTCTGCCGTTGAACTATGCCCGTGTAAATGAACGTCCCGCTAATGGGAACGCAAAATTAGGGATTGATTACTAAAGAAACAAATGCGATCCCAAAATAATTTGAGATCGCATTGTATAAATAGTCAATCAGTGATTGATGATTAGTCAAGAATTTCAGTAACCTGACCAGCTCCTACTGTTCTACCACCCTCACGGATCGCAAAACGAAGACCTTTCTCAAGAGCAACCGCGTTAAGCAAATTTACCTCGATAGTCACGTTATCACCTGGCATTACCATCTCAACGTTCTCTGGAAGTGTAATTTCGCCAGTTACATCTGTAGTTCTAAGGTAGAACTGTGGACGGTATCTGTTGAAGAATGGAGTGTGACGTCCACCTTCTTCTTTAGAAAGAACATAAACTTCAGCGTTGAAGTGAGAATGGGGCTTCACAGATCCTGGCTTACAGATAATCATACCACGTTTGATTTGTGATTTTTCAATACCTCTTAGCAATAGACCAACGTTGTCACCAGCTTCACCTCTGTCAAGAATCTTACGGAACATCTCAACACCAGTTACTGTAGACTTAAGGCCTTCAGCACCCATACCGATAATGTCAACTCCTTCACCAGAGTTAATGATTCCTCTTTCAATTCTACCAGTAGCTACAGTACCACGACCAGTGATCGAGAATACGTCCTCTACAGGCATCAAGAAATCCTTATCAATCGCTCTTTCTGGAAGAGGGATAAAAGAATCAACAGCATTCATCAATTCCATCACAGTTTCAACCCACTTTTCTTCACCGTTCAATGCACCAAGTGCAGAACCAGCAATTACAGGGATATTGTCACCGTCGAATTCATAGAAAGAAAGTAGTTCTCTGATTTCCATCTCCACAAGCTCAAGAAGCTCAGGATCATCAACCATATCTACTTTATTCATAAATACTACTAGTTGAGGCACACCTACCTGGCGAGCCAAAAGGATATGCTCTCTAGTTTGAGGCATTGGTCCGTCAGTAGCAGCTACTACTAGGATGGCGCCGTCCATTTGGGCAGCACCAGTTACCATGTTCTTAACGTAATCAGCGTGACCTGGACAATCTACGTGAGCGTAGTGTCTTTTTTCAGTTTGATATTCTACGTGAGAGGTGTTAATGGTGATACCTCTTTCTTTTTCCTCTGGCGCGTTATCGATAGAAGAAAAGTCTCTTAATTCAGATAGACCCTTACTAGCCAGTACGGTAGTGATGGCAGCAGTCAAAGTGGTCTTTCCATGATCTACGTGACCAATCGTACCGATATTAACGTGCGGCTTGGAACGGTCGAATTGTGCTTTTGCCATGCGTGAAAATCCTCAGTTTAAGTTTAAAGATATATTTAATTTTTTTTTCTTTTAATCGAAATGAGCCAACGAGGGGATTTGAACCCCTGACCCCTTCCTTACCAAGGAAGTACTCTACCCCTGAGCTACGTCGGCTTAGACTCTTATGCTCCCACAAGAATTCTTGGGGAAACTAAAGAGCGGGAGACGAGGCTCGAACCCGCGACCTGCAGCTTGGAAGGCTGCCGCTCTACCAACTGAGCTACTCCCGCTTGTAATCTTTCGAGATGATTTCATCTCTGGCCGCTCTACCTCTAAGTACTTTACATTTCAGTTAATACCTTGGAGAGCTACTTCCATTTTGACCTGGTCTTACCCCGGTCTTTTTTCGCCCTGCAAAATTAGAAAAATAATTTCGCATTCTGGCAATGGTGTGGGGGAAATAGGATTCGAACCTATGAAGACTTAAGTCAACGGATTTACAGTCCGTCCCAGTTGGCCGCTTTGGTATTCCCCCTTTACTGCTACTTTCTTGCCTTTTTATCGGGCTTTCCTATCGTAACGGATGGCAAAATTATAAGCTTTTATCAAAGATTCAAAACATGAATTTCAAATTTGGCGGGGTTTTGCAGTTTTTATTTCCAAACAATTATAAATCAAGGCCTTAATTTTCATCTTTTAAAGTCTCTAGAAAATATTGGTAGTACATTATCAGTTCACTATCCGATTCCTGGGCTGCTACCTCACTGATTTTCTTCAAAATCTCAGGATTGTCAGAAAAGCCCAATAAACCCTGAAAAGCTCCTAATCGAACATAGCTTCTTGTATCATTTTCCATTATTCCAAATAAATAATTAGTAGCCTTGCCTTCGCCTTCTTCCGGGAAGCGGCTGAAATACTCACTCAAATAGCCCAAGAAGTAATAGAGACCCTCCCCAGAAATTGTATTAGCTTGATTCAAAAACCATTCTCCTTTACCGGGAAAAGCATTCGATATGTAATAATCAGCAACAGGGATCACCATACGGAAATTACTTTCACCTGCAAAACCTTCCATCAATAAAGGATCAATCTCCTGAGATTCCATACTGACCAACCCCATCAATGCAGACCCTGAGACCATATAGGATGAGTCCTCAGCTAATTTCAGAAAAACAGAATAATAGTCATCGGGAGAATAAGCTGACAGCACATCAATCGCCCCTGCTCTGACTGAGTTTCTTTCATCATTCTCAGCAATGTAAACAACTCTTTGTGCTAATTCTGGCGTATCTTCTAGCCATTCTGGATATCCCTGTAAGATGGATAAAGCAGATTCTCTGACAGACCAAAACTCATCCTCTAATGCCTCAGGAATGATGGATTCTAATTCCGTCACCGCTTCCCAAGCAGCCAAACTATCCAATGCCTCGTATCTGGAAATTCCATAGTTAGAAGTTCTGAACTGTCGGCGCATTTGATCAGGGCTTGCTTCCATAGACTTTTTGGCAAGCAGGTTTTTCTGCTCATCTACAAATACCAGATCAACTGGATTTTCATTTTCTAAGGAGATCTGCTGGAAACCCTTTGTGATCATGAATCGCTTACTTTTTCTTTGATTTCCCTCATACCAACTCACATCCAATGGCAGTTGATAAAGCGGGGTTGTATTCAAGTCCTGAAGTTGAGTTACCGAAATAAGGATGTTTTCTGGCTTAGAATAATCCACCTCAAAATGAAGTTTTGGATGTCCTTTAGCTAAAAACCACTGGTTGAAAAACCAATTCAAATCCTCCCCACTGACTTTTTCAAATGCTATTCGGAGATCATTAACTTCTACGTTATCAAAAGCATGCTTCGTTAGATAATATTTTAACCCTGCATAAAATGCATCCTTTCCTAAGTACTCCCGAAGCATGTGGAAAATTGCTCCCCCTTTGGAATAACTATGCGAATCAAACATGTCTTCCGCATCATCGTAATCAAATCGGATCAGGTCAGCCAGTTTAGTTTCTGCTTCCAAAAAGTAATTCTCTGTTTCAGCTATAAGCTTCAGCTTAGCTTCATCTTCCCCATGCTTATACTCATTCCACAAGAACTCACTGTAATTAGCAAATCCTTCATTCAAAGTAAGGTTTGCCCATGACTCAGTGGTCACATAGTCACCGAACCACTGATGAAAAAGCTCGTGAGCAATAATATAATCCCACTCAGAGTCAATAGCCTCCCGTTCTGTCAACCTCAATTCCTCCATAAAAATGGAAGCAGTCGTATTTTCCATAGCACCTGACACAAAGTCTCGAACGACTATTTGATCATACTTCGGCCATGGGTATCTCACACCAAGTAAATCCGAAAAGAAACCGATCATTTCTGGAGTATCTTGGAATACTATAGCTGCCCCTTTTTCGTAGCCTTTTTCCACAAAATAACCAAGCGAAACATCCTCCCATTTAGCCTCCACTTTACCGAAATCCCCAATGGCAAATGCTGCCAAATAAGCCGAATGAGGAAGCTTCATTTCCCAGTAATCTTTTCTCAACCCTTCCCCTAAAGACTCCTGCTTGATCAATTCCCCATTTCCTATTGTAATCAAAGTATCCGCCACTGTCAATTTAATGAGCTGAGTGAACTTTTCATTTGGAGAGTCAATGGTGGGAAACCATTTGGAATTATGCGTCGTCTCCCCCTGTGTCCAGATCATCGTTGGTTTATCGGGTAGAGTGTCCAAAGGGTCAATAAAATAAAGACCCTTAGTATCCGTGATAGCCTGGCTCCCACCTCCTGCATTTCGCTCAGGAAAAGCAGAATAGTCTAATGCTATTCGGAACGTATCAGCTTTAGTTAATACCCTCGGCAGATGAATCCGGAGCTTAGCTTCGTCGTAGTCATAGGTTATCGATTCTCTATTCCCATTTTGAACAAAAAATATCTCTCCCAACTCAAAATCCTGCGCATCAAGTACAAGTTCTTTATTTGGATAAAAAAATGGTTTGATGGTCAATTCAGCTTTTCCAATTACAGCCTGACGCTTAAAGTCAAACGATAAGTCCAAGTCTGTATGCAGGATGTCAAAATCTTTTTTTACCGAGGGATTATATGCGGCAATTGCCCGCTCTTTCTCTTCAATTTTCGCTTTCACGGCAACACTGTCTATTTTCTTCGGGATAGTATCAAGGGAGACAGTAATTGCAGAAATATTTTCCTTGGACTCTTGCACAGGTAGTTGATTAGACTTACATGCCATCGTAATTATCACTATAAAAAGAGCCGAAAGTCTGGATGAATTTCTCCAAAATCCTATGTTCTTCAAGATCATTTGATTCATATTTAAAAAGAAAGAAGGGTTTCTGTTTTATGGGAAATTGTATATTCGGCTTCAAATTAACATGAATGTTTACAGTTACCATCCAAAATAAAAGCTATTCGGTAGAAAAAACCGGTGATATTATTCAAGTAAATAGCAAAACGATCGATTGGGATCTTCAGTGGATTTCGGATCGAAAAATTCACCTGATTTATGAAAATAAGTCCCTAGAGGCAGAATTGATTTCCATAGATAAGGAAACAAAAACTGTTCAAATCAAACTTGGCAACAAAATCTCAACCCTGCAACTCAAGGATAGATTTGATTTGCTTCTGGAACAAATGGGAATGACCAATATGGCCTCGCAGGCTCTGAAAGAAATAAAAGCTCCAATGCCTGGATTGATCCTAGACCTGAAAGTAAAGCCAGGTGATGAGGTCAAAAAAGGAGATGTAGTACTGATTTTGGAAGCCATGAAAATGGAGAACATTCTGAAATCCCCAGGAGATGGTATCGTGAAAGCAGTAAAAGTTTCTCTCAATCAAAGTGTAGAAAAAAATCAAGTCTTGATTCAATTTTAGCTTTTAAGCCTAGCATAATGAAATGAAGAAATTATATTTGTCGGATTATTTTGTGCAAATCGGGCTATGTCCGATCCTTTTTCAGTCAGTTTGCTAATGTTTTTTAGCGCGATCCTGAGAATAACTCGCCTCAAATAATCGCAACAATAGCGACAAAAAACCTCTGAAATACAACATCAAACACATGAAATACAAGAGAATATTGCTCAAACTCAGTGGAGAAGCGCTCATGGGTGACAAGAATTATGGCATAGATCCAGTTAGACTTCAGCAATACACGCAGGAGATCAAAAAAGTACATGACATGGGTGTAGAAGTTGCAATCGTAATCGGAGGTGGCAATATTTTCAGAGGAGTTCAAGCAGAAAAGTCAGGGATCGATAGAGTGCAGGGCGACTACATGGGTATGCTTGCTACGTTGATCAATGCCATGGCGCTGCAAAGTGCACTGGAGCAAGGCGGGATGTACACTCGCTTGATGTCTGGAATTAAAATCGAAAGTGTTTGCGAACCCTTTATTCGAAGAAGAGCAATCCGACACTTGGAAAAAGGTCGTATAGTAATTTTCGGTGCAGGTATTGGTAATCCGTACTTCACTACTGACTCTACAGCAAGTTTGAGAGCTATAGAAGTCGAAGCAGATATCGTATTGAAAGGAACAAGAGTGGATGGCGTATATACTGCCGATCCAGAAAAAGATCCAACAGCCACAAAATATAAAACCATATCGTTTCAAGAAGTTTATGAAAAGAACCTAAACGTCATGGACATGACGGCCTTTACTTTGTGCCAGGAAAACAACCTTCCTATCATTGTATTCGATATGAATTTGGCAGGAAACCTTAAAAAACTGGTGGAAGGCGAAGAAATTGGGACTTTGATCACTTCTCTTTAAGCTTAAAAATCATGGAAGAAATCGAATTATACTTAGACGAAGCAAAAGAGTTGATGCAAAAAGCGGTAGCTCATACCTCTTCAGAACTTTTGAAAATCCGCGCAGGAAAGGCAATGCCAAATCTCCTCGACGGTATTATGGTCCAGTATTACGGCGCTAATACTCCGTTGAGCCAAATATCCTCCGTAAACACGCCTGATGCACGAACCCTTTCCATCAAGCCTTTTGAGCGCACGATGATTTCTGAGATAGAGAAGGCCATCATCAATTCAGACCTTGGACTAGCTCCACAAAATAATGGGGAGGTGATCATTCTGACCATTCCGGCGCTTACTGAAGAAAGGCGTATTAACTTGGTAAAACAAGCTAAGCATGAATGTGACGGAGGAAAAATATCCCTAAGAACTGTGCGAAAGGATATCAATGACGAGTTGAAAAAGCTTCAAAAAGATGGAGCCGCAGAAGATGAAATCAAAAGAGCTGAGGACGTTGTGCAAAAGCTAACTGATCAATTTTCAACTAAAATAGATGAGATTCTTGCGAAAAAAGAAGTAGAGATCATGAAAGTCTAATCACTAAAAAAACCCGGTTTCTAGCCGGGTTTTTTAGTACTTCTTTTTTTCAGATTAATCAAAACTTACATTGATAAAAGTGGCTATCCCAAACCTCACTCCACCACGTAGGTAATTAGTATTTTCAAATCCTGCTCCCATTTCCACCCGGAATATTCTAAAGAGATTATCCAAAGAATAGCCTACTTCCCAATAATTAGGCGAATTGTCAGTCTTCAAATAATTAACAAAGATGTTTTCTCTCACTCCTGAGAATCTCAGCATAGGCAGTTGTGTGAAAATGAATTTCCTAAACTGGTAATGTACTATCCCTGAGAAATACTTGGAATTTGTGCTGTATTTGTAATAGTCCATAAAACGGTAATTGGACGCTGGCCCAAAGTTGGAGAAGATAGTTCTATTCCCTCCGAAGTGCTGAAAATCCGGAAAATACACCTGATCATTTGATAAAAAAGCTCCTGCTGACAGATTGAAGTCCAGCTTGCCGCTGACTCCAAAAGTGTAATTGTGCTGAATGCCAAGCTCCAAATGATCAAAATCAGCTGCATTTCCTTCATTGCTGATACCACCAAAGGCTTTATTGTAGGATAACTTGATCAGAGGTGACCGATCATTTATCGGATATTTTCTCCCATTTCTTATTCCATACTTTATCCCTGGTCTCCACTCCAGCTCTGCATTCAATTTTAGAATGTCGTGATCGGCAAATGAATCCGAATTTGTCTCTACATTCTCTGGCTGGTTGGAAGAGTACTCCCGCCCGGACTTGTTATAGAAGCTGTAATTATTGGTGTTGAATAATTCCGCACGATGAGCATAAGTCATGTTGACTCGATAAGTAATACCTCCATTTATCCGATGCGCCCAGTAAGCTTGTGCAAAATCCTGCTCGTAAAGCTTCATGTAATTTTGCCTGAATACTAGAGTGTATAGCGCATTTACCTGCTCATTGATCGGTTCCCCTCCATTGAATTGATAGATGTATCTCCCACCTTTTATACCGAAAGTCGTCCCTGAAACAGGCAAAGTGCTGGACCATCGGAAATCAACTTTTCCATAAAAACGATTACTCGAAAAACCATAGCGCAGCTCAGGTTCAATATTGAAACTTTTGCGAAGTACGCTCACACTGTCAGCGAGTTTCGTTTCTGACTTCTTTCTATAAAAAAGGCCCAATCCAAGCTTGAAACCCTCTACTGTATTGAAAGAAGTCTTCGTCCAGTTCTGCTTGAAGCCTATAGAAACACCTTTGCCCATGCTGTAAGAGGAGCCATTCATAAAATCCAGTGGTTGGTATTTTTTCTTAGCCTTACTTGCTACCGAGTCTACATCACTCATTTTAGCAGCTTCCACTGTCGCCAAACTATCGTCCCGCTGATATCCCTGAATCTCATTCTCTGTCAATGGAACTGGACGAATACTATCCCAATAGGCTTGATTGTACTTTTTGGCCATGGAGTCGACTTCATAATAGCTCTCTTTGACCACATCCGGCTCCTCCTGTTCTTTCAGAGATTCCTTTTCATATTCGTTCAGCAGTTTGCGGTACTCCTTTCTGGTTTTGGGTTCTTCTGCAGCGAGTTGTTCCAAAGCGGAAACAGACTTATCAAACTTCACGGCTTCTTCAGGTACTTCCTGCACTTTCTCATCAATTATCTCAGGTACTATTTCCAGGTCGGGATTCAGCTCTATTTCATATTCACGGGTAGAAGCTAAGTACTTGAAATTACCTTCAAAGCCAAATATTTTCCCTCCAAAGTCATAGGTGTGCGTCAGTGGCATCCATACATTCTCAGCTACAGGAGCATATTGCTGTTTGGCTTGAACCTGAAAGCCAAGCATAGAAGTCTGCAGGTTCAAACTATGAATCGCCCACAAATCTTCAATAATGTAAATGAACCCTTCGAAGACCTGCTCACCACGAGACCTAGGCGTCACTTTGATTTTGCTCACTATTACATTCTGATCAAAAAAGCTTCCTTCATACTGAAACTTGTAATACTGAAAAGCTGACCTAGAAAGCGGAGAGATGATCCCATTGATCTTCTCTTGGTAAAAAGTAGTCTGAATGTAAGGCGCTGGCGAGGTGGATTGATTATCTCCATTGGTACGGATAGAAATTACTTTTTCTTCTACTTTATTAGGCTGGGTGAAAGTGATTCTCGAAACTGATTCAGAGGTGTAAGCCTCATTGAGTTTGAGACCTTCTTTTTCGATGGTTTTTCGAAGAAAGAAAGGCGCATCGGTCAGCTTCCCTGTTCCTTTAAGATAAACCGTCATGCTGTATTTCTGGATCTGAAGCCGATGATACTTAGCTTTGGCTATTGCCTTTCGCATGATAGTCAGTGCCGGATCTTCTGCTCCTGCCCTTACCTCCACCTCAGCCAGCGTATATTCTTGAGGTTCCAGCACAAAGTCTTTCACGATCCACCCATCGGTTACAATGATAGTTTCCAGTTGGGATTTGTAGCCAAGGTATTGGACTAATACATCGTAAACTCCCTTTGGTAACTTGTATTCGTAACTACCTTCTTCATTGGTGGGTACGCCGTCACCGAGATTTCGGATATAAACTGATGCAAAAGCCAAAGGCTCACCGTCAGAAGATCTCACCTTGCCTTTGATACCTTGGGCTTCTGAGTGATTGGTAAAAAATAACACAATAAGAGAAACACTTAAGACAACAATTAGGTGTACTTGTTTTTTCATAAAAGTCAGTTTATACCCAAAGATAAACAGCATTTCAAAACCGGCATTTTCTTTACTTAAGTTTTAAGATGATTTAGGAACATTTATTCTTCATGCTATTTTAAAAAAAAATTGCAAGAGAAACACTAGAATTCAGTGGGCAAACTAGCTGAATACGAATGCTATTATTGGAAAAACTTTCGCTGAATTTTTACAATAAAATATAACTTATTAAAAATTTTTAAGAATGTATTTCTCAAGAAAAATAAATAATATAACCCAAATGAAGTTTTTCCGATTTTTTAAAAAAAACTCTAATTCATGACTTTTCGAAAATGGAAAACGATTTCCATTGCTGAAATCACAACAAATCAGCAGTTTATTTAACTAATCAGTTGATAAAACAATATTCTGTTAAATCGAGTTTTACGATTATTAAATGGGAAAAATGTTAAGAATTGCAAAATTAAAATTAATAGCAGACTTTAGATTCGAGATAATTGAACCAAAAGTTATTTCACTCATACCAAATAATAAAACCCTATGAGAAACTATTTACTAAAACAAAAAACGTTTCTACTTGCTTTGGCGCTGATCTTCTGCGCTACCCTCGTAGCTAGCGCCCAAAGTAGAACTGTGACTGGCACAGTCATGGATCCTATCACCGGAGAAACTGTACCAGGAGCTACAGTACTTGTAAAAGGAACTACCCGCGGAACCGCCACTGATCTGGATGGAAAATTTGCCATCGATCTGCAAGCAGGAGATCAAATACTTGTGGTTTCCTTTGTTGGCTATCTCGCACAAGAGATAGAAATCGGTAACCAGACCAATATTACTGTTAACCTTGAGGAAGATATCCAAAGTCTCGAAGAAGCAGTAGTAATAGGGTACGGTACTCAGGACAAAAAAGAGATTACCTCTGCAGTAGTAGGTGTCAAACCGGAAGACTTTAACAATGGAAATGTGTCAAATCCAGCACAGCTGCTGCAGGGAAAGGTAGCCGGTCTATCAATCACGCGTGCTGGCGGTAACCCAAACAACGGTTTCAATATTAGGTTGAGAGGTCTATCTACATTCGGAGCTAACTCATCACCTCTTATTGTATTGGATGGTGTCATTGGTGCTTCGATCGAAAACGTAGATCCAAATGACATTCAATCCATAGATGTGCTAAAGGATGGATCTGCTGCGGCAATATACGGAGCCAGAGGATCTTCGGGTGTGATTTTGATCACTACCACTAAGAAGAGCAGTAAGGAAGGAATCACCAATGTTGCAATAAATTCCTTTGCTACTATGGATCAGGCGACCAATCTTCTCGACATGTTGTCTCCAGAAGAATTTGTGGCTAGAGGCGGTACAGACTTCGGTTCCAGAACAGATTGGAGAGATGAGTTGATCTCTGATGCTTTTTCATTTACAACAAACGCAAGTGTATCCGGTGGATTCAACAACACAAATTTTCTTGCTTCTGTCAATTACCGGGATAACAACGGTATCGTAAACGGTGTCTCAAATGAGCGACTAAATACCAGAATCAACGTTTCTCATGGAGCCATGAATAATAGATTGAGAATGAATCTCAATGTTTCCAACACTAGTGAGGACAGAAATTCTATTAATGACGCTGCTTTCCGCTATGCCACCATATACAATCCCACTGCCCCAATATTTGAAGATGGCGCTGATGCAGAGCGTTTTGGAGGCTATTTCCAGAGATCATTGACGGATTTCTTAAACCCTGTAGCACTTGCAAATCAGCAAAAATTTGTAAATGAAAGGAAAACAAGTTTAGTTTCGTATCAGGTTGAGTTCGATATCCTTAATAATCTTACTATATCAGCACAATATTCTAAAGATAATAGAAATGAGCTCGTTGGAAATTTCTGGTCAAGAGAGGATTTTGGAATTGGTTTTGGAGCCAGAGGTTCTGCGCAAAGAATTACGAACGACAGAAGACAGCAGATTTTCGAATCAACTTTGAGATATGATGTAGATATCGCTGACGGTTTAAACATGACTTTATTGGGTGGTATAGGGCTTCAGACCATCAAGAATCAAGGATTCAACGCCAGATCACGCCAGTTCTTGTTTGATCAAGGATGGGACAACCTTGGTGGTGGATCTATCAGAGTAGGAAATAATACCGAATTGTCTTCGTATGCAAATGAAGATCAGTTGAACTCCATATTCGGAAGAGCTAATTTTAATTATCAAAATACTTTCTTCTTCTCTGCTTCGGTTAGAGCGGAAACTTATTCCGGTTTTGGTCCAAATAATCAGACAGGTGTATTCCCAGCTGTATCCATCGGATCAGATTTTACACAGATTTTTGACATGGGTGTTTTGAGCCAGTTTAAGCCAAGAGTATCATTTGGGGTAACAGGTAATCTTCCTCCTTCACCTACTTTGGCGATTGGAGCTTTCGGTAATGGTAATAGAGTGGATTTGGATAATGATCCACTGACTACTGATGATCTATATGTTGGAATTATTCAAAACTCTAACCCAAATAGAGACCTAAAGTGGGAGAACAAACAAGAGCTTAACTTCGGAATAGATTTTGGAATCTGGAATGATAAGGTAACAGGTAGTGTAGATTATTACACCAGAAACATTTCCGATCTACTATTTCAAGTACCTGTAGAAGCTGGTACGCCAAATATTTTTGATCCCGGAAGATTTAACACCGTAGCATCCACTTGGGTGAATCTTGCAGATCTTAAGGCTGCAGGATTCGAGTTTGCAGCAACTGTAAACGCAGTTAAGTTAGGCGCAGTTACCTGGTCTCCAAGTGCAAACTTTACCATCTACCAGAAAACAACCATTGAGCGATTCTCGGCAGGCGGTTTAGGATTCACGGAATTGCGATATGCTACTCCAGGATCTCCAGGGCAAAACAATGATCCAATTATCTATAACCGAGTAGGTCAAACTTTAGGAGATATTTATGCACCAATACTGGAAGGGCTTACCGATGGAGGAGAATATATCTTATCCACTGACAATCCGGATGAATGGGAAAAAGTAGGAAACGGTCTTCCACAAGGAGAAT
This sequence comes from Algoriphagus antarcticus, assembly GCF_002150685.1. Classification (GTDB taxonomy): domain Bacteria; phylum Bacteroidota; class Bacteroidia; order Cytophagales; family Cyclobacteriaceae; genus Algoriphagus; species Algoriphagus antarcticus. The sequence continues at coordinate 26,167 of NZ_MSSW01000071.1, forward strand.
TCGGTATTGCCAACAGCTTTATGTATAATCAATGGTCTTTAAATTTCTTCTTCCGAGGCGTTTGGGGTCATGATATTTACAATTCCTATAGAGGATTCTATGAGAATGGAGATGCGAGCTCTAACACTTGGAATTCTGTAGTGACGGATAAGACACCTACCAACCCATTGGTCACTTCTGATCCTCGTTATAATAGCTCCTACGTGGAAGACGCTTCTTTCATCAGATTGGATAACTTGGAGTTAGGTTATAATTTCAAAACCAATTTGAAAAATCTGGGTTCTTTGAGAGCGTACTTTGCGGCTCAGAATCTATTCACTATTACGAAGTATACCGGAATAGACCCAGAAGTAAGATTAACGGATTCTGAAAATGGAAATGCTTTAACTTCTGCTTTATCTCCGGGTATTGAGCGAAGAAGCACTTATTTCCAGACCAGATCCTTCACGGTAGGCGTGACGTTGAATTTCAAATAATTAATAAACTATCATAGATATGTTGAAAAATATAAGCAGAATTTTGATGGTGGTGGCGACCCCAATTCTTGTAAGTTCCTGCTGGGAACTTGACCAAGAGGTGCTCGACGGCGTGACGCAAGAACAAGTGGACAACAGCAAGAATCCTGTATTGATAGATGTGTTGAAAGCTTCGGCTTATTCAAGAATTGTAGGTAGCTGGGGTGGTCATAATAGCATTTGGTCCATCTATGAAGTATCCTCTGATGAAATGGCGATCCCTCAGAAAGGAGCAGATTGGCAAGACGGAGGACTTTGGTTGAGAATGCATAGGCATCAGTGGCTCCCTTCTGATGAAGCATTTAGAAACTCTTATAACTATTGTTTTACAGCCATCGGTGAAATCAATAACCTTCTTGTTCAGTATCCAGATTTGGAAGTATTGAATGCAGAGTTAAGTGTATTGAGATCTTTAGTTTATTTGTGGCTTATCGATAGTTTTGGCAATGTGCCGATAGTTACACAAGATGCTTTGGGAGCAAATCCAAAAAACAACTCTCGCCAAGAAGTATTTGATTTCATCGAGCAGTCCGTGCTCGATAATGTTGCACTTCTATCTACGGAATCCAATAAGACTACAATTAACTTCTATACCGCCCATGCGATTTTGGCTAAGTTGTACCTCAATGCAGAAGTCTATACTGGAACTGCCCGATGGGCTGATGCCGAAGCAGCAGCAGATGTGGTAATTTCGGGACCTTATTCTCTTAGTTCAAACTTCTTCTCTAACTTTGCTACTCGAAATAGTGGATCAACAGAAAACATTTTGACGCTACCATACGATGAAAACAATGCTGGTGGATTCAACTTGGTGCAAATGACCCTACATTATGAAAACCAGTTTACCTATGATCTTCAGGAGCAGCCTTGGAACGGATATGCTTCATTAGAAGAATTTTACAACAGTTTTGGAGATGCGGATGTTCGGAAACAATCATTTATCGTAGGAGATCAATTCTCGTCTACTGGCGCAAGGCTATTAGATGTTCAAGCTGAAGCAAACGACCCAAATGGACCTCCCTTAACATTCACTCCTCGTATTAACGAGCTTGCTCCTGGGGCATTGCGTCAGGAAGGTGTCAGAGTTGGAAAATATGAATTTGCCAATGGAGCCAGTTCCAATTTGAGTAATGATTATGTATTAATTCGATTGGGAGATATGATTCTCACTAAGGCTGAGGCGGCTTTTCGTCAAGGAAAAACTGCTGTTGCTCTTACTGCTATCAACCAAATAAGGACAAGAGCCAGCGTAGCACCTTTAACTGCGGTTACTTTGGATGCACTTTACAATGAACGTGGATATGAAATGTTTGCGGAAGCTTCCAGAAGAACTGATCAGATCAGATTCGGCAAATGGAATCAACCTTGGTGGGAAAAAGGACAATCAGAGCCTTTCAGAGCTTTGTTTCCTATTCCTTTGAATATTGTCAATGACAATCCAAACATTACCCAGAATCCAGGTTATTAATTGAATAAAATCAGCCTAATTAAAGGAAGTGTATATTTTTACACTTCCTTTTTTTTGCAATACCCATCAAGAAACATCGAAATCCGATTTTACTGATTTTAATCCTTTTTTTTTCCTGCTCCCAGGAAAAACACACTCCTAATCCGCTTTTCAAACTTCTCTCAGAGGATCTGACCGGTGTAAGCTTCCGGAATGATCTCGGTTACACTGAAAAAGTCAACCCATATACTTTTATAAATTTTTATAATGGTGCCGGAGTCGCGCTTGGACTTTTGGACGTTAACCGACTGGTCTGGATTATAATTTCTGAACAGATTCCTAAAGGGTTCCATTTCCAAGATTGAGATAGAGTTAATCATTTTCTATTAAAATCGTTGCAAAAATACAATTCCTTCAGCCATCCTTTAATATTGACATCTGAAATTCCTACCTAGGGCATAGCCAATTTGGGGGGAAAAAATCCAGTCTTCATTGTTGACAGAGTTGAATTTATTTTTTCACCCTTATCTAAGTTGTTACGGTAGAGGAATTCTGCCTGAGGACTGCTGATTCTATTTTTACTTTACCTAACTGTTGGCAGTATGCAAAGCATTATTAATAGATTCATATTTAGATCTTCGTCCTGATCTTTGTCAAAGAATGCCACCTGTGAACTTAATCCCTAAAAGTCAAACCAAAACTCCTCTTCGTATTCGTTAAAGAATAGCCTCTCTTACTTTTATCCCATTCTAGTCCCCCAGTGTGCAGACATATATATCCAAAAGTCCGCCTCCAGTGTTATCTGACATGCTCACTCCTGTCTCCTAAGCTCCTGCGGAGGCTAGTTCTCTTTGAGCAGTGAAATCTTCAAAGACCATATTTCCAATTCCTATATCCAAAAAAGACTTATTGTCAGCTATTTGTCAGAAAAGTAAAAGTCCAGAAGCCCTTTATTATTGACTTCGCCCATATCTACTCTCCTTCTCCATTGTAGAAATACAAGTATTAAATGATGTTATATTCATGCGCCTCTACCGGTTGGTTGGTGAAATCAGTGCCTGCTATATTGGAATCCAACTTCATCAACAAACATTCATACTTAGACTTACCTTGCTTATTACAGGAGTAATATTTCAAAAGGGAAAGGAGATGAGCCAATAGACAGGCTTTCTTCATCATCAGGCATTCAACGTTTAGAACGTTAATCAATCAATTTGAGGGTACATAGTTTGAAGGTTTGGTTTTCTCGAATTCCTCCCTCAGCCTTTTCTCTACTTTCAGATCTGTAAAAACCGCCTGAACAAACTGTTCATCCCGGATAAACAAATTGATTCTTCTTTTCCCGTCAATTTTGTAGTAAACCTTGCCTTGGTCTGGATGATTAATCAATTTGAAATCGTCTCCATACCAAATTTTATATTTGTCCAGAACCTTTTCCAGCAGGCTGTCTGCCCAGTATTGCTTGTTCCAGGGCGCCCAAGCAATGTATGAATAGGTAACTGGCACTTCGAACACTTCGTTTTCAATAAATGTGGGGAAAAAACGCATGCTCACCTCACTGTCAAATTCTACAGTCATCCGATGTTCCACATTAGTATTTCCTCCAGATCCCTGTGTGATAAGCTCCTGCTTATTTAGCTCAGTACAAAGGTCAAAAAAATCATTTTGCCCCATCCCCAGATAAATACCCAGAAACAGACTGTCCGATGAGTTATAGTTTTCATCTTCCCAATTGATCGGAGAATTACAGCCTTGTCCAAGGACCAAAGCGAGAAAAAAAAGTAAAATCATATTTTTATTATTCATTCTGAGGTGATATATGGATAGAAATTAAGATAAAGAGGAAAGCAAAACCTAGAATGATTTAGTGACATGAGTAATTCAACTGCAAAGCAGACGGCCAAAGCTTAAGATAATGAAAAGTGAAAAGTCAAAAAAAAACAAGCTGAGTGAACTTTCAGCCTGCTTTTTTTTATGCAACGATCCCCTATTAATTATAACCTGGATTTTGCTTCAGCTTCAGATTTGCCAAAAGCTGAGGCTGTGGGATGGGAAACAACTCCAGAAAACTTCCTGGGCTGTGCACCTTCTTAGGACGATTCATCCCCTCAAACGGCCACCATGCCTCTCCGAATTTCTTGAATCGGATCAGATCCTGTCTTCTGGTCATTTCCGCATACATTTCTCTTCCTCTCTCGTCAAAAAGATTTTTTTCTGTCAATACCGTAAATGAGTCAAGATTTCCTGCCCTCGCACGGATTTGGTTGACTAAAGCCAAAGCTTCTGCAGTTTGACCCAACTTAAACCTAGCTTCTGCAAGTGATAAAATAGCATCTGACAACCTAAATATCACAAAATCATTGCTCATATTATCAGTTCCTCCGACCTCATATTCATACTTCCCAATCCGGGCACCTGATTGACGCAACCCTTGTGGCCATATTTCATTCAAGTACGGCATGAAAGTGATTGGCTTTCCGTTTGGATCACCATTTCGGCCTGTAGGATCCGTGGGTTCCACTCCCGGGTCTTCCAGAGGAGCGCCATTTGATCTTTTCTGAGGACCAACCAAGAAATTGCTCAACCTTCCGTCAATAGTTCCTGTGGAAATTTGTAACGCTAGGCCTTTCCAAACAGGTCCTTGAACCCCCGCGTTTTTAGAAGGTTCAACATATGAATTATAAAATTCCTCAACGGTCTGAAAACCATTCCAGGGCTGTTGGGTAAGGTTATATGTGCTTTGGCTTGCGATATGCAAAGTCATCATTTGCCAGTTGAATCCTCTCGCAAAGACTTTATCATACGGATAGACAAATATATTTTCCGTTGATCCGCTATTGTTGATAATAAAGTTGTCCTTGTAGGAAACCATTAAGCTGTATGGACCGGTATTGATTATTTCCGATGCGTCAGCAGCTGCCAATGCCCATTGGGGAGTACCTGTATATACTTCCGCATTTAGGTACATCTTCATTCGTATCATCAAAGTACCCCATTTTGTCATCCTTCCGTAAGTGGTTCCGTCCTTGGCTGTCGGAAGTAGAGGGATGATTTCATTAAGTTCGGCTAATATAAAATTATAAACTTCTACCCTTGATTTCGTCTCAGGTATTTCTACAGAAGTGAAATCAGTTACAATCGGTATATTTCCAAATGCATCCATCGCCCAATAATAATACAACGCTCTCAGGGCCCTCAGTTCTGCGATAAATGCAGGGGAATTTGGGTTGTCCAAATCCTCAAATGAAAATATCAACCTGTTGCAAGTATTTATTCCACCGAAAAGAAAGCCCCATGCATTTTGGAAAAACGGATTGTCAGGTTGAAACTCATGTTGATGCAATTGAAGCCATTGTCCACCATCGAACCAGTCCCCCCCTTTAGTCGAAACTGTCAATTCGTCAGAAGACACCTCATTAAGTGCCCAAAGGCCTCCCGAATTACCAATTCCACCCAATGAGCTGTAGGCTTGGCCTAAGGCAGAAATAAATTCTTCATCTGTTTGAAAAAAGTTTTCAGCTGTAACGGCACTGAAAACTTCTTCTTCCAAGTCCACACATGATGAAGAGAAATAACTCATTCCAAGGCAAATCAAGAAGTATCTTATGTTGATTAATTTTTTCATGATATCTTATTTTTAGCTTAGAAATTTAAATTTAGGCCCAAAGTAGTGATCGTAGTAGTAAAATAGGTAGCCCTACGTTCGATACCTGGAGCAAGTGGGTCATTGTTTGACTCCGAATCCCCATACCTTACCTCAGGATCAACTCCTGTATAACCAGTAAACATGAACGGGTTTTGGACAGAGATGAAAGTTCTAATTCTTCCGATTGCTTTTCCAGGACTCACTTTAAAGTTGTATCCAATAGTGGCATTGTCAAGAACTACGAAATCCGCTTTCTCCACGTGAGTGCTGTTATATTCAGCTTTTTTGATTGTTGGATCGTAATACTTAGTATTGACTATGTTATAGTTCTGAACAGTTGTGCCTTCTGTGTTCTCGTAGAAACCTCTGTAGCTATTGATCAGATAATGGCCAAATGATCCTCTGAAAAAGAAATTCAAGTCCCAGTTCTTATAACTAAAGTTGTTATTGAAACCAAAATTTAAAGTAGGATAAGCAGTTCCCAGTTGGGCACGGTCATCATTGCAGTTACAATAAATAGGATTTTTGTTGGCATCGACGGCTGTACCGTTGATGACCTGCATCCTCGGACTTCCATCTTCATTTATTCCTTCTAGGATTGGACCCCATATCTGCCCAAGTGGACCATTTTCTTGGATTCGAATCAATTGAGTCGAGTTTTGACCAGGAGATCCAAAGTTGGACCTGTAATTCACTTCTCCAAAACTTAAATCTTCTGATGATAGGCTCCTCAAATTTGTTTTTAATGTAGAGAAATTGACACCGGTAGTCCATCTGAAATCAGATTTTTGGATGACTTTGTAATTCAACATGACCTCAAGACCCGAGTTAGACATTTCACCGATGTTCAATTGGGTGGTAGGAAAAAGATTTGGTGGAACAGGAACATTTATCGGTAAGATCATACCTGTCGTGACCCTAGTGTAGTAGTCGATCGCACCATCCAGTTTATTGTTTAGGATAACAAAGTCCAAACCAACGTTATATTCGTCCTTTGTTTCCCAAGCCAAGTCTGGGTTGGCATTGGATACCGGCCCATAGGAAGGCACGAACTGTCCATTGTAAAAGAAGTTGCCCTGACGGCCAAATCTCAGTAATGACAAATAGGATTCTCCGGGTTGTGTACCTGTTCTACCATAACTGGCTCTGAATTTCATAGCACTTACTCCTGACATATCGATCAAGTTGGCAATGTTGACTCCCGCACTAATCGCAGGGAACAATCCCCATTTGTTATTGGCTCCAAACCTAGTTGATCCCTCATATCGTGCACTCACAGATAAAAGGTAAGTATCATCCAAGTTGAAGTTGGCACGTCCAAAGAATGCCACCAATTTGTTTGAGTTGGCGTAGCTGGTAACGTTTGCCAATCCATTGGCCAAATCAAGTGCTGCTCCAATATTGTTAAAGCTAAATGCATCTGTCAGGAAATTTCCTGCTTGGGTATAGTTGCCTTGATTGAAAAACTCCTGATAGGAATAACCTGCCAAGAAAGCCATTCCAACACTACCTAAAGTTTCATCATAATTTAGAGTAGTTTCAAACAGCTGGTTTAACCTTTCATCATTTCTAATGGTAGCCAAGCCGTTTCTGCCAAATCCTCCTCCAAATTTTGATGTTTTTGGCGAATATGATCCTCTCCATTCAGTTTCCCTTTGGGTTGCATAGAATACAGCCCCTCTGAATTTGGTTGTAAAATTATATTCCCCTCGTATGCTTGCCAGCAACCTGCTGTCACGACCATCTGCGATATTTTGTTCAGCAATTGAAACCGGATTGAACCAGTCGAAAATATCCCGCTCAGTATATCCTCCAAATCTGGCATCTTGGGGTAAGGTACTCCTAACCGGTATAGTAGGGTTACTTACAATCGCATATCTGAAGGAGTTGTCATTTCCAAATTCTCTGTCAATTGTAGTATTTGAAACGTTTACTGTGAAGATGGCTTTGTCCTTCAATGCCTTTTGGGTGAGGTTTAATCTTGCGTTTAATTGGTCAAAACCGGAATTGATACCAACACCATTCACGTTTCGTGAGTTGATGGAGACCCTATAGCTTGTCGAGGCGGTGCCTCCTCCCAATGAAAGGTTGTTTACAAAACTTAAGCCGGTGCCTGTCACTTCCTCTAACCAGTTGGTGTTGCCACCAAGGTCAACAGAATTGGGAACCTGTTTGTATTCATCGGCATTCATCACGCTGATTGTCCTGGCAACATTTTCAGTGGCCACGCTGCTGTTGAATTCCACTACAGTTCTGCCTGTTTTTCCTTTTTTGGTAGTTACCAAGATAACCCCCGCAGAACCCCTTGTTCCATATATTGCAGCAGCTGATCCGTCTTTTAGTACATCCATGGATTCGATGTCATTGGGATCCACAGTGCTCAGAGAAGCTCCTATCACTCCGTCAATTACTACAAGAGGTTCAGCATTTTCGCCTATTGATGAAATTCCCCTTAGTCGCATGTTATAGCCGCCGTTGGGGTTACCTCCAGGCCTGGCAATGTTCAAACCAGCTACTTTGCCCTGAAGCAACTGGCGCGGGTCGTTTACAGTACCTTGATTGAAATTCTCAGCTTTTACACTAGTCACAGCACTTGTAATTTCCTTTCTTTCTTGGGTACCGTAGCCTACGACCACTACCTCGTTAAGGGCCTGAATGGATGGCGATAATCCAATGTTGATGACAGACCTGTTGGCGACAGCCTGCTCCACGGATTCATAGCCCAAAAATGAAAAGACGAGGACTTCTTCAGATCCTGCTATGATCGAAAAGCTCCCGTCTAAATCGGTGATGGCTCCTCTCGAGGTGCCTTTGACAAGGACACTCACACCGGGAATTCCTTCGCCGGATTCTGTGTCAGTAACTTTTCCCGTTATTTCTTCCTGTTGGGCAAAAGTCTGGCTTTGTAGGCTCAGAAACAGCAGGAAAACCAATAGGAAAGACAACTTCCTTTGTTTTTTCATGGTTAATTAGTTTAATGGTTTGATTAATAATTGAACTCAATGAAATGTTACTGATACCACAAGATTTTCAATAGGAATATTATAATTGGGATTCAGTTCCATTCTTGTATAATTTTAAGATTTAAAACCTGAAATGCTACGTATTTCCCATATATATTTTCAGCATAAAAATATTCCCATCCCTCCAATCACCCAATAATATTTCTTTATTATTTTTCGAACAGGTTGTTTGTTCCGTAATTTTCATTACAAGTTAAGTCGATAAAAAAAATGAACCACCTAATTTAGATTGAATTATTAAGTTTAGCCCCTTAACTTTGAGTCTATGAAAGAAGGAAGAATCTTAGACAAAGCTTTCAACCGGTAATAGTCAAGTTGCACAAAAGCGGTAAATCCTTAGGAGAAATCGGCTGGGATCAAGCATTTCTGGCGAAATGATTAGACGCTGGAGGTGGTTATTTAAATCAACTGGGGTTAGAGTTGGAAAATTTAAATTCACATCAGATCAAGCTTCAAATTTGAGCAATGACCATCTTTTGATTCTTCTTGAAGATATCATTTTGATAAAAGCTGAAACTGGGGATGCATTAATTGCAATCAATTAAATCAGAACTAGGGTCGGAGTTTCTTCTTATATTTCTTCTACACTTGTTAATGTTCTAAAAAAAAGGGCATGAAATGATTGCATATACTTCAAGAAGAAGCAATAAGATTCTTTTTAAAAAATAAAATCAGCTATGGCGGGAAAAATTAATTATCAGCCTTTCAGTGCTATTATTACCTATTCCATTGGAACAAATCAATGCCCACTCTAACTTGAAGGAAAACTTAGATTATTAATTACACCCAAAAATTTCTAAAGAAAGTGTACTTTCGTACACTTTCTTTTTTTCAAAAGCCCAGATGAAAATTAGGAATTACATCCTGCCGATTATTCTTCTATTTTCTTCTTGCCAAAAGGAAGAGAAAACTCCTGATCCTCTTTTCGAACTTCTCTCAGAGGATCTGACCGGTGTAAGCTTCCGGAATGATCTCGCTTACACTGAAAAAGTCAACCCATATACTTTTAGAAATTTCTATAATGGTGCCGGTGTCGCGCTCGGAGATATTAATAATGATGGTCTTCTGGATATATTTTTCGCTGGAAACCAAACATCAAATAAGCTATTCCTTAACGAGGGCAATCTAAAATTTAGAGATATTACCCAAGAAGCTGGACTCTCCTCCACAGGAAGCTGGTCCACAGGAGTCAGCATGGCCGACATAAATAATGATGGCTTGGTCGATATTTTCGTCTGCAAATCAGGACCTCTGGGTGGTGACAAACGACATAATGAGCTTTTCATCAATCAAGGAAATTCTACATTTTCAGAAGAATCCGAAGCGTATGGACTAGCGGATATCGGACTTTCTCAACATGCAGTATTTTTTGATTTCGACAAGGACGGAGATCTCGACATGTATCTACTTTCAAATTCAGGCAGATCTGTTGGCATCTATGATCTTCGAATAGGGCAACGTGAACAACGCGATCCTGAAGGAGGAAATAAACTCTACCGTAATGATGGCAATCTCTTTACCGATATAAGCGAAGCAGCCGGAATCTACGGTAGTGTGATTGGTTATGGTTTGGGCGTGACTGTGGCAGATCTCAATCAGGATACTTGGCAAGACCTTTACATTTCCAATGATTTTTTTGAGCGTGACTATCTATACCTCAACAATCAGGATGGTACTTTTTCTGAAGTTTTACCTGAAGCTTTGAGTGAAATAAGCATGGGTTCGATGGGAGCGGACATAGCCGATCTGGACAATGACATGCGCCCGGACATATTTGTTACCGAAATGCTTCCTGCAGACATGGCCAGGGTGAAAACCAAAACTCCTTTCGAAGAGTGGGACAAGTATCAGGCAAGTGTAAAAGCCGGATATCATCATCAATTCACACGAAATACACTTCAAAGAAATCTAGGATTTAAACCAGGAACCAAGGAGCCGATTTTCTCTGAAATCTCCCGCCAGACAGGCATGGATGCGACAGACTGGAGCTGGGGAGCTTTGATTTTTGATGCAGACAATGACGGATGGAAAGATGTTTTTGTTGCAAATGGGATAGTTAAGGATTTGACTGATTTTGACTTCGTCGACTTCTACGTGAATAACCAAGAGAAAGTAAAAGGCTACAAAGAGGACTCTGTACTCCTGACCAAAATGATAGACGCGTTTCCCTCTATTCCTCAGCAAAACTACTGGTTCAAAAATCTGGGCAATTGGCAATTTGAAAATCAATCAGCGGTAGAGGGCCTGGATCAACTGACGTTTAGTACGGGATCAGCTTATGGAGATTTAGATAATGATGGGGATTTGGATTTGGTAGTGAATAATCTGAACGAACGTGCATTTGTCTACAAAAACACAAGTCGTGAAAATGGATCAGGCAATTACCTCCAATTAGATTTGGGAGACGCGTTTGGAGCTCAGGTTACTTGCTTTGCAAATGCCAAAACATTCTACCAGGAGTTTCAGCCGGTAAAAGGATACATGTCTTCGGTCGATCCGAAACTACATTTTGGATTAGGGGAAATCACCAAACTGGACTCCGTTGAGATCCAATGGCCTAATGGGGAAACTAGCTTACTCAAAAATATAGCAGCCAACCAAATCCTGAATCCGGATAAGGCAAATACAATTCTTTTGGAAGAAAATTTTTCGAATCCCACTACACTTCTTTCTCTTTCTGACAAGGAAATTCCCTTTAGCCATCGCGAGATTGATTTCGCAGATTTTGATCGGGACAGACTACGGTTCTGGATGATCAGCAATGAAGGACCAAAAGCCGCAAAAGCGGACGTCAATCAGGATGGTTTGGAAGACTTGTTTATTCCTGGAGGAAAGGGCCAATCCTCAAGTCTCTTGATTCAGGAAAATGGTGGAAAATTCCGAAACCATCAAGCAGCCCTGTTCCAGCCAGATAGTTTGGCAGAAGACGTAACTGTTTACTTTTTTGATGCAGATGGAGACAGTGCACCGGACGTATTGGTAGGAAGCGGGAGTATTGAGTTTGGTGCAAATTCACCTCTTTATCAAGACAGACTCTATCTGAATGACGGCAAAGGCAATTTTGTAAAAAGTGATCAGGTTTTCTCTTCTCTCCCAACTTCCTTTATTCTCAGCAATGACATCGATCAGGATGGTGACGAAGATTTGATTATCGGATCAAGAAGTATTCCGTTTGCCTATGGTATCCCTACAGGAATTCAAGTTTGGGAAAATGATAGTAAAGGGAATTTTCTGAATATTTCATCAAAATTTGGAGAAGCAATTCAGTCACTGGGCATGCTCACTTCCGGAGCGATTGCTGATTTAGATGAGGATGGAAAACAAGAGCTTATTGTAGCAGGTGAATGGATGTCTATTCGGATTTTCACCCTTGCAAAGGATAAATTCATCGAAAAAACCTCCGAATTTGGATTAACGGAAACTAGTGGACTTTGGAATTGTCTTTTGGTAGAAGATATCAATGGGGATGGCAAACCGGATATCCTGGCAGGAAATTGGGGATTGAATTCAAGACTTAAATCATCTGAAAAATCCAAACTACGAATGGTCATCAATGACTTTGATCAAAATGGCTCTTTGGATCACATTCTAGTTTCATTTGACGGAACAAGGTCCATTCCATGGGTACTTAAAAACAGTCTGGTGAAGCAAATCCCTTCTTTGAGGAAGCAGTTACTAACTTATTCTTCCTATAAAAACAAGACCTTGGAAGAGCTTTTTCCTGAGTCAGTTCTGTCAAAATCAGTAACTTTACAGGCAGATTTACTGGAGACCTCACTTTGGATAAATGAAGGAAATGGGAAGCTATCTCAAAGCCCCTTACCACATGAAATTCAAGCTTCACCGATCTTTGCAATTTATGCGCTTCCTTCTGAATCAGGTGTTGCGACTCTCTTTTTTGGAGGGAATCAAAGTCGCATTAAACCCGAACTTGGAGGACAAATGGGAAGCTACGGGTGGGTACTGAAACCAAGTGGAAAAAACCAATGGAAGTCCCTTCTTCCCGAGCAAAGCGGACTATTCGTCCCAGGTGAAATCAGAGGAATCCTGTCAATAAAAATCGAAAACGAACCACATATTATCACATTGAGAAACAATGAAAAACCTCTTGCATTTAAAATTCAATAAATTTCTTTCTATTTTAATTCTATCCCTATCTATAGTTTCCTGCCAGTCTGAATATGAGAAGGTAGAAAAAAGAGAACTCGCGTCGGGAAATACTGTAAATGAGATTTTTCTCGGTTTGGAACTGGGAATGGACAAAAACAACTTCTACGAGACCTGCTGGGATTTGAATGAAAAAGGCGTGTTGACAAACGGACCTGGTGAACTTTCTGTAGAGTACCAAGTAGAGCTCCCTTCTGGAAATTCTGGTAATATGCGCTTCTATCCAAAATTTGAAGAAAACAAAATTTATCTCATGCCTGCGGAATTCGCGTATGACAATTGGGCTCCATGGAATGAAGAATTATCCTCGGAAAAGTTACTCAAAGACGTGGTCAAGCTTTTCGAAAAATGGTATGGCGATGGATTCTTTGAAGTGACCAACGAGGATCGATCTCAGATCGCTTGGGTGAAAATAGACGGAAATAGGCGTATCAGGATTTTTAAGAAACATATTTCTTCAGTGAGAGCAGAAATCTCAGATCTGAAAATCCAGAAAGAACTAGCTAAGGAACCGGCATGAAACGAACACTCCAACTTCTAGCTCTTCTCACACTACTTTTTGCCTGCGGGAAAAAGGAGCATACAACTCCTTCCCATCCGCTGTTTGAATCCGTTCAGTCTTCGGAGTCCGGTATTATATTTAGCAATGATCTGACGTATGATGAATCCTTTAATATTTTCACCTATCGCAATTTCTATAATGGTGGCGGTGTAGCGCTGGGTGACGTGAATAACGACGGACTGCTCGATATCTACCTTACTGCCAATCTTGGTCCAAACAAGCTGTTCATCAACAAGGGCGACTTCGAATTTGAAGATGTCACTGAGCTATCCGGGACGGCTGGCACACGTGCATGGAGTACTGGTGTCGCCATGGCAGATGTCAATGGAGACGGTTTTCTTGATATTTATGTTTGTAATTCCGGTGATATCTCAGGAGACAATAAGCAAAATGAGCTCTTCATTAATCAGGGAAATGGCACTTTTACAGAGCAGGCCGAAGCATACGGATTGGCCGATAAGGGTTTCTCTACTCATGCAGTCTTTTTCGATTACGACAAAGACGGCGACCTAGACACTTACTTATTGAACAATAGCTACCAATCGATCGGAAGCTTTAATAAAATGCAGAATGAACGTCCCAAACGTGATTCAGTCGGCGGTGACAAATTATTTAGAAATGATGACGGGAAGTTCGTAGATGTAAGCGCAGAAGCCGGAATTTATGGATCCCTGATCGGTTTTGGTCTGGGAATAACCATTGGAGACGTGAATCAGGATTCTTGGCCAGATATTTTTATTTCCAATGATTTCTTCGAAAAGGATTACCTCTACATTAATAACCAAGACGGCACTTTCACTGAATCTCTGGAAAAATCCATACGCTCTATTTCCGCTGCTTCCATGGGCGCTGATATTGCTGATATCAATGGAGATGGATTGCTGGATATTTTTGTGACCGACATGCTTCCTGAGTCACAAACTCGGCTGAAGCAAATAACAACTTTTGAAAACTGGGATAAATTCCAATTCAATAAAACCCACGGTTACCATTACCAATTTTCCAGAAACATGCTCCACGTCAACAATGGCGATGGAACGTTCAGCGAAATGGGTCGATTGGCAAATTTGGAAGCAACCGACTGGAGTTGGGGAGCATTGATCTTCGACATGGACAATGACGGCAAGCGGGATCTTTTCGTGGCGAATGGAATCTATCAGGATATTACCGACTTGGATTACCTGAATTTCATAGATGATGATGAAACCAAAAGCAAAATTATTTCTGAATCAGGAGTAAACTACAAAGCTCTAATTGATCCGATTCCAATTAATCCAATTCCAAATTTTGCCTACCAAAATCTGGGTGAGCTCAATTTTGAAAATATGGCAGAAGCTTGGGGACTAGGTGAGGCTATCCATTCCAATGGCGCAGCTTATGGAGATTTGAACAATGACGGGACTCTGGATTTGGTGGTAAATAACGTCAATAAGCCTGTATCTATTTTCAAGAACAAGGGAAGAGAACTCAATCCCGAATACCATTCCCTGCAGATTCAACTGATCGGTAAAGGTAAAAACACCCAAGCTATCGGAGCTCAAGTGAAGATCATTGCTGGAGAGCAAATATTCTATACCGAGCAAATGCCAAATCGTGGTTTTGAGTCTTCTGTGGATCCAAAGCTGACGATAGGCCTGGGGGAAATAGAAACAGTAGACCAAGTCAAAGTTCTCTGGCCGGATGGAAGCTTCACCCAGGTTGAAAATATCCAGGCGGATAAATTATTGAAATTGAAATGGGATGAAGCCAAGCCATTAGCAGAAGGCGAAAGTTTCTTTGATAAAAAAGAAGCTACATTCTTCCATAAAGAGGAACAGGCAAGTCTAGATTTCACTCATCAGGAAAATCCAATGGTAGATTTCGACCGGGATAGATTGACTTTCCACATGTACTCTACCGAAGGGCCAGCTTTTGCAAAAGCAGACGTCAACGGAGACGGCATAGAAGATTTGTATTTTGGCGGAGCCAAAGGCTTTTCCGGCAGGTTATTTCTAGGATCAAAATCAGGGAAATACAGATTGTCTGATCAAACCGCATTTGACAATGATGCACTCTCCGAGGATATTGATGCTGTCTTTTTCGATGCTAATGCAGATGGAAGTCAGGATTTAGTAGTAGTCTCAGGAGGAAATGAATCCGGCCTTGGAGCACTAGAACTAGAGGATAGATTGTATTTGAATGATGGCAAAGGCCACTTTACCAAAAGCCAACAGCAAGAATTCAGTGCTAATCGAGGAAGTAGCTCGGTAGTACAAGTGATTGACCTGAATGAAGATGGAGCTCCAGACTTATTCATCGGAGGTAGGCTTGTGCCATTCGTTTATGGAGCTCCTGCCAGTAGCAGCATTTGGATCAATGATGGAAAAGGCAACTTCAGTGAACAAACGTCCACTTTGGCGCCAGAACTGACAGAAATCGGGATGATCACTGATGCAAAAGTAATCGACTGGGACAACGACGGTAAGAATGATCTTGTTCTTGTAGGCGAATGGATTGCTCCTATTTTAATGAGAAACACAGGCGGTAAACTTCAAAAAATCGAAATGCCAGAATTGCAAAATCTCAAGGGCTGGTATAGAACGTTGGAAATCGCAGACCTAGATGGTAATGGATTGCCAGATTTGATTTTGGGAAACAATGGGCTGAACTCACGATTTAAAGTTTCTGAAAGTACTCCTGTAAAAATGTACCTGAATGACTTTGACCAAAACGGTTCCATAGAACATATTTTCACGCGTCAGGAGGGAGAAGTCCAAGTACCGTACACGCTGAAGCATGAGCTAGAAAGACAAATTCCTTCTATCAAAAAGAAGTACATGCGATATAGCAACTACAACAATCAGTCACTATCGGATATTTTCCCCCAGGAAGTACTGGACAAGTCCATCATTAATGAGATCAATAGTCTGCAATCAGGAGTGCTGATGAATGAAGGAAATGAGAAATTCACCTGGAGGCCATTCCCCAGAATGGCTCAGCGATCTTACGTCTTTGCCATCCAAGTGGCTGACCTTAATAATGACGGGAATCAGGATCTTATCCTAGGTGGGAACTTATTTAACGCGAAGCCTGAAGTAGGTAAGTATGATGCTAGCTACGGTGATGTGCTTTTAGGCAAGGGAGACGGCACGTTCGAATACTGGCCAAATGCGAAAAACGGACTTAAGCTGGAAGGTGACATTAGAGCTTTTGCATCTTTGGGTGAGGGCAAACTTTTGGTAGTGAAAAACAGTGCCTCTGCTGAAATCTGGAACTATTAAGATGGACAGATTTTCTATTGCATTTCTGATCGGGATTGGACTTCTTTTTTCATGTAAAGAGAAAAAAGAAGAAGACAAGCTTTTTGAATTGATGCCTGCAGAAAAAACAGGTGTACAATTCCAGAACACACTTATTTCCTCAGATTCGCTGAATATTCTAGAATATCTTTATTTCTATAACGGCGGAGGAGTCGCAGCGGGAGACATCAATAATGATGGTTTGGTAGATTTGTATTTCGCAGGAAACCAGGTTTCAAATCGTCTTTACCTCAACCTTGGCAATTTTCAGTTTGAAGACATCACCGATTCCGCAGGAGTAAGCGGCGAGGGTGGATGGTCCACAGGAGTTACCATGGCGGATGTGAATGGCGATGGATTAATGGATATCTACGTTTCTCAGGTAGGTAATTACAAAGGATTATCCGGAAAAAACCGTTTATACATCAATCAAGGAGCTAATAAATTTGAAGATCAAGCCGAGAAATACAGAGTCGATTTCGTTGGCTTTAGCACTCAAGCAGCATTCCTAGACTATGACAATGACGGAGATCTGGATATGTATTTATTGAATCACTCCGTCAAATCTCCAGAGATTTTCACCCAATCAGATCAGCGAATTCACCCGGATGCCTTAGGTGATAAATTGTTTAAAAATCTACTTTCGGAAGGTCAAACTGGCTTTGAAGACGTCACCGAAGCATCAGGAATTTATTCGAGCATTTTGGGATTCGGATTGGGAGTTGGGATAGAGGACGTGAATGGGGATGGCTGGCCTGATATTTATGTATCAAATGACTTCACCGAGAACGACTACCTCTATCTGAATCAGCAAGACGGCACATTTGTAGATTCACTGGAAGATCTTATATCGAATACCAGTCGCTACAGTATGGGAAATGATTTGGCGGATTTGAATGGGGATGGATTACCGGAGATTTTCACCACGGACATGCTACCGGATGCTCCGGAGATTTGGATGAAATCTGTGGGAGAAGACAAGCCCGAAGTATATCAAATCAAAAAGAAGTTTGGGTATTCAGATCAATACGTAAGAAATCATCTTCAGCTAAACCAGGGTGAAAATGGATTTAGTGAGATAGCGTTTTTTTCAGGAGTTTATGCTTCTGACTGGAGCTGGTCACCTTTGATTTTTGACATGGATAATGATGGCTTAGCTGATATCCATATCACCAATGGAATCGAAAAGCGTCCCAACGACTTGGATTTTATACAGTACAGTCAGCAGGCCGATCCAAATCTTAGCATGGATGAGCTGCGCCAAAAGCAAATCGACATGCTGCCAACTGTGAAGCTTCCTAATCTTAGCTTCCAAAATCAAGGCAACTTAAAGTTCACTGATCAGGCTACGAATTGGGGATTGGATCAGCCAAGTTATTCCAATGGTTCCACTTACGCAGATCTGGACAATGACGGCGATTTGGATTTGATCATCAACAACCTGAATCAACCAGCATTTATCTATCAAAATCACGCTGAGAAATCAGAGAGTTCCTTCCTCCGGATTAATCTAAAAGCCAAGGGGAACAATCCTTTCGGAATGGGAGCAAAAGTTGGTGTTTATTTCGAAGGAAAATCCTTATTTCAGCAGTATTCCGGAACTAGAGGATTCATGTCCGGCACTTCATCCACATTGGTTTTTGGTCTGGGAAAAGCGCAAGCAATAGATTCTATCTCTGTACGCTGGCCAGATGGAGTGCAGGAGATTTTCCATGAAAAATCAATCAATCAGACCTTTAAACTAATTCAAGGTGAAGGAAAGCCAGCTATCACAACCTCTAAGAAGGAGAAAGAAACTTTCATCCACCCTATAATTTCTTGGGGACATCAGGAGAAAAACACCCTGGATGAAACGAAACGGGAGTATTTGATTCCAAAAAGTTTTGCCAGCATTGGGCCGTCATTGGCCGTCGGGGATGTGAATGGCGATGGGTTAGATGATTTCTACGTCGGAGGAGCTCAAGACCATGCGGGAGTATTGTTTCTTCAACTGCTTAATGGGGAGTTTGTGGAAAAGAAAAATGAAATCTTCTCACAATTTGCGCGAGCCGAAGACGTGATAGCGGCATTTGCCGACTTCAATGGAGATGGGAACCTTGACTTATATGTAGGTAGTGGCGGCAATGAACACGAAAGTGGTGTGCTCTTTAATTTTGACCGTCTGATGTTGGGGAATGGAAAAGGGGATTTTCGCTTTAGTCCCATGTCACTTCCGCATAGTGGCGAGAATACCTCCACAATTGCTGTACACGATCTGGATGCGGACGGTGATCTGGATATTTTCGTAGGAAGCTCGGTAGTAACGGGTGACTATGGTGCAAGCCCAAAAAGCGCACTGCTAATCAACCAAGGCAATGGAATATTTCAGGATAGAACCAAGGAATGGTTTGGTTCTGAAACAGACTTAGGAATGATCAATTCAGCAGTTTGGGCTGATCTGGACGATAATGGAAAAAGCGAATTGATTTTCACTGGAGATTGGCAGGGAATCCGAGTTTTCGAAATTATCAACGGCAAATCTTTTCAAGAAAAAATCATCAAAGGTTTAGAATACTCATCTGGATGGATCCAAAGTTTGGCAATTTCGGATGTCAACGGAGATGGAAAACCTGATATTTTGACAGGAAATCTTGGTCTAAACAGCAAGTTGAAAGCAAGTCCGGAAAAGCCTGTTTGGTTGTATCATGGAGATTTCGATGAAAATGGCCAAGCAGACCCGTTAATCTTTCATTACATGGGAGATCGCTTAGTTCCTTTAGCCACCCGGGACGATCTGATCAAGCAAATTCCTGGAATCAAGAAAAAACACCCCTCCTATCAGAGCTACGCAGAGATAGCTAGCCCAACAGATTTGTTTACAGAGGAGAGTTTGGTGAAGACTTCCAAGCATGCTGTGTACGAATTCCGCTCAGGCGTTTATCTCCAGCAAGTAGATGGAAGCTTTCTATTTGAGCCATTTCCAGATGCAGCCCAACTCTCCCCTATTTTCTCTATCAGCTGGGATAAATCTGAAAAATCAGTTTTGCTTGGAGGCAACTTCTCAGGGTTTCGTGTTGACCTTGGAATCAATACTGCATCTGCCATTACAGCTTTTCATCGGGAAACTACGGGATGGCGAGAGTCCACAATTAAACATACAATTCCTGCAAAATCTGAAATAAGAAACCTTGAAAAAATAATTGTCAAAGGCACTAGCTACAATCTGGCAGTAAGCAATTCTGGACCGCTTTACTGGATCAAACTTGATTGAAATCTTTTGATACTTGCTTAATTTCCAATAGCTTTGAGGCCCAAACAGAACTAATCGAAATCTGCTTTGCTAAAGCTCCACCAAGATTTCAAATTCTAACAGCACAAAATAAATCCCAAAATATGCGTACCGTCAAATTCATGCTCTTTTCAGGGATACTCCTGATTTCAGCTTCTTGCGCAGAACCTATCGATTACTCCCAGGCCATTACCGATGGCCATTATATCAGTGAAGCTCAAGATAGAATTACAGAAGTAATCATTCACGATATTTTCTCCCCTCCTGTAGCAGCGAGGATTTACACCTACGCTTCACTTGCAGCTTATGAAGTCGCTGCATCCGTTGATCCAAATTATGCTTCTCTTATGGGGCAATTGAATGGATCAGAGAAAGTGACTTTCACTCCTTCTGAAAAAGTATATCCGCCTTTAGCCTCACTGGCAGCATATTATTACGTGGGTACAGGATTGATTTTCTCCGAAGACATGATGAATGAGCATAGAGATGCTACGTTCGCTGCTTTGAAAGAGAAAGGAATTCCAGACGATGTATTTGAAGCTTCTGTAGCCTTCGGCAAAGAAGTAGGAGATGTAATCAGAGCATATTCCTCCAAAGATAATTATCACCAAAGTCGCTCTTTTCCAAAATTTACTGTGACCGATACAGAAGGAACTTGGCAGCCTACTCCACCGGCATACATGGAGGCTATAGAGCCTCATTGGAGTAAGATCAGGACTTTCGTGCTGGACTCAGCATCTCAGTTCAGACCACTACCTCCGCCTCCATTCTCTACCGAGCCAGGCAGTGAGTTTTATCAAGTAGCCAAAGAAGTCTATGATATGGACAAAGCGGCAACTCAAGAGCAAAAAAACATTGCGTTATTTTGGGACTGTAATCCATACAAAATGAATGTGAAAGGTCATGTGATGTTTGCAGAGAAGAAAATCACTCCTGGCGGGCATTGGATGAGCATCGCAGCAATAGCCTCAAAAGCGGCAGGAAGAGACTGGAAAGGAATCACAGAAGCTTTTGCGATGACTGGAATCTCACTTAATGAAGCGTTCATATCCTGCTGGGATGAGAAATACAGAAGCAATCTAATCAGACCTGAAACGTACATCAATCAGCACATCGATGAGCAATGGGTTCCACTTTTGCAAACACCCCCATTCCCTGAGCACACCAGCGGGCATAGTGTTGCTTCAGCAGCATCTGCTTATACATTGGCTCATCTTTTTGGAGATGAATTTCATATCGTAGATAGTTCCGAAGTAGCTTATGGCCTTCCTATTCGAGAATATGATTCCTTTTCCCAAGCTGCTGAAGAAGCCGCTTTGAGCAGGTTTTATGGTGGAATCCACTACCGACCTGCTATTGAATACGGCATCATAGAGGGCCGGGACTTGGCGGAATTCATCTGGACAAAGGTGGACACCAAACCTAAAAATGTAGCGAGCAAATAATCTTAAAAGCACCCGACACCCCGGGTGCTTTTTTTGTTTCCAAATTGTAAAATCAGAATTAAGATTAAACTCATCATCCCTATTACTTTTTTTTTCCAAGAGATAATCTTTAACTTCTCTTATCATCCTTATGAATTGGATTATGCCTTTTCTAATTGTTAAACCTATTATTTTATGTCAAAAACCATAATCGTTTCCAACCGCCTTCCTATCAGTTTACGACACCGAAACGGCCGGTTTGAGTTCAAGCCAAGTGCTGGAGGTCTAGCCACAGGGCTTGGATCTATCTATAAAGAAGGAGAAAATATTTGGATTGGATGGCCTGGAAATACCGTGGACGATCCAGAGCAACGAGCAGAAATCATCCTTGAACTTCATGAACTCAAAATGGCTCCTGTTTTCCTTTCAAAGGCAGATGTGGAAGAATTCTACGAAGGCTTCAGCAACGAAACGTTGTGGCCGGCATTTCACTATTTCACCCAATACATGGTCTATAATCCAGAGCACTGGGAAGCTTATGTCCGTGTGAATCAGAAGTTTTGCGATGCCATCTTGAAAAAAGCAGGGCCAGACGACACGATCTGGGTTCATGATTATCAACTGCTCCTACTTCCACAAATGCTACGTGAAGTGCTTCCAAATGCTACCATTGCATTTTTCCAACATATCCCATTCCCTTCATACGAGATCATTCGAATGATTCCTTGGAGAAAAGAGCTGTTGGCAGGAATGTGCGGAGCAGATTTGATAGGCTTTCACACCTATGATGATATGCGTCACTTCCTCAGCGCCGTGGGCAGAATCAACGGTTTGTCCAGCGAAAGTGGCTATATCCAGGCAGAAAACAGGATTATCAATGTTGATTCTTTCCCGATGGGAATTGATTACGACAAATTTGCGAAGCAAGCAAAAAGCAAACGAACGCTTCGATTTGTAGAAGAATTTGGGAAGCAGGTGGAAGGCCAAAAACTGCTACTCACCATAGATCGCCTGGATTATTCCAAAGGAATCCCTCAGCGTATTCAGGCTTTCAATCAACTACTAGAACAGCATACGGAACTACAAGGCAAAGTGTCCATGATTATGATCGTGGTACCTAGCCGAGACAAGGTGCAGTCTTACAAAGAACTTAAGGAAGAAATTGATCTTTTGGTGGGTCGTATAAATAGTGAGTTCTCCACGTTAAACTGGGTACCGGTGCATTATTTTTACCGGAGTTTTCCTTTCGAAGAGCTCAGTGCTTTTTACAATATGTCCGACATCGCCCTAGTGACTCCACTTCGGGACGGTATGAACTTGGTCTGCAAGGAATTTGTGGCAAGCAAAACTGACCAGACTGGTGTATTGATTCTCTCAGAGATGGCTGGTGCTTCCAAAGAGCTTCAGGACGCTAACCTCGTCAATCCAAATGACAGACAAGGCGTAGTCGATGCAATTTACAATGCGCTTTCTATGCCTCTGGCTGAGCAAAAAGCCAGGATGAAAAGCATGCAGGAAAGCCTGAAAAAGTATGATGTTTTCCAATGGGTGAAAGTATTCATGGATCGTCTGGATCATGTGAAGCAAAAGCAAGAGGAACTGACATCCAAGGATGTAGACACTAAAGTGATGAACGAGATCCAAGCCAGTTTCAAAAAAGCGAAGAAATCTATCCTGTTTCTTGACTACGACGGCACGCTGACAGGATTCCATTCAGACCCACAAAAGGCTTCGCCTGATGCAGAACTAAGAGGGATAGTCAAAGACCTTAGCGAAGTTTCTCAGGTGGTGATCATCTCGGGAAGAGATAAAGACACCCTTGGAGAGTGGTTTAAAGGCCAAAATATAGATATGATCGCAGAGCATGGCGTATGGGTGAAGAGGAAAGAGGATCAGGGGGATTGGGAATTATACGCTGAGATCGACGACACCTGGAAAGGTGACATCCGAAAAATAATGGAGTATTACGTATTACGAACTCCCGGGGCATTTATCGAAGAGAAGCATCACTCACTCGTCTGGCATTATAGAAAAGTAGAAAGTGGTCTGGGAGATCTCAGAATGCGCGAACTATTCAGCCACCTGAAATACATGGCGAGAGGTTACAATTTACAGGTATTGGAAGGAAATATGGTCCTGGAGATCAAGCGTCCCGATATCAATAAAGGCCGTGCGGCTACAGCGATGATGAAAGGAATGGAATATGATTTCATCTTGGCTATCGGTGATGATTGGACTGATGAAGATACGTTCAAAGCGATGCCAAAAAATGCCTATTCTATTCGTGTCGGCTATGCTTACACAAAAGCTAATTTCAATATCAAATCGGTGAAACAGGTAAGGCAGTTGCTTCAGAAGTTAACTTCCTGATTTGAGGAATGAATTTATAATTTATGTAGGGGCGAAATATTTTTTGCCCCTAAGAATTTTTAAAGCCCATTAGTTGGACACCCTTCGGGGTCGTTCGACGGATTTGAATTCGATTAGCCATAGGTTCCATCCATGGCTATTCATGGTTTAACGACTTCCTGGTTTTCTATATTTATATAGTTCCGAGCATATGATCCTAATGGGATCAAACCGCGAATAGCCAGTATGAAATGCGGGATCTAAGAGGATTGGAAATGACGAATTTCAACCCTGAAATGCCTGCCCGAGTGGCGGGGGTTGCACAATTGAGAAACTTGGCAGACAACCTGGATAATCTCCGACCATTTATTGATCGAAAGTTTTTCCGCCCCTACCTTATACAATCCCGAATTGAGCTCTCCGCGTTACCCTTTGTGCCCTCCTGCGGTAAATTTTTATTTGCTGTGGTAAAAAACCTTAGAGGTATTTTTTATACAGGCTATCTAAGATTCTCTTATCCGTTTCGGTCAATTCCGATTCTATATCACGTTGGATAAAATGCAATTTGAAAGAGCGAATGGCGGCTTTTGGATCACTGACGTCATAGCCGATAATTCTCAGAGCTAAAATCGGATCTACCGTTTCCTTAGGCAAATAGTCAGAGTTTTCGAGAGGTATCGAAGTATAATCCAAAGGCGGAATAATAGGAAAAACCTCGGCCTCATCATACCAAAGTCCATATCCTTCTTCGGCCAACTTTCTCCATGGAAAATAAGTACTCGGGTCAACTTTACGAGAAGGGGCAATATCAGAATGACCAATAAAATTGGCAGTAGGAATTCCGTATTTCCACTTCAATCGCTTCAGTAGTACCAAGAGACTTTCAATCTGCGCATTAGTGAATGGCTCGCTCCCATTATTGTCCAGCTCGATGCCGATTGAGGCCGAGTTAAGATCGGTGTCATTTCCCCAACGCCCACTTCCTGCATGCCAGGAGCGCAAATAATCGTTTAGCATCTGTACAATCTCTCCATCTCTTCCCACCACATAGTGCGAACTCACCTGAGTTCGGCTAACAGTGAATGTAATGATCGTCTGCTTCAGGGAATCCTGAGCTGTATGATGAATGATGACATAGTTAGGTTTTCTGATGCTAAAATTCGTAGTCCCCACCCACTCATCGGTGATGCTAAGGGTATCGTAATCGAGTTCAGCCTTGGTCTTAGGAATTTCCCGGATGAAGGCAGTGGCTTCTTTGACTGCCTTTTTATGTGCTTTATTATTGTCCTTGTAGATGTTCTTGGAACAGGAAGCAAACGCTATTGAAATACCGATAAGTAGAAGAGCAGAGAAAAATCTATGGAAACTCATGTGCGGAAATAATTAATCAGAAGTTGAAGCTACAAGTATTGTACTATTTCCTATAATCTATCTTAAAAAGATGAATTGAAAATTCCTAACAAGAATTGGTAGCTATATTTCGCTCTTTCATAGCTTTACAATTAAACGTAACTTAAAATACCCAGCCCTACCGAACTTGGGTAAGGTATTTTAAGCTTTCAGCCCTGAACTCCGCCTAAATCCATAACTCTCAATTAAGTACTCCACCTAAACCCTTGCTGTGTCATTTTGAAGAAGGGACTTTTGAGAAACCTCCTCAAAGGTTTTTATTTCTTAATCAAGTTCAGCTTCTTGATAAGAAAGATAACAGTAAGTTGTGGCCTCTGGGTAAAACTCTACGCTCTTCGTAGTTGCAAATTAAAAAAACCTTCGAGGAGACCCTTCGACTTCGCTTAGGGTGACACCTCAAAGGTTAAAGTAAATCCAGTTTTGGAAAAGGAAGATAACACTTTGTTGTGCCCTCTGCGTAAAACTCTGCGATCATCGTGGTTAAAAACCAAAAAAACCTTCGAGGAGACCCTCCGACTTCGCTTAGGGTGACAGCTCAAAGGTTTAAGTAGGTTCAGCTTCTTGAGAAGAAAGTTAACACTATGTTGTGGCCGCTGCATAAAATTCTGCGCTCTTCGTGGTTAAAAACCAAAAAAACCTTCGAGGAGACCCTTCGACTTCGCTTAGGGTGACACCTCTAAGGTTTAAGTAAGTCCAGCTTCTGGAGAAGAAAGATAACAGTAAGTTGTTGCCTCTGCGTAACCCGCCGCGCTCACCGCGGTAGAAAACGAATCACAAGAAATTCGGTCGATCCAGCTTCCTTCCGATACGGAAAGCGGCATTCATCAGTCCTACATGAGAGTAGGCCTGCGGGAAATTCCCCCATTGACTTCCTGTCTTCTGATCCACATCTTCTGAGAAAAGCTGCAAATGATTGCAGTATTTCACCAGCGTCTCAAAGCCTTCTACAGCCTCATCCAATCTTCCCACGCATGCCAAGGCTTCGATATACCAAAATGCACAGATCAAGAAAGTAGTCTCTGGCACACCAAAATCATCCATATGCTTGTAACGGTAGAAGAGATAATCTTTAGCCAAAAGCTCATCTTCCAAAGCCTTGAGATGATCGTTTGCACGCTCCAGATCATCCCCAAAATACCCCATCGTAATCAACTGAAGCGTTGAAGCGTCCATATAGGTAGATCCCAATGCCTGAGCGTAGGCTTTTCGATCGGGTAGATAACATTCTTCGATTTTTACAACTGCCATGTCCCGTAGTACAATCGCTTTTTGATACATGTTATCATCCTTCATTCGAATGCCGATTTTTGCGGCAGCACAAGCTCCAGCCCAGTGGAATAAAAATGTATAGCAATGCTGCTGAGCCAGATTTCTAAATTCCCACAGCCCTGCATCTTTCTCATTCATCGTGGATTCGATCTTATTCAGCAAATTCATGACCATAGGCTTGGAGGAACTTCTCTCCTCTTCGGTAAAACGCTGATCAGAATAAATTGGCAATAAAGAAACCAATACCTGACCATAGAGATCATTTTGAATATGAGTATATGCCTGATTACCAAAGCGGACTGGTTTGTTACCCAGATATCCTGCGAGTTCGGAGATTTCTTCTGTCAAAAGCGAACCGCCGGTGATCGAATAAAGAGGCTGATAGCGCCCATCCGGACCTGGCTTTAGGTTGTGAATAAACTCAAAGTATTTCTCCAACTCCTCAAAGTGCCCTAGACTATTGAAACAGGTCAAGGTATAGTAGCT
Source organism: Algoriphagus antarcticus (assembly GCF_002150685.1). Lineage (GTDB taxonomy): Bacteria > Bacteroidota > Bacteroidia > Cytophagales > Cyclobacteriaceae > Algoriphagus > Algoriphagus antarcticus. The sequence continues at coordinate 53,011 of NZ_MSSW01000071.1, forward strand.
ATCACGTATCCAGCAGTAGCGGTAATCCCAGTTTCGTGTGGATCCGGGAGACTCTGGAAGGCTGGTCGTAGATGCCGCTATGATTGCTCCTGTATCTTCGTATTGGTGGATCTTGAGAATCAATGCAGAACGAAGCACCAATTTCTGGTGAAAATTGTAGATACTCGTGGACTTTACCCATTCCTGCCAATAACTCGTGGTCGCCTGGAGAAACTGATCAGAAGTAGTCTCAATAGGAGCTTCGAGCGGACGTCCAAATGTCAACACCAAATACACCGGCTTTGTCAAAAGGAACGCTTTTCCATCCATTACATAGCTGAGTGGAGCATTAGTTGAGAGTCGCAGTTCTTGGTCTATTCCAGCAAAACTAATATGGTTTGAACCCATACTCGCCGTCAAAGCCCGAGAGCCTCGATCTGCCCGAGGTTTGCAGATGATTTTGATTTTAGGAGAACCAGATACTGCCTCAATCTTACGTATCAGCATCAGTGGCTTGTAGTAGCGATCAAAGTTTTTGAAACGTGGGGCAAAATCCGTTACCGAATAAGTGTCTTCTCCCGATTTGACGGTAGTCTTGAGTACATTGGTATTTTCGAGATAGACTTGGGAGGATTTAATCTCAGTGGATTCAGGATGTATGGTGAATTCCCCGCCTTTCTCGCGATCCAGCATCCCTCCAAAAATAAAATCTGAATCGAATCTTGGAAGACACATCCAACTGATATTGGTGTCTAGTTCTACATGAGCGATATAGGCACAGTTGCCGATCACCCCACTTCCGTAGGTATGTTTTTTCATCTGTTTATAATAGGTTTTTAGTTGTCATATGGAATCTCGCATGCCAATCCCAATAGCCATCGGAACATCCCGGTGTGTGCCGGATACTACATGCCTTTCTGCCTCAAGCAGGCTCGATTTCATTAAGGTCAGGTTTGAAGTTGAAAAGTCAGGCAATTTGGGTAGGTATTCAAGAAAAGAAAAAGAGGAGTTTATTGCAAGGTTTTGTTGAATTTTTGATTGCTTTTAAAAAAATGTACCTAATACAAATAGTGATTGGGGTCTATAATTTACTCAAAACATAAAATTGCCGTTCAAACTAATTATTCACCCCCCCCCCACCCATTAAATGAACCGACTGTAAAGTAGTTACCTTGTAAATATAATTTTGTAACTAAATTACAACTGAAGCACTCCCGTAGGCCTAAGTGATTAAGTGAATCCAAGAAGCCATCTCTTGTAATAGATGGATCATTTAAACAATAAATAAAATGAAGATTTATAAAATGATGGCATCCGCTCTTTTTAGTGGGCTGCTAGTTTTGGCTTTTTTGGTTTCATCAACTACGGAAGTAAAAGCAGTTGAAGAGAACCCTTGGAAAATTAAGTGGACTGATTGTTCTGAAGGTAGTGCAGTTGAACAGGTTATTCGGTGTAGAACTGATGGTGCTGGGGAATGCTTTGCTAACATGCAGTATTTCTGTGACGAAAATCCCTTTGGGGAGTAATAGTTAAAGCTGGCCTAGAATTTTCTGGCCAGCTTATTTCAAACTTTATGAACACTACCTAATTATGAAACAACTATTAACTTTAGTATTTTTATGTTTGTTTTTAGCCTGTTCTCAAAAGCCCCAAGATGAAGCTCTTATATCACTCATACCTATAGATATAGATTCTCCACTTTTGATGTCCTCAATTTCCAAAAAGATGGATTTTTTGGAAATAAAATCTGAAAGTCCTATTGCAGGCACTCCTAGAGTATTTATTGGAGACTCATATTACTATCTATTTGATCAAGACTTTACAACCTCACTTTACCAGATTGATAAAAATGGAACAATATTAAACACCATTCAATTTGGAGTCGATGACAGAATTAACAGCAATAGTATAACAAACCTAATTTTAAAAAATAATAAAATTGGAATTATTCAAAATGGTCTTAACCTGACGTGGTTAGATGAAAACCTAAAAGAGGATTATACTGAAACACTCTTGGTTAAAGCAAGCTTTCAATTTCCATATAAAAACGAATATTTAGCGTTTACCAATTGGATAAATGATGATCTATCTTGGGACTTCGTCACCTATACAGACACTATAAACTATGTTGCTATCCCATTGGATGATCGAGAATATAAATTTTCATATGAAACCAGCGCCCCATTTTCAATATGGAAAGGACTAGTTTTATTTACGAAATATTTTAACGACACAGTATATAGTTATAGTGAACAAAGGCTCAAGCCACTATTTATTGTAGATTTTGGATCAAGCAAAGTCCCTGACGGAGAATTCCTTCGAATCGAAAATGCCATGGATATGATGAAGTTTTTTGGCCAAAAAAAATACACGTATCTTTCTGGAGATATTTTTTCGTTATCCAATGACTTGATAATGGCTGAATTCATTGAAAAAGGAAACAGAAAAATTGGTATTTGGAGTGAAAGCAAGAACACCTTCACTACCTACCTTTCTTTCTATGATGATTTATTATCAAACATCACCCTTTATACACCGTCGGTAGTAAAAGACAAGCAATTAGCTTTTGGTGTAACTGGAGAAAGTATTCTAGAAAATTACAATGAACTATCTCCTGCTTTTAAGTCTAACTTATCTGAAGAATATTCCACATCCTACTTTATTTTTCTAGCGGACTTAAACTAAAATCACCTCTACTAATACAGCTTCTTATCCTGGATATAATCTGCCACTCCATCAGGAAGAATAATTTGACAGATTTGAAAATACGAAAATGACTCAATAATCAAACCGAACAAGATTCGGCTCACGATCCACCGTCACACCGTAGATTGCTCTATGCTCCTAATCCACTGCAAAGCCCTATAACTAGTAATCAGCTTTAGTTTATAAAAAGAGATCTATTTACCAAAAGCTAACCTTCCAATTCTCTAATAAGTATCTTTA
>NZ_MSSW01000072.1 GCF_002150685.1 Algoriphagus antarcticus
CTGCCGGCAGAAAAGCGTACATATAGAATATTTAAATTACTATCATCTTATTACCTAACTACTAACCTTAAATTCAGAAATTTTCCAATGACAAATCATAAACAAAAACTCTTTAAATACACAGCGGTAGTTGCTTTATCAGCAATGAGCTTTGCTTGTGGAGGTACAGAAAAAAATACTGAAACTGACCAAGAATCCGAGGACATGAAAGATAGAATAGAACTGGTTCGCGATGATGCCGCGAAGAAAGTGGATGTGATCATAGACGGTAAGTTTTTCACTTCCTATATCTATCCAGATTCTCTAGAGAAGCCAGTTCTATATCCAATCAATACTGCAAATGAAACGGCAATTACAAGAGGTTGGCCGGTAACGCCTAGACCAGGAGAGCGGGTTGATCATCCGCATCATTTGGGACTTTGGTTCAACTATGGTGATGTAAATGGTCTTGATTTTTGGAACAATTCATCCGCGATCGAAGACAAAACAAACTACGGTCACATCGTGCACAAATCCATCAAGTCAATAAAAAGTGGAAATGAGGAAGGTGTATTGGAAGTGAGTTTGGATTGGATGAATAGCACAGGGGAAGTTCTTTTGACGGAGAATACTACGTTTATTTTCCGAGGAAAAGACGATCAAAGAACCATAGATAGAATTGCGACGCTTACAGCTCCAAATGGTGAAGTGAAGCTGACTGACAATAAGGAAGGAATGCTTGGTCTTCGCACGGCGAGACAGTTGGAGCACCCATCCGACAAACCTGAGATCTTCACAGATGCTTCAGGAAAAGCTACTGATGTGCCGACGATGAATAATGAAGGAATCACAGGAATGTACAAGAGCAGTGAAGGTGTTGAGGGCAATGATGTTTGGGGTACCAGAGGATCTTGGGTTAGTCTGAGCGGAAAGATCAACAATGAGGATATCTCCGTAGCTATCCTTGATTTTCCGTCGAATCCCGGCTATCCAACTTACTGGCATGCACGTGGCTATGGATTATTTGCCGCCAACCCATTGGGTCAAAAAGCACTTAGTAATGGCAAGGATGAACTTAACTTCAAACTGGCAAAAGGTGAATCGGCTACTTTCAAGTATAGAATCATTATTTATTCCAATGAAAGTATCATGGACGGGCAGGTCAATCGGGATTATATCGAATGGGCTAAATAGGGAAATTTGTATAAAGTGAAAAGAGGCTGTCTCATGATTAGGGACAGCCTCTTTTCTACTTTAGACATAAGTACTCTATTATTTTAAAATGGTGATAGAATATTTTTTTGCCTCACTTTCCTTAGCTTCTAGTTTCAGAATTCCATCTTTCTCCTCGAAGTGATGATTGGAATCAGAACTATCTCCAATGCCCAGCCAAGGCTCAATACAAACGAAAGGAGCTCCCGGTTTTGCCCAAATACCAAGATAGTCGAAATCCTCAAAATTGACTGAAAGTATCGCGCCTCGATCTTTATGTTTAAAAGTCACTTCTCGTGATTTAAGTTGCTTGAAAATCAGCGCATCATTGTCGAACAAATGGGTGTGAAGCGGAAGAATAGCGGTGTTGTCTAGCATTAATCTTTGATTCAATCCTATCAGCCCAGTATCCTCCACTATCCAGGTGGAATCAGTTTCTTTCTGCGCGAATTCTAGTAAATAGTCTTCATAAACCTCACCATCTCGCAAAGGACAATTGAACGCTGGATGTCCTCCAAGTGAATAGAGCATGGTTTCTTCACTCAAATTGGAAACATGGTGCTCTATCGTTAGAGTTTTGCCAACAAGGGTGAAAATCATATCCAATTGGAATTTGAAAGGATAGTTTTTTAAAGACTCTTCGTCCCAAGTCAATCGAAAGGTAAGAGAAGTATCTGTTTGCTCAATGAGCCGTGGCTTGTGGGAATTACGAACCAATCCATGTTTTGGCATTTCATACTTGTTGCCATTTATGAGAGAGTAGCCATTTTTTAGAGCTCCAATTATAGGAAATAGAACTGGAGCCTGACTATTCCAAACAGCTGGATCTCCCTGCCAAATATATTCAAGACCTGTGGATTTAGACTTAATGGAGCTAAGCTCCATTCCTATTGGATTGATTTCAACTGTAAGTTCGGCTGATTGAAGTGTTAAATTCATTGTTAAATAAGATGTGGGTAAAACTGAAATTGTGAAAGGTGACCGAGATTTACTTAGTTGAAAACATAGAGTGATTAGGGTAATTTATCGAAGTTCACATTCGGAGAGACTCCATTTGATTTACGCTGATGCATGCTATTCAGCTCAATAATTCCATTGAAAAAACCACCATTCCTCAGGTAGAATTGCCCAGCTTCTTCTCCGCCTTCAAAGTCTTTTCTGTAGCCTCGTTTTGCAATGTCATCTCCAGTAAATTTCGCTTTGGTCAGTTCATGCCAGTTGCCACTAGCATCAGCTGCCCATTGATTGCCATAGTTGGCGGAGCGTTCCATATAACCTGATTCTGGAACGAAGTTTTCCAAAAAGGAATGAGGTCTTTTATACCAGGTATTTGTCTTTGGTCTTAGAAAACTTGCGATCAGTGTCCATTCTCCTACTTCCGGATCCAAGAAATAGGCAGTATAAATGGTATTTCCCTTTCCGTCTGGGGCCACAGAATTGAGAAAGCTGTAGGTCGAGCCAGCTTTCCATGGATATTTAAGAAAGCTTTGGCCACCCGAACCTTCGTTACCAAATTCTCCTGTGTACACATCCTCACCCTTTTTGAGCACTAAAATTTTTTCCGCATCAGGAATTTCTCCTGGATTGTCTGTTTTAAAAGGACTCCAAACAGAGAAAAGTATTCTTCTTTCAGTGTCCGAATTCACTTGGATGCCAAAATATCCTTCTCCAAAACCATTAGCCATAAAGTAGGAGCCTATAGGATCAGATCCTTCGGGAACTGTCACTTCATTATAGAACCACTTGAAGTTTTTATCCTCTGGCAGGGTATAACTTAAGTGAACTGATGGCCCTCTTCGTCCCCAATAATAGCGATTATCGATATTGTCTTTGACAAAATCTAGCACCAATTCGCCTTCAGAATTAATTTGAATATTTTTGATTTTGGCAAAGTCATCACCAAACTTCTCAACCCCACTCAATTTGATCTCATTGTAGCCTTTTATTAGCTTCAGATCACCCACAGCTACGATTCCTGATTTCCCCGCTGAAAGGTTTACGATACGATTTTGGCCATTTACCTCGATGCTGATTGTGCTGTTGCTTTCTTGTGAAAAAATATATAGCTCCAGAAGTATGCTTGCATCTGAAACAGATTTTATAAAAACTGAAAATTCTGAATCCGCATTTTCCCAAGTCGTAATTCCATCCGTATCAATTTTCTCTTTCCTCGATCCCTGAGTTTGAAAAGCATTTCCACCAAGAGGTATTACAAGTGAGCTATTTAAAACCTCAGTCTCCAGCGTATTGGAAAAAGTAACTTGAGAGATAAGTCAGCAGAAAAGGAGAGCAAGTCTAAAATTCATTTTTGGTATTTTAGCATAAAGGTAAGGAGCTAAAAGTAAAAATGTTTCTATTGAGATCGATCTAAAGGCCTTTTGTAAAATAATGCTGGCTTCGCACAACTGTTTTTAAATAGCCTTAGTTTTACTCTCAAATCAATAACCATTAGTAAACCTATTTTAATTATGAAGTACAATCCTATTGGTAAGACTGGCTTGATGGTCTCCGAACTATGCTTTGGTACTATGACTTTTGGCGGGCAGGAAGAAGATATGTGGGCTAAAATCGGCAAACTTCAGCAAAAAGAAGTGAATGAAATGCTAGGTGCTGTGATAGAATCAGGAATCAATTTTATTGATACGGCAAATGTTTATTCCTTTGGACAATCTGAACAGTTGCTTGGCCAAGGACTATTGGATTTGTCTGTGCCTCGAGATGAAGTGGTGATCGCGACCAAGCTTTTGGCGAAGATGAAGGACAAGCCAAACAGCGCCGGACTTTCCAGATACAATGTTTTCAATTCTGTGGAAGCCAGTTTGAAAAGACTTCAAATGGATTATGTGGATATTTTATACGTTCATGGAGTTGATCCTTTGACATCCCTGGAAGAGATAGTCCGCTCGCTAAATGATATCGTGGAATCTGGCAAAGTCAGGTACATCGCTATTTGTAATTGGCCAGCATGGATGGTGGCCAAAGCTCAGGCAATTGCACACTACAGGGGATGGCACAATTTCATTGGTTTGCAATATTATTATTCCGCAGTGAGCCGAGATATTGAGCATGAGTTGGTGCCTATGGCTGAAGATCACGATTTGGCGATTTTCCCTTGGAGTCCGCTTGCAGGAGGCTTTTTGACAGGAAAATTTACCAGAGAAGGAGAGGACGCCGATTCCAGAAGAGCCAAATTTGATTTCCCGCCTATTGATAAGGAAAAAGCTTACGACTTAGTGGATGTGATGGGGAACTTGGCAAAAAATCATGATGCGAGTATTGCGCAGGTTGCTTTGGCTTGGGTACGTCAGCAGAAAGGAATTACCAGTACAATTATTGGTGCGAAAACCCTTGAGCAACTGAACCTTAATATCGAGTCCACTCAACTCCTTTTGACGGAAGTTGATTTGAGCAAAATAGATGCGGTAAGTCCACTTCCTATGCTATACCCAGGTTGGATGGTGGAAAGACAGGGGAATTACAGAAAGTAGGGAAGATAGCCTTTTATCCAGTCCTGACATTTTCATTCGAGATACGGGACTGGATTTTTTTCAAAGTATATCAACCACGGTGGGCAGGGCGTTTTACGCAGAGTGCGCAATTGTTTAGGTTTAAGGGTCTGAAAGCCTTTGCATGTTTTTTGACTTTCAGGTAAAAATACAGCCCGATTTTATCTCCGTTTTTGAAGAACCAATTCATAAATGTTTTTTATGTATGTACGCTTTTCTGCCAGTAAGCGAATTCTCTTTGGTCAATGGGTTGGAAGACCGATGACCTAAGACCGGAGTAATCCAGAATTCAAGGTGTCTTTGAATTTTTGATCCTATAAATTTTCTACTGGCAAGATTTCGGATAACCATAATGTTTTTCATGAGTGTTCGCTTTGTTGCACGTTCCGGAAAAAAGCAAAATCTTGATTCTAAATCGGATCAAATTCCCCCTTTCTCAAAGGGGGTAAGAGCCTGTCCCGAATATCGGGAGGGATTTTAGGAAGCAAATCAGTATTAAATTTGGTGACGTGCTGGACTGCGGATACTCATTATGATTTTTTTGTGGTAGCTGAGAATTGTTCTTAGGCACATTTTTAATTCTTATTTGTATCTTATTAAGCCTAAAGGCACTATCAGTTTTTAAATGGATTACAAAGTGAATCTAAATGACCATTTTTATTAAGGTTTCAAATGAAAAAATACAAGCCTAAAAAGACATTAATTGTAACTCTCTTAGCACTTCCAATAGTGTTTTGTAGTTGTGTCAATCTGAAAACAGTTGGTGATTTTTCTTCTGCATCCACGGAGAGCGTCAAGAATTTTGAGCGGATTGATTACTCATTTGTAAAACACTGTCTAGACAGATGCACTGATGAAGCGATACGAAATTATGAGATCAATCGTACTCAGGATTGTTCCTGTGCCCTTTATCAGGAAGCAGACAGCGTCACTCAGGTAATCTACAATTCTATTGAAGGGTATTTTGAAGGGCTAAACAATCTTTCGAATAATGAGCTAACCAACTACCGCAGCGATGCTGTGGTGAGTGCGTTAAGTGCGGACGAATTAGGGCCGCTGAAGATTGAGGAGCGAACAGTAAATGCATTTTCCAGCCTTTCCAATACGTTGCTGAGAGCTTCCACTGACTTTTACAGACGAAAGAAAATAACCTCCTACATCGAGCAGGCAAACGAACCTATTCAAGTTCTATTAGAAAAGTTTAGGGTGATTATTGGTACAAATCTGAAAGGTGAATTGAGGTTTAAACGAGAACGCCTTTATAACCTCTATGTGGATATAAAGATGAATGGTACTTTGATTTCGGAGTATGAAAAAGTCAAAGCAGCTGCAGACTATTATCAAGCCTTGGAAGCAATACAGCGCAAGGAAATTGAATTGGAGGTTTTATCGAAGAGTTTAGATGAGATTGCAAAGGGGCATCAGGTATTGTATGACAATCGCAAAAAACTTTCAGTAAAAGATCTCACGGGCTTCCTGCTGAGTTACTCCAACAATGTGAACGAGCTGATCTCTGAGTTCAACAAACTTAATGACTAAAAACTATGGCAAATCTGACTTCAGACCAAGCAAATCAATTGTCTGACAACTTTTACAATTTGGCAATAGCATTAGCAGACTTTAGGGTTGCAAACTGGGATAGACTTACACCAGAACAAAGAAAAGATCTCAGTGATACACAATACGCCGTTATTAAATGTGGTGAGGATATTTTGGCGTATTCGACTACTTTAGTAATGGACGAAGTAGCGGATTCTTTGGGGAAAATTAATACCATTACAAAAGATATTAAGGGTACAATAAAGACCTTAAAAGATATCCAAAAAGGGTTAAATGTTGCCGCTGGAATTTTAGTTCTTGGGGTTGCGATCCTCAATCGGGATACGATGGGAATTGGTAATTCTATAAAGGATGTATTTACAACCTGGAAAGCGCCAGTCGACTGAATTCCACCTCCTGATTTATTCCTTCTAGATTTCTGAATTTATCGGGAAATGCTGGTTTCATTTAGTCTTTGGGTTACATATCAAGAATCCATGGAAAATGAGTTAATGAGCTAGATGACAGCAACCGACTTAAGGCTTCGACTTTTTGTCCTAAGGATGGCATCTTCTCAGCCTGACAGAAAACTCTACATTAATATCTCTGAAAAAAAGCTCAATATGTAACCCACGGAATTCTGAGATAATTGCCTTCTCAGCGAAAACCTTTGTGTCCCTCTGTGGTAAAATATGTTACAAAAAAAACGATGAGCTATCAACCCATCGTCTTTTTTCGAACTAGGTCAAGTAGATAAACTTACCTTGCATAAAGCGTCAACTGCTTCATAGCCCAAGGTTCATCGCCTTTTTCAGTGCCTTCAATTCTTAGGAATCTTGCATTTTCACCAGATTTCCACTGAATAGTATTCATTCCTTTCTCGCCTGATCCACTGGCAACTTCTTTCCAGCTTTTTCCATCTGTAGAAAGTGACACTTTGTATTTTTCAGGAAACTCTTTTTCACCAGAGTTAAACTGTATTTCTGATAAGTTTCTTTCTTTCGGAAGCTCTACTTGGAACCACATTCCAGGCGCTTGGGCAGTTTCTGTTTTCCATCCTTTGAAGCTAAAAGCATACGAAGGATCCTTCGTAGACCCTACGCCCTGCAAAGCCGTACTGCTGGCAGTGATTTTCCAATTATCCTGAATGGTAATCGCTTTAGGAATTTCAGAGATAAGTTCGTCAAAATCATAGGTACTTTCTTTGCTTGTCGTTTCCTTTCTTAGTTCAGCCACGAATTCAGGACTTACGAAGCTTCCTGAATTTCCAAACTCATTACGTATATAAGATACAACCGATGCAATCCACTCATCGTCATTGCTGTCCATTGCTATCATTACTCCTTCGTATTCTTTCCCGTCTATAGCCCCTGTCATACCATGCAGAAGTGTTTTTACTGCATATTCCGGATGACCCATCAGTCGTGGAGAACCTGAGAATGCAGGGGCAATCAGCTCGCCTCCGCCAACGGGAGTGCCCAAACCTTTTTCACCATGACAAGTAGAACAGTAGCTATCAAAAATGCTTTTTCCTTTGGTAAACAAGGCTAATTCCTGTGGAGCAAACTGGGTAGCTGCAAGTTCTTTCGCTTTTGCCATGCGCTCCAAAAGCTGCGTTCCAACCACTTGAGTTCCCTCTGCTTTGTTTTCTTTTAGCGTGGATTTAATCAACTCTTCCACTTGGTCAATATGTAGCACATAAGCACTGAGTAAAGCTTGTAGCGCAACATCTTTAGAGGAATCATTGAGCATTTCTCTGTACTCTTTTGCCAAGCTTTTCTCACCATACTTGTACAAACTTTCGCTTGCTCTCAATGCTTGAATCCGCATCTGAGGACTGGAATCTTTCATCAACTTTCTGACCATAGAAAGATTCAGAGAATTCAATCCTTCCAAAGTCCAAAGCGCATGTATTCTAGCCAGTTCATTTTCCGACGTGTTTACCAGCTTTTCCAACTCTTTCACCACAGATTTATCCTGATTTAAGATAATGAGTTGCTGAGCCTGATCACGCCACCAGCCATTTGGATTGCTTAGATGACGGACGAGCTCCGCAGAAGTCTCCTCATACATTCTTGGTTTCTCGGTATTTCTTTCCATTCCCTCATAGGTCAATCTCCAGATTCGGCCATTGCCTGCGATATCATCCATTTGATATTGTTGGATTTTGGTACGCAGGTAGCTGCCGTCCTGAGTCCAATTTCCCTGCTGAATAATCCCGCGATACATATCCACGATATACATGGTGCCATCGGGTGCCGTTGCGATATCCACCGGCCGGAAAAGCGGATCCGTAGATTGGATAAATTCAGACTGGGCTTCTCTATACGGATTTTGGATGTATGAAAGTCCTTCGGATTTTTCTACGCTGACTTGGCGGACGATTCGACCAACAGGCTCTCCGTAGAAGTATTGATTTTGGAGTTCTTTGGGAAGTCTATCTCCTCGGAAAACATCATTTCCAGCAGAACCAGTGACATTGTTCAGAGAATTGTCAGGTTTGCTCTCTCGCATTCCAGGTTGGAAGTCAGCTAGCTTTACTAAGCTAAAAGGCTCTCTGAATCCTTCTTTGAGCTGTTCTTTTACACCAAAATTGCCATAAACTAACGGGAACTGAAAGTTTTGCGGTATGCCACCAGCACCGTCCTGAAACCATGTCTGTCCATAATTGTCTTGAGTCACACCCCACTGACCGTACGGGTTTCCGGTTGGTTCTTGGATCACGCCGTCAGGCGTCCAGCGGATTCTTCGGGAATTGTAGGTGCTGTACATCCAGTTGTCCATGGTCCAAGTCAGGAAACTTGTCTGATGCTCCACGTTGCCAGACCTTCCCAGTCCCGAGGCAAAGAGCTCTTTCTTGTCAGCTTTCCCGTCATTATCTGTATCAGTGTATTTATAGACATTGTCCTCATTTGATTCCATGGATAAAATGGTGTTTTTTCCAAAGGGAACCACATAACGAGGAAATACCAGGCTATCCAAAAAAATCACACTCGTTTCATACACGCCATCGTTGTCGGTGTCTTCCCACCTTGAAATCCTGGAAGTAGGCATCAACTCTCCATTGGCATCGATGTCCTGCATGTAAGTTCTTAGTTCCAGGACGTACATTCGCCCATTTCCGTCAAACTGGATGGCTGCAGGTTCTCTGATCTGAGGTTCGGAAAGAATCGGTTCTAGCTTATAGCCTGGCTGCAGGACAAAAGATTTCAATTGCTCATTGGCAGAGACAGGAACCACTGGCGGATGAGGAGTAAGATCTATACCTTTCCAAACAGGAGATTCCATGTCTGCATCTTCGGGAATACTGATGGCAGGGTAGGGCGCTTCCATCCGTTTTGGATCCAAGGAATCTGAAGGTGATACATCAAAGGGAGACTTTTCAGGCGTGCAACTGGAAAAAATAGCCAGTGAAACAGTATAGAAAAGAAGAAGTTTTTGGGAAATACGCATCTGCTGCATTAGGAGAAAATTAATAGGTTTATCGAGATTACCTTCTATTTGTAGAAGGATTTACAAATTATAGTATTCTTTGCGGAATGGGGTTACCGAAAAAATAATAGTGTGGAGATGGTCATGGGAATAGTAGTTTAAGAATGGCGTGATGCATGGAGGTTAAAAATTTAAATGTATTCTGTTTGTGAGAATAGGGAATTCTGCCACCAGCCAAATTTAATTTCCTAATCACCTCGGCATACTTCGACTAGCTCAGCACAACTGCTCGATGTCCGGAACAAATTATGACTAGTGTGACAGGGAGAAAGAAAACTCCGGTGACCGAGCTTGCCGAGGTCAATTGGAAGTAATACACCTCCTGGAACGAAAAGAATAATCATAAATCTGTATGTAAGCTTTTCTGCCAGTGAGTGAATTCTCTTTGGTCAATGGGTTGGAAGACCGATGACCGAAGATCGGAGTAAACCAGAATTCAATGTGCCTATGGATTTTCGATTCTATAGATTTTCTACTGGCAAGATTCCGTATAATCACATTATAAAAAAGCAGTAAAGCTTTCAGTTCCCAAAGTGCTCTTCAATAATTGGATTGAGAATTTAGGCAACCTGAAAGTCTTTGTTATTTGGTTTTTTTTAAGAATACAGATTAGGAATTGGATATGAAAAATCCTTCAAAGCATGGAACACGATAGATAGGTAATGGATCCAATTTCGAATCTCTGAAATCGTGTAGAAAAAAATTGATCTTAAATTGAGTTTAAACCGGAAGCGATATTTTCTTCCGGTTTTTTGTTTAGTACGACTAACTTTTTTCCTTTTTGACTTCTAATCAACTATCACTTCTTATCAAAGATTAAAGAATGAATATTATCTCTCAAACGGTAATTGGATAAAAGTGAAAAGTAGGGTAGAACTCTATTGATTGTCTTGGACCAACTTCTTGGGTTTCTGATTGGACCATCTAAATATTTTTTTAGAAAAACTGCATGTTTTTCGTTAAGCAAATCAAGGGTCATTTTCTTTGTCTGTTTTGTTACAGATTTACGGCGCGAAATGCTATGGATTCTATAGTAAAAACCAATGCAAGACAACTTTTGAACTTTGCCTCCATTTTTCAGCATACTGATCCAAAACTCCCAATCTTCCCAACCCCATTTCAAGCGCTCGTCAAACCCACCTGCAGCGGCCCAATCTTCTTTTCTAAACATGGCTGAAACGAAGATCATATTATCTTTGGCAAGAGATTCAGGACAAAATGGTCTGAGCTTCCAATGTCCAGTTTTTAATCCGAATTTTTCTGCTTCACAATACACCAACTTGATCTCTCTATCCGATTCCAAAATTCGAATTCCCTCCTCAAGGTATTTTCTACCAATTTTGTCATCTGCATCCAAAGGCAAAATATATTTCCCTCTCGCTAGGTCAATTGCATGATTTCTTGCTACTGAAGGTCCGGCATTTTCTTGTGAAAACACCTTAATTCTATCTGGATATACTTCGGCTAATTCTTTGGCTTTTAGGAATGAACCATCACTTGAACCATCATCCATAATAATGATTTCGGATTCTTGGTAGGTAGATTTTAAAACTGAAATCACAGCATCTTCCAAAAAAGACTCATGATTGAAACAAGGTATAATCACTGACACAAAAGGAATTTGGCTATAGTTTTTCATGGTAGTTGGTATAGACTTATAGTTGGTTTAAAGATTCGCCCCTTGATGAATTCGGGCTTTTTTATGGTATTTGATGAATCTCAGGAAATCACCAAGCTGATACATTTTTTTCAAATGACCTACATCCCAAAGCGGCCCCACTAGCATAGTATGTTCATATAATTTCTCTTCCTGAACCTGATTCAAACTTAAAAGCTGCGCTTTTTCCTTAGGATTAAGTTTCACCTCCTGCAACTTGCTTTTGAGCCAATTTCGGAGTGTAAGCTCTCCGTAGTACATGAGTAACTTTTGCTGGCTCATGCTATCTCCATGAACACGGACTTTAGCAGCGGCAAGGGGATTAGCGAGGTATTGAAAGTGATATCCATTAAGTGCAGCTTTCAGCCAGAAATACCAATCTTCAGAATTCTCTACAGACTCTGGAAATGCTATGTTTTCCTGAATAATAGACCTTCGAATAAGAGGACTAGAAACAGCAGTGAAATTTCCCTTTACTAAGACCTGAAGAATGTCGAATCCCATTCCATCCAAAATAGGATGTTTAGAGCTATTTTGCATGACCAGATCGTGATATAGCTGATCAGGATCGCCATGCTGGAAATACCAAGTCTGGCAGTAAGAAATAGATAAGTCAGGGTTCTGCTCCATATGAGCAACTTGCAAGGATAACTTATCTTCACTGATCAAATCATCAGCATCCAAAAACTGTATTAAATCTCCGTTGCTAAGTTTTAATCCTGTGTTTCTCGCATTGGATAGCCCTCTGTTTTTTTGGAACTGGTACTTTATCCGAGCATCCATATTGAGAAACTTCTGGGCTACCATCTTGGTCTTATCCGTAGAACCATCATCTATAATCCAGACTTCCCAGTCCTGCCAAGTCTGTGCTATGATAGAACCCAAGCACTCAGGAAGGTAGGAAGCGTAGTTATAGCTAGGTATGATTATAGATACTTTCATTGGCCTATTTAAAAATGGTTTTAGTCTTTACGCCCCAGATTTGTCTGATCGCAAACCCCAACCTTCTCTTCGGTTTCTGCTTGGGAATGTGGAGTAACTCTTCTTGATATTTCCATATCGTATATCCAAATCGGAAATTGAAATAGTTGGCATCCCGGTTTTTGCCCTGTGCAAATAGATCGTTGGTAAATCCTTTTCCCTGATGCTGGTTTTCATACTCCGCGCAGATTTCCAACCAATCATTTTCCCTCTGAATTCTAGAAATAGTGGTCTGCAGTTTTGTTTCCTTTCGTTTTGCTCCCAAAATATCTGTCAGGTTTTGCTGATGCTGTCGGTATTTGACCAGACATTGAGTAGTGAAATCTATGCTCCCATAATGCGAAGCCACAAAAACAATCCAATGGTCATAAAACCCTTTTTTTGGAAATGGGAAAATATGCTGAAGCAGTTTTCTACGGAAAAGCATACTATGACCTGAGACACAGTTGAAAAAGAGAAAGCTTATTGGATTTTTTCCCCTCACAAAATTGAGCCTGGTTCCAATACTCAATTTCATGCTTTGATCATTTTCGTCTATCAGTTCCGAATCATGATATACTAGAATATGCACATCCAGAATTTCATATAGCTTCTCCACCTTATCCAAGGCCCAAATATCATCTTGATCACAGGGAGCAATTAGTTCTCCAATGCATGACTGAAAATTGGCCTCAAAGTTCTTTTGGTATCCAAGATTGATACTATTCTGATGCAGTCTTATATGGGGGAATTGAGCTGTATATTCTTGTATGATTGACACTGTGAGATCACTGGAACAATCGTCAAAGATCGATATCTCAATCTCCGGATAGGATTGATTGACCAAGCTATCCAATTGCTTTCGAAGATAATTTTCGCCATTGTAGGTACACATGGCAATGGAGATCAAAGGTAGGTTTGATGTGTTCATGCCTGAGAGAATTGCTGTTTGTCTATTAGTTTGCTATAAAGCCCTTCTTGCACCAAAAGCTCGAAGTGAGTCCCTTGTTCAATGATTTTCCCCTTATCCAAGACCAGAATCAAATCTGCATTTTGAATGGTGCTCAAGCGATGGGCAATGACTAGGGTGGTTCGGTTTTGCATCAGTTTATTCAAGGCATCCTGAACCAAAAATTCTGATTCTGTATCCAAAGCAGAAGTGGCCTCATCCAATAATAGAATGGGAGGATTTTTCAGTACCGCTCGTGCTATACAAAGTCGCTGCTTTTGACCTCCGGAAAGTTTGGTTCCTCTATCCCCAATATTAGATTCATAACCTTTTGTCGTTTGTAAAATAAATTCGTGGGCATTGGCAATCTTAGCCGCTTGCATAATTTGCTGCTCACTCGCAGCGGGATTTCCAAAAGCTATATTATTAGCGATACTATCATGGAAAAGGATTGATTCCTGGTCCACTATTCCGATCATGGAGCGCAAGGAGTCACTTGACACATCTTTGATATCAATGCCATCAAATAAAATACTTCCTTCTTGTGGATCAATAAATCTAGGAATCAGGTCCATCAAGGTGGATTTGCCTCCTCCAGATGGACCTACCAAAGCAACTGTAAACCCTCTTGGGATGACCATCGATACATTCTTAAGGATTTTCTCGTGACCATAGGAAAAACTCACATCATGAAGCGCAATTCCTTTATCGAGTTTTTTAAGTACGAAAGGGTCCTTTTGATCCTGAACCATGGTTTTCTCATCAATTAATTCCAGTACTCGCTCACCTGCTGCAATTCCAGAATGAATAGTACTAAATGACTCGGTAATGGCTTTTGCAGGACGCATGATCTGAGAGAAAATGGCGATGTAAGTGATAAAAGCCGAAGCACTAAGCTCGGATTGATTACTGATCACCAGCGAACCTCCATACAATACGATGATGATAACCATGACCACACCCAGCAGTTCGGATACAGGAGATCCCAATTGCTGTCTATATGACATTTTTCTTCCAAGCTCGGAGAATTTCACATTCTCTTCATGGAATTTGTCTTTGATCCGATTGGTGGCATTAAATGCTTTGATAATTTTGATTCCTGATAAAGCCTCATCCAGATAACTCACCATCAAACCAAATCTTTCCTGGGCTTCGGTGGCTTGAGCTTTTAACTTTTTAACAATTCTGGAAATCACAAAAGCTGAAACTGGAATCACCAATATTGCAAACAAGGTCAGCTTGTAAGAGATGGCAAAAAGTATAAATAAATACGCAATCAACTGGAACGGTTCTTTAAAAAGCACCTGAAGTGTACTAGTCACAGAATACTGGACTACTTGCACATCAGAGGTGATTTTGGCAATGATATTTCCTTTCCTTTGCTCATTGAAGTAGCCCACATGCAGATCCATCACATGATTAAATACTGATTTTCGAAGATTGAGTAGGGTATATATTCTGAGGTTTTCCATGACCCGTTGAGATACATATCGAAAGGTGTTGCTCAGTAATACAGAAAGAAAAATAAATAGACAAACCCATTTAAGAGCTTCATATGCTCCCCATTGGCTCTGAATCTGATAAACGTAATAGTTGAAGTAATCCATGATATCCATCCAGGATTCAGGCTTAATTACTTCAGCGCTTTGCTCTTTAAACAAGGTACTGAGTAAGGGCGCAAGTAAGGCAAGATTCAGCGTGTTGAATACCACTGCCAAAATTGTTAATATCACATAGGGAATTGCGTATTTCTGGATGGGCTTCGCAAATGAAAGTAATCGCCAATAGATCTGCATAGTCGATTTATAAAATATTTAACTCTTTGTTTTCCAACAGGAAATGAATTTCATTTGTCACATCGGCGATGCTTTTCTTTCCCCTTTTCCTCATCATCAGCTTCCTGATTTTTCTTCTCGACTTTTGGATTTGACGTTTATGATCCAGAAGTCCAATATAGGATCTCAAAATCCAGAATTGTCCCAAAAGTAATTTTGGAATTACCTCAAGGAAGAAGAGTTGAAATTGCCAGCGCCTTATGTCTTTGCGATTTAAATGAATAGCATGGAACAGCATTCTGTTTCTGAAATAAATCTCTTTGATTTTAGTTTTTTGGAAATGGCTTTTAGTGGTATGTGAACCCAAATGGATACAGGTAGCCTGATGCTCATAGTAGCATTTCCAGCCTAGTTTCCACGCTCTCATGCTGAGATCCAAATCTTCGGTATAGAAGGGTGAGTAGATCTCATCAAATCCTTCCAAGTCCAATAATTTTTCACGGTCTATCAGGCAATTGGCACCAGAGAGGAATGTGGTGGGAATTTTAGAGGAAAAGAGACTTTTGGGATGTACTTGCTTATCAGATTTTAACTTTAAACATTTGAATCTTGGCACCTTGGCTGCGACTTCTATTTTTTCTCCTGATTTATCCAAGATCTGACCCATCACCCCAAATGTATCAACGTCATCAAAATAGGGGATCAACTTTTCCAAATAATCGACTGATAGCTTCACATCTGAATTCAGCAATAAGACCAACTCATTTTTTGCTGCAAGAATTCCCTGATTACAGGAAAAGGAAAAACCCTTATTTTGTGTATTCTTAATCTGTATAATTTCCGGGTAATTCTCCTCCAAAAAGAGTATGGAATTGTCTTGAGAAACATCATCCACGACGATTATTTCATAGGCACAATTCGCCTGATTTAATGCCATGATGGTGAATGGCAAAAAGCTTTCTAAGAGGTTCTTTCCATTAAAATTGGGAAGAACCACAGAAATGGTTTTGTTCAAAATGGCTGTGGTTTAGTTATTTCTCAAACGTATGGCTTACTTGAAATGCTACAAATTATAGGCGTTTTTATAGCATAGATGTGGAAAAACGAGATAATTCATGCTGATGCATGTGAAAAAAATAGATTAACTAGCTGAATGCTAGGTGTATAATTCAAAAGAGTTGACAGAGATAATTTTTATGCGGAATCGTGCCACTAGCAAAATTAAATTTCATTAGCACCTCGGCATACTTCGACTTGGTCAGTAGAACTGCTCGGTGTCCGGAGATAGTGGTTCTTGACGGGGAGGGAAATGGTGCGGCGCAGCGGCACTTTTTCCCTCCCACTTGACATAATCTTAAACCGGTGGCCGAGCAACTACTAGTTGGCATGCCGATCTAAGCCGAGGCCATGTGCTGTATTACACAACTGTCAGAAAAGCGTATAATTAAATAGAGATTTTCACACAATTTAATCGTGATGCCTTAAAAAGAAATTTAGATCACTTTTTATAGCGTATAAAATATATCGATTGAGATAAAGGATGGAATGGTCAAAAGTTTTGTCGACAAAACCTCGATAAAGTTTGAGTGGTAAATTTTTTCAGCTATTCAATTCTTTCTGCAAAACCCTCACTGTAACCAGCAACTGACCGAAATGTCGCTGGGTATGCTCGGCCGCATGAAATAATAATCCTCCCACGGTAGAAGGCAACTGAGCTCTGCCCACGCCTCGGAAATCTAAAAGAGTGCTTGGATCAATCTTGGAAATGAGATTCAAAAATTCACCAATCTGATGATCTAACCGATCCACTAGACCTTCTGTGCTCAGCTCCTCATTTACTATTCCTTCCTTTTTCAAATAGTCAAATTGAATAGAGGTTAATGATTCAGCTTTGGCGTAAGCACCCATACGATCAAGTACTCCTACTATATGCTGTAGATGGAAAGCAGGGCTGGCCATTCCCGCAGGTTTTTCCCAAAGTAAATCTGAAGGGAAATCTTGCATTAATTGATGGATTTCTTCCTGAGCTTGTAGAATCGCGTGAACCACTGCTTGTAATTCTGCAGGAAAGCCATCTATCGGTCCTCTTAGCCATACTTCGGGTTGATTTTTCATAGAGGTGAATTTACGGGAGATTCAATTTAGGCAATGATTCCGGAATGGTGGAATTTGAATAAATCAGTTCCCTTTCAGGGAGTAGCGCAGGTCAATAAGGAGGGAAATTTGCTTAGACTGGCACTATTAGTTTTCATCAAGTCAGCTAGATGGATTTCGCTGTAACTAATAACTATTGTATATTCTATGCGTTGATAGAATCTATAAACATAAAAAACCAAACCATGGATAAATTAGAAAAAGTAGAAATGATGGATAAAATTCTAAGGGAATTTGAAGATTTGAGGAACAGTCAGCTATCTGTTTTGAAAAAAATATCCAAGATAGAGGCGGATAACATCAATCTAGGTGTGGGTCTTTTGGAGAAGAGATTACCTGAAATGTGGCAGAATGTAGATAGCAATCTCAATCTAGTGTCTACCTTGGAAGAGGAGTTTCAAGCATATCGTGACAAATACTATACGGATAACAACATTGCAGCTTTAGAAGATGCTGAAGAGTAATTAATGAAAATGGGATGTAACAACCTCCCGATGTAAAAATTAGCACTTGGAGATTATGAATTGCAGGTATTAGTCAAAAGAACTGAAAAAGAATGGGAGTTATTAGTCAACCAAAAAGTTAAAGAACTAGAGACAAAATAAATACTTTAGGACCAGTGTCAAAAAAAAATCTCACCCTGAAAGGATGAGATTTTTTAATTTTATAGCAGAATACTTTTAAATCGCAACCAATACTGGACCTGCTACATTTGATTGGAGTAGTGGCCAGACTGATTTGTTCGTCCTACGTCCTGGTGTGACGTTCTAAAAAATGGTTTGTTTTTGCTTTGGTGTTTTTAGGAGTCGTCATTTTGAGGCACGAAGTAATCCAAATAGGTAAAACGAGAGAGACTGCCTCGCCCGCGCAGTGAAATTTCAAAAAATGGTTAGGCCTTACTATGATATTTTTCAGCACTAAAAGAATTTTCATTTCTTATAAAGGTCTTTTAGTAGTAATATGGGTTTGAAATTAAAGGGATTCTAGAGAAACGTCAAATTTCAGAATCCTCTTGATTATACCCAGTCACAATATTTCTACCGAGTGAAAGTCAAAACAGTGATTCTCCCAAATCAAGACTTGCTTTTCATTTAGATAGGAATCTGTACCAATTTTAATTAATAAGAATAAAATGAAAAATATATTACTTCTCTTGAGCCTGTTCATCACTGGAATATTTTCTCCAAATGCATATAGTCAAACCTATGACATAGTCATTTATGGAGGAACTTCAGCAGGTGTAGCTGCCGCTATTCAGGCTTCACGAATGGATAAATCTGTAATCCTTATTGAACCGTCGAATAGAATCGGGGGGCTCACTACCGGAGGACTGGGCCAAACTGATATTGGCAATAAGCAGGCGATTGGAGGGATTTCCAGGGAGTTTTACCAACAGATCAAAGCTTATTATGAGCAGCCAGGCAATTGGAATTGGCAAAAAAGAGACGAGTATATTGATAGCGGCCAATCCAGAACCAAAGAAGGGGAGGATGCGATGTGGACTTTTGAGCCTTCAGCAGCTTTGAAAGTGTATCATCACATGTTAAAAGGAGAGAAGGTTCAAATCATTTATGGCGAACGGCTACTGCGATCTGATGAGGGAATCAAGAAATCAGGTGGTCAAATTCAATCCATTACGATGGAAAGTGGAAAAACTTTTTCCGGCAAGATGTTTATGGATGCTACTTATGAGGGGGACCTGATGGCTATTGCCGGCGTTAGCTACACAGTTGGTAGAGAAAGTAATGCTCAATACAAGGAATCACTGAATGGTGTGCAGGCAAATTATTACAGTGTAAGCTTGAAAAATAAGCCTTCTCACAATGCCTTAAACCATAATTTTGTCCCCGGTGTGGATCCTTACATTGAACAAGGAAATCCTTCCAGTGGACTACTCCCATACATTATTCAAGGAGGACCAGGGATTGATGGTTCTGGGGATAATAAAGTTCAGGCATATTGCTTCCGAATGTGTCTTACAGATCACCCAGACAATAGAATTCCCTTTAAAAAGCCTGAAGAATACAAGGAGATTAACTATGAACTTTTATTTAGGAATTATGAAGCAGGAGAAACCCAATTGCCCTGGATCAATTCTTCTATGCCAAATCGTAAAACAGATACGAATAACAGGCTAGGTTTTTCCACTGATTTTATTGGGCAAAATCATGATTATCCAGAAGCTAGTTATGATGAACGTGAAAAGATCGTTGAAGCACATCGTACCTACCAGCAGGGATTAATGTGGGCGCTTGCAAATCATCCTCGAATTCCGGAGAAAGTCAGAGCGGTATACTCGCAGTGGGGTACTAGTAAGGATGAATTTGAGCGTGAAGACGGATGGCAAAACCAACTCTATATCCGTGAAGCGAGAAGAATGGTCAGTGATTTTGTGATGACCCAGCGTAATAGTGAAGGGATTGAAGTGGTAGAAGATGCAGTTGGATTAGCTGCCTATGGTATGGACTCACACCATATCCAGAGGTATGTGGACCATAATGGTTATGTTCAAAATGAAGGAAATGTAGAAGCACACGTGGATGGACCTTATCCTATTAGCTATCGATCAATAGTGCCTAAGAAGGAAGAAGCTACTAATTTGCTTGTTCCTGTATGCCTGAGCGCTTCTCACATCGCTTTTGGGTCTATTCGAATGGAGCCTGTGTTCATGGTGCTAGGACAATCGGCAGCCATCGCAGCTTCACTAGCCATTGATAATTCCACTAGCGTGCAAGATCTTTCCTATGATAAATTGAAAGCGGCTTTGCTAGAAAATAAGCAGCGTTTAGACTAGGAAATTACACGAATAGCAGAACCTGGTATGAAGAATTATCAAAACATAGTGTTTTGGCGTAGGGGATGCCAATCGAGAATTGGTATGCCGCCAAAACGAGTAGATCTCAATTGATTTTAATTTGGATGGATATTCAGGTCTGTTGGGACCTGCATTTTGGAGGCAGTCACAGGCCGATGTATTATGTATTCCGATCATGCAACAATTCATAATGCTATTTGGACAACCAAGAAATGCTAGTAATATTTGATTTTTAAACCCACTATAAAATCAACTTAATCTTCAAACGCATTTTTAATGAATTACACACCTACCGTCAAAGCTTTCCACGAACTCACTGTAAACGAATTGTATGACTTGCTAAAGCTGAGAAGCGAGGTATTCGTGGTGGAGCAGAACTGTGTATTTCTGGATCAAGACGATAAGGATCAGCAATGTCACCATCTGCTTTTGTATTCAGAGGATCAACTGGTAGGCTATAGTAGGTTAGTTCCTGCTGGTTTGTCCTATCAGGAAATGTCCATTGGAAGAGTAGTCTCTTCACCTTCCGTGCGGGGAAAAGGACTGGGTAGAGTAGTGATGGAGTTATCCATTGAATATTGTCAGAAACTTTTCGGGTCTGGAGACATTCGGATAGGTGCTCAAACTTATGCACTGGGTTTTTATGACTCTTTGGGTTTTGTTTCTGACGGTGAGGTCTATGATGAGGATGGGATTGAGCATATTGAAATGGTGAGAAAGAATTAGCTAGCTAATAGTTGATTATATTTTTTGAATTGCAATTGGATAGGGATTTGGTCATTGGTAGCAAAGAGAAGCAATCGTTATTCTACCATCTATTCCATCTGTCCCCATTTGGACCAAAAAGTGTTCTCCTGAGCCATCTGGATAAATATAGACTTATTCGGTCACACTCGCCTGTCGGCCAATAGGCATCTACGGTACTGAAAATCAAATAAGTAAGGTTATTTACTGGGTGGTGGATTATCGTATTTTACTTCTATTTAAATCATAAATTTTTTAACTTATCAGGTATCTAATATTTTTTCCGCAAACCTTTTCATCGCCACTATTATGAAAGCATTAGTTCAAAATTCAATCCTCGCTTTACTATCTACAGCCTTACTTTTTTCCTGTAGGGAAGATCCCGCTCCGGAATTGCCACCAAGTAACTATTCAGAAGGAATATTAATCCTAAACGAAGGAACTGTGGGAGCCAATGATGGGGAGGTGTTCCACTACAACCCAGACCTGGATGTGTTAACCCCAAATCTTTTTGAAACGGCAAATGGGCGTCCATTTGATGGAATACTGGTCGATATCCTGCAGGTAGGCGATCGAATCTACCTCGTATCCAGTACAGGCAAAGTGGAAATCGTCAATGCCAGTGACTTCACCTCTCGGGGAACTGTAGCCGATGGTTTGGACCGGCCAAGCTCTGTAGCAGTGGAGGGTGAGAAGCTATATATAGCGGATTTCGGTCCAGAAAATGGAAACTCCACCAGCTCTCAAGCCTATGTCGCAGTCATCAATGGGCTAGATGGTGGGCAGGTGGTGAGCAAGATCCCGGTTGCGGTGCTGCCTGAAATACACTTATCCACGGATCTAACCCTAGTCGTAGCCAGTCAAAAGGCCGGCAAATTACAGTTTGTCAATGTAGGATCTGAAGATATTGGATTATCCTATGATCAGTCTCCAACTACCATGGTGGGAGGAGTCTTCGTGGCAGGCTTGGGAGCCAACTTCTATACATTTGATCAGGATGTGATTGGACTGCTTACGACCTTATATCCCAGCTTTGTCATTGATTCTTATAGGGATTATGATCTGCCAAATGCCACCAAGAGCTTTGCTGTACTCAGTAGTTTTGAATTTGCGCTGATCACAAGTTCGGGGGTATCGGGCGAAAAGGATGAAGTGCATATCGTCAATTTTAACGGTCGATCCCCACTAACCTCAGTCCAGTTTATAGAAGGAACTAACCTCAATGGCCTAGGCTATGATGTCTCAGGAGAAGAATTCTATCTCGCGGACACGAAAGGTGGTATAGGCAATGGTGAAGTCCGCATTTACAAAAGAGACGGTTCGCTGGTTAAGACCTTATCGGTGGGGAAAAATCCCTCTGGTTTTTATTCGAAGGAACGGATGCGGTAGATTTCAAAAGTATTTTTAATAGGTAGTAGGAGGCAGCACTTATCTACCTTGGGGGGCTAGCCAACAAAGAGAAGCTAGAGCTCCGATTCCAGAGTTAATTTATAGGATTGGATAAACTGGGATAAGTTGGATTCTGTACTTAAACGGTGGTTCCCACCTGTTGGACGGGCAGGGGTCTTTCTTTGCTATCCTCAAGGCAGGCAACCTTTTTGAACAAAGAAATAAGGCTTCTTGCAGCAGTGTGGATAATCAAACTATTTTCAAACCAATCAGAGACCTCAGGATCATCTCCTGAGGTTTTTTTGAGATGGTAAGTAGGAGTGACATGATTCTTTTCCCTTAAGTGACAGACTCCTACAAATTATTTTCAGCTAACGCTTTATTTCTTTTAACAAATAATCAGTTTACATGTTATACTTAATCAATTGGATAATAAGACGAGGGTTTCGTCCCAAGAAGTAGGTTTTTATGAGAAGTAAAATTGAATTGAAGGGTAGGTGTAGCCCACTTATGAGTTGGGATATTTCCAATCCAATTTTTAATGTGTTAAGCAAAAGGTCTGCGGATCTTGAGGTACTCAAAGACATAGCTGTTTTGAATAATTGGGAAGTAGATTTTGTAAAAGAACTGTCAATCAGTTATCAGACGCTCGTATTGACCGATTTGGAGCAGACTATCCTATGGGTAAATGATGGATTTCAGTCTATGACTGGATATGCTCCTGATTACGCTATCGGGAAGAAACCAGCATTCCTACAGGGACCTAATACCTCAGAAGTGATAAAAGGCAGGATTCGCGAAACGCTGAGCAGTGGCGGTCGGGTTTCTGAAACGATCACCAACTATAAGAAAAACGGCTCGGCGTATGAGTGTCAAATCACCATTATCCCGCTGATCGATTCCAATCAAGTGATTACGCACTATTTGGCTTTAGAAAGAGAGGCAGCGTAAAGGCGGAGGGGAAGGTTACTGAGTGGAGGTTTAGGTTTATGGATTTACCCGAAGGCTTGGGAGTAAACCACAATTTCTCTAAATCAATTTCAAGAAAAATTCTCGGTTCGTAATCTTACTGATGGTGTCTTTTTCCATGTCCCAATCGATTTTGGGTACAACTTCCTGAATTTTTCTATCTCACCAGATAGAATTAGGAAAGCTGGTTTAAGGGCATTATCGACCTTTCTGTTGTTTTCTTTAAGCCTAAACCTCAACACTTATTCTAATTTAACTTCAGCTCTGATTTTTACATCTGGCATTAGTAAATCTGTTAATCAGGATAGTTCTTCAATTAGTAAACTTATTTGTGTTTAGGGCGCGATGGCAGCGGGGTAGGCGTTGGCCTTGCGGATGATAGCTTTTGCACGACTTGACCTTTTGGTCCTTTTGCATCAAGGCAAAAGGAAGAAAGAAACCTAACTAAAGGAATTTAGATAAATAAGGAGATTACGGATAAGCTTCTCAATTATAATATGACTGTTCGTAATGTTGCACCTATGGTCTTGAAATCAATGGTTGAGGTTCAAGTTCGGCTAATCCCTCTTTTTTCAATGGGGGGCTAGGGGGATTTTTTCATTTGAAAACCGTAATTAAATTGGGTATGTGTAAGATCACGGTTACACACAATATACATATCCGCTTCTCTGCCAGTAACAATACAAAAGCATTATTAAGAATGCTCCACTCTAAGATTTAGTGTACTTCGGTCTTCCATCCTTTAAATCAAAGAGAATAATGCTACTGGCATAATTTCGTATAATCAGAATATATAAAATGTAGTTTCCATTCTCCTGCATATCACCTCATTTCCAGAAAGGGTATGTGGACAGAAAGGAATGGTCCAGTTGCGACATATTTTTTTAATTCAGTCAACCACCACAGTTAGTACGCGCCTATGACAGTAGGCAAAATCTCCCCATTTTTAGCAATTTCTTTCTAATAAAAACAAGAAGTCGTTCGGTGAAGGCACAAACCAAGGTTAAGCTAGAACATCAATCATATCCTCGCTTCATATAGGTCTTAACAGACACTGAAAGGCCTATTGAGCAGATATAATGATTCTTGAAAATCTTCAAACAAATACAACCCTCACTTGCACTTACCTAAATATCATTGTAGGGCCAGATTTTGTGTATATTATCTCCAATTCAGCTTCCAACCCAAATTTAATATTCACTACAATTTTTTGTAAAAAAATAAAAACCAAAAATCAATCACGATGAACAACTTCAAAAGATATATTTCCACGGCTTCGATTTTTCTTTTTGCATTCCTCCTGATCCCATGCATATCATATTCCCAAGTGCCACGAGGTATACCAAAACCAACAGGCCCAATTGATTTTTCAGAGACCAGCAACGTGGTCATTTTTGTGGTCATACCCGTTGTTATCATTATTGCCTTTTTAATTTTTAGAAGGAGAATTGTGAAAGTAAAGCAAGAAAAGAGGAAGAATGAGAAATAATAATGAGTAGTGCCATGCTACCTATGGAAAGAGTGGACTTTACCAATTCTTTGACAAACATAGGTTTCACGCTCATTTGATTTGAAATACTGTTGGCAGCATTGATTAGCTACAGTGAAGCTAAAGGTCTAAAATCCGGGAATTCAAACATAGTCTTAAAAAGCCTAAAGTTGGATCAGAGCAGGAAAGTCTTCTAAATCTTGAAAGCCAAAATTTTTAATCACCGATTCCTTTTCTAAGTTCGTAAATACTGCCGAATCGTAGTGATGGTAACTTTTTCCGAATCCCAGTCGATTTTGGGTACATCCACTTGAATTTCTCTATCCCACCAAATAGAATTTGGGAAGCTGGTTTTAGGACCCAAAAGACCCATAAACTTGTTGTTTTTGATCAAAACTGTGATGGTTACATTTTCCATGATTTTAGGATTTAGTGTTGAATGTTATTTTAATCTATCAAGTAAGAATGGAAGACCTATATCATAGATTTCAACGCCTTCCTTTTCGCAAATCTCAAAGCAGGCCTCCATTAGCTTATTTCGTAATTCGGCTTCTTCGGGACTGTAGGAGGGAAGACGAGTTTCCACATTGATGTAGCTTTTGAAATCCTCGTCGGGATGAAAATTGAGGCTTTCCTCGTGAATTAGATATATGAAAAAAGTCTCGACGTCTGAAAGGGTTTGGATTGAGTTTAGCATTTTTTGGTTACAGATAAAACATTAGAAAATTACCGTAAGAAACCCATCGTGGGCATTTCCCGAAGTATCCTGAATAGTCACGCTTACGTTAGTTTCCACTCGATCTCCGATTTTTGAGAGGTCTACCATCTGTTTTGGTTGTACTACCTCAATCACTTTTCCTGAGACTATTGAATGATTGTCTTTTTTTATGGAGGCTCTAAATCCAATCAGGTCAGTTGTTTCCACTTCGGCTAGTTCCAAATCTTCCAATAAGACAGTACTAATTGGGGGGAAACTCAATCCAGTATTTAGAGCCTTTATGTCAGCCTTCGGCTTTAAACTTTCATCATACTCGAAGATCTCCAACAAAACATAAAGCTGATTGGGATTTTCATCAGGATAGGGAGTGTGGAATTTGACGATCTGTCCGACTTTGGTCGGAGTGCTTATTTTCTTTTCAATACTTTTCATAAACAGTTGAATTTAAGCGATTGATAAGTTCAGGTCTTAAGTCGGCTATCAGCTGGTATTTTTCATTGGTAAGCAAACCTCCGGTTATCTCTTCGATCGGTATGTTGTAGCATTTGGCGTAGTGGCAAATCGTTTGAATTGCTGATTCTGCATAGGAGGGGGCATTCTGAAGCAGACTTACTTTATGAAATACCAATCGATCACCTTGATATTCGTGAGTATCCAAATTGCCTTCAAAATACTTTTCAAGTTGGCTGAGTTGATCCGCAGAGCCTAAAGAAACCAGAACCTCCAGCGTCAATGGAAGGAAATTTTTACGATTCTGATTTATCCATTCCATAAGTTGAATAGCTGAATCCACGGCTCCTTCAAGAGTTTCGAACCATTCGGTCCAGTTTAACTTTTCAAATTCATAGCGTTCAAGAATTCCCTTTGTTTGGCTTAGACTAAGGAAATATGGCTTAGCTGGATTATCGTATTCGTGCTTCATCACGGATACCAAGAATTCTTCATCACACCCCAAAAATTCCAGATAACCGTATATCTCGTCGAGTTCACTGATCACCCAATTTTCCGGTAGCGTTTCAGGCAAATAGCTTTTATACATGGTATGTTTGTTAAGATGGTTGACAAATCCGACTATCTTAAGGTAATTAAAAAAATCAAATTGTTCA
The DNA here is from genome assembly GCF_002150685.1 of Algoriphagus antarcticus. Lineage (GTDB taxonomy): Bacteria > Bacteroidota > Bacteroidia > Cytophagales > Cyclobacteriaceae > Algoriphagus > Algoriphagus antarcticus. The sequence goes on from NZ_MSSW01000072.1 coordinate 26,454, forward strand.
CTATTGTAAACAATTTATTTCAAAAATAAATCTGAATGGATATCAAAAAGGAATTCGGAAAGCGATTGAATCAATTAAGAAAGGACAGAAAAATGTCTCAGGAAAAGCTGGCGGAACTCTCCGAATTAAATCGACCTTATATTTCCGCTATCGAGCAGGGAAAACGAAACGTCTCTTTGGAAGTAATCTCAAAACTTGCCCAAGCCTTGGATATTGAAATCAAACAATTCTTTGAAGCCTAATAAACCATACATAAGACCCAAAGTAGCCGTTGCTCAATTTTCAGAGGAAAATGGATTCTATACCACTGAGCAAAGGTCTTACAACATGTCTCAGATTAAATCCAAAGGGACAAAGCCGGAAAAACTCCTTAAAAAAGCATTGTGGGAATTAGGGGTTCGATACAAAACACCTAAAAAACCGCTATTCGGAAAACCTGATATCAGTCTAAAAAAATACAAGCTGGTTATATTTGTGGATGGTGCCTTTTGGCATGGCTACGACTGGGAAAACCGAAAGCAAGCCATCAAATCCAATCGAGAATTCTGGATTGCCAAAATCGAACGGAATATGGAACGAGATCTAGAAGTCAACAATTTCTATAAATCCAAAGGCTGGATTGTCTTGAGGTTCTGGGATTTTGAAGTGAAGGGGAAGTTGTGGGTTTGTATTAACATGGTTTTTGATTTTTTCAAATAAGATTTTTTAGAATTTCTAAGAATGACATTGGAATTCCATGTCGACTATAGTCTACATTTTTTTACATTTGGAATGTCCAGAAAAATAATATCTGGAATAGCATTCTCAAAAGATCACAAAATGTCTATAAAGTACTCTGAGCTAAAAAAGAAGCTTAAGATCGAAGTAAAAAAACCTGAGCAAACTGAATTAGCAAACCTGACCCATTTTTTACACTCTATTACAGAAGAACAAAGAGGATACTACAAAAATGCTGCACTTGATTACTTAGAATCGTTCGTTGATGGAGTTGAAGAACCCATTTATCAAACTAAGATTCCTTTAGAATGGGATATTCCCTTTCCGGCACCCCAAAAACCGAAGTTTACATTTATCGATCTTTTTGCGGGTATTGGAGGGTTTAGATTAGGATTCCAAGAGATTGGCGGAAAATGTGTATTCACAAGTGAATGGAACCACTATGCTCAAAAAACTTATGAGGCCAATTTTGGAGAGGTTCCATTCGGAGATATAACTAAGATCAATGAATCTGACATTCCAGATCATGATATTTTGGTAGGAGGATTTCCATGTCAACCTTTTTCAATTGCAGGTGTGTCGAAAAAAAATTCGCTTGGAAGAACTCATGGGTTTTTAGATGAAACCCAAGGAACTCTATTTTTTGACATTGTTAGAATTATTCAGAAAAAGAGACCTAAAGCTTTTCTTCTAGAAAATGTAAAAAATCTTGTTTCTCATGATATGGGTAACACTTTTCGGGTGATTTCTAATGCAATAGATGAATTGAGATATACTTTTTACCCTATGGTTTTGGATGGAAAATATTTTGTTCCCCAACATAGAGAGCGGATTATTATGGTAGGTTTTGATAGGGATCATTTCAAAGGAAAAGAAGAGTTTATATTCCCTAAGATGCCTCAATTTCCTCCAATGGTTGTAGAAGATATTCTTGAAAAGGTGGTAGACGAAAAATATACTTTAAGTGATAAATTATGGGACTATCTTCAGAGATATGCAGCGAAACACAAAGCAGCTGGTAATGGATTTGGATTTGGTTTAGTCAATTTCGACGGCATTTCTAGGACGTTAAGTGCAAGATATTATAAAGATGGTTCCGAAATACTAATTCCTCAAGAAGGGAAAAATCCAAGAAGACTCACACCAAGGGAATGTGCAAGATTGCAGGGCTATCCAGAAAATTTTATAATCCCAGTTTCAGACACACAAGCATATAAGCAGTTTGGTAATTCTGTAGTAATGCCTCTAATGAAAGAGGTTGGGATATCAATATTTAAAACTTTAAAATTTGAAGAAAAAAAACATGTCAAATCCTCTGTCTAAATTCTTCGTCGTAGCCGGAGCTAAAAGGTTAAGCGCAGTTGAAGCCGATCCTAATAAATCTAATCAACATGAGTTTAATGGCGTGGTTGGCTTCAGGAATGTTTTTGGTTCTGAAAGAATAACCTTTGATACGGATTTTTTGTATTTGACTGATGAAGAAGCTGAAGAGATATCTGAGTCAGGTTTTTTAACTTGGTATGATTCAAGGGTTAATAACCCAAAAAGATCAGCAGAATTCCGAATTTATTATAAAACAAATATTGCAATGCAACTGGCTCAGGAAGGCGATTTGTTGATTATTGCCAAAACCACAAATGATAAATTGCTTGTAATTATTTGTCCAAAAGGATCAACTCATGAGAGTCAATTGTTATGGTTGTTTGGTTTGGAAGAATCTGAAAGTCGGTTTGTAATTAAAGAGTATTTTGAAGAAAAATCTGATTTAGGGTATTCTGGAAAAGTAATTGTTTCATCATTAGGATTAGAGATTGATGAGGAAGAACCAGATTATCTCGAAGATATGTTAGCAAAGTTTGGCCAAAAACTTCCTTCAACATTTATTTTCAGCGAATACGCAAGGAACACCTTAAAGGATAAAGTTTCAGCAATTGATGCCCCTGATGAGACTTTAATTTCTTGGATGATGTGGGAAGAAAAATTGTTTAGAACTTTTGAGAAGCGTTCAGTTCAGGAAAAATTAAGAACTGGTTTTGGGAAAGATGGTTTGGATGTAGACGATTTTATTAGCTTTTCTTTAAGTATTCAGAATAAAAGAAAAGCTAGAGCAGGGTATGCTTTTGAAAATCATATGGCCGTGATATTTGATTTTAATAAAATCACCTATGCTAGAGGAGTGAAAACCGAGCGAAATAATAAACCTGATTTTCTTTTTCCAGGAGCAGTTGAATATTTTGACAGTGGTTTCCAAATTAATAAACTAACAATGTTGGGACTTAAAACTACTGCAAAGGATCGCTGGAGACAAATAATTCCTGAAGCCGATCGAATAAACCCAAAACACTTGATAACACTTGAACCAGCAATAAGTAAGAACCAAACTGATGAAATGCGTATTCAATCGGTGCAATTGGTAATCCCTAAATCAATTTCACCAACTTATTCTTTGGATCAGCAGAAAGAGTTAATGTGTTTAGAAGATTTTATAGATCTAGTAAGAAAGAAACAATCTTAAAATCATAGGCTTACTTTTTCTGGGATCAGATTTTCCTTGATGGCATCAGTGTGGATGTGGTAGTTGACATTGGAGAGCGTTCTTTGGAAGTCCCAATTGAGTTTTAGACGACTGTTTTCATCTTCTTTGAGGCGTTGAAATTCGTTTACTAGATAAATTTGAAATTCTGGACTTAGCCACATCGCAAAGTGGAAGGCTATGTCTTTATGAGCATAAGTGCCTCCGTATCTTCCAGCTTTTACAATCATTCCTTTTGCTTGAGTTCTTGTGATCCATTGCCCTACAGACATTATAAATCTGTTAACTCCTGCATCTTGTTCAATTACCCCGAATTCGGGGTAATTGAAATTTGGATTGTTTATTTTTTCCCAAGTTCCCAAATACTCAAGGGTATTTTTATTTGTAATCCATTTTCCAATCAAACTGCTCCCTTCCTTAAAACCTCCAGACTTATCTGTAAGACTAATAAAGTCGATTTCATTCTGCGCAAAAACAGAAATCTCAGATCCTTTTACAGTTATTTTCTGATTCTTTGGCATAGCTGGAATGATTAAATTAAAACGAGACGAGTTTAAATTCAGGAGGAATCATCTGTCCTAATATAAGAGCTCTAAAGTATTTCGATTTCGCTATCATCTTAACACTACTTATCAATCTACTCCTTAACACAAATACTCAACACCACAGATCGCAATGCAGCTAAGCCAACTCCCTCAAATCCTCCGTCACCACTCGGCTGATTCCGGGTCCGATCATCGTAATGCCAAAGCTAATTTCGCACTGATCCTAGCGCTTTTGCTTTGGGCGAAGATAATCAATCGATTCAAAAAGTCACTTATTCAGCTGACTAATCGCTTTTTTATGCTGAACCAGCGATTTCATCTGCGTAATCGCCAACTGATTCAACTGGATCAATCGTTCAGATTGGTTGATTTCTTGATGGATCAGTAGGGCATTGGTACTTTTACCTATTTGATAAAACTACCAATTGCTCGATAGTAGCATAATCTCTTACATTTCCTTTCAGACTTGGGTTGGCTTCCCGCCACTGTTTAGCTGTCATCCCAAATAGCGTCCTATTCAAAACTCTGCTTCAGTGGCATAGATGATTGAGCTCTGTTTCGCACTTACTTTTTCTGGGATTAGGTTTTCCTTGATTGCATCGGTGTGGATGTGGTAGTTGACTTTGGCAAGCGTTCTCTGGAAGTCCCAGTTCAGTTTTAGACCGTTGTTTTCATGTGTATATAATTGTTTTAATTGCCACATGGAATCTCGCACGCAAAATATTCATTGCTCAGCCTGATACTTGCATCTTGCTCGATTTCATCTTCTTTGAGGCGTTGAAATTCTTTGATTAAGTAAAATTTAAACTCTGCACTAATCCAAGATGCAAATTCAAAGGCAATATCTCTATGGGCAAAAGTTCCTCCGTACCTCCCAGACTTTGATTGGATTCCAATTGCCTTGGTTGCTTCAATCCATTTTTGTGGGGTAAGGGCAAAACTATTTGATCCTGATTGATTTTTAAAAGCATCGAATTCGATGCTTTTAAAATTTGGATTGTTCAATTGCTCCCAAAGTCCACAGAATTCAATGGCACTCCGTGTTCTCATCCAATTTTGAATAATATAATTTGTACGTTCAGATTTACGATAGCGTGCCATATCTGTAAGAGATATGAAATCTTCTGAATTGGTTGAGTAAAGTGCTATTTCTCTTCCATTGACCTCAATTTTTTTTGTCTTTGCCATAAAAAGTCTTGTATGTGTTCCACTTAAAAATTTGACTGCAACTTTCTAAAACTCAATCCAAATCCCAGAATTTGTTTCTTCTTCTCATTGGGATGCGCTATGAACAAAAGATGGAAGTCCTACCTGAGTTTTAAGTGGTCAAATTCGACCACTTTAAAATTTGGATTGTAGGTTTTTCAAAACGCCCCAAGAACTTTAATGTGGTTCTTGCTCTAATCTAGTTTTGAATATCACCAGCTTAGAACACATTTTATCTTCAATTCCTCAATTTAAATCTCTCAAACCAAAAACAAATAACCGACAACCATTAACAGAATGCTTCAGTCGTCCCTCCCTACCAATGACAGAGTGTATTATATTTTGAGATTTGAAATATTTCAGCATTTAATTCTGAAAACCACAGCTAAAACGGCAAACCCTGTTATCTCCTTTTTGTATATTTTCTGAATTTTCAAGACTCGCAATGACGACTTTAGCCAACTCCCTTAAATCCCCCGTCACCACTCGGCTGATTCCAGCTTCGATCATCGTAATGCCAAAGCTACTATCCGTGCTGGTCCCAGCGCTTTTGCTTTGGGTGAAGATAATCAATCGATCCAAAAGTTATTTTTTAAGTTGATTGAGGGCTTTTTTATGTTGAACCAGTGATTTCATCTGCGTGATAGCAAACTGATTCAACTGGATCAGACGTTCAGATTGGTTGGTTTCTTGGTGGATCAGTAAGGCATTGGTACTCTCCATATTTGACAGAACTACAAGTTGCTCGATAGTAGCGTAATCTCTTACATTACCTTTAAGACTCGGGTTATCTTCTAGCCATTGCTTAGCTGCGATACCAAAGAGTGCGATGTTTAAAACATCTGCTTCGCTGGCATAAATTATAGAGCTTTGCTTACTGCTTATTTTCTCAGGGATTAGGTTTTCCTTGATTGCATCGGTGTGGATGTGATAATTGACTTTGGAGAGCGATCTTTGGAAGTCCCAGTTCAGTTTTAGACGGTTGTTTTCATCTTCTTTGAGGCGTTGAAATTCGTTTACTAGATAAATTTGAAATTCTGGACTTAGCCACATCGCAAAGTGAAAGGCTATGTCTTTATGAGCATAAGTGCCTCCGTATCTTCCAGCTTTTACAATCATTCCTTTTGCTTGAGTTCTTGTGATCCATTGCCCTACAGACATTATAAATCTGTTAACTCCTGCATCTTGTTCAATTACCCCGAATTCGGGGGAATTGAAATTTGGATTGTTTACGGTTTCCCAGATTCCAAGAAATTCCACAGTATTTCGATTCCTTAGCCAATCTGATATGAAAAAATCCCCATCCAAAGCATGTGTAATATTTGGTGATTATAAATATTTCAAATTATAATTTATGAGTGTTCGCTTTGTTGCACGTTCCGGAAAAAAGCTAAATCTTGATTCTAAATCGGATCAAATTCCCCCTTTCGCAAAGGGGGCAAGAGCCTGTCCCGAATATCGGGAGGGATTTTAGGAAGCAATTCAGTTTTAAATTTGGCTACGTGTAACAAAGCGGATACACATAAAAATTATTTTCTCAATTGACCAATCGCTTTTTTATGCTGTTCCAATAATTTCATCTGAGGTTAATAATTTGAGGCTTTCAATCTTGTCGCAAAGTTTTATTAGATTTTCCACTGGTAAAATATTTGAATTTTTTCCAAAAGGTGAGTTTTCACAAAATCGTATGCTTTTGATCTAGGGAATTGCAATTCCAAGAAAATCAACAATTATTCGTTTTGGCGAACGCTCCTTTTCTCGATTGACCTCAATCCTGCCAAAACAAAAAAACCAATGCCTTTCTTTTACCCGGGGTTGAAACCCAGGGCTACCAATTTAGCGTCCCTACAGGACGCCTAAACCCATGGTTAAAACCTGTACTAGGAGCAATTTTAGCTGTTCGAGAATTGTAATCTCGAACCATCATCTGGGGATTTGCAACCCCAGAACTATCAACCATTAATAGTTTTGGCGAAACCACTTTATCTCGATTGACCTCAATCCTGCCAAAACAAAAAAAAATGTCATACTTTTACCCTACCAATCCAGCGTCCCTACAGGACGCTAAACCCATGGTTAAAACCTGTACTAGGAGCAATTTTAGCTGTTCAAGATTTGTAATCGCGAACCTTGATCTAGGGATTTGAAATCCAAACACGATCAACAATTAATAGTTTTGGCGAACCCTCCTTTTCTCGATTGACCTCAATCCTGCCAAAACAAAAAACAAATGTCATTCCTTTCACCGGCGGTTAAACTTTGGTCTACCAATTTAGCGTCCCTACAGGACGCTAAACCCATGGTTAAAACCTGTACTAGGAGCAATTTTAGCTGTTCGAGAATTGTAATCTCGAACCATCATCTAGGGAATTGCAATTCCAAGAAAATCAACAATTATTCGTTTTGGCGAACGCTCCTTTTCTCGATTGAGCTCAATCCTGCCAAAACAAAAAACCAATGCCTTTCTTTTGCCCGGGGTTGAAACCCCGGGCTACCAATTTAGCGTCCCTACAGGACGCTAAACCCATGGTTAAAACCTGTACTAGGAGCAATTTTAGCTGTTCGAGAATTGTAATCTCGAACCTTGATCTAGGGATTTGCAATTCCAATACAATCAATAATTATTCGTTTTGGCGAAACCACTTTTTCTCGATTGACCTCAATCCTGCCAAAACAAAAAAACCAATGCCTTTCTTTTACCCGGGGTTGAAACCCCGGGCTACCAATCCAGCGTCCCTACAGGACGCTAAACCCATGGTTAAAACCTGTACTAGGAGCAATTTTAGCTGTTCGAGAATTGTAATCTCGAACCATCATCTAGGGAATTGCAATTCCAAGAAAATCAACAATTATTCGTTTTGGCGAACGCTCCTTTTCTCGATTGACCTCAATCTTGCCAAAACAAAAAAACCAATGCCTTTCTTTTACCCGGGGTTGAAACCCCGGGCTACCAATATAGCGTCCCTACAGGACGCCTAAACCCATGGTTAAAACCTGTACTAGGAGCAATTTTAGCTGTTCGAGATTTGTAATCTCGAACCTTGATCGAAGGATTTACAATCCCAAGAAAATCAACAATTATTCGTTTTGGCGAACCCTCCTTTTCTCGATTGACCTCAATCCTGCCAAAATAAAAAACAAATGTCATTCCTTTCACCGGCGGTGAAACTTTGGTCTACCAATCTAGTGTCCCCACAAGACGCCTAAACCCTTGACTTGGAGCAGATCTAGCTATTCGAGATTTGTAACTCCGCATGAGTGTTGAATAGGCGTAGAGCGAGACAATAATCGGGAACAATTCCGCCTTCTATCAAATTGAATTTTCATTCTAGATAGAATAATCGGTATTTAACCAATTAAAAATATGAAAGGTGCAATTGCTCGTTTTCAGCTGTCGGGAATACACCTAGCCCCAGCTGATAGGATTCAGGTTTTAGCAGATATTTTTCAACTCTGAGATCAGACATTTCAGCTTTTTGCTTGTATTACTCCTTTTAGCTCTGATATATCAGCTAAGAGTAGAGAAGAAAAAGTAAAAGACTAGCTGAGATCCACCTTTCTCTTTTCCTCAAAATTTTCAGTTAATAAGGTATATACAGAATTAAAGGTTTCTCGGTTGAATCGTGAATCAACGTGATGCCACTTGCCGCTTTGAAGTTCCAGGTTTATAGCATGGGTTTTCCCAATCCATAGGCGATTGATCTCCTGCAATTTCCAGCTTTTGAGTTCTGTGTCTAAATTGATTTCTTTTTTGCGCAGGGGGTACCGAATCACCAGATTTTTTCCGTTAACCCGAATATCTGAGCTTCCTCTCGTAAAATATATCAACGGTAAAAAAGCAAGAATCACAATAATTGCAGCTATGACAGCAGTTTCCATAAGCTTCTGGTTTTTTGGCAAAAAGGCTCAAAGTCGATACCAGAATAACCGATTGACAAAAAAATCAAACCCTTCAAATTCATTTTAAACTTTATGATCCGGTATTCTAATGTTAAATAAGAAAGGGTGTAGCTAGTAAAGGACTTTTATAAGCTTCCAACCCCATTTTTAGAGGGATGTTATATTTTTTCGAACATGCCTTACCCTAATTTAATTCGCGTAGCAGACTCTCCCTAACTTGAGGATCATAATTCCCCGTATAGGTGTAGAATGCTAGCTGTACCGTAATCCGTACAGCTCTTCAGCTGGATCCATGGATTTTTAATCCCGAGTCCAAGCTTATGAAGAATCAGAACCACCGTACCCAATGTCCGCCAGCACATCTGGTTGGTAGAATTAGGTAAGGCCATTCTGGAGCACCTTCCATCGGTGCGCAGGGTGAAAACTAGCTCTTCGAGGTTTGTAACCTCGAAGTCAGATCAAGGGATTTGTAATTCCATTTCTCAAAAGTACAACCCCGCCATCAGTGAGAATTAGGGCTACAAAAAGTAGAAAAAGGGATAAAATTCTCTTCTTCAGCGAAACATTGACAACTTTAAGTATTTAAAATCTAATTTTTTGTATTTTAAAATATATTTCGAGAAGAATAATCGATAATTGGGACACTAATTTGAGGGTTTCGTCCCTCTTTGCTTTTTATTTTTTAGCATTTGGTGAAAATTGAACTCAGTCAATCTTTTTAACCAAATAATAAAAAAATGAAAACGCTACTAAAGTATATTCTCGCAATTATCCTTTTAGGCACAATTATACCATTGGCAAATGGTCAAAATGCACCTTTGGGACCATTGATGTCAGTCACAGAATTTACCGTCAAGCCAGGACATGAGATGCAGTTCCGAGAGGGTATCAAAGCGTGGAAGGCTTGCTACATCGAAAACGAAGGGGAATGGACTTGGAGACTATGGAGTCGACAACAAGGGGAAGGAACCGTCTATGTGCTTGCCTCAGATATGCCCAATTGGGCAGAAATGGACAAAACCGATGAAAAAGCTGAAGATTGTCGGATGCTTGCTATGAACATGATCAATCCACATGTGGAAAAGGCTACTAACCATATGACTCGTCTCCTACCGGAAAACAGCAAAACCAGTCCAAGTACAGATGAAATCATTATGGTTTATTTCTACAAACTCAACGCTACAAATGCTGCTAAGATGATGGAAGTAGTGAAAGAGGTAGAAGGAATCCGCAAAAAAGCTGGTCTAGAAAGCACAGGCTATTGGTATCAATGGCAAACAGCTGGTCCTGAAAGCCCTAATTACCATTATGTATTGCCATACAAGGATTTTGCTGCGATGGATATCATGCAAGAAGGCGTATGGGAGACAGTTGAAAAAAATGAAGGAAAAGCCAAAAAAGATGAACTTCAAGCTGCTTTTCGTTCATCTCTCGATAATAGATGGAGCTACATCTATAAGCTGGACAAAGAAATCAGCCGCCCAACGAAATAGCTGGGGGTTTAATGTCAAGTAGTTTGATTTATAAAATAGCTGGGGATTAGCAATGATTTATTGCTAAAATCCAGCTGTTTTTTTTTGAAAATTTATCCAGCTATTCCAGCCCAGCTGTTCGAGGTTTGTAACCTCGAACCCTGATTCAGGGATTTGCAATCCGCGACTAGGTGTAATTAATGAATAAGTGTAATCCGTACAGTCGTCGGATGCAACTACTCTTTTATATTCTTATCCAAGCTGCTCGAAATGACATCCTAAATCATTTCGTGTCATTGGCTGATTACCATTTGCTAAAACCGACCACTCGCTCACCTCTTATCCCAAACTCTTTTGCCCTCAAGCATAATCGTCTTAGATTGACTTTTTTAAAATAACCTACCGAACAATTATGAAAAAGATACTCCTAGCTGCGCTGGCCTTGACCTTCTCTTTTAACGCAATGGCTCAAGATGACCCTGCCAAGCCAGAAAAGAAAGAAAGCAAAGGCTTATCGCTCGAACCCGGAAGAACCTTTGATTTTGAGCTATCTGAAGGTTCTTGGATAGCCTTGGACGTCAGTCCTGATGGAAAGACCATCGTATTTGACTTCTTGGGCGATATCTACAGCATCCCTATCTCAGGTGGCATTGCAACTCAGCTCACCACCGGGATGCAGTTTGATGCACAGCCTCGGTATAGTCCTGATGGTACGGAAATCATTTTCATCTCAGATGAATCAGGAGGAGAAAACATCTGGACGCTCAACCTTGCAGACGACGAGAAAAAGCAAATCACGAAAGGCAACGACAATAGATACCAAGGTCCGGAGTGGACTCCTGACGGAAAATACATGATTGCATCCCGTCAAGGGGGTGATGGAGCACACAAAATATGGCTTTATCATGTCGATGGAGGTTCTGGTACAGCGTTAGTCAAAGAGCCAAATGCCCTACGGATGCTCGAAGGTGCCTTTAGCAAGGATGATCAATATGTCTGGTTTTCTGAAAGAAACGGATCTTGGACCTACAACGCTCCAATGCCACAATACCAGATTTCAACCTATGATCGCGTGACTGGTGAAATGATCACGCAAACGTCTCGATACGGTTCGGCATTTCGTCCTACACCAAGTAGTGATGGCAAATGGTTGGTATATGCCACACGACATGATACCCATACCGGATTAATTCTACGGGATCTCGCCACAGGAGATGAGAGTTGGTTGGCCTATCCGATCCAGCATGACGATCAAGAATCGAGAGCTTCAAGAGATGTACTTCCGGGATTTTCTTGGACACCGGATGACAAAAGCATTGTAATCACTTATGGAGGCAAAATTCACCAAATCGATGTAGCCAGCAAAAAGGCGACAGAAATACCTTTTAATGTAAAGAGTAGCATCGCACTGGGGCCAGAACTTGATTTTGACTATCCTATTTCTGATGATGCACAATTCACCATTACACAAATCAGAGATGTAGCGCCATCGCCTGACGGAAAGCAATTGGCTTTTACAGCATTGAACGAATTATACCTGATGGACTTGCCGAATGGTACCCCAAAGAAGCTGTTGGACTTAGATGAAACGCAGGCCGAGCCTGCTTGGTCTCCCGGTGGTCAATGGCTCGCGTTTGTCACTTGGCAAGCTGAAGGTGGCAAAGTGTATAAAGTAAGACCTAATGGCAGCAACCTAACCCAACTCAACAAAGCAGATGGTGTCTTTCAAAGCCCTGTTTGGAATAATGATGGCAGCAGAATCGTGCTGATCAAAGGACAAGCTGAAGACTTCAGAAATGCGCTCCAACGCACTGCTTTTAGAGGTACAAGTGACCTTATTTGGCTTTCGGCTGATGGTTCTGGCAACAACTTTATCTCTTACACGGATGGCAGATCCAATCCACATTTTACCAAGAACTCGGATCGAATCTATTTATCGGGTAGGGGAGGTTTAGTCTCCATCCGTTGGGATGGTACAGATGAGAAAGCACATATTCAGGTAACTGGAAAAGCCACCCCTGGTTCTTCCGATCCGCCAAAAGCGGATTGGATAAAAATGGCTAGAGAAGGTGATCAAGCACTAGCGGCTATCGGCATGGATTTGTTTGTGGTTACAGTACCTCAAGTGAGTGATAAAGCTCCAACCATTTCTGTAGCTGATGCAAAAAATGCAGCCTTTCCCTCTCGGAAACTAACAGATATCGGTGGGCAGTTCCCTGCTTGGGGCTGGGACAATAACGTAGTGCACTGGGCTGTAGGAAATGCGCATGTCGCTTTTAACCTCAGCGATGCCAAAGCTTTCGAAGTGCAAAAAGCCGCTGATGCAAAAGCGAAGAAAGAAGCCGACAAAGTGGAAAGTGATGATCCGGAAGAAGGCGCTGAAAAGAAAGGAGAAAAGGACGACATCCCGAAAGAATACGAACCAACGGAACGTAGAATCGAAGTAAAAGCATCCCGTGATATTCCGCAAGGAACTATACTCCTTAAAAATGCACGTTTGCTGACCATGAAGAATAATGAGGTGCTGGAAGGCACTGATATTCTGATCGAGAACAACCGGATCAAAGAAATTGGTAATAACATCCAAGTGGGTAATCGAGTGAAAATCATTGACGCAACTGGCAAAACGATTTTGCCGGGTTTTGTAGATACACACTCCCACTTCCGTCATCCGGTGAACTTACACCGTGGGGAGTTTTGGCCTTATTTGACCAACCTGGCTTTTGGTGTAACCACCACACGTGATCCACAGACCGCAACTACTGATGTATTGACTTATGGTGACTTGGTAGATGCCGGCAAACTTATCGGCCCTAGAATTTACTCTACAGGCCCAGGTATTTTCGGGAGTGAAAACGTCAGCAGTTTAGACCATGCGCGTAAAGTAATGACGCGATACAGTTCCTATTACAATACCAAAACTATCAAAATGTATGGCGCAGGAAACCGTCAACAGAGACAGTGGATCATTCAGGCAGCTCGCGAGCAAAATATTATGCCTACCACAGAGGGTGGGCTTGATTTCAAGAATAACCTGACCCAAGTGATTGACGGTTATCCCGGTCATGAGCATTCCTTTCCTATTTTTCCGCTATTCAAAGATGTGATTGACATGGTGGCCTTTTCGAGAACGGTTTACACCCCTACGCTTTTGGTAGCCTATGGCGGACCTTGGACAGAGAACTATTTTTATGCGACTGAAAATCCACATGCGGATCCAAAGTTGACTCACTTTATGCCACATTGGAACTTGGATTCCAGAACCAGAAGACGTGATGCAGGCTGGTTCATGGAAGATGAGTATGTGCATGTAGAGCAAGCTACTTTTGCCAAGGACTTGATAGAAGCTGGCGGGCGTGCAGGTATTGGTAGCCATGGTCAGCTGCAAGGCTTGGGCTATCACTGGGAGCTTTGGGCGGTACAGTCTGGCGGCATGACCGAGTATGACGCGCTACGAGTGGCGACTATTATCGGTGCCGAAGCAATTGGTTTGGATCAAGACTTAGGATCGCTGGAAGTAGGGAAACTTGGAGACTTGGTCATCCTAAATAGCAATCCATTGGATAACATTAGGAACTCCAAAGACATCAGCCATGTGATGATGAATGGTCGCTTATACGAAGGGAATACCTTGGATGAAGTTCATCCTCAGCAGAAGAAAATGCAGCAATTTTGGTGGCAAGATTACGCACCAAAAGATGTTCCGGGGATAAAGCAATAAATATGATCTCAAGACAGTGGACCTGCATTTTAAAAGAAGAGTCGAGCGACCAGTACGTCAACTTCTTAAATAAAGTAGTCTTTACAGAAGCAAGGGTGCTACCTGGCTTTATTGAGGCCAGTATTTTAAAGAGAAATACAGAAAGTGGCTTAGAGTTTATGATTATGACACTTTGGGAAGATTTAAACTCTATTAAAGCATTTGCTGGTGAGGACATCTCTATTGCTATGGTTCCCGAAGAAGCACAACATATGATGGTGTCTTTTGACAAAACAGTGAAGCATTATGAGGTAGTTTCTAACAGCCGATCACAATCACTATTCTAGCTGTTCGAGGTTTGTAACCTCGAACAGCGGGAGGAAGAAACTAACAACTAGTTGTAGTGCATATTTCATATTTTTAGTTATTCCAACTTAAAAATATTCGTTAAAAAATCTACCAACAAATAATAATATCATTCCTATGAAAGCATAAAAGCCCATCCTATCAGTTGCCAAACCAATTATGGCGAAAACGACTCCAGTCATAATTATTATCGAGCCAATTATTTTGCCTTTTTCACTTGCCATAAATTTAAATTTGGTCAACGCTCTCCTAAATAATTTCTAATCTTATTCTTTTAATTTGTTTACGTCTAATTTGTGGGATTTTAAGTGGGGAAGTAGCATATTTTGTAGTCTCGCCCATTGTTTTTTTAACCGCCGAGACCACGAAGAACTCGCAGAGGGCGCAAGTTTTTGGCTTAAACCTTTCGTGGGACACGAACGGTGGCGGTGCAATATTTTGGCGCTGTTCCTGACGGCACAGCAACCAATTTGAACACCTCTTTTTTTACCTCACCGTGAGGAATATTTTTGAATTTCGTCAGCAGATCAGAAGATCAGACAAAGCGCTTCACACGGGTGAGATTCTCGGGAAATTTTCCAAACTCCTATGATTTTTGGCTTGCGCAATAGCGACCGCTCTTCCGATTAACTGACCTTGATCTGTCGGAACAAGCATGAGAAATAACCTTCATACTGGAACCAAAAGTAGGAGAGAAACTGAGATGGCATAAGGTCGAGGTTTTGAATCTTTAGGCTTGGGACTTCAATTTACTTTTTTCCCAGCTTTCAAGAGTCTAACTTGAAGGTCATAAACACAACCCAAATGAAGAAGTCGATTTCATTCATCCTCCTTTTATTTTCTTTTTTGTCTCTTCAAGCTCAGGAAAAATCCTGGATGCTCGGACCATTCCTAAGACCAGAAGCGGCAATGCCCATAATTGCTCCGCAGGGCACAACCACTTTTGCAGATCCAATGAGTGGCAGAACTGTCGCTTGGGAGTCCATGGCTACTTTTAATCCTGCTGCTATCGCTAGAGACGGTGAAGTGTATGTACTCTATCGTGCGGAGGAAAAACTGGGAGAAAAGGAAATAGGTGGTCATACCTCTAGAATAGGTTTGGCTACATCATCAAACGGTTTTTCTTTTGAGCGAGATAGTGAACCGATTTTTTATCCAAAAGATGATAATCAAAAAGAGTTTGAGTGGACTGGCGGTACGGAAGACCCTCGAATTGTAGAAACCGAGGATGGCCTTTATGTCCTGACCTATACTCAATGGAATCGGGATGTTCCAAGACTTGCCGTTGCCACTTCAAAAGATCTCCGAAATTGGGAAAAACATGGGCCGATATTCAAAGATTGGAAGGATGGGAAATACCACAACACAGAATCAAAATCTGGTGCAATCGTCACAGAACTGAAAGAGGGAAAGTTAACAGCGGCTAAAATCGATGGGAAATATTGGATGTATTATGGAGTACCACACATTTGGCTGGCAACTTCAGAAGATTTGATTCATTGGCAGCCAGTGGAAAATCATGAGGGAAATCGAGTGCCTGTTCTTAGTCCACGACCGGGATATTTTGATTCTTGGTTGGTAGAAGCAGGTCCTCCCCCAGTTTTGACTAAAGATGGGATCGTTGTTCTTTATAATGCCGGAAACTCTCAGCAAGTAGGAGTTAAAAACTTGGGGAATCGCGTTTACACAGGCGGGCAGGCCCTTTTTTCTGCTACTGAACCTTGGAAGCTTTTAGATAGAGTAGAAACTCCTTTTATCCAGCCGACTTTGCAATTTGAGAAGTCTGGTCAATACCCAGAGGGAACGACATTTTTGGAAGGCTTGGTCTATTTCGAAGGCAAATGGTTGCTGTATTATGGGACGGCTGATAGTATGGTTGGTGTGGTATCAGCCGAAGGGGGGAAATGATTCAATAAGTTCGAACAAAATCAAATTGACATTAAAAAGGAATTTCGTTAAATCCATTCTAAACCTTCAGAACTAGTTTTTAATCCTTATAACTTGAAATTCATCCTTAAATACAGTGCCTTTTTTCTATTCGTTGTTTGTAGAAGGAAAAATCCAAAAAGGGGGTCTCTTTACCTCAATCTGTGGTAGTCGAGTCTGAAGGGACCATTTAAGTTTTGGCAATTCACGTGAAACTCAAAACCGTTTTTCTTTAGGGAAAATAGAAGTTCGAACAAGGGAAATTGGGAATGGAAAAATTGAGATTCACATGGATTCCGAGCTTCCAAAAGCTAACCAAATATTGGTGATGGGTGGATTTAATTTGATTTAATCAGACCTTTAAATTTCCGGAATCAACAGGTGAAATAGCGTCTAAAGAATTCATATTAGAAGGTTAATCGAAGCCAACATTTTTTGATTTATGAATGCCGCTTTAAGACAATTTGTAAATAATCTCGCTCGATTTAAAATTGGGACTAATCAATTAACCCGTTATAGAATTATTCCTTAAAAGTAATGAGTTAGCTTTCAGTTGGTTTTAAACAGTATTTCCGAAGCTAATCATTGGTTTTCTTCAACTGTGCGATGATTTTTTCAGTCACGGATTTGAGCAACGGAATCCAATTTTCTCCTTTGTCGTCTGCGAATGTGTCTGAACCGGGTATTGCCACGCGCATGCCGACTATACTGACCATGGTGCTTCCTGTTCCTTCGGATTTGAAGTAAACATCTATGAAATTGATGTCATTGGTATGGCGCGTAATCTTATCGATGTTGTTTCTGATTTCCTGCTGTACATCATCGCTCACATCCACGTGGTGGGTTTGAACATCGATCTTGATTCCTCTATAATTTTCTGTGTAGTTCATAGTGTATGTTTTAATGAATAGAAGAAAAATTCGTGCTAGGTAAGATTTTTGCATCTATTATATCATTATTAGTTCATATACATTCTTAAAACCTAAATTTTTAATTTATGAAAATATTTGATCAAAAGCAGTTTCTGGAACTTTCCCAAAAAAGAGGAGAGCCTTTCATATCGATATATACGCCCGTTTCAAGAATCAGCACCGACGGCTACCAAGCTGACAAGACACACCTGAAGAATCAGCTGTCTAAGGCGGAAAAAGACCTACGGGAAGAATACAATATGCAGGATCGTGATATTGACAAAATACTTTCCCCAGCTAAGTCACTTTTGGATGATTTGGACTTCTGGAAATTTAATTCCGACATGCTGGCTTGCTTCCTTCACGATGGAGAAATGGAAGTTTTACAGCTTCCCGTTCATGTCGATGAAAGCATTTGCTTTATCAGTCACAAGCCCTATTTGTTGCCACTGATTCCTGAGCTGAATGACAATGGTCACTATTACCTGCTATTGCTCAACCTTGAGCAAATCAGACTCTATGGCGTCACCCGTAATATCATTCAGGAAATCGAGCTTGATTCGGAAGAAGTAGCGCTTTCTTTTACCGAAGAAGAAGAGCAGGATGAGAATCAGCAAAGCCTTCAAGGTCAGGGAAATGTCGGGTCAGGCCAAGCCATGTATCATGGTCATGGGGCAGGATCCGACGAAGAGAAGAAAGTAACCATTCAAAATTATTTCCATAGGATGACCAATATGTTGGAGCCCATTCTTTACCAGAATCCGCTACCGCTTTACATTGCAGGAGTGGAATACTTGGGGCCACTTTTCAGGAAAGCCAGTAAATACAACCACCTAATGGATGGACAAGTGATCGGAGCATTCACGGAGAACGATATGGAGGAACTTCACCAAAAATCCTGGGATATCGCAGAGCCTTTACTTCTACAGGAAAGGATCAAAAGAAATGAAAACTTCAGCAACAAAGAGGCTCACAACCTGGCTATTGGAAATGATCGAAAGAAACTGCTCAAGGCAGCCATGACAGGTGGAGTGGAAACGCTGATGATCAATAATGAACATGAACATATTTGGGGAAAGTATGACGCAGACACCCACCAAATCCATTTTTCTGACAAAAAGGAAAAAGATAACCATTGCCTCGTAGATGAGGCTGCAGTCAAAGTCAAGGCAGATGGAGGCAAGGTATATCTTGTCGAATCACCCTATATGCCTGGGACGGATGGCGTCTTAGTTGGGACACTTCGATATGAGCTTCCTGATTAAAAAACGAAGAGCCGGTTTGATAGAGCCGGCTTTTTTATGGCCAAATACAAGCCATCGTTCTGCGAATGAAGTAGGAAGCTTTGATTAATGAAATTGACTTCAAGCATTAGGAGCTTATCTTTTCAACTTAGATCGATTTACCTGTTTGGTTCGCCTTGGTTTATTACTTTTGGAACCATGAAGCGTATCCTGATTCTATTTTTGTTCACTCAGTTTCTTGTTGGAGTCCAAGTTTCTTTTGCCCAAAAAGTATATCGAAATGAGATGGGCGGAATCATCACAAGGGCGCAATATGAGAAGCAGATTTTGGAGGGTCCATATTTTGGAGTTCCCGGAAAAGATAGTGATGAACAGGTATTGGTATACCGAATGCCTTTTGGGCAAGTGGATAATCCTACTTTATTTTATACCGCTCTTGAACTGGAGGAAGTGCAAAAATTAGGGAAGCCGATCGTAGTGATTTTTTATTCTGGAAAAGATGAATGTAATTCAACGGGCTTAACTGCCACCAATAAAATATTTCATAAGAAAGATCACGGATGGCTTCAAAAGAATATTGATTCTAAAGGAGGGTATGGACCTATTTACCTTTATAAAAATCCTGCTGGGCTAGAAAAATATGCTGGCATTATGACTTGGCATCCAGATCCGGAAGGATTATTCGAGCAGACTTTTTTCAAATTCCCATATCCCTGCCGGAGTTTTGTAGTCATCGATCCCTCAGGAAACTACCGCGCGATTTTAGGGGAATTTCCGAATACCCAGATTATAGCAGCCTTGAAAACCCTTTCAAAATCCAGATAACCATAAGTTATCATATTTTAGAATCTGGAGTTTCAGATTTACCGAGATTACTTCAAATAACTCCGAAAGCATTTACTCAAGCTTATACTAATAATAAACCTGAACATGTGAGTGCGTATTTGAACGAAGCTTTTTAGCCAGATCAGTTTCGGAAGGAATATCAAAAGTGTACTCACACCTTTCTATGGTCGTAAATTGAGGTGAAATCTTTGTCTACTCTAAAGTGAATTTAGCTCCAGAGCAAACAGGCCTTTAATTCCCAAAAGTTTGGAGATCGCTCCGCTCTATTTATCAGAAGAGTTTATCGATTTGGGCTTAGGGGAAATATTGTGAGTGAAAGCGATTAACTTTGGTAAGGAAAAGTGCTTCTGGCTGGGTAAATGGGAGCGTAATCACCGAACGATCAGATTAAACGAGCGGAATAGTGTCGAGAAATTAGAATGCTATTCATTTCCTTTTAAGTGGGATTCAGTGGACCGGTTGATGCGGTAATTGATTTAAATGATTATACGGAATCTTGCCAGTAGAAAACTTATAGGATCGAAAATCCAAATTCACATTGAATTCTGGTTTACTCCGGTGGCCTGCCTCGCCTTGGCGGGTCTTCCAACCCATTGACCAAAGAGAATTCGCGTACTGGCAGAAAAGCGTACATACAGATTGATTTAAATCGAAAAAAGGATAGAAAAAGAGTTTTTGATTATTTTCACAAAAAACAGGATGAACTATAAAAATCTAGCACTCAAAGTTGTCTTATTATTTGTTTTTGGGACAGTTAAAGCCCAAGATTATAAAACCGAAAATGTGGTACTCATCACCTTGGATGGTATGCGATGGCAAGAAGTCTTCAAAGGCGCTGATTCCTTGATGGTGGATGATTCCGGGATGATCAAAGAGC
Organism: Algoriphagus antarcticus; assembly: GCF_002150685.1. GTDB lineage: Bacteria > Bacteroidota > Bacteroidia > Cytophagales > Cyclobacteriaceae > Algoriphagus > Algoriphagus antarcticus. The sequence continues at coordinate 46,697 of NZ_MSSW01000072.1, forward strand.
CAGGATCACTTTTGGAAGATTTTTGGAACGAAGACCCGCTTCAGCGAAGAGAAATGCTGATGCCGTTCTTTTGGAATACTCTTGCAAAAGAAGGTCAGATCTACGGAAATCGCGCCTATGGCAATAAGGTGGACAACAGCAATAAGATGTGGTTTTCTTATCCTGGCTACAACGAAGTGTTGAGCGGGTTTGCAGATGACAAGCGCATCACCAGTAATGATAAAACCAACAATCCGAATGTGACTTTGCTGGAGTATCTGAACCAGAAACCTGAGTTCAAAGGCAAAGTGATGGCTTTCGGCTCATGGGATGTGTTTCCTTACATTGTGAATGAAGAACGCAGCGGAGTGCCAGTAAATGCAGGTTTTGATATCGCTGAGGGCGCTGATCTTTCTCCTGAAGAAATCCTGACAAACAAAATGCAATCCGAAATCCGTGGTCCATGGGGTGGCGTGAGACTGGATGTATTCACCCAAAACTATGCGATGGCAGCTTTGAAAAATAAGAAGCCAAGAATACTTTATATTTCCTACGGAGAGACCGATGACTGGGCACACGAAAATCACTACGATCAGTACATCTGGTCTGCCAAGCAAACGGATGCTTACATCAAAGAAATCTGGGATTTTGTACAATCAGATCCTCAATACAAGGACAAGACTACGATGATCATCACTACCGATCACGGTCGTGGAATAACCAAGACTTCTTGGAGAGGTCACGGATCTTCTATACCTAAAGCTGGAGAAATATGGATGGCTGCAATCGGCCCCGATTCACCAGTTACCGGTGAAATGAAATCACAAGGTCAATGGCATTCTGCCATGATTGCCCGCACCATTTTCCAGTTGCTGGGAATGGAATACCCTGATGCGAAGGCTGGAAAAGTGATTGAGGAGATGGTGAAGTAAGCTGATACTACGGTGATTGACTTGGTTCGACAAGCTTACCAAAGGTGTAATTAAAATCACATTCATTCCAACGCCTTTTCTTTGGTCAGTCTGGGATTACACGCTGTCCATCACAAAGAATACAATCAGGAAGGGTTTTATTGTTCATACTGCTCAGGCAAAGAAAAAAGTTAATGTGGATGAGTCTTTATTTTCCATTCACTAATTTATTCTTTTGAGAGTTATATTCTTCGTTCGTTAGCAAATTGGAATCCAAAAGTCCTTTCAATTTGATAAGCTGGTCAGCGACGCTATTGCTGTATTCATATTCACTATTCAGAATTTTTACCTTTAAGATGGTGAAGTCGTCAGTTGTGATTGCTCCTTGATCAAGTAGATTTTTCAATTTAACCAATTCATTGGTCGAGTTAGAATTTTGAGTTGTTCCATTTGCTTCCTCCGTATTTTGGTTTGATCCGGGAATTAATTCATAATTATGAGTCGGATTGTACTGCATTGTCCAAAGAAAAGGAACAAGAACTAAGAAACCTCCAATTATAGCTCCAACGTCAGCACGTTCATTACGTATTAGCATCACATTTAAGTCTTGATGACCTTCCTTTTTCAAGGTAATAGCTGTAGATGAGCCCACAATTTTCGTGTCACTGTAGTTATATGGTGTCACTCCTTTATTCTGACTGTCAATATAAACTTGAGCACCAGATGGATTACTTTGAATAAGGGTTGTACTCGCACAACTTGTCAAAAAGATAGTTGCTGCCAGAAAAATTAAACCTGATTTTAACATTGCTTTCATTTTTTAGATCTTTGTTTTAGAACTGATTTTTACCTACAATTTTTTTTAGCCCCCGTTTTCGGTCAAAATTACCTTTAAAAGTCTGGCGAAGAGCTAAAGTGTCTCTGATTATACCGTTGCTTACAGATTTAGTGGATGCTTTGAATGGTGAATATAGATTAAAAGATGGTGGTTACAATGTGTGAAATGCCAAGCATTCATGAGCACCATTGAAATCAGCTACTGTTTAATAAAGTCTTTTGTTTGAGAGGTTATCATAAAATAGCCAAGCATTTCGCAGAATGGTTTCCACTGAAGCAACCCCACTAAAAAAACTCTCGGTCTTTCTGCTTCAAGGATTAGTCTTAGAATATGAGGTAGTTTACTGGATATGATGTTTCAACTCTTTCACGAAGCACCTTAGAGATAGCAATTGTCACTTCATAACCAGCTGCTGATAGCAAAGATCCCATTTCGAGGTACGGGTATAAATCACCTAATGAACCAAATGTGCTGATTACGATTTTCATATTTGTTAATTGATTTATCCAATGAATATCAACTGGCGATATGCTGAAGTTTTCACTAAGAGACCAGCAAAGCTTACCGTGAAACACTTTAGAAGTCTGATGTGGCGATTCACTCTTCTTGATTTTTTCATTTACCAAAATAAGTTTTCATGTACCTATAGACTTCATCACCAATATATTTTTAAAAATTAGTGTCCTCTAGTTCTCCTGCGAGAGTTACACTCTGATCTTAACTTGAGGATCGATTCTTAAAGTATCGACTTTTAAAAACATGAAGTTTTAGTAATACCCATCGGTTTCTCTGGATTATACCCAGTCCAACGTACTAATGAAACCAAGCGGGGAAATGGTTATTCCAACCACCTTAAGATTTACTGATTTGGATGGACTTTATATTATTTGGACTGCTAAGGAAATGTAAGCTAAACTGCACATCCACTTTTCCAAAAGCTGCCAATTCTATCTACCAGCAGTCTCAATTCAATATTTAGCACCGTCGTTTATGTTGCCTAGACGTTAAAATCTGCGAAGAAGCCAGCTGATCAATAGCTCACAGAGATAATATACTTACTCTCGTTCGGTTCGGGAATTTTAATTGTTTCCTTTTTTACATCAAAAGTGTCCCATGGTCGACCATTCACCATTACAGAACGAATGGGTTTTTCATCAGGATGACGCAATCTTACCCATAATTCTTTTGGTGGATCCCGATCCGAGAGTTCAATAGTTGCCACGATTTCATGCTCGTTGGATTCGCCTTGAATAGAAAATGAAATTTCCCCGAAATAGGTGGGCGCATTTTTCACCTTGATTTCTTTACCATTTTCCAACCATGCCCGTGGTATCGCCTGACCGATCATAAGGGTTTCATCTCCAATTTCATCAATCAACATCTTACGGTATAGTTCAAACCAGGCACCATCGGTACTGGGAGGTCCGTAATATTGTCCATGTGCCCAGCGATGCTCAAGCGGACTAAACTGGCCATTGGAAAATGCACTTGCCATCAAACTATAAAAGCTTCGGATTACTGCTTTTGGCTCGTCGCGCAATAGATAGGCAGCTGACTGCTGTACATAGATCGGTTCATTTGCCGCCCCTTTATTTTGGAGGAAAAGGTTGTCTTCATGGTCATTTAGCATAGCCGTGGTAAGCCAGCTGTCAGCTTCAAAAACTCCCAATCTCGACAAATGCAAAGGGCCGGTGTCAACATCCGTGGGGTACCACTCGTCCAACATTCTACGAGGAGTCAAGGCATCTGTTGGAACATAATTAATCCAAGTGCCGTCAGCCAACTGGACAACGGGAGATTTAACACTGCTTCGGGCAAATGCCATGACCACATCCTTTTTCATTTTGGCACTGATTTGTTTTACCTCGGCTGCACGGGGATGATTATATCGAGCTAGTGCTTTTCCAAAAAGTTCAAGACCGGCCACGTAATAAGCTTGTGTAAATGCCCAGGCCCTTTCCACGGTGGTCAAATCGTTGAGCGGGTTCAGAATCAAACCGGAACCCTCTTTTCCGGTAGTTGATTCAGCAATTTTAGCCAAAGTCCAATCCAGAGTTTTGAGAGAGGAGGGGAGCAATTGTTCAAAGTGATCCCGATTTCCAGAAAGAAGATAATTCTGAGCTATGGTGTATAAATGTCCTGGCGAATAAACGCCCCATTCAGCATAACCTCCAATTCTGCCATCCGGTCGTTGTTGTGTTTGAAAAATGGACTTGATTTCATTTTGCGCCACTTCCTCATATCCCCGTAAACCATAAATCATATAGTCAACATACACGCCTTGATTTATAGGCCAGTCCGAGTTTTCTTGACCGTAGGCAACATTTGAATAAGGAAGATCCATGTGGTCTTTTCCAGTGCTATCTATCGTGTGGCGAGGCAAAATAAGTGAATGCCATACATTGGCCCGGAATAATTCATTGACAGCTTCTTCGGGAACTTCAAATAGCGCACCTTGATCAATCCAATCATTCCAGTATTTTACGGTTTGATTTTTTGCAGATGAAAAAGTTAGCGCTTCCAAAGTTGTTCGCTGTGAAATCTCGACGGAAGGGGAAGGAAGCTTCACTAATAATTGTAGCGATTGACCGTCATTTAGCTGCCCGCTAATAGTTAGGATATATTCTTGTCCATATTCTTCGGTTAGGCCTTCATCCATCCCAACCGTTAAGTTATTTCCAGATTCGATCGTCAAAAGAATATTACCTGTCGCTTTCTCAGAAACCATCCAGCCATAAGTGGACTTTTTCAACTCAAGTTCCTGATCCTTTACTTCACTATTCAGGCTGACTTTATAAGTTACCGGTCCGGGTTTGCCGGTAATTTTTACTTTGGTAAAAAAAACGCTTGGAATATAACCGCGATTAGATGCATCTATTTTCTCCAAGGGGCTAGCAAATTGTTCCATTTCCAACCTCTGTCCATCCTTTTCCAAGTGAGTGATTAGAATCGGCAAGCCATTTTCAATCACCTGACTAATCCATTTGCTTCCTTCCCAAATAGGATCCATCCTAAACTCGTAAGGTGAAGCATAGTCGGGTCTCACATTTCCCCATCGGTCAATCGCGAATTTGTAAATGGATCCATGAGCTGCAGCCGTTACCGTTAAATGCCCGGTTGTCCCCTTATATTTTGTCTGCCAGGGGAAATTATAGACGTTGGGATTCCCAAAGTCCTTCCATTGAGTTTTGAAAAATTCGTAGGATGCATCTGGTTCTTTATTAACACGTTTCAGTGTGCGCATCCCCGTTAATGAAGTGAGGTATTGATCAAAATCAAGGGGCTTGTCAGCAATACTTAGGTAAATATCCTGTTCGGGTAACCACATGGCTCCCTCACTAAGTAATTGCTGGAGGGAAAATGAAAAGCCTTCTATTCCAGCTTTGTCCAATTGAACCGTCAGAATTGGAGCGTCCGGCATATTCCAAGGGTCTTTACTCAGCCGTTCAATCTGTCCCTGAGATCCATTTTCCATTAAATAGGGCCACATTTTCATCTCGCCCATTTTCAACAATTCAGCCACTGGTTTTTGCCAGCTGATCGTTGCAATCAATTCATCTACATCGCCGGCGCCGTAGTTTAGCAGGATTCCATTACTAAGCTGATCATCTGATTCGAGCAAATTGCCCGATAAATTGGAAATGGTCATTCCGGGTACAGAACTTATCAATACTATTTTCTTTATAGTCTTAATTGCTCCCAGGTGTCCAAAAGATATTTTAAGAGCAAGGCTTTGAACTTGCTCCTTTTGCTTCTGAGCGTTGCTGGTTTGATTAGCCAAAAAAATCATTACTAAAGAAAAAGCTATGATCACACACGGTTTTCCAGTTGGTTGAAACTTCATAATGACTAATATATCTTTTTTCTTGTCTTACACGGTGGTTTATCTCACAGATCACTTAACTATAATAACTTCCGTTTGATGGCTACAGTCCGGGGTGTTGGTTTGACGAGGGTAGTATTCTTGAATTATAAATTCGAAAAAATAAAATGATGTAGCTAATCCTGACTATTGAACAGGATTATATCTAGCCCAACGCTTTTACTATTTGGAATAAAGTTTATCTAAGAAGATAATCGGGTGGATTCGGAGGAATAGAAATGATAGGAGGTGAGGAGTGTGGTAAAAATGCAGGAGCCATTGCAACTTTGAATTTTCAGCCAGGCGTACATATTACCTACGTCTTCGCTATCGATTTACCAATCATCAGGCAACATCTCCGCTATCTTTGAATTAAGCCTCTTGCTCTTTCTCAGACAAACTGATAATTTGTTTATTTTTACCGGATCATGGAATTATTATTATCGTGAAAGGCCATTTTTCTATCGATAGTTTTGCAAAATCATAGTTTGTCTTCAAGCTTTTTTTAACTGTAATGAGCAATGATACTCTTGGAAACTTCAATCAAATTCTTTCCTATGAATTGGGGCTTCGGGGCAAGCGGATAAAGTGATTGACCTTCACGTTCAATAAAAGCTGCCTGCATGCCAGCTCGTAAAGCACCAGCAATATCCCAACCGTGAGCAGCAACCAGTATGGCATCAGAAACATTTACTGACAATTGTTCGGTTGCCCATGTATATGTTTCTAATGCTGGTTTATATTTTTTAATTGTATCTATACTAAGTGTTGCTTCAAAATATTCGGTGAGTTTTGCATGTTGCATTTGTGCAGTAAGCGTAGCTGAAGGCGAATTAGTAAGCGTAACAAGACGAAATCCATTCTCTTTTAAAAGCTGCAAGCCTTTTGGCACATCATCGTAAGTAGATAATTCCTTGATAGTTTGTAATGCTTCTTTTCTTTCTTTAGGAGTGACATCTGCCTTTAGATCTTTGACAGCCATCTCTAAAGTAGCATCTGCAAGTTCAGTAAAGTTGTGATAATTACTTGTGCAGTTATCCACTAAAGAATAATGCAGGAGCATTTCAAACCAGACACCAAAGCCTTTATTGCTACCTAAAAGGCTATTTATTTTACTTTTCAGGGTTGCCATATCCAATAGTGTTTCATTAACATCGAATACCATCAGGGGAAGTTTATTATCGGTCATTGCTAAGGTCTTAACTAGTTTATTTGTACAATGTATTTCCTTGCTGCCCATTGTGCCAACTTGACATATTTTGAAGGAGTACAAAATTAATTTATTCTATTTGGATTTTCTCATACGCAGAACGAAATATATAATTATAGCAACAACAAATACAACTAAAAATATGCCTACTCCTATTCCGGCTTTGAATATATCTCCAATTACTGAACAACTTGAAAATATTGTCATGATGGAAATTAGCAATGCGGTGATGAATGATTGTTTTTTCATAGCTGTATATCAGTTTTGGGTAAACTCGAATCATGATGGCCATCATTTTTAAGCTCGTTGTGTCCATCATACATTTTTGATTTGCTTTTTATTATTAATGAATCAGCGTCTTCCATAACAGCTTTATACTTTGCTGCTATATTTTCCATTAGTTGATCGAATTGCACCTGAATTTCTCCAAACGAATCTTCGCCTTTTTTAGAGATTTTTCTACGGGTTTCCGAACCCTTTTCAGGAGCCAATAAGATCCCTAAAGCTGCACCAGCGGCTGCGCCTACCATGATTCCTAATAATAATTTTCCTGAGCTCATAATTTTTGTATTTAAATTTTGTGAAATGTTAATGATAATTTTTTATTGTGATTATACGGAATCTTGCCAGTAGAAAATTTATAGGATCAAAAATTCAAAGACACCTTGAATTCTGGTTTACTTCGGTCTTCGGTC
>NZ_MSSW01000073.1 GCF_002150685.1 Algoriphagus antarcticus
ATCTTGCGTTTTTATCCATTCGCAATCTTTGTTTTTTAGACGTTCTTATAAATTCCGTCGTATTTTTTTTAAAGTTCTAATTTAATAATTTCCATTTAGATTCCATTACGGTTTTCCGCATTCAGTGTTTAAATATTTTTTCGGATAAATCTAATTTGGTCGGGAAACACAAAGTTTCGGTTTTGCACTTATAAACCAAAAAAAATTTCGATTTAATTTCCGCGTTATTATTCCGTAAGAGTAAATTTCGGCGTAATGCTTTTAAAATAATTGGCAATTGCCTTGGGGCAAGCTCAATGTCTCCCGTGATGCAACTTAAAATTGGAAAGCGGGGAAATTAAATTTTTCGTATGAGTGATAATTTCGGCGTAATGATTTTTTAAGTTTCTATTTCTATTTCTATTTGTATTTCAGTTTCAGTTTATTTTTGGGATTTCAATGCGTAATGTCTTGAATTTCATCACAATTTTTGTTAAATGCAAGATAACGTTTTGGGGCTTTGCGAAGGTGGGGAAATCGAAGCACAAATGTTCATTTTAGCACAAATGCTGATTAGAATTCCAATGCTCAAATTTAGCACAAATGCCCCACTTTTGCAAAACCCTTGTTAGCGGTTCGTTGTTTTTTCAGTTTTAATGCCAGCTGGATTATTTAAACAATTTTAAAATTTCTTTATAAGTCCACTCGTTCCCTTTTTCAAAGAAAGTATATGTTTTGTCCCAATGACTGCCTTGTCCCCAACCAACCATAGTTGAAATGATTTTTGTTTTTCCGTTTCCAATATCAACACATTGAATTATCTCTTGTAGATTTTTGTCTTCACTTCTTGCTTCTATTGGGAAATTATTGTTGAGATTTACTTTTAGAGTTAGCATTTCATTTTCTAAGTAGTTAATAATGTCTAATTGAATAGCTGTTGAGTCTTCTGTTGTTTTTGTTTTGTCGTAATTTGTTCTTATCCAACCACCAATTTTTATATTTGTTTTTACAACAGGTGCTATCCATTTTTCAAGCCCTTTGTCTGTGGTAAATAGTTTCCAAACTTCTGCTTTACTAATTGGCACTTCTATCGAGAACTGTAAGGTTTTCTCTCCAAATTTTGTAACATATGATGAGTTGGTTACTTGTGCTTGAACTCCAACAAAAGGAATAGAAAACAAACTAAATAATATTAATAATTTAACGGGTTTCATATTTTTAAAATTTTATACTTAATATTTAAGATTTTTCTACAAAGTTTTTAAAGTCTATTAAATACTGCATTGATTGTTTTTTAAATGCACTTGGCATTAGAAAACCTATTATTTTCATAAAACCTTTAAATTGAAATTCTTGTTCAGAAATATATCTTGTTCTATTGTCAGAAAGTGAGATAAATTTATTCTTTACGATATTAAATACTCCTTTTGCCTCATAAGTTCCGCTAAAATCTTCTGGTAAATTTCTAGCTGTAATTGTTTCAATCATTTCGATTTCACGTTTACCCATTTTAAATTTAAGTCGTGATTTAGCCCCAACTTGTCCCGGCTTTCCACTAATTTGTTCAAAACTCTGGAGACCTTTCATCCATTTGTCCATATTGCTTGGATTGTCAAAGAGTTCAATTACTCTGTCAATGGGACTGTTGATTTCGATTTCAGAAGTATATTTCATTGGTCTTTATTTTGATTGTTTAATTTTCTTGTCTTTTGCTGTCTTCCTACAATGACCGCTAACGTTTTGCAGCTACCCGAAGGGCGGGAATTTTACCACTAAACTTCATTCGGAGAACTGAACTTTCGGCTACCACAAAACTGTCTGCGGAGCACGAAACCCCGCCTTTTGGGTAGGTGCTGTTATGTGTAGTTTTTCTTTCCATTGTCATTCGTTTATACTTTTATGTGTCCCCAGTTTTCGCCTGTCTTAATGCGATGCAATGTCATTTCGCTTACACCAAATTTTTTAGCAAAAATCTTCAAACGTGTCTTGCGGTTTGGGTCAAGCAGTTTCTTTTTTAACCATATTACTTGCGTTTCTGTCAATTAAGTGCCGTTCGATTTTATTCTGTGTTCAATTAGTTTTTTCTTAGCTTCAATAACATACGGGCTTGTCTTGCTGTGTTCCAACATTTCAGGTTTTGTCGCCCATTTTAAATTGCCCACAAAGTTGTTGGCTCGATTGCGGTCTAAATGCAAAACATAAACTTAAGTGTCTGATGTTTTTGGAATAAAATAATTTGCAACAAGTCTATAGAAGAAATATTGTTTATTTTTTATGTTGTTGTCAGCGTCACGAATTTTAAATCTAAATACTCTGTAGCCGTCTAAAATTGAACCTTTTACAAGTCTTCCGTTTTTTGGTTCGTCCGTGTAGCTCACAAGTCGTCCATAATTTGATATTGCGTAACGCAGTCTTAGTTTATAGTCAAATGAAATTTCTTTAAATGTTTCTAATGCAAAAAATTGTAGCATAAGTCGTCAAAATTGTTTTGTTGGTGATGTCAAAGTTAGATTTTATTTTTAAATAGAAATTGTCATTATTTGTCGGTCAGTTTTGATGTCTATTGGGTCGCACTAAAATTACACATAACGTTGATGTGTATGAGCAGTAAGGGGCAAAATAAGCAATAATATTCCGTCATTAACTGAACATTGCTGAAAGATAATAACTTTCGGGTTAAACACAAAGCCCTTATTGCTTATACACGGTGTTAGCGGCTGGCTTTGTTCCGTTCTGCTTTTCAATTCCGATGTTTCTATTTCTGTTCGGATTGAGCGTTGGCGAGACATACTCTTTTGCAATTTTTGGCTTGAGCTTTGGCTGGTGCGAATTGCAAATGTGTATGGCTTTTAGCGTTGGCATTATGCTATAAAAATATGATTTGTGAATAAAGTATGTGGTGCACTCACAAGATTAATGTCAAATTTCAATGATGGTTCAATTCTGGAACTTGCATTATGAATTCTAAAGGATATTTGCCAACCTTCATTTAAAGAAACCAATAAAGTGGTAGTCGAATTATCCTGATAAACAATTTCGATTAATCTTGTCGGCAATTTAAGTTTAGGAATTTTGGCTTTTGGTTTTACAGATTCAAATGGTAAATTCAAAGTTCCCTTTAAATTATATGCTTGAATTTCAACTTTTTTGTTTCCTTTGATGACTTTATAGAAATCTTCATTTCCAATCAAATATTGCACAAGATTCTCGGCTACAATATTTGGGTTTGCTTTATCAAGTCTTAAAAGTTCTTTTCTAAAAGCATTTAAAATTGGCACGTAAACTACTTCGTGCATATTTTCAATCGAAGTCCATTTCGTGGATTTATCCTTTGCTTTTAGATTTGCCAACATATCAAATATTGGCTTAATTTCAGCAAAGTAATTTTGTGAACAAGGAACTCCTAACCACTTTTCGCCAAAATCAATGTTCAATGATAATCGAGAATGTTTAACTGCTCTATGATTGTTCTTCGCAGAAATTCCAATTTCCCATTTTTGAAGAGAGCGAATTACTAAAACATCACGAACATCGCCTGTTTGTCCTGCTTGGTCGCTCACGATTTCAAGAACCAATATGTCATTTTTGTTAATTCCATTTGACAATCTTGGTTCAATATCAATCAAAAAATTAATCGCTGCACTTGCTGTGATTCTGAAAGTATCTTGCTCATCTTCAATAAAACTTTCAAAACAACCTTTTGCGTTTTGATAAGGTTCATTTTCGGTAATCGAAACACTTGTTATAATTTTCAAACGTTCATAAAATTCCAAAAGCAAAGCATATTCAAAAGCTTTTCCATTTATTGTCTGATTTGCCATACTTTAAGATAATGTGTTTTCTAATTCCAATTGTTTTTTATTTGTTTTTGCAGGTCGTTTTTCTGCGTTTTCAATTTGAATTTTAATGCTCAAAGCCATATGTTTTGCAAGATTTACTGGAACTGCGTTTCCAATCATTTTATAACCTGCTGCAATGTGGTGGTAATGGAACGTAAAATTATCTGGGAATGTTTGTATTCTTGCACATTCTCTTACGCTCAATCTTCTGTATAAATCCTCTTTTCCTTTCACAAACTCACGAACGTTTTGTTCAATAAATTTCATTTTTGGTGCTTGAGGATGAATAGGTGCGTGGCGACCTCCTGCTTGAATTGTAAATGATTGTTCGTCCCAAGTTCTCACTCGATTTCTCGACATAAACATTGAAGAAAATCCGCCAATCATAAATTCGTGATTTGAGATTTTACAAATTTCTTTGTTTGTTTTGTTTCCTTCTTTGGCTGGAACAACGCTATTTTTTAAATCCGAAATCGCTTGGTCGAGCGTAATTTTTTCTTGTACTGGTTTTGGAAATTGAAATTTAAAATTTAAGTCTTTGCGAATACCAACAAAAAATACTCTTTTTCTGTCTTGTGGAACATCAAAGTCAGATGCGTTGAGTAATTGGAATGATAATTCATATCCAATCCCTGCATTTTTAAAAAGTTCTTTAATGTTTTTTAAAGCTTCGCTATGTCTATCCAATAGCATTCCACTCACATTTTCGGCAAGGAAAAACTTTGGTTGTTTTGCTTCTAATATTCTTATGAAATCGAAAAATAATTGTCCGCGTATGTCATTTATTCCACGCAATGAACCTGCTTCGCTCCAACTTTGGCAAGGTGGTCCACCAATAATTCCATCACATTCAGGAACTTCATCAGATTTTATGTTAACAATACTTCTTTTATCCAAAGTCGTTTTGGGATGGTTTTTTTCATAAGTTTCCCAAATTTCTTTGTCATATTCGTTCGCCCAAATGACATCGAATCCCGCTTTTTGGAATCCTAAATCAAGTCCGCCTGCTCCTGCAAAAAATGATACTATTTTCATACTGCTTTTTCTGTTTGAAGGTTTTTATTGAGTGTTCTGCGATATTCTGCTTTTTCTTCAGCAACTTTTAAGAGTTGTTTTGTGCAGTTCGTTTCGTAGATTTTTTTTCCGAGTTGGTCTGTTATATATTCTTCTCGTAAATCTTTTAAGTTTAGTTTAAAAATTCTCGCCAATTTTGGAAGTCTTTTTTCGTCAAAATCTCGAATTCCATTCTCTATTTTGCTCAAATTGGCAGAGTCTAAATTCAGTTTGGCCGCAAGTTGGGTCAAGGTCAATTCCTTTTCGGTTCTTAAAAGTCGAATATATTCGCCAAATGTTGTTTTCATAAGACTTGTCATTTTTTGACAAATTTAAAACATTTTTATTAATATCCAAATTTTGCGGTGGGAAAATTTTAGCTCTTTTGGTTTTTTCAGCGTTGGCGTTTTGTAGTGGCAAAAACCAAATGTGCTAAAATGTGCGGCTGGCTTTTCGGTTGGATTTTCAATTGAAGCGAGATTTTTTTTTTAGCTTGCCGCTAACGTTTTGCAGCTACAAGAAGTTGGCGATTTTTACCACAAATGCCAATGCGGAGAACCAATGTTTGATTAACCACAAATGTGTCTGCGGAGCACTGAACCGCCAATTTCTTGTAGGTGCTGTTAGCGGTTCGGCTTTTTTCGTCTAGTTTTAAATTCATTTCAAGTTAGTCCCCTTTAATTTTCTTTGAATATATTCTTTATGTGCAAATTCAAATGCTTGAGGGTCTATGCATGAGCTGTTAAATGTTAAAACTTCTTGTTGATATAATTCTCTTAAGTCAAGAATAAATTTGGGATAGCATTCATCAGCATTTACCATTACCATTATTAAATATCTAAAGCCGTCCCAAGAGTAGGATTGTCGATTGTCACGATAGAGGGCAATGTTCATATACTTTGTATTCATTTCTTCATAAAACTGAACTCTATTTTTGAAAAATTTATCAAATAATTCCTTAGTATCATTTTCTGATAAAATTTTGTATTGCTTTTCGAATAAATAATCGTGTATGACAAGAAGTTGTTTGCTTAATTCCTTAAGCATTAGTGGATTCTCTTCTTTTAACTCACTTAAAAATTCTTTGGTCGTTTGTATCCAAATTGTTCTATTACTCGCTTTAAATGCATTGTTATTAGCGTCATTCATAAGCCCAAGTCGTTCGATTGCTAGATGCGTTGTTAATACAACGAAAGTTGCCGCAAACAATATGGAATATGGAGTGAACATTTTTAAATATTCTTGAAACCCATTTGATGAAAGATCTAAGGACATTTTAAATCCTTCAATTGTTGCTAGTATAAATGCGACAATGGAAAAGACTATTAATGTCCATTGTAGATAGAATATGGGTTGCTTAATTTTGTTCATTTCAATTCTTTTGCTTTTTTGATATTATCTCGGCAACTATGCAGGAGTTGTATTTTGAAACATAATTTGCAGTCACACGATTGAAAATTCTTAATACTTCTGGAACATCTGTCGGGAAGACTATGCCATGTTTATGAACTATAAATAACACTCCGTTTACATACTCATCAGAGCAAACTTCAAGAATTTCTGAGCATATAATTGTATATCTTTTGTCCTTAAATGTAAAGTCATGCGTGTTAAAAGTAAGATTGTTCAAAGTCCTTTTTATTGCTGTTTGAATTTCGTAAGAAGCTCCGCTAATTCGTTCTTCGTCCAAAAGTCCCTTCGGCAATATTTCGGAAAGTTCAAGCTCATCTCTAAGTATTATTAAACCTTTGTCTGAAATTGATTCCCAGTCCGAAATATACTTTCCCCATTCTGCTTCCTTAATTTCTATTTCGTCATAATTATTCGGAAACTTCTGGTATGCGTCAAGGTGAATGCCAATTGTAAACTTTTTTTCAGTTGATGTATCAAGAATAACGTCTGTGTATGAAACTATCGGCTGTAACAATTCAGTTAATCTTACCTCCAATTCCTTATCACATAAATGCTCATTGTCGCCTGCCGAATCTATAAAGCAAGTTTGTTTATTCAATCCCTGAATTGCAGTATTGATATATTCGTTAATCGCTTTTTGCCTGTCAAACAATTTGTTTTTTCTTCCAATTGTCTTTTAGAAATTAACTCATCAACTATTGAACTTGGAAACTTAAATTGATAAGCTGCTTTGATTACAACTAAAAATATATAAACCAAACTGCAAGCAAATAGTATTCCTGTCCAATGATTAAAATTGTCGTCAATTTTGTTTGAAGCAACACCTATAACGATTACAAGTATAGCTTCAATAATTATTGTCCCAAGTAATGCTGCTTGAATTACTTTTATCCAATCCTTAAGTTTTTCTAATAGTTTGTCCATTTATTTTCTTTTGGTGTAGTCTTTTAAGCTGACCGCTAACGGTTTGCAGCTACAAGAAGTTGGCGATTTTTACCACAAATGTTGATGCGGAGAACCAATGTTTGATTAACCACAAATGTGTCTGCGGAGCACTGAACCGCCAATTTCTTGTAGGTGCTGTTAGCGGTTCGTTGTTCTCTTTCGTTTTTATCGGTCAGCATTATTTTGTCTGTTGAACTCCGTCTAATATTGCCACCTCAAGCGTGTCAATATTTATGTCAGTTAGTGTTTTGAACTTTATGCAATAACCTGTTACACTTGCCTTACCTATTGTTTTTCCGTAGGTTTCAGTCAAATACTTTTTGTTTTCAATACCCATAATGTAAACAGATATTCCTGTCGTGTTTGCACTGATACCAATTTGATAAAACTCTTTGGTCTTTCCGTCAGCATATTTTATTGTTTGAAGACCGTAGCCTATGTTGGGATTTGAAACAATTTTCCCTTTATCGTCTTTACCGTCTAAGAAGCATAGTTTACATTTTGGCAAAGCTTGCATTATACGTAGATGCAACGCGTGAATGTCAGAACGTTTTGGCTCAGATTGGCTGTCGATGTAATTTTTGATTTGTTTTACTCCGTTCATCTTAGATTGTCAATTATCTTTTCAAGTGTAGTTATGGTTTGTATATACTCTTGTTCGGAAATATTTTTCATTGATTTATGTCTGAATTCTTTCTGTTTTTGGAAACATTTATTAAAAATATCTTTCCCTTTTTCAGTAAGTTTCAGTTCCGTATCTTCCTTTATTAATTCGCCATTTATCATTTTGCCGATAGTATTGATTATAACTTCTTTTTCTGCAAACTCTATCAATATACTTATTATGTGATTTCTGCTAATGTTATTGCTCTCATTTATTGAATTAAGAATTTGCCACTGAGTTCGGTTGATGTCAAACTCTTTATGAATGTCATTAATTCCTTCGGTCAAGACATTGTCGGCTTTTTTAAGGTAGTATCCTATTGGTAATTTATTTTTCATTTTTCTCTGTTTGTTTATTTGAGGGCTGTCGTCCTACAATGACCGCTAACGTCTTGCTATCACCCATTATAGCTGATATCTACCCCGATAGGAATGCTATCAGCTATTATAGGTGATATTTTTTATTTATTTCAAGTTAGTCAGCTTCGTTACAGATCCAAGGCATCCAGTGGACTTATTATTTGATCGAATCCTTTGGTGGTGATATGGGTATAGATTTGAGTAGTCTTGGGACTCTCATGACCTAACAAACTCTGGATGTATCTGATGTCTGTTCCTCTCTCTAGGAGATGAGTAGCGAATGAATGTCTCAAGGTATGGACGGTTATTTTCTTTTTGATTGTTGTCTTGGATACCGCTGTTTTTAGGATGGCACTAATGCTAGTCGTCGAATACCTCATCGGTTTTTCCGCAGTACTACCTTGTCCTTCAAATAGATATTCGTGTGGCCTTTCTTTTTGGATGTAGTCCCTAAGCGTCAATAAAGTTCTGTTTGAAAGCAAGGTATATCTGTCTTTTTTCCCTTTAGCTTGTTCGATTCTTATTTGCATTCGTTTGGAGTCTATATTCTTGATCTTAAGATTGACTAATTCGCCGATTCTTAGGCCTGCCGAATAAATTGTCATTAAAATTGCCTTGTGCTTTAGATTGTCTATTGCTTTAAGGATTGCTATTATTTCTTCCTCACTGCAAACCTCTGGCAGTATCTTTTCACGAATTGGCCTATCTACATGGTAGTATTTTCGTTCGCCTCCTTTGACCTTTTCGTAATAAAATTTAATGGCATTGATCGCTTGATTTTGATGGGAACTCGACACTTTCCGTTCGTTAACCAAGAACCTGGAAAACTCCATAATTTCTTTTTCTCCGAGGCTATCTATTTCGGAATCTGGGAAGTGGTTGATAAATTCTTCGAACAAAGGAACGTAGGATCTGATAGTGCTTTGACTATATCTCCTTTCCTCCAACTTATGAACATACGCTTCGGGGCACTTTTTGTAATTTGAAAAGGAGAGCGGACTAGCCTTTGGAACACCTTCATTTTTTCCCTCTTGTTCATAGCTAAAGGTTAAACCCAATTGTCCAATTTTCATTTTAATCTCGGCCTCAAACTGCTCAGAATAGGGAATCGTCCACCATTTGTTTTTACCATCCCAGTGATGATATGGAATAGTTTTGATGTGCTTGATCAGTTCAGTGAGGTAGCCAAAAATCAGTTTAATCCGACCTGAATTGGTCCGAATCATCAAGACTTGATCTTTTTGAAGTGCGGAATGGCCTGATAGAGTGACTGGTATTTCGGCTGATTTCTCAAGGGAGTCCACACGATCTCCGAAATAGCTGGTTATTCTCTCTAGGTTGCCGGGATAATGGGGGATTTCCCAATGAAAGCCAGACTGATTCCAGCGAACATAGCGTATTGATCTAATAAATTGGATGTCCTGCTCATTCTTGGGTATTTTGAGTAGGATTTTTCGACCAATCACTCGGATTTCTATAGGGCCCGATTTCATCATTTACAAAATAAAATTTGCATATATTTTTACATAGAATAAATATGCGAATTATTTTTTTGATTGTTAGACACAAAAAAAAATCCCTCAGATTGCTTTAAGGGATTTAGTTATTTTTCAGCTTTCTATTTTTAGCCTTCAGAATTCTCCTCAACCCACTCCCTCGCATTCACAAAAGCCTCCATCCATGGTGTAAAGTCATCTTTGCGATCTGCCGGATAGTGTGCCCAGTTCCAAGGCTTCAGGCTTCGCTCGATATGCGGCATAATTACCAAGTGTCTGCCGTCTGCTGATGCAATGCCTGCTGTGGCGTGGTCCGAACCGTTTGGATTGCCAGGATAGGCTTCGTAGCTGTATCTCATTGTGAAGTTGTAATCGCTTTCTGCCTGAGGAAGATAGAACTTGCCTTCTCCGTGTGCTACCCATACGCCCAATCGCTGTCCGCTGAGCGAACCTAGCATCACAGATTCATTCTGAGGAATAGTCACATTCACGAAAGTGGATTCGAACTTGTGACTTGCATTATGAAGCATCTTCGGTTTGTTCGCATGATCTGGAGTAACCAAACCCAGCTCGATCATCAGCTGGCAACCGTTACAGACTCCCAAGCTCAAGGTATCTTCACGAGCATAGAAATTATCCAAAGCCTGCTTTGCTTTTGGATTGTACAAGAAGGCGCCGGCCCAGCCTTTGGCCGAACCTAAAACATCGGAGTTGGAGAATCCACCTACAAAGACGATCATCTGCACATCTTCCAAGTTTTCACGACCTGCAATCAGATCTGTCATGTGAATGTCCTTCACCTCGAATCCAGCCAACCAAAGCGAATAGGCCATTTCTCTGTCACCGTTCACGCCTTTCTCTCGGATAATTGCGGCTTTGGCTTTGGATTTTTCGGTACGGAAAGGATCAAGTCCAGCTGTTTCGAAATTTCCTTTCCAGCCTTCGGCAAACTCATAAGACAAAGGCTGGTTTTTATAATTGTCAAAGCGGTCTTTGGCAAGTTGCTCACCGCTTTGCTTTTTGTCCAATAGATAAGAAGATCTGAACCATACATCACGAAGATCAGCGATGTCCAGTGTCAGGTCTTTTCCTGCAAACTCAATATTTCCTGTGTCAGTGACTTTCGCCAGCTCCACATAATCTACATCGGCTTCCACCAATAAGGCCTCCACTGCATGATCATCTTCGACTTGAATCAGGATTCCAGGATTTTCGGCAAAAAGTGCTTTGATGATGTCTTCCTCGTGCAAGCGATCTAGTTTTACTTTCAAACCTACTTGCTGCACAGGGAAACACATCTCCAACAATGCAGTGACCAATCCGCCCGAGGATACATCGTGACCTGCAAGAATCCAAGTCTGATCGATCAGATCCTGAATTGCTGTAAATGCTTTCGCAAAATATCTCGGGTTTTTGACGTCTGGAGTTTCTGTTCCGACTTTATTCAGCGCCTGATAGAAACTGGAACCAGCCAGTTTGAAGCTGTCCTTCGAAAAATCTATGTATAAAATTCTACTTCCTTTGATTGGTTGCAAGGCAGTTTTCACTGTTTTCTTGATGTCGCTACATTCGCCGACAGTGGAGATAATCACCGTCCCCGGAGAATAGACCGTTTTTCCGTCAGGGTATTTCTGAGTCATGGAAAGGGAGTCTTTTCCCGTAGGGATATTCACACCCAACTCAATCGCAAAATCAGAAACTGCCTGAACGGCTCTATATAATCTATCGTTTTCACCTTTGTTTTTCGCAGGCCACATCCAGTTGGCAGAAAGGGAAATCCCCTGCAAGCCATCTTGAATATGCGCGAAAATCAAATTGGTCATCGCCTCAGCAATCGCCAATCGGCTACCTGCTTCCGGATTTGCCAAAGCTGCCACTGGCGCATGACCGATGGAAGTTGCGATTCCTTTATTTCCGGTAAAGTCCAATGCCATCACTGCCACATCATTCAGCGGAAGTTGGATTTCACCCACCGTCTGCTGAGTTGCTACACGGCCAGTCACAGAGCGATCAACTTTATTCGTCAACCAATCCTTACATGCCACAGCTTCCAGTTGCAGGACTTGACGGATGTATGCTTGGATCAAATCGGCTTCATAGTTTGCTTCGGTAAAAGAAGCGTTTGAAGTATCGTCTTCCAAAATGGTTTTTGGCGATGAGCCAAACATATAGCTGAGGTTCCAGTCCACCGGCTTTTCACCGTTCTTCTGATTCTCAAACTTGAAATGCATGTCTCCGGTCGCCTCGCCCACCACATAGAATGGCGCGCGCTCACGGTCAGAAATCTGATGCAAGGTGTCCACGTCTTTTTTGCCGATCACCAATCCCATTCGCTCCTGGGATTCGTTTCCGATGATCTCTTTGGAAGAAAGGGTAGGGTCACCCACTGGTAGTTGATCGATGTGAATCGTACCACCGGAATTTTCCACCAATTCAGAAAGGCAGTTTAAATGTCCGCCAGCTCCGTGATCGTGAATGGAAATGATCGGGTTGTTTTCGCTTTCGGCCATCGCACGGATCACGTTGGCTACACGCTTCTGCATCTCAGGATTGGATCGCTGGATGGCATTCAGCTCGATTGCGTTGGATAGTTCGCCGGTATTCAGTGAAGAAACCGCCGAACCGCCCATTCCGATTCTATAGTTGTCACCGCCCATGATCACAATCTGATCACCGGCTTTTGGTTCGTCTTTCTTGGTGTATTTGGCATTGGTGAAGCCTACGCCACCAGCCATCATGATTACCTTGTCAAAGCCATGATGCTTGCCGTCTTCCTCATGTTCAAAAGTCAAGACTGATCCTGAGATCAGCGGCTGACCGAATTTATTTCCGAAATCAGAAGCTCCGTTGGAAGCTTTGATCAGGATATCCATAGGCGTTTGGTAGAGCCAATCACGTTCATCAAGGTTGCTTTCCCAGCTTCTTCCGCTTTCAGATCGAGGATAGGAGGTCATGTAAACAGCAGTTCCTGCGAGAGGAATAGATGCTGTGCCGCCAGCGAGACGGTCTCTGATTTCTCCACCTGCTCCGGTGGCAGCACCGTTGAAAGGCTCGACGGTAGTTGGGAAGTTATGTGTTTCAGCTTTTAGGGAAATGACTGTATCGATCTCACGGGTTTCGAAAAAGTCAGCTTGATGGGCTGTTTTTGGAGAAAATTGCTGGGCTTTTGGGCCACCTACAAATGCAACGTTGTCTTTGTAGGCAGAAGCGATTCTGTTCGGATGCTTCTTGGAAGTTTCTTTGATGAGTTGGAAAAGCGTCTGTGGTTTTTCCTCGCCATTTATTATAAACGTGCCATTGAAAATCTTGTGACGGCAGTGCTCAGAATTCACTTGAGAAAAGCCGAAAACTTCCGAATCAGTCAGTGGGCGTTCCAATTCTTTCGCAACATTGTCCAGGTAATCCACCTCTTCTTGGCTAAGTGCTAATCCATTCTTGGTATTGTAAGCAGCGATGTCGGTGACTTCTACAATAGGCTCGGGCTGCAAGTGGATGTCAAAAATCTCCTGATCCAATCCATCAAATTCATGCTGAAGCATCGGGTCTATCTTGTCTCCTTCGTTTAGCGGAGAGAACTCCTCGATGCGCACAATGCCCGCAATTCCCATGTTTGCGGTGATTTCCACGGCATTGGTTGACCATGGTGTAATCATTTCCTTGCGTGGTCCTGAATACTTTTCGGTGAGCGATGGGTCGCTTATTGCTGTGGCTCCGCCAAAAAGCCAGGTTAGCTTTTCTAAGTCTTCTGGTGCGAAAGGTTGTGGAGATTGTACAGCGTAAACGGTTTTTTGAGGGGATTCAAAGAAGAAAATCATGTCCTTTGGCTGGTAAGATGCAAAGGTAAGCATTTGGGGGGGAGTTTGAAATGTGTGGAGGGGAGAAAAGTTAGTGATCAGTCGCGGTCTCAGTGGGCAGTTACAGTTGTCAGTCTCAGTGGGCAGTCATAGTAGCAGTAGGCAGTAGAAGTCACCGTTGAGCGGATTCCCCCTTAGTTTAGGATTTCTTGTGAAAACGAAAAGTAAGTCAAAGGGG
Source organism: Algoriphagus antarcticus (assembly GCF_002150685.1). Classification (GTDB taxonomy): domain Bacteria; phylum Bacteroidota; class Bacteroidia; order Cytophagales; family Cyclobacteriaceae; genus Algoriphagus; species Algoriphagus antarcticus. Next base: position 13,781 of record NZ_MSSW01000073.1, read on the forward strand.
GCAAGGGGGATTTTTAAGATTTTCGTTTTGGTGTGGTAACGCCTTTGGTCATACTTCCCCCGTAATAATTCATGCATTGGCGATCCAATTAGTATTTGACTCTTGTTTCTTGTCTCTTGATTCCATCTACCTGTTAGTATTGACTTGGTACTTAATACTTATGACTTACTACTTAAAACTATTTATTTCACCATCATAAATTCTAAATAATCACCTCACTGTCCGCGATCGCACACTTTTCTATATTATTTTATTGTTAAAGCCGAATATTGTTCGTTTTTGATACGGAAGAAACTTTTGAAGAGAAGAAAGTTTCCGTAGTTTTGCATTTCGAAATTTAAGTTGATTAGCGGAGATGAGAGAGAAGATTCTAGGAATAGCCAGTGAACAGTTTAGCCAGTATGGGGTTAGAGCCATTACCATGGAGGATATTGCCCGATTGGCAGGCATTTCCAAAAAGACAATCTATCAGGAATTTGTTGATAAAAAGCAGCTCGTCAAAGAGGCATTTTCTTTGGCTTTGAAAGAAGATCAGGACACCCTCAAAAAAATTATGGACGGGGAAGATGGTGTCATTGAGCACCTAGTCCATACTTCAAAGATGGTTCGGGAGCGCTTGGCAACTTTAAACCCTATGGTTCTATTTGAAATACAAAAATACTTCCCGGAGGTTTGGGAGATGTTCAATGAATTCAAAGAAGAAATTATAGTGACAGACATCGTCAATGTCATCGAGAAAGGCAAAGCACTTGGATATTTTCGCCCCGAAATAAATGCCAAGATTTTGGCGAATATGCGAATGGATCAAATAAGTGCCGCTATGAATCCATCTAACAATAATAGGAGAGATGTCAGTCTATTGGCTATGCATATGGAAATGCTTGATCATTTCCTCCATGGTATTTTTACCGAGAAAGGCAGGCAGGCTTACTTGCAAAAGCAGAATTCGAATTAATCAATCTCTATTCATTACCTCTACCAGCTAGTTTTTAAGATCAGAACCTTTTTAGATTCAATTATGCATAAGACAAAAATTTATTTAATAGCTCTCCTTTCCTTGAGTTTGTTCAGGTTAGAAGCTATTGCCCAAGGAGCGCCACCCTTGGAGACGCTGCAACTTACTCTACAGCAGGCCTTAGAATATGCCTTAGAAAACAACGTGGATGCTAAAAATGCCCGTCTGGAGCTTTTGATAGCGGAGACCACCGTGAAAGAGGAATTATCAAAAGGTCTTCCACAGATCGACGGTTCGTTTAATTTTAATTACAATCCGGCAGTTCCTATATTATTTGTTCCGAATGAGGGGCCGTTTGGGGATCCTACTATTGATGCGGATGTGGTTCCACTAAGGCTTGGAGTAAGCTATCAATCTGGGTTAGGGGTGACTGCCAGTCAGATGATCTTTGATGGATCTTTTTTTGTAGGATTGAGAGCCTCCAAAACGCTCCGAGAATTGACTGAGTATGATCGTATCAAAACTGAGAATGATGTGCTTTTGACTGTCAAGAAGGCATATTTTGGAGCTTTGGTAAATAAGGAACGAATCAAACTGGCAGAGTCAAATCTCACACGGATTGATTCGCTTTTGGATGAAACCAAGGCAATATATGAAGCTGGACTAGCTGAGAAAATCGATGTGTCTCGAATTCAAGTACAGCGCAATAACATTTACACTCAAGTAGAGCGAAGCCGAACCGCCTATGAGATCAGTAAGCAATTGCTAAAAATACAAATGGGGCTACCAAAAGAATATGATGTCCTGATCACAGAAACTTTGGCAGAATTAAACCCTGAGGTAAAGCTGAATCAATTGCTGACTATGGAAGGCATGCCTAGAGTGGAAGTCAATCAACTTGAGAAAAATTTGGAACTCGTAGGATTGGATTTGAAAAACAATACGGTGCAATACATGCCGAGTATCACGTTCAATGCCAACTATCAGCGCTCAGGTGCATCAAATGACTTAAGTAATGTCTATGATTCTCGTAATTGGTTTAGCAGCTCATTGCTGGGAGTATCTATGCAAATCCCGATTTTTGATGGCTTTTTGAAAAGTGCTCGAATTCAGCGTAATCGCATCCAACAAGATCAATTGAAGAATCAGCGCTTGTTTCTCGATGATAATATTTCGCTCGAAATCTACCAAGCTCGAACCAACCTGAAAAATGATTTGAATATCATGGAGGTGCAAAGAGAGAACATGGCCTTGGCTCAGGAAGTGTACGATATTTCCAAGATCAAATACAACGAAGGCGTAGGCTCCAACTTGGAAGTGGTAGATGCTGATGCGGCTTTGATAGAATCAGAAATCAATTACCTGGGAGCGCTTTACGATGGATTGATTTCCAGAGTAGATCTGGAAAAGGCACTGGGAATTTTAAAAGAAGGAATCAACGACTAGTCCAATCCGCCCCGGCGACCAAGTCATTTTCTTTTCGAAAGAAGAGAATTATACAAAAACGAAATTATCAACAAATTATGAAAGCAACATATATATTTTTACCCCTAATTGCCCTTGCCTTCCTAGCTGTTTCCTGTGCTACCGAAGAAGGAGTGGATGCAAAAAAAGCTGAATTGGAGAAACTCAAAAATGAGTCTAACGATATCACCAATCAGATTAGCGAATTAGAGGCTGAGCTGATGAAACTCGATCCTGAGTTTGCGAAAGCAAATCACAAGTCTATCCTCATCACTACGGCTCAGGCTAAGAAAGGGAGATTTGAGCACTATGTAGAAGTGACAGGATCAGTACTTTCGAAGAAAAACGTAAGCATCAGTGCTGAGACCTCAGGAAGAATTCTGGAAGTCCCGGCTATCGAAGGGATGAGAGTAGAGAAAGGTCAGGTGTTGGCAAGAATTGATGCTGAATCTGTTCAGAGATCTATCGATGAGCTCCAGAACAACATGGATCTTGCAAATACCTTGTTCGAAAAGCAAGAGCGACTTTGGAAGCAGCAGATCGGGACGGAGGTACAGTATTTGGAAGCAAAAAACAGAAAAGAAGGGTTGGAGAGAAGCCTAGCCAGCGTCAAAACTGAGCTGTCAAAGGCGGTAATTCGTGCTCCTTTCTCAGGAACTATCGAAACGGTACAAGTGCGATTGGGTGAATTGGTTCAGCCAGGGGCAGCGATGTTTCAGTTTGTGGGTGAAAGTGACTTGTTTATAGAAGCAGATATTTCTGAGTCTTATGTGGGAGTACTTGCAAAAGGAGATTCTGTAGATGTAAGCTTTCCTTCTATCGATCAGGACATTCAGACCAAAGTATCTGCGATAGGTGCGATCATCAATCCAAACAATAGAACATTCAAAGTAGAAGTATATCTACCAAAGATACCGCTGGTGAAACCTAATATGATTTCTGTTTTGAAAATTCAGGATTATGAAAATAATGAGGCTGTCACTGTACCAAGTTATTTGATTCTCAGTGACAACAGAGGAGATTATGTATTTGTAGTGGTGGATGGTATAGCTAAGAAAAAATATGTCGAAAGAGGAAAGACGTTTGATGAACAAACGGAAATCCTAAAAGGACTGGAAGGTAACGAAGTACTGGTGGACAAGGGCTTCCGTGAAGTAGGAGATAATTTCAACGTGAACATAGCTCAGCTTTAATAAGATGGCGGAAAACCAAAAACCAATAAAAACGCGTGAGTTCGGATTATCCAGTATGTCTGTGGATAATTCCACCTCTGTCGTGATCCTTACGCTGATAATTACCTTCCTAGGCTTAAGTGCTTATCGCAATATGCCTAAGGAGAGTTTTCCTGAGATTGTGATACCTACAGTGTACATCGGGACGCCTTATCCTGGCAACTCACCTGTGGATATGGAGAATCTGATCACCAGACCTATAGAGAAAGAGCTTAAGTCTTTGAACGACGTCAAAGACATCACCTCTACATCTGTTCAGGATTTTTCTTCTATAGTAGTAGAATTTAATGCGGGTGTGGAGATATCCAAGGCCATTCAGGATGTGAAGGATGCGGTGGACAAGTCCAAAAGTGAATTGCCTACTGATTTGGATCAGGATCCTAACGTATTGGAAATCAATACATCCGATTTCCCGATCATGAATGTGAATATCTCTGGAGATTATTCTGAAGCGGAGCTGAAGAAATTTGGCGAATACCTGGAGGATGAAATCGAGAAACTTGCAGAAATATCCAAAGCAGACCTGGCAGGAACGGTAGAGCGTGAGATTCAAATCAATGCTGATCCCTATAAAATGGAATCGGTAGGGGTGAGTTTCGGTGATATTTCTTCTGCTGTACAGTCTGAAAATGTGACTATTTCAGGTGGAAATATTCGCTCCGGAGATTTCCAGCGTACACTTCGAGTGGACGGTGAGTTTACCGATCCTATGCAGATTCTGAATATCATAGTCAAAACTGATAATCAGAAAATCGTTTATCTCAGAGATGTAGCCGAAGTAAAGGATACTTATAAGGAGAGGACCAGTTATGCCAGAAGTAAAAATCTACCTGTTGTCACGATCAATGTAGTGAAGCGTAGCGGAGAGAATTTGCTATATGCTGCTGATAAAATCAAGGAGATAATAGAAACAACCAAGGCGAACAGATTTCCTCCAGATTTAGAAATTAGTATCACCAATGATCAGTCCAAAGCAACTAGACTTCAGGTGAGTGATCTGGAAAACTCCATCATCTTTGGGGTAATCCTGGTCGTATTGGTATTGATGTTCTTCTTAGGATTCAGGAATGCTCTTTTTGTAGGGATAGCAATTCCACTTTCGATGTTCATATCATTCTTGATTTTGAACGCCTTCGGGATCACGCTTAACCTAATGGTACTTTTCTCCCTGATCCTTGCTCTGGGTATGCTAGTGGATAATGGTATTGTGGTGGTGGAAAATATCTATCGCTTGATGTCCGAGGGAAAAGACGCCGTGCAGGCAGCAAAAGAAGGAGTTGGGGAAGTCGCCTGGCCTATCATTACTTCTACTGCTACTACTTTGGCAGCGTTCCTGCCACTGGCTTTTTGGCAGGGTACAGTAGGGGAGTTTATGAAATTCCTCCCGATCACCTTGATTATCGTTCTTTCTTCCTCCCTTTTTGTGGCACTGGTAATCAATCCTGTATTGACTGCACTTTACATGAAAGTGGAAGATGTGAGTAAAGATAAACCTAAGCAAAAATCAATTATTGTAGCAGGTGTATTATTGATACTTTCTGCCCTGTTTTATCTGATAGGATGGGCAGCTTTTGGTTCTTTGATGATGATTGCAAGTGTGTTTACGGTCTTCAACGTTTTTGTACTCAGAAGGGCAATTCGCTGGTTTCAGACCGTGCTTTTGGTCAAGCTGGAGAATATATACGAGACAACTTTGAATTACGCATTGAATGGGAAAAAGCCATATGGCTTCCTTGGAGGTACTGTGTTATTGCTTGTGCTTTCTCTTTTGCTTCTGGTAGTAAGAGCACCGGAGGTACTTTTCTTTCCGGATAACCAACCACAACTGATCAATGTATTTGTTGAATTCCCTATAGGAACGGATATCGAAGCGACAAATGAATTTGTAGATGGAATGGAAGAAGAGCTGATGATAGCGCTGGATGATTACAAAGGGATTCTGGAGTCGGTCATATCTCAAGTGGGTGAGGGGACAGGAGATCCTATCGAAGGGCCTAGTAACCAACCTACACCCCATAAAGCCAAAATTACCATCGGCTTTGTGGACTACATAGACAGACAGGGAGTCAATACCAACGGTGCGATGGAGAAAATTCGCGATTTGGCTGAGAAATATCCGGGTGTTCTGGTGACTGTAGATAAGCAAACGAGTGGACCTCCAGTCGGTAAGGCGATCAATTTGGAGTTTGCTGGTGAAGATTATGATCAGTTGATTTCTTTTGTCAATCAAACCCGAGAATACCTAAATGATCAAAATGTACCAGGTGTTGAGGAACTGAAATCGGATTTATCATTGGGAAATCCTGAAGTGGTCTTGAATATAGACAGAGAAAAAGCAAGAAGATTTGGGCTGTCTACCTCAGAAATCGCTACTGATCTACGTACAGCTCTTTTTGGACTGGAAGTTTCCAAATATAAAGAGGGCGAGGACGATTACCCTATTCAATTGAGATTGAAGGAAGGTTTCAGATATGATATCAATACCTTGGTCAATAAGAAAATTGGCTTTAGGGATAAATTCGGAGATAAGCGGGAAGTGCCTATCTCATCAGTTGCCGATGTAAAGTACGGATCAACTTATGGGTCTGTGAAGAGAAAAGATCTTGAAAAAGCGATCACTATTTATTCCAATGTCTTGGATGGCTACAATGCTACGGCAGTAAATGCTCAGATTCAGGCAGCACTACAAAACTACGAAGTGCCAGATGGGATCTCTGTGAAATACACCGGAGAGCAAGAAGAGCAGCAGAAGTCTATGGATTTTCTTCTGGGAGCATTGGGTATCGCAGTTTCCTTGATATTCTTGATTATTGTAGCGCAGTTTAACTCAGTTACAACGCCATTTATAATCATGGCTTCCGTAGTCTTAAGTACGATAGGTGTATTCTTGGGCCTGGTGATATTCAATATGGATTTCGTCGTGATCATGACGGGAATCGGAATTATATCCCTTGCAGGCGTGGTGGTAAACAATGCGATTGTATTGATTGATTATACTGATCTGGTTCGAGAGAGAAAAAGATATGAGCTAGGTATGGGGCCAAAAGACCATTTGCCTTTCCCGCTCATGATAGCAAGTATCATAGAGTCAGGCAAAACAAGGCTTCGCCCGGTGTTGCTGACAGCGATCACTACAGTACTCGGCTTGATTCCTCTGGCGATAGGAATGAACATCAATTTCGGGACATTACTTAGTGAATTTGATCCTCAATTTTATGTAGGCGGAGATAATGCTGCTTTCTGGGGACCAATGGCTTGGACTGTTATATTTGGGTTAACCTTTGCGACCTTCCTTACGTTAGTCATCGTACCAGTCATGTATTTGTTGGCAGATAAACTCAACATGAGAATCAGCAAACTCAAATCTTGATCGGATTAAGGTTGGTGGTTTTTTTTGTTAAATCCTCCGAGACTATGTCCCGGAGGTTTTTTGCGTTTTAGTGGGGTGTTTTTTCCCTTTCAAAGATGGAAGTTGTAAATTCACCTTCCAAAATAGTGGGATGAAGAAATGGAAGAATTTAAGTGGTTTGTGATGTACACCGCCTCACGATCTGAGAAGAAGGTGGCTGACCGGTTGAAAGAAAATGGTGTCGAAGTTTACTTACCGATGATAGAGGAACTTAGGCAGTGGTCAGATCGAAAGAAGAAAGTTCGGCGTGCCATGTTTAATGGATATGTTTTTGTAAAGACTAGTCGCAATAAATTATGGGAATGTCTTCAAGTTCCTGGAGCAGTTAAGTTTGTGCATTTTTCCGGACAACATGCCACTATTCGAGAAGAAGAATTGGATATCATCAAGCGGGTAATCGAAACTGGAGTTGGGGTTGAATCTGATGGGTCTACTATTGACCCTGGAGAAAAAGTACTCGTGATCGGCGGGCCACTTCAGAATATGACAGGAGAAGTAATAGAGAAAGGGAACAAGGATTATTTCTTAATTCGAATCCCCGGAATTTATCAGAATTTGTTGATTTCTGTTCCCCGCAAGTTTTTGGAGGTACTAGCTTAGTTGTTAATTCGATTAGGTCTCAGAGTAGATGGTTTCATTTTCCAGTTTCTTTGAATTACCCCAACTTTTACAGAATCCTGAATTTGCTTGACATTAACTTCTTTAGTCCGGAAGTCAGACAATTTAACAGTGTCTTCAAGACTGTAAAGCGTAATTACTGACTCCTTAAGCTCTATCGTGTCTGAAGCAAAATAGTCCACCAAAAACAGGAAGTCGTTTTCTTCAAGAGCAATACCATCCGTAGGTAGGCCCATTTTTATTCCAATTAAAACTAACCTACTGACGGGTAACTGTATTTCTACATTATCTGAAATTGGAAATTCATACATTGATTTATCAACTGATTGCGCCGTTTGAGAAGGTGAAAAAACGGGAGGAATTGTTGAGGATTGCGGTTCCTGAATAGGCTCTGATGAGGTTGATGTGGGAGTTTGCTGAATGCCATCTGAGTCATTTATCACTGTAGAAGTAGTAACATCTTCCTCAAATGTATTTTTTATTTCTGGCCACATCACTGTGCCCGCAACACAAAGTAGCAACAAAGATGCTGCGTAGGGCATTAACTTTCTAAAGGTGAAATTTGATTTTAGAGTTGCCGCGGTTGAGGGATATGGAAGCGGAATTGGCGGCGAAGCCATCGAAGCATTCTGCATTGACGGCAAAAACGAAACTACTGGATTATTCGGAATGAAGTTGACTTCCGAAGCTTCAAATACAGGTAAAGCCTCTGGCGCGAAAGCTTTGGTGGTTACATTGCGCTCTAGCACAATGTCTTTCTTACGCTCTCCAAATCCTTCAATAATCTGTAGTAATGTGACGCGCAGAACAAGCGTAAATGTGCCTTCCCGTAGCGCTTTGACATCGAAAAGCCATTCGGTATAGTCATCGACTAAGATCACCTGCTCTGTAGAACTTAGACCTTTGATCTCAAATGTGTCCCCGTCTCTTCCTTCTTCGAGCGATACCTGCATGACTTCGCCAAGGCGGATATCGTCGATTACTTGTTCTTCTTCAGGAATTTTAAGGTTTTCAATGAGCAAAAGTTCATCCCAAGCCAAGCGCACAATGCATCGTGTCCATTCTTGAATCTGCATCATTTCAGGAATATGATATAGGACTTTGCCGTATTTTGATTTTGGTTTCGTACCTACTTTTTTACCTAATAATTCCAATAGGGGAGCAAAAGATTTAGTACGCATTTCTTCGACCGTCAAGGTATTCATATTCCGAAAAGTCGCCGCAAGGTTTGCGATAGCTCCTCTAATGTCTGTAAAAAGATCAATGTCGTCTCTGATTCCTTGGGTATCGGCAAAGCTATCTAGCCCTTTGATCGCTAAGTTTAACTCTTCAATTTGATCTTCCCAGTATTTGAGGTAAGATATGATGCCTGTAGACTTGTAGATTGCTGCGTCAGGCAAAACTAATGGGAAAACGCGTTCATAGAAAGCTCCACTTTTTTGAACTTCAAGAAGCTCGAACATGCAATTGGCGGATTTTAGGTATTTATCACTGATCACAAGGATAATTGCATGACCTTGGCCGATCTGCTCCATAAACTCTTTGATCAGCCCTTTAAATCCAAGATCCCTCTTGTCTCGAACCAAATTAATCCCAGCAGACGTGACAGCTTGATCAATTTCGTTGGCTACTGATTCGCTTTCTCCACCCCAGGCATAGGATATAAATACAACTTGCAGATCCATTGGCATAAAAAAAATAGTATATAAAACCGTTATTTTGAAGTTAATCCTATTTTAGGAAAACATCAAAAGGATTTTAAATACTATAAATGCAGGTGTATGGCAGGTATGTTTAATAGAATTTACGTGCTTATTCTTAATATTCAGATTTGCTAAAAAAGTATCTTCTATATACGAGTTGACCCTGTACGAGGTGATCGCCAAACCTATTGAAGCCTACATTTCCGTCAAGATTATCAGTAAAAGTAGCTAGCATTGTGCCTTCCAGTGCAATATCAGAAAATGGTCCTAGGGTGTAGCTTATACCAGCTCTGATTGGCACATATCCAGTGGTGATTCTCTGGCGCTTAGGGACCTCATCTTTGCTGAAGGATTTAGTTTGTTTCGTATTGGCACGCATCACACCTAAGCCAAATCCACCGTAGAAATTAATGATGCTTCTGTTCATGTGATTTCCAAAGGGAATTACATACATGGTAGGCATTACATCAAAATAATAAACTGATCCATTGGTCGTAAATGAGGAGTTGTTTGCGGTCCATATGTTTTGAACATAAGCACTTGGGTTTCCACCACTGGAAATCCACTGTACCCCACCAGTAGCTCTCAGCTCAAATCTGTCATTGAGCCTCTTGGTCAATGAGGCAGAAATAGATGGCTTAATTTCAAAATTAATTGATCTAAACTGTCCGCCATTATCAAGATATGCGAAGGATGGACCCATCCCGATACTCACGATATTGTCTCTGGAATTTTTCTCTTTATAGAAATTTTGAGCAGAGACATGCATGCTTGCAAAAAGAAAAAAAACTAATGTGGAGACTTGGAATATTTTTAACATAACGATGATTCTATAAAGGGAATTTTGCCTTAGGATAGAACTTGTTTGCAAATTTGGCAACAAATATGCCAACACTCTGTATGAAATATTATTTAAAACAGAGGAATGTAAAATTTAGTATGGTAAAGGTAAAAAATTAAGCGCCTTCAAAAGCTTTTTTAATGTCTTCTTCAGTGGTTTTTAATTTGCTTCTACAGGATTTTACCAGCTCGGCTGCCTCTTTGACTAGCTCAGAAAGCTCATCTACACTTTTCTTTCCTTCTTCGAGTTCTGCCAGGATAGTCTCTAGACGACTCATGGCTTCGTTGTACTTTAGTTCGCTCATTTTTCCTCAATTTGTATAATAGTGCTTCTGATTTTTTGCTTGGAAGTATGCGTCTGCAATTCATCTCCAAGTAGGATTTTCGTGCTATTGATTGGCTTACCGTTGATTTCTGTTCGTGTATAGCCTCTGGCTAAAATTACTTCAGGATTCAGTTGACGTAGCAATAATTCCTTGGAGTTCAGGTTTTGTTTTTGATTTTGCAAAAAGCCCTCCAATCCCCGAATCATATTTTTCTCAAAAGTAGCCAAGGTGTTTTCCTGAATCTGCAGGATGTTTTTGCCGGAAATCCGAATTCGACTCATCGTGGAATTCAATTTCTCAGCTTCCAGCTTTAGTCGGCTTTCTGAAAATGCTTTTACTTGATGTGCTATTTGATGTATTTTGGTTTGCTCGTCGCTGAGTTTTTGACGCGTTGCCCGATCAAGTCTTAGCATTGCCAAGCCTAGATTTTCTTCAAATTCTCGAAAGCCAGAAAGTAGAAACTCTGCCACTGCAGTTGGAGTCTTCAGGCGAGTATGTGCTACCAAATCCGCTATGCTCTCATCGCGTTCATGGCCTATTCCAGTGAAGACAGGCAAAGAGAAATTTGCGATTTTGGTTGCAAGTATATAATCATCAAAGCAGTCCAAATCCAATTGGGCGCCACCTCCACGTATCATCACCACTGCTTCAATTCCTAATGCATCTTTCACAGCTTCGATCTGCTGAAGACTTCTGGTCAAAGAAGCCACAGCCTCATTTCCTTGCATCATCGAAGGGAAAAGCTTGTGATAAACCTGATATCCGTAAGAATTATTTTCTAGTTGATTGATGAAATCTCCATAGCCCGCCGCCGTAGGACTACTGATGATAGCGATTTTCTGGATAACTGGAGGAATTAGATGTCTGGCGTTAAGTCTTAATAAACCCTCCTTCGTAAGTCTATCGATAGTTTCTTGACGGACCCTTGCTCTTTCTCCGAGAGAAAAAGAAGGATCGATATCCTTCACGTTGATGCTTAGACCATATACTGGATGGAAATTTACAGCTACTTGAGCTAGCACTTTCATACCGTTTTTTATACTGGATCCAGTTACGGATTCAAATCTAGCAGCGACCGAGCGATATGCAAAAGACCATAGGTTTGCCTTGATTTTTGCCTGAACTGTGTTTCCTTGTTTTTCAACCAGTTCAAAATAAGCATGTCCTTGAGGTGCCTGACGAAAATCCGCGATTTCACCAATCACCCAAATCACCGGATCAAGTTCGTTCTCTAGTGCTTGTTGGATCAGCCGATTGAGTTCGGAAATCGATCTTGCATTTTGCATGCTTACGTCAGTTTTTGGAATTCCGCCTTGATCTTTTGGTTCAATTCCAGACTCGCTCTTAGCATAGGAAGTCTAACCTGATCGTCGCAGATACCCATGTGGCAAAGCAGATTTTTAATACCCACAGGATTACTTTCGGCATACATTAGGTTATTCAGAGGCAAAAGCGAGAATGCTGCTTTCAGACTTTCTTCTTCGGTGCCATGGCATAAAGCTTTAAAAGTTGCAGGAAGCGCATTTGCCATTACAGAAATAATTCCTGATCCACCGATGCTATACAAAGCTTTGGTCATTAGGTCATCACCCGAAACCAACAAGAAATTGGTTGGCATTTTAGACGCAATTTGCATGCACTGCTCCAAATTCCCACTGGCCTCTTTCATACCTATAATATTGGAATGCTCAGCAAGACTCAGGGTAGTTTCGGCAGTGATATTAGACATTGTTCTGCCTGGAATATTATACAAAATCACCGGAACTGGACACACATCTGCAATCGCTTTGTAGTGAGCGATAATCCCCGCTTGGGTTGGTTTGTTGTAATATGGACTTACAGAAAGGATGGCGATGATGCCTGTGAAATCTGTATTTGCAATCTCACTCAGTACCGACATGGTATTGTTTCCGCCCATACCATATACCACTGGCACCCGGCCAGCATTATAATCCAGACAGGCATCTAGCACCTGTTTTTTCTCAGAAGATGAAAGAGTAACTGTCTCCCCAGTAGTGCCTAAAACCACCAAATAATCCACTCCACCTTCGATCACATAATCGACAAGTCTTTTTAGACCATCGAAATCTATGGAGTAATCGTCGTGAAATGGGGTGACAAGGGCTACGCCGGTTCCTTGGAGTTGGTTCATGATTGTAAGGTTTGGGAGGCTAAAGATAATGGGATGAGAGGAATTGGCATTCTGTTTTCGGAAAAAATGGTATTCCTGTAGGGGCGAAAAATCTTTCGCCTGGAATGATGATTTCAATATCTGTGTCAACCGCGAATAATTATTCGCCACTACATGCCTCCAATAATGATTTTTGGTATATTCATCCTAGATTTTTTAGGATGATTAATCACCATATTTTTATCAATCATGAAATACAATCCTGATTTTCACCATCGCCGCTCTATCAGATTGAAAGGATATGATTATTCTAAAGCAGGTCTATATTTCATAACAATTTGGTGTAAAAAGCGGCAATGCTTTTTTGGAGAGATTTTAAAAAATGGCACGGAACAAGTTATGTCTCTCAGTAAATTTGGAATAATAGCTAAGGATTGTTGGTTTAAGATTCCGTCGCATTATCCCAATGTGGTTCTTCATGAATTTGTGGTGATGCCAAATCCTATTCATGGGATTATTGAAATCGCTGTAGGGGCGAATGACCATTCGCCCCTACGCAGGGGTAAATCAATATTTCGTTCACCGTCAAGAAAAATAGGGGGCTATCCTTAGAGGGTATAAAATAGGGGTGACCAAATGGCATCGTTCAAATACAGATATTTATAAGGTATGGCAAAGAAGCTATCATGATCATATCATTCGTAATGAAGAGGCTTATTTCAACATTACAAATTATATTAGGAACAATCCTGATTCATGGGAGATTGACACTTTTTTTAAAACATGTTGATAAAATGAAACTATGTAAGGGCGAATAATTATTCACCCCAACAAATGGTATAAAACCTCTAAAGCGAATAATTATTCGCCCCTACCAATCATTTTCAAAAAGTCCTCCTCTGAAATCATCGAAACGCCCAGCTTTTGGGCCTTTTCTTTTTTGCTTGGCCCCATATCTTCGCCTTCGATGATGAAATCAAGATTTTTGGAAACGGCGGAAATGTACTGTCCTCCATGAGCTATGACGGTATCTTTGATTTCATCCCGCTTGAAATGGACTAATTTCCCACTGGCCAAAATTCGCTTGCCTTCAAGTGAGTTTCCAAGTTTGATCGAAGCGTCTTTGTCGATTTCAAATTTCAGCCCGAATCCTTTTAGCCTGACGATGATCTCTTGGTTTTTTGACTGCGCAAAAAAGTCATGAAGGCTAAGCACAAGCGTATCGCCTACGCCATTGATATCCAGCAATTGTTCGGAACTGGCAGCTTCGAGTTTTTCTATTGTTCCAAAGTGTCTAGCTAAAAGCTGAGCCGTGTTTTCACCAATATTTCTAATTCCTAAAGCGAAAAGCACTTTCTCGAAAGGTTGATTTTTCGATGCCGAGATTCCCTCCATCATGTTTTTGATGACTCCATCCTGGAACGTATTGGCTTTGAGTTTTTTGATTCGGTCAGTTAATTCCTGATTGAGATCAAGATTGAGTTTTAGAAGAATGCCATGAACGGCACCCTCTTTTTTACTGACTTCCAGTACTTTATGAAAATCAACTTTTCTACTGAGGAAGAGATCCAACACCACAGCCACCGGCACGTAATCTTCCAGTTTTGGGAGGTTGTGATCCTTAAGGTTTGTAATCAGATAATCGATCATCCCCGTATTGGAAGGGACTTTTTTCTTCCATTTTCTGATTTGCTCCTGAAAAGCTTTCAGTGTTTCTGCCAAAGGAAGCTCGGTGTTGTCAATTAGAAAATCATGAATCTGCTTAAATGAAATTTGTTCAGTAATTGCAAAAAGGGCCTTCTCCAAGGTGATGTAAAGCAATCCATCACCCTCGGTTTCGTACTGATCTTGGGACATTTCCAGACCCAAAAGTTCCTCTTTTCTGCCTTCCAACTCATAGATATCCGCAGGATCAATAATGAATCCCTGATCGATCAGCGCTCTGATTCGCTCCGTTCCCATGGAGTCGATATTCATAGCTCGCTTAGATACAAAATGCTCGATTCTTCCCAGCACCTGAGGCGGACAGGATTCTGCATTTGGACAGTAGTGCTTGGCTTCGCTTTCTTTCCGCTGCAGTTCGGTTCCGCATTCCGGGCAGCGCGTGATATAAGAAATTGACTTAGCCTCAGGATTTCTTCCATCTGGATTTACTGCCGTGATTTTCGGGATTATTTCCCCGCCTTTTTCCACAAATACAAAGTCGCCATCATGCAGATCCAAGCGCTCAATCTCATTGGCATTGTGGAGGGAAGCCCGCTTTACAGTCGTACCAGCCAAACTCACAGGGGAAAGGTTCGCTACAGGAGTGATTGCTCCAGTTCGACCTACTTGATAGGTGATCGACAGTAGTTCTGACTCCGCGCTTTCAGCTTTGTACTTGTATGCAATCGCCCAGCGTGGATTTTTGGCGGTAAAACCCAATTCCTCTCGCTGATCGTAATTATTGACTTTTAGGACGACTCCATCGGTTTCTACGGGAAGTGAATGACGTTTGTCTTTCCAGTCCTCTATGTATTGGATGACCGCTTGAATGTCTTCAACTTTTCTATAGGTTTGGGAGACGTTGAATCCCCATTTTTCAAGCAAGCATATCGCCTCCGAATGTGTGTTTACACTGAGTTCATCGCCTAGCAACTGGTAGAAATAGCAGTTCAATCTACGCTTGGCTACCACCGAGGAATCCTGCATCTTCAGTGTTCCCGAAGCTGCATTTCGGGGATTTGCCAAAAGCGCATCACCAGCTTCGTCTCGTGCTGCATTGATTTTCTGGAATTCCTTCAAAGGCAAAAAGATCTCTCCACGTACTTCAAACTTTGCCGGAATGTTTTCGGCTTTTACTTCCAAAGGGATATTGCGAATTGTCCGCACATTCGCTGTGACATCATCTCCTTTATATCCATCACCACGGGTGACAGCTCTCAACAATCGGCCATTTTCATAGACCAAACTAATGGCTACTCCATCGAATTTCATTTCGCAGAAATATTCAAAATCCGAGTGACCCAGCCCCTTTACTACGCGCTCATCAAAGGCGACAAGCTCTTCCACCGAATACGTGTTTCCCAGCGAAAGCATTTTAGTGCTGTGCTCCACCGTCTGAAAATCCTTGGTGATCGTCCCGCCTATACGTTGGCTAGGGCTGTCAGGATCAAGCAAATCAGGGAAGCTAGTTTCCAACTGGATCAATTCTTCAAGCAATTGGTCAAAGGCAAAATCAGAGATCTCAGGGCTGCTTTCCTGATAATATCGATTATTGTGATGGTTGATTTCTTGGCTAAGCTGGGCAATTCGCTTTTCGGCTTGCTGTGGATTCATGGGCTGTTTAGAAAAATTCGGGCTCGTAAAAATAGGAGATACTTACCGCAAAGTCGCAGAGGTAGCGAAGAAAGGCGTGAAGGGATTTGCAGAGTTTGTGGTTTACGTCACCGACCATGGTCTGTGTCGCACAGACCATAATTATGAAAATTGTTCAATCCTTTCAGGATCATAACGATAAATCGGGTTGTACAAAAAGTCTGGACTGCGTCGCAGTCAAACCATGATTAGCCATGGGTACAACACATGGAAAACGGTGATTAAGTAGATTTTGTCATGCCTGAAGGCTGGAACTCGAGGAAAAGTGGAGGTTTCTAGTTGGAGATCCATTACAAATTGATTTGGATAGAGGAGTGTAATTACTTCCAAATACTGTACTATACGGAATTTACACACAGCTCAACGCTTGTTCAACGCTAAGTGGAGAATTTGGATAGTAAAGGAACAGTTTATTCACAGCGATGGAAAGAAAGTTTTTTTGTCCCAGCTTTTTCTGCCTATACTTCTTGTATTAGCTATTACAATCGATTAATGGTTTATTTCTTCGCCTCCTTTAATCTTTGATCAAAAACCATTTTTGCAGTGCCAATAACTATTATCCCAGATGAATCTGGATGATTGGGATTTATCAAATAATTAAATTCTTGGGGAACGATGCTGCTAGGTACTTTGAGAATTGCTGCTTCATTAAAAGTTACAAAGTCATCCCCAATTACTTGAGTTGTAGCTGATGGAGGATGTGAGTCCCAGTTCTCTGGTAGATCTTCCAGCTTTACCTCCTGGATAGTAAGTTCATCCGAAATCTCAATCTCCACATAGTACCGATCATCAGGTAGATCCTCGCTCAAATCTAAATGAACTGAAACTTCAAGTGTAGCCAAAGCACGCGTCTCTGCTGTATATACTATACGCGTGTTAAAACTATTCCAACGATAGCCTTCAGACAATGAAGCTCCTGTACCAGTTAAAGTAGTTTTCAAATACTTTTCTCTTTCAATCCTGAAAACTACCATTAAGCTAAGTTTCCGTATTCTAACCGAGTAAGGCAGAATCTGACTTCGTTGATTCCTGTGACAGTATCAAGCATACTTTCAGGTGAATTTCCACCAATAGATACGTTTGACTTCTTAAACCATCGGTGAAATTTCGCTTCCTCATTATTAAAAACTTCTAAACCGTAATCAATCAGCTCATTTATCAAGATCAGTAGTTCGCTATCTCTACTACTTAATAGTAAATGCTCGCTTTTCTTCTTGTTATAAGTAGTTTGAGGTATCCCTATAATTGCTAATACAGATTTTATAGGATTATTCAACCTTTTGCTCAGTGCGTCAATAGTTTCGTAGGGAATCCCTGCTCTGATGACATCAACTCGCTCAAGTTTATTGCCTCTATGATATTCGAGCGCATCAGAATTGATTGAAGATTTGATACTACTTGAGGATTTTCCATAAGCATTTTGGATGCTTCTCTTAGTGTCGAACGGTTTAGTTTTTTGTACTGTTTTCTTCATAAAGCAACTTATTTGTTGTTAATATAAAGCAATTTTGTTGTTTTGGTTCAGCTTCAATAAAAAAAATCCCTTAAGGTTTTTCTTCACCGCTCCTTATTTGACGTCTGCACAGACAAGTTTCTCCATTTTTTTTGATCCTTTACTTAGCGAAATCACTTCCGACACAAAACCTTCGAGGTTCGAAAAAAACCTCAAAGGTTATACACGTTGCGTCACTGCGAGAGATTTTCTTAATACTTTTTGGAAGCTCTGGCATATCCTCCCATTATTTTAAATCTTTGTTTTTCTCTTTCCCCAAATACCTATGCCTAGTAAAGCCACAATTGAAAGCAAGATTCTGGATGCAGCTTACAAACTTTTTCTAGCAAATGGCTATCGTCATACGACCATGGATGATATTGCCCAAATGCTGGGAATGAGCAAAAAGACGCTTTATAAGTATTACCCTGGCAAACTGGAATTGCTTGCTGCTTCCTTTCAGGTAACCAGAACCAAGCTTACAGCCAAAATGGAGGCAATTGTGGAAAATCGATATATTTCTTTTCCACTGAAACTGAAGTCAACTTTGACGGTGATGGCCTCTCTGCTAGGCCCAATTAATCCTGAGCTTTTCGAAGACCTGCGGGAATATGCTCCCGAAATCTGGGAGGATCTGGAACAGTATATCAATGAATCTGCCTACATCCGAGTCAAGAAATTGTTGGACCAGGGAAAAAGTGAGGGTTTGGTAAATCCATCTATGAATATCAATCTGGTTGTCATGCTTTATGCAGCTGCGGTACAATCACTTATGGATCCAAAATTCATCAACCAGTTTCCGGAGCTAATCCAAAAAGGCATGAAGATTCCCCCTGCTGATATCTACGACCAGGCAATCACTATTATTTACAATGGTATTTTGACGGAAGAGGCACGCAATGAATTTGCAAATGCCTAAGGCAGCCTTTGCCCGATTTGCCTATCTTTGCGCCCTGATCTTGCAATGAATTTTATTTTTCAAAGCTGGGTTGACTATTTCGAATCTTAGATTGATCATGAGCAATACCAATTTCAAAAGATATACAGTCACTTCCGCGCTTCCATATGCCAATGGGCCGCTTCATATTGGTCACTTGGCTGGATGCTACATCCCCTCAGATATTTATGTGCGCTATTTGCGAAGCCTGAGAAAGGATGTCGTGTACATCTGTGGCAGTGATGAGCACGGCGTGGCGATTACGATCAAGGCGAGAAAAGAGGGGGTGACTCCACAGGAAATCGTGGATAGGTATCATGAGATGATGAAGGGAAGTTTTCAGGAATTTGGGATCAGTTTTGATCATTATTCCCGCACTTCAGCACCAATTCATCATGAGACTGCCCAGGGATTTTTTAAAGATTTGTATGAAAAAGGCGAATTCATAGAAGAGACTACGGAGCAATATTACGATGAGGAAGCCAACCAGTTTTTGGCAGATAGATACATCGAAGGTACTTGCCCCAAATGTGGCAATCCAAATGCCTATGGAGACCAGTGTGAGAAATGCGGTAGCTCACTGAGCCCTAACGAACTGATCAATCCTAAATCCAAATTGAGCGGAAGAACTCCAGTTTTGAAGGAAACCAAACATTGGTTTTTGGATTTGGCGAAGTACCAAAATTTCCTGAAAGAGTGGATCTTAGTAGAGCATGCGAATGATTGGAAAAATAATGTGCTTGGGCAGTGTCGTTCTTGGCTAGAGGCTGGCGAAGGCTTGCAAGCTAGATCTATGACCAGAGATTTGGACTGGGGAATAAAAGTGCCTTTGCAGGACGCAGAGGGCAAAGTTCTATATGTTTGGTTTGATGCACCGATTGGCTATATCTCTTCGACAAAAGAGTGGGCGGCAGAAAAAGGCATATCTTGGGAACCGTATTGGAAGGACAAAGAAACCAAACTGGTACACTTTATCGGCAAAGATAACATCGTATTCCACTGTATCATTTTCCCTGCAATCCTGAAAACTCACGGCGATTACATCCTTCCGGATAATGTGCCTGCAAATGAGTTTTTGAACCTGGAAGGAGACAAGATCTCCACTTCCAGAAACTGGGCAGTTTGGCTTCATGAATATCTTGAGGAATTCCCAGATAAGCAGGATGTGCTGCGCTACGTGCTTACTGCAAATGCGCCTGAGACTAAGGATAATGACTTTACCTGGAAGGATTTCCAGACTAGAAACAACTCAGAACTCGTTGCCATTTACGGGAATTTCGTGAATCGTGCTGTGGTTTTGACTCATAAATATTACAAGGGATTTATCCCTCAGCGTGGCGAATTGACTGGTTATGATCAGGAGGTTTTGGATGCTGTGGCTGAATTTCCTGAGAAAATCGCTTCTTCTATTGAGCGCTACAGATTCCGTGAGGCGCTGAGCATAGTGATGGAATTGGCTCGATTGGGCAATAAATACCTAGCGGATACTGAGCCTTGGAAAGTCATCAAAACCGATGAAACCCGAACAGCAACAATCCTGAATATCGCGCTGAATATCGCTGCTAATCTTGCGATAGTCTCCGAGCCATTTTTGCCATTTACTGCTGGGAAACTGGTGGGTCTTTTTGGAATGGAAAAGATAAATTGGTCTGAAGCTGGTCAGGGAGAACTATTGAAAGCGGGAACCTCACTAGGAGAGATGGGATTACTTTTCGAGAAAGTCGAAGATGAAACTGTAGAAAAACAAGTACAAAAACTATTAGATGCTAAGAAGATGAATGAAGCTGAAAATGCCCCGGTTACACCAATGAAAGAGATCATTTCATATGACGATTTTGCGAAGCTGGATATGCGTGTGGTGACTATTTTGGAAGCAGAGAAAATGCCGAAATCCAAGAAACTACTCAAGCTTAAAGTGGATATTGGCTTGGGACATAGAACGGTGCTTAGCGGAGTAGCCGAACACTTCGAACCAGATTTTTTGGTTGGAAAGCAGGTGACGATGTTGATCAATCTGGCGCCTAGAAAAATGATGGGCATCGACTCAGAAGGAATGATCCTGATGGCTGAAGACAAAGACGGCAAGCTGAAGCTTTTGGTGCCTCACGAAAGCACAGCGAGTGGATCGGGTATTTCATAAATATCATGTTGTTTGTAAGGGCGAATAATCATTCGCCCTTTTTCAATTCATATCATGAATCAAATAATTTTTTAAATTGATTTACGTATGGAAAATGATATTAGGTGGAAGCAACGTTTAGAGAATTTTTCAAAAGCAGTTAAACTTTTGGGGGAAGTCGAATCTCTTGATCTAGAGAAAACTTCGCAGTTGGAGAAAGAAGGGATTATTCAGCGTTTTGAATTTACGCTCGAATTGGGATGGAAGACTCTAAAGGATAGAATGGAGTCTGACGGTTTGGTTCTCCACCAAATTTTCCCGAAAATGGTAGCTAAGGAAGCTTTTAAACCTAAGTATATAGACGAAATAGAAAACTGGATAGACAAGATCAATGATCGCAATTTACTTAACCATACTTATAATTTTTCAGTTATGGAAGAAGTAATTCCTGATATTCAAAAACGATATTCGCCGGCGTTATCAGCTTTGCATCAAACATTAATGTGAATTGAGAATATGAAATTCGGCCTAACGAACTCAGCTCAGGAGATCCTTATCGATATTTTTAAAAAGTCTCCTCAAGTTGTGCACGTGGTTATTTACGGGTCGAGGGCAAAAGGTAGCTTCACGAGTAGAAGTGATTTGGATTTGGTAATTGCCGATCAGGAAATTGATCGCTTTACTTTAGGGAAAGTGATTTCTGAAATTAATGAGAGCGATTTTCCATATACTATCGATCTTCAAAGTCTTGGCAGGATTCAGAACAAAAATCTACTCGATCATATCAGTAGAATGGGGAAGACCTTTTACAGAAAAGATTAAAATTTAGGTAGGGGTGAATAATTGTTTGCCCCTTCCACCAAATGATTAATGCAACGGTCTTTTCTTAATCATCCCACCCTTGGTGTCTTTGATCGGATATTGGATCACGAAGGCTTTTGGGTCTATTTTATTGATTTCTACTAACATTTTGGTGACCTCCAGTCGCGTGATTACACAGAATAAAACTTTTCTATCAGGAAGTTGTTTGGCTTTGGCACCATAGCCCCCATCGGACTTTAAGACAGTTACACCACGTCCCAAATCGTATGAAATCATTTGTTTGATGTCTTCATTATGTGGGGACATGATCATCACTCCAAGGTATTCTTCGACTCCATTGATGATGAAATCCACTGTTTTCGAAGCAGAAAAATAGGTTAGCATGGAATACATGGCTGTTTCTAGATCTACAAAAATGGCTGCCACTATAAAAAGGCAGACATTGAATACCGTGATAAAATCACCAACTGTTAAGCTTGATGTTCTACTGACGGAAATCGCCAAAACTTCAGTGCCATCGATCACAGCCCCACCTCTAATAGCGAAACCAATGCCGCTTCCAAGAAAGAATCCACCAAAGACGGCAATCAGTAATTTGTCCGCAGTAATTGCCGGCACTTCTATATAATGCACTAGTAATGCCAAAGCAAAAATAGCAAATGTGCTTTTGATAGCGAAAGGAACCGAAACTTGCCTTGCACCAAGCAAAATAAATGGCAGGTTGACAAGGATAATCAATACGGAAAGATTGACTGGAGTGAGCATTTCCAAGAGTAGTGACATACCCATTGCTCCACCGTCAAAGAATCCATTTGGTAATAGAAAACCTTTCAGGCCAATGCTCGCCATTACTACTCCGATTGCGATGAAAATCCCGTCCTTGATTTGCCGCCAAATCGTAATTCGCTTCACTAGTTTGCTATCCTGAAATTTTAAAAGTCGCTTCACCATAATTCGAAAATAGTTGTTTTTAATCAACAGTTCTGCTTCTAAAAGCATCTAAGCCAAGAATAAATACTTAACTTAAGTGAAAAGAGCCGGTCAAACTGATAGTTACTTTATTTAAGAAATCGGTAATTAATGAGTCAAATTTTTATTAAAACTTGATTAGAGTATAAGTTTAGGTAAAAGCATGAGCCTATTTTCATAAAATTTTTGACTATTACTCTTTTTCATCTATCTTTTTGCAGCTTGTTATATTTTAGATAAACTTATGAAGACCGACGGATACAATGCAGGGGAACATTATGATGAGATGATCTCTGAAGATGGGAATATTAGAGAGCATTACAGTGAATTTTATAATCATTTAAAAAAGACAAGTTCTCGAAAGATGAACCACCTGCAGCACTCTGCTAACCAAACACAGCGCTCGATGGGTATGACTTTCAATGTCTATCATGACAATCAAGGGATGGAGAAAATCCTCCATCTGGATATTATTCCCAGAATCATACCCAATTCAGAATGGAAGAAACTTGAGGCTGGACTTAAGCAGAGGACGCTTGCCCTGAACCATTTTCTTCAGGATATTTACAATGAGCGTAAAATCCTTAAAGATGGGATTGTTCCTTCTGATCTGATTTTGAAAAGTAAGGATTATCTAGAGCCTTGTATTGGTCTCACGCCGCCAAAAGGTATTTGGTGCCATATTACTGGGACTGACTTGGTGAAAAGTAAGGATGGCGAATATTACATCTTGGAAGATAATCTCAGATGTCCATCTGGAGTTTCCTATATGCTGGAAAGCCGGGAGATTATTAAGCGCGTTTACCCTGATATTTTCAATCAAAAGGGTGTAATGCCTGTCTCTGATTATCCGACAAAACTACTTCGGATGCTACAGAATCTTTCGGATAAGCCAAGACCAGTAGTAGGTGTATTGACTCCTGGCATTTATAATTCTGCATATTATGAGCATTCCTACCTCGCATTGCAAATGGGGGTGGAGCTGGTGAATGGAGTGGATCTAATCGTGGAGAACAAGAGAGTTTATATGCAGACCACCAAAGGTTTGCAGCAGATCGATGTTCTTTATCGCAGGATCGACGATACGTTTTTGGATCCAGAAACCTTCAATCCGAAGTCAATGCTTGGTGTTCCTGGACTTTTCGAAGCTTATAAAGCTGGGAATATTGCCATGGCAAATGCACCGGGAACTGGTGTGGCAGATGACAAGGCTGTCTATGCTTACGTCCCCCAAATCATTAAATATTATCTGAACGAAGAGCCTATTTTAAACAATGTGCCTACCTATCTCTGTAGAGAAGAGAAGGACAGACAATACGTGCTGGATCACATAGAGGAATTGGTAGTGAAGGAAACAAATGCCGCAGGAGGCTATGGGATGCTTATCGGCCCCAAAGCTACTGAAGAAGAGCATGCTAAATTCCGCGAATTGATCAGGAATAACCCTTCCAATTATATCGCTCAACCAACCTTATCTCTCTCCACTGTACCGACTTTGACGGATGAGGGAATTAGTGGACGGCATGTCGATTTGAGGCCTTATATATTATATGGGGAGGAGATAGAGGTGATTCCAGGGGCGCTCACTCGGGTGGCGCTGAAAAAAGGTTCGCTGGTGGTGAACAGTTCACAGGGTGGAGGAAGTAAGGACACTTGGGTTTTATATTAAATAAACAGAAAGAATATGCTAAGTAGAGTAGCAAATAGTATTTATTGGCTGGGAAGATACCTGGAGCGTGCAGAAAACTATGCACGATTTATTGATGTGAATTTCAATCTGATGCAAGATCTCCCAATAGATCTCAAAGAGCAGTGGCATCCTCTAATCGCAGCTACGGGAGACTTGGCTATTTATGAAAAGAAATGTATTGGCTATGAGAAAAATCAGGTTTTATTCTTTTTGGGATTTGATGCCGAAAATCCTAATTCCATGCTTTCTACCATCAAAAATGCCCGTGAGAATGCCCGAATCATCCGTGAAAATCTAAGTAAGGAAACTTGGGAGAAAGTTAACGAACTCTATTATATGATGCAGGATGGCTTAGAAAAGAAGGTTTGGAAGAAAGAAGATCCAAGACCATTTTTTGAGAAGGTGAAAAACCAAATCCTATTGATTTATGGCATTGCTGATAGCAGTGTAGCAAGAATAGACGGCTGGTATTTCAGGCAACTTGGTCAATACCTAGAGCGCGCGGACAAGACTTCCAGGATTTTGGATGTGAAATATCATATCTTATTGCCTTCTGATCAGGAAGTGGGAACTCCCCTAGATTTCCTTCACTGGATGGCTTTGCTGAAGTCAGTTACCGCTTTTAATACCTATCGCAGATTGTATGGAAATATTGATTCTTCCAATGTCGTGGAGTTTTTGATGCTGAATAAATTCTTCCCCAGGTCAATTTACTACTGCCTCAAAGAAGCGGAAAAATGCCTGCATAATATTTCGGGCAACTTAGGAGTTGGCTATATGAATTCGGCGGAAAAAGCTATGGGCGAACTTCGTTCAAAGCTCGAATTTGCAGAAGTAAGTGAGATTATTGGCTTTGGCTTACACGAGTATTTGGACAATCTTCAGTTGAAAATTAACAGAATCTCAGAAGAAGTGGACTCTAACTTCTTTACAATCAAAGATAATCAAACCTTTCAGACGCAAAGTCAGACTCAGAATTAATTAATCTGATTATCCCTAATGAGGCCATTAGAAAATTGATAGGATCGAAAATTCAAAGACACCTTGAATTCTGGTTTACTCCGGTCTTCGGTCATCGGTCTTCCAACCCATTGACCAAAGAGAATTCGCTAACTGGCTGAAAAGCTTACATAAATATTAATTAATCTGCGAAAACTCCATCTTCAGGTTTTTCAAATATTTCTGAATCAAACTCTTCATCGAGAAGCAAGGCATCTGCAAAGGTGACTTGGTATCTTATATTCTTTGTGGAGTCGTTTTCAAAAGTGTAGCCCGTAAGAATTCTTGGGAAATATACGCCGTCTGCATTGCGATAGTCTTCGTATTTCAACGCACTAAAAGGCGGGTTTTCATTCCCAAAGTAAGAGACAGTATAAAGCAGATATTCAAGTCTATTTGTCTCAGGATTAATCAGCATGAAATATTGATCATTTGGACTGTCGCCAGTACTGGAGTCAAACTTGGCTTGATAGGTCGGGTATTTTTTACCATTGAGGGTTTTATCGCCGACCTTCTCTACAGTCACTCCAGGATCAGTAAATACATAAGGGATATTGAAAAAATAGAAATATAAGTTGTGGTAAAACTTAACGGAATTTCCTTTGTAGGTATCTCTATTTGGACTGATCCAAGTCTGATTTCCATCAAAACCAATTTCAAACTCCGTGTTGGAAAGACGTATTTTTCTGCTGTCCAGATTGATAAAGGCAGCTTCCTGCGTCATGACACCTTCATGGATCATTGCATAGCTTTCAGCTTTAGCATGGTACCATTTTTGCCAGTCACCATGGGCTTCAAGTACAGAAGTGAATTCAGGAGAAAGCTCAGGAAGAGTTTTTTCCACTTTAGTTTCACAGGAAATGAAAGCGAGAATGAGTACTAATTGGGTAAAAGCCAGACTGAGATTGCGCATTTGATGGGTGTTTGGGAGTTCAATTTAGCAGGAAATTGAGTTATACCCAATCTGGTGATTTCATTAAAGTTCTTAAAAGGGATGTGATCTTTATGGTGAAATAATGTGTGAATTTATGATTCACAAGGAATAAGGACCGTAACATCAGAATAACTGTGGGATTACTTTTTTCTTCCTACAGAATGATAGTTTATGTTTCGATATGATCCTTAAATTCATTTCAAATTTTTGGCCATTGAATTTGATAATTGCTCCATTGAGCTTTCGTAAGATCTCCAGCGAATAGGATTGCATAAAAAAAGCCCAAGCATTGCTCGGGTATTTTTGATTTTTCAGACCTATCGATTATTCAATTAACCTACTGTTTTTTATTCTGCTGAACTGTCTTTTAACTCTTTTTCTCTCAAATTGTCTAAGCTGAAATCAGCGCTTTTGATCCATTGGATAGCTTTTGGCAACAAAGCTGTTCCAACTAATATTCCACCTATGGAGATGACATGAAGTGGGTAGGTGAAATAGCTGCCTGATGTAAATACCCCGAGAATCAATAAGGTGCTGTAAGGCATAGACACTGCCAGAACGTTGATACCCATTTCTAGATCAAATGTTGGATTTTCCTTCTGAGCCTCGTTTTCATATTCAAACTTCCGTATCGCGGACATATGGGCAAATGGCCAAAAGCTCACCGCACTCTGCGGAAATACAACAGCAAGTAGTACTGCTGCTTCAGAGGGCATAGGCACTAACCAGATGAATAGTCCACTCAGCAGAAAGGTAAATCCTGCTCTGAAAGTGAGTATGGAAGTGATCATTCGCAGTTGACCCCATTTGAAAATCACTGCTATTCCGATGAACAGCAAAACCAAAGGTGTCATCATGTCCTTCATCATAAGAATGGATTCGCTTAGAAATCCTGGCATGCTTTCCAAATTGAATCCAAAGCTGAGCAGACCTATTGCGACAAGCATTACCATATTGATAGGTTCGCTCACCATAGCTATTAGTAATTCTTTTACTTTTTGACCATTGGATTTAGCCTTTAGGTTTTGGTTTTTATAATACCAAGACATGGCTAGTAAATAGGCTAAAACCAACACAAATAGCTTATTTCCAATGTCAGCAAGTGCCGCTAAAGCCAGCACATCGTCTCCCAGATATTCTACTATAAAAGGGAAGCAAGTAAGCCCCGGAGCCAAAGATGGGAGAAGCAACATCAGTGTTCGCATAGCCGGAGTATCTGCCTTGATGCCAAAGAATGGCAAGGAGAACTTGGTAAGGAAAATCATCACAATATTGAAGATCAAAGCCAAAACCGGAAGAATCAGTAGATCCGGATTGATTTCGATTTTCAGCAAAGCGACAAAGATCATTGCCGGTAAGGCTATGTTTAGTATTATGGTTTTTAACCCCTTTTTCTGATCCTCATTTTGTAGTTTTTTCTGGAGAATTATCCCGATAACTATCAATAGGAGCAGCGATAGGGTCTTCTGAAGTGCAATACTCATAGTAAAATACTAGTCTATGCTGTGACTTTTTTGAAAGCATCTACAAAAATTTCCATTTCGTCCATAGTACCCATACTTACACGACACCAAGGTTTGTTATCAATATTGAATACACGAATACCAACTCCGCTGTCGTACATGCCTTTCATAAATGGCTGACCTTCCATTCGGAGAGGGAAAATCATAAAGCTGGTTTCGGAAGGAATGATGTCATATCCAAGAGAAGCAACTTCACCTTTGGTATATTCTCTGCATTCGGTATTCATGCTTCTGCAATTGCTTAAGAAGCTTGGATCTTTCATACTTGCAATCGCACCATTTAATGAGGTAACACAAAGTCCCATGGTGCTTCTCACCTTAGAAGTGATGCTTTCGATACGCTCTGGAAGTGCCACTAAATATCCGATTCTGAGACCCGCCATTCCATGCACTTTGGAGAACGTTCTGGCGATCATCACATCTTTTCCCTCTGCCACAAGTCCCACCATGGAGCTTTCTTCTGGTTTTTGGAGGAATTCCAAGTAGGCTTCATCTACGAACACGGGTGTTTTCGCAGATACTTTTGAGCAGAATGCTCTTAATTTCGAAGCATCAGTTATAGACCCTGTAGGGTTATTAGGGTTACAGATGTAAACTAAGTTGGTTTCAGAATCTACAGCTGCTGCCATTCCGTCCAGGTCATGCTGAAAATCGCCAGTCAATAGTACGGGCTTCCACGTTGCTCCAAGCTTTTGAGCGGTGTTCATCAGAGACATGTAGGATGGATCTGCTGATACTACATTGCCGCCATTCATGAATTGGACGAAAGCTGTCTTCTCCAGAATATCCGATGATCCCGGCGACAGCATAATGTGATCAGGAGTCACACCTTCTTTCTCGGCGATCATGTCGATTAGCACTTTAGCTTCCCCATGGCCATATCGGTTTCCCAATGAAATTGAGTCCGAAATGGCTTTGATCACTTTTGGAGATGGACCGTAAGGATTCTCATTTGCATTTAATTTTGCGATAATACGGGCTTCATCGTATCGAAATGCAGGAATATGCTCATTTAGAATTGAGTCCGGCTGATAGACAGCTAGCGCCTTATTTTTTGGAAGGGCAAAAGCAGGAGCTACTGCCATAGTTCCCATGGCCATAAGGCTGGATTTGATCCAATTTCGTCTGTTAATAGAGTGATTCATAGCGATTTTAATAAGGTTGTAGAAAATTTTAGAAGAATAAATTTTTGATTTTTTATAACTAGTGACTTGTGTTATTTAACTCTTACCGTGTGGTATTTTCGAAAGGAGACGTTTTTGTAAATCCCTGCGAATTCTAATCGAACTGAGCTTCCGGTTTTTGCTGATGCCAAACCCAGGTCAGCCCAAGAAATGACCAAGTCGGCACTACCGTCTGAACTGGTCACAAGATTTGCCACTTCATTTGTATTACTGATGAAGACAGCGATGTTGAGATTAGGGACTGGGATAGAGTCTATCCCTTTGGTGTAGTCTAGGATGTTGGTTTTGTCAAGTTCCAAGAATCTGGTTCCTACAGTCACTGGTGATTCAGCGCCGAAGGAAGTTCCGTTAAGCAAAACCAAAACTGGCGAAGCTACATTTGGAGTAGCCAAATCTTCTGCTTCCACACAGGATTGTGTGCAAGCAAGAGTGGTGAAGGCTGCCAGAACTAAATATATATTAAATGACTTTTTCATGTGTTTATAATTTTTTTTAGTGGTCACATGGAATCTTTTATGATAGAAAGACATCCCTTTGTGCGAAGCTTTCGTCATGCTCGATTTCATATAGATTTCAGTTGAATGATTGGAGATGGATTTTGATTATTCTACCCACCAAAGAGGAGTTCTCATATTGTCGGCGCCGCCGAGTTTACTTACACCTTCATCTAGATTTGCTTTGTTAAGAGAATATTCTGAAGTAGGATATTCTAATCTAGTTGGAAGGATTCCGTCGTTAGAGAACACTGCACTTGGGTTAGGTGCTGGCATCACGGGATAACCTGTTCTTCGGTATTCATTCCATGCTTCTACACCTTGTCCGAAAAGAGCAATCCATTTCTGAGTCATGATGCTTTCCTTAGTGACTCCACCTATTCGGCTCAAATAATCACTTGGCATGGTAAGGCCTTGCTGTTTGAAAGAAGCTTTGATGGCGCTCTCAAGTAATTCAGATGCATCCCCGGTAATATCTCCGTCTAATGCTGCCTCGGCCTTGATGAATTCCACTTCCGCATATGTCATCAAAACACTTGGTGCAGTTGGATCTAGATACTTGAGACCAATTCTAGAAGCATTGTAATTGCCAGCTGCTGCATCCGTAAGTCCATTTGGCAAGCCTGCATAGCTCCCGTCTTCTAATGGCTGGGCATATACTGTGATTCTTTCATCATCCAGTGCAAGCAGTTTTTCGATTAGTGTGGTGCTAATATTCCAATCTGACCGAGTAGAAAAGACATCAAACATCTTATTTCTACTGCCAATCACATCAAAATGTATTAACTCAGCAGCTTGATCGTTACTTTGTATTATCGGATACTTAGCTGGATCTGAGAGTATTTGACTCATTATTGCGCGGGATTCTGTTGGCTTTTTGGCAGCTTGTCTATTTGCGATTCTCAAGGCAAGTGAATTTGCAAATCGCTTCCACTTCATAATATCGCCGTTGAATAGAATGTCTCCGACTACAGCTGGTCCAGAGGTAGAGAGGTGATCGTTAGCTTCCATCAGATCAGCTAGAATTCCCGCATAAACCTCCTCCATTGAATCATATTTAGGAGAGTTTATAGCATCTTTCGCAGTGCCCTTTAGTGCTTCAGAGTAAGGAATAGGCCCGAATACGTCGGTGAGGTAAGCATAGGAAAATGATTGCATTACAAGGGCGATACCTACATAATTGGCATTTTCATAAGTCTCACCTGGGCCAGACAAGGATTTAACTTTTTCGAAATTGATAAGAGATTCTCTATAAAGGTTGTTCCATGTGCCCGAAGAGATGGTGAGAGGTATCTCGTAACTGTCGCCTTCAGCATTGATGTATATGTTTCTAGATAGATGCTGAATCCAGCACATGGCAGCATCGATATTGAGTCTTTCGTATCTTGTGCTATGTCCCCAGTATCTATCCGCTACTACTTGAATTGCATTTGGTAAAAGCAAGGATGGAGAGATAGCGACTGGGTTGTTTGGATCTGTATTGATTTCTTCAAAATCCTTGGTACAGGAAGTCATTGTACCAAACGTCAGCAGAAGTATTGCGATGGTGGATATGTATAGTCTTTGCATGATAAGTTCTTAATAGGTAGAAGATTAGATCAGAATGTTACGTTAAGATTGAATCCCAGATTACGTGTGGTGGGCATTTGACCGTAGGCAAATCCTTGTCCGTTGCCCCCCTTCATATCCACTTCTGGATCCATGTGAGGGTGGTTTTTGAAAAGAATAGCCAGGTTACGTCCCACGAAAGAGAGCTTCATGCTTTGGATGAACTTATTGCCTAAGAAGCTTTTTGGAAAGACGTAGCCCAAGGACAGTTCGCGAAACTTCACAAATGAGCCATCAAAAATCCCGGATTCATGATAGGTACGAGGGTTCTGTGAATTCCAGAATGTAGTAGCATTTGCGATCACATCGTTTGGAACATAGACTGGTTCTTCTGAGGTGCCTACATTCATTACCCCTTGGCCTATTACTCCTTCTTCGCGCCCTATTGATGTCTCGGCATATTGTCCGGTTTTTCTGGCAAGGCCAGTTCCCACGTCGAATATGTCGCCACCCATTTTCACATCTATCAGCGTATTGAGCTCAAAACCTTTGTAAGCAAATGAGTTGGTCCAGCCGCCGATCCAGTCCGGCTGAATATTACCTAAGGTATAAGTGCCTTCTTCCAATACAGGAAGACCATTGTTGTAGACAAGTTCTCCTTCTGGACTTCGCAGGTATCTTCTTCCGTACAGCGAGCCATATGGCTGACCCACTCTCGCTTCAGATGTCAGGGAGTTTTGAGTACCCAAAATGTAGTTCTCCAAGCCTTCAGCTAGTTCTACTACCTTGTTTCGGTTTCTTGCAAAATTCAATGCAGTGTACCAGCTGAATCCTGACGCTGTATTAATGGGAGTGGCATTAATTGTTAGCTCAATTCCCTGATTAGTGATTTCTCCTGCATTAAGGATTTGACTGCTATATCCTGATGCTGTAGAAATAGATACTGCAAGGATTTGGTTTACAGTGGATTGGTGATAATATGTGAAGTCGATTCCTACTCGACCTTCAAAAAACCTCAAATCCAAACCAACTTCTTTACCCGTAGTGATTTCCGGCTTTAGTGTTCTATTAGCGATCTCATTCGATTCTGCGTAGGTAGGTGTGGTTCCCGCCCAAAGTCCTTCGGAGGAATAAACTTGGTTTAGCAGATATGGATCTGCATCGTTACCCACTTGTGCGATACTACCTCTGATTTTGGCAAATGAAAGGAAGCCGGACTGTACATCGAAAATATCAGTCAGCACAGCACTCATAGCTACCGATGGGTAGAAGAATGAGTTGTTCGTAGTAGGTAGTGTACTTGACCAATCGTTTCTTCCAGTCACATCCAGAAACAAATAGTTGTTGAATCCGAATTGTGCGGAGCCAAAAACACTGTTCACCACTTGCTTTCTAATCGTGCTTGACGGAGTCACTGGGCTAGCATAGTTGCCTAAGTTGTATAGTCCATCAATAGTAAGCTGACCTACGTTTACTGCCGTGCTTTTATAGTTGTTGACTCTGTTGTTTGCTCCGGCTTGGATTTTCAAAGAAAGTTTTTGGGTCAGATCTTTGTCATAAGTCAGGATTACGTCACTATTTGTTTCCTGACTGTTTAGAACTGATTCTGAGTATGACCCAAATCTTTTGACATTGTTTTTGAAGCTTTCTGCGCTGTTGATGTTTATCCTTGTGTCACTCCAGTAGTCAGTGCCTGATCGAGCCATGATGCTGAAGTTCTCAGAGATATCGTAGTTGAGCGCGATACTTCCAACCAAGCGGTCTTTTTCATTTGAATTGGGCAAATACTTTTGGTTGAAAAATGGATTGGAAAAGTATTCATGCTGCCAGTTCGCATAGGGATAATCATCGCCTGGTCTGAATGTCGCTCTTTGGATGTCATAGTAATCCTCCCAGTTTTTGAGCTTGGTATAATCTGTATGTCTGTGAGCCCAAATAAAATCTTGGCTGCCTGTAAAGCCTCTATTGTCCGAGCCCGATTTGACATATTCGGCATTCACGCTCATTTGAAGATTTGGAATGAATTTGTAGGAAGTATTTAGCTTGAAGTTATTTCGATAATAATCGTTGTCGGCCATGATACTAGTCTGGTCCAATCTGCCGATAGCTAGTCGGAAGCTGCCTTGCTCATTTCCTCCGGAAAGTGCGACGGTATTTGAAAAGCTTTGACCTGTTTCCCAAAAATCATCGTAGTTATTCGGCTGAGGAAAAAGTGCAACTTTCTCTGGAGCCGAATACCAAAGTGGCACCATTCTGCCATCCATTGGCGCTCCCCAGCTTTCATCCACACCGGCAGTACCTCGGATGCCGTCTGCATCAAACCCATTTCTTCCGTTCACATACCAGGTTCTGTAGCCAGCACCGCCGCCATATATATTTTGGAAATCCGGTTTCACCAGTGGATTGTCAAAAGTCATGTTGCTGTTGAATTCGATGCCTAATCCTTTTGTCCCAGATCCATTTTTGGTGGTAACCATAATGACTCCGTTTGCTGCACGCGAGCCATATAGTGCTGCCGCTGTAGCACCTTTCAGGATGGTCATTTCCTTGATGTTGTCCGGACTGATTTCAGAAAGCCCATTACCATATTGTCTGCTGGATGTTTGCTCCAATGGAACTCCATCCACCACAACT
This sequence comes from Algoriphagus antarcticus, assembly GCF_002150685.1. Taxonomy (GTDB): domain Bacteria; phylum Bacteroidota; class Bacteroidia; order Cytophagales; family Cyclobacteriaceae; genus Algoriphagus; species Algoriphagus antarcticus. The sequence goes on from NZ_MSSW01000073.1 coordinate 47,161, forward strand.
AATGGCTCGTTGTTTCCTGCTACTGAAGATGATCCCCGGATTATGATGTGTGCACCACTGCCCGGCATGGAGTTTCCGGTTACTTGGACACCTGCTACTCGTCCAGAAAGGCTGTTTGCTACGTTTGTTGGGCGAGATTCTGTTAGCGCGTCTCCATCTACACTTTGTGTGGAATAGCCCAGCGCTTTTTTATCCCGTTCAAGGCCAAATGCAGTTACCACCACTTCATTCAAAGCCATATCTGATGAGGCTAATTCGATCGTGAACATGGAAGTAGATCCAACTTTGATTTCCTGAGTAGAGAACCCGATAAAGGAGACCACTAGGATTGCTTCAGAACTGTTGTCCTCTAAGGTCAGCGAGAATTTCCCGTCAATGTCGGTCACTGCTCCATTCATTGTTCCTTTAATGAGGATACTTGCTCCGGGTATTGGAATTTGCTCCTCATCGAGAACTACTCCATTGATAGTTCGCTCTATTTTAAGAGCAGTTGGAGTCGATATTTGATAGGAAAAATTAGAGGCTGCGGAAGCTGTTGCCGGACTGGGTTCCGATAGTTCAAGCATGTAAAAGCTGCCTGCTCCTTTTTTATATTCAATCCGACTTCCTTTTAAAATTCGTTGTAGATTCTCCTCTGCAGTAAGTTTGGAATTGATAGCTGCTGGAATTTTAGTATCAGAGTCTATCAAAGTGGAAGGGTATGCAATGGATATAGCATATAAATCTTCCAGCGCTTTTAGAGTTGACTCTAGATTTTTCTTATCCAACTTCTGATCAGAAGCTGGGCCTTTGGCAAATTGTGTGAGATTCTGGCCTTGTGCGGAAGGTGGGAGTGCAAGCACTCCAATCACGCCGACAACCAATAGATAACGGGTAAATTTGATGAGCATAGATTAACAGGTTAGTGGTTAGAATGATAACTCGCGTTTATTTTGGGCCAATTGCTAATCATTCATTGATCAGGATAGGGTAGATATCCAGACCTCACTAGTGTAATTTTTCAGCTGCTGGTCTTCTCCAGCGCTTTTTGCTCGAACTCGGTTTGCTTTTATTGAAGTTGTAGCTTGCGATCCGGCCGAAAGGCAAGCGGTAATCTATTTTACTCTTATGGAATTTTGATTGAAATCTATCTTTGTAGCGAACAGAGCTTCGATATTTGCGATCACTTCATTTGGATTGTCGGTTAGAGGTAAGCTTCCCGAGATAAGTTGAGAAGTTGGTGGTGTTTTTTGATCCAATAATTCTAAATCATACAGTTCCGTCACTATGCTTAGCACTTCTTCAAGGCTTTCGTTTTGCATCCGAAGTTTTCTGTCTTGCCAAGCAAGTAGTCTTTGTGGTTCATCTATAGTTTTGGATTCTATTCGATGATTTTCTACGTTCAGTTTTATTGTTTCTCCCGGTACTACCATTCGATTTGAATTGCCTCCTTCACTTTGATAGCCTAATTTGACGCTACCTTCTATTAAGGTAAGTTTGTAGACTGGAGGCTGGTGTTTGAAATTGAATTCAGTTCCAAGGACTTCTACTTCCATCACTTCTCCCTCGTTAATCACAAATCGCTTCGACTCTGCGTCCTTGGCAATATCGAAATATGCCTCTCCGTTCAATTCTACTTTTCTCTCAAAGCCCGACACCCATGTATAGGAATAAGTCAATATGGAATTGGAATTCAGTAAGGCTTTAGAGCCATCAGGCAGTTCTATTTTTAAAGTTTCATTTGCTCCAGTTTGATATTTTTGTTCTTTTAATTTTAGTGATTGCCAAATACCTATGTGTAAAGAAAGAATTAGGAGTACAGAGGCAGCTATTTTAGTATGGTGGAGAATTCTCGTTTTGTTTTTTGCCTTTTCCTCATGTCTTCTGATTCCTGTCATTATTTCTCCGAATATTTTCTTTTTCAGAGCTAACTGATCTTCCTTCTCCATTTGATCCACAAAGTCGGATTCGAGGGATTCTGTAAACCCTGAAGAGGACTCTGTAATCTCGTTTTGAAATAAATTGGAATTGTCTACAGTCATAACTTTTCTGTTATACTGTATATGTCAATTCAAACAGAATTATCCTCCATTGCAAACTGAAAAAATACCAACTTTTTTAATTTTATCATTTTTTTATCTAAAAATGGCAGTTTTAAGACCCTATTGTTTAGAGTATCGCGGAAAAATTAATTTGTGAATATTGATTAAAAAAATCTGATCTAGGAAACTGGGATAGGGAATCAATTGAAATAGGATGATGTGCCGAGTATTTCAAACACGGGATCCGAACTTAAGTAGGTGAGTGTTGAAAGAGTAAGTTCTCTAAGGCTGATTCGGATGTCTTTTAACGCTCGCATCAGATGTTTTTCAACAGTGCTTACAGAGATTTCCAGATTTTGGGCGATTTCTATATAGCTCAGACCTTTGTTGAAGCGGAGTTGGTAGACTTTTTTGCGCTGTGCGGGAAATTCCTGAACTACTTTTTTGATATTTGATTTCAAGTCGTTATAGAGAACTTTTTCGTCAGTTGAAGAGCTATTTTGCTCGCCTTTGGTTTTTTCCTGCGCTGAATATTTGTCACGAATGCTCTGCGATTTGTATTGGTTGATGATTCTATAATTCACTGAGGTGAATAAATAGGAGGAGAGTGAGGTGTGAATTTCGAGTTTCGCTCGCCTCGTCCAAAAATCAATAAACACTTCTTGAACAATCCCTTCTACGATCTCTTTTTTACCAAGCTTTTTATATCCGAAATTGAATAAGCGCTTCCAGAAAAGTTCGTACACTTCAATAAATGCTGATTCATCATCATTTTTGATTCTCTCGATGATTTCCAGTTCGTTTAATACTTTTTCGGGCATCTGCTTTTACTTAATAGTTGGCTTTCGATTTTGCTTAATCAGTAAAAGTGGGTTTAAAATTTTCAATAAAATCGAATATTTTCTGTTAAAATATCAAATAGTGGGTTTAAATAAAATACAATGACAGAATAATTATTATTAAAATAAATTTTTAGGGTAAAAAATCGATTGCATGACCGTTGTTTGATATGAGAATTTTCAAATAGTTGAAAATCAGTTATTAATGCGTCGTTCAATTGCGTTTTCTCTAAAAGGCAATTTTTTTGAATTTCGTTTTTGTGTCAAATAGTCTGAATAAATTTTCCGCTTATATTTTTCAGTTCTTTCTTAGATTAAATCTAAATAATAAAATACTTCCTTACTTTTGCCTTCCGTATACGTCTCCATTTACCTTAAACTGATCATGTTATGCAGCCAAAGAAATCTACTGCTTGGAAAAGTATCCGAAATATTTTTGACCAAATACACTTGTATGCCGGGTTGATTTCTGGTTTGGTGGTTATCGCGGTTTGTTTCAGCGGGACTATCTATGTGTATAATACAGAGATTAGAGAGTTCATGGATTTGGAGCTTTACTTCGTTGAGGAAACAGGAGCGCGTATGTCCGCCGACGAATTAAAGAATTCTTTGGAGAAAAGTTCTGATGCGAATGTGGTTGGACTGATGTGGAATGAGGAGTCTAATCGTAGTGTACAGTTTACTTTGAAGAAAGAAGGAGAAGAAGGTAAAGGAGCAACATATTATATAGACCCATATAGCGGCGAGATTTTGGGAAATAGTTCGGATAAAACCGCCACAGCTGAATTCATGGGTTATATATTCAGTCTTCACAGATGGCTATTGCTGGATAGATTCGAGGAGCCAATACTTGAGAGCATCGGTAATCGAGATTTGGGAAGGTTTATTAATGGAGTGACAACGCTATTATTCCTTCTGGGAGTGATTACGGGTATAGTGATCTGGGTTCCAAATAAAGTGAAGAATTGGAAGCAAGGTTTGAAAATCAAGTGGTCTGCCAATTGGAAGCGTGTCAACCATGATCTACATAATAGTTTGGCATTTTACTCGCTCATTTTCCTTTTTATCATGTCTGCCACTGGGCCTTTCTGGTCGTACGAATGGTATAAAAAGGGATGGCAAAAGACATGGGATACTTATCAAGAACCAGCATCCAAAGGTGAAAATGCAGAAAAGCCAAAACCTGAGACTACCTCTGAAATGATAATTCCTGTAGAAGAAGGCAACCTAGCTGTTATTTCATTGGAAGATATTTTTGCAAAAACCAATACGGAGCTTCCTTATGCGGGAAATATCAGAGTCTCTCTTCCTTCCATGGCATCTGATCCTATCAGCGTAAGTAAATACAGAACTGGATTTTTCGCAAGAGCAGGATCAGATCAATTGACCTTGTCTTCAGTCGATTTGGCTGTCACGGAAGCTAATTTGTTTTCAGATTTGCCTCTCCGTCAGCAGATTGGTCGGTCAGTGAAGTCTTTGCACGTCGGCGATATTTTTGGGAAATTTTCTAAATTCCTATGGTTTATAGCTTGTCTGATAGCTACATCTCTTCCAATCACAGGCACCTTGATCTGGTGGAATAAGAGAAAGAATAAGCCATCCAAGAAAAAACCTACCGAACATCACGTAGCTGAAATGGCATAAAGTAAAGAAGATCTTCTGATTTAGGAAGGTTTTTTTTAACCGCAAAGTTCATAGAGTTTTGCGCAGAGGGTGAGGGTGACAAGCTGGTTCAAAGTCTTCAGACTTGGAATTAAAACAATGCAGTCTTCAGACTGCCGTTTATTTAATGGGATGTTATTGGTCTGCGACATTAACCACCAAGACAAACCTATGCTTGATCACTCTCTTTCTACCTGGCGGTCCGATGGAACGCTCCTTAGAACAACATATCATCTTGCTACCACCCAATTGTCAATTGTGACAGATTCGCGTCGAAGTGCACCATTGTCCTTCCTTAGGAAGGTATGGTCGCTAGTGTTAAGTTAATTATGATATGACGTTTTATTTTTATATTTTTCCCTCAAAAAATACAAATGGCACATTATACAATCCTGCTTAGTAAAACAGAGGTTCAAGAACTCAATGAGATCATTAGCAAAGGGCGTCATACCTCTCAGGCCTTTCGCTCCGCTTACATTTTGTTAAACTGCGATAAAGGGGTCTATTCCGATGATATCGGGATAAAGAATGAGGAAATCTCCAAGGTGCTTAAAATCGGAGAAAGGACAATTGACCGGGTAAAGAAGAAA
>NZ_MSSW01000074.1 GCF_002150685.1 Algoriphagus antarcticus
TTCATCGAAGAAGGGTTTGAATGTGTTTTGGAAAGGAGACCTTCAGGCCAGAATTACAAAAAAAAGATAGATGGGGATATTGAAGCCAAATTGGTCCAACTCTGTTGCAGTGAACCGCCGGAAGGTTTTGCGAAATGGTCATTGAGGCTTTTGGCGGACCGGATGGTAGAATTGAAATATATTGATTACATATCCCACGTCACAGTGGGCGAGGTGTTAAAAAAAACGAACTTAAGCCCTGGAAAGTGAAAGGCTGGGTTATCCCGCCGGAACAGAACAGTGAATTCGTAGCCAATATGGAATATGTGCTGGACATATACAAAATGCCTTACGATGAAGACCACCCCGTTGTCTGCATGGACGAATCGCCCAAGCAGTTGATCGAAGAGGTTGCATCAACGCCCATGAAACAGGGACAGGAAGCTAGGCTGGACTATGAATACATCAGGCATGGTATTGTCAATATTTTTATGGCGAATGAACCGCTGAAAGGAAAAAGGATGGTTGAGATCACTGAGCGTAAAACAAAAACAGATTGGGCTAAATTTATCAAGAGAATAGCTGAAGAAATGTATCCACAGGCAAAAAAGATAAAACTGGTTATGGACAATTTCAAAACACATGATGCATCGGCCTTTTACGAAACATTTGAGCCGGAAGAAGCTAAACGGCTAAGAGACAGGTTTGAATTTGTTTACACCCCAAAGCATGGGAGCTGGCTGAACATGGCAGAAATCGAATTACATGTACTCAATGGCCAATGCCTAAATCGCCATATGGCTACCCAGAAGGAAATAAAATCAGAGGTGGAAGCGTGGCAAAATCACAGGAATAACAAAATCTCAAAAATCAATTGGCAGTTCACAAATGATCAGGCACGTATAAAACTGAAAAGACTCTACCCGTCAATTTCCACTTAACATAAC
>NZ_MSSW01000075.1 GCF_002150685.1 Algoriphagus antarcticus
GCGTAATTTACTCAAAATCAACGGTTTAAATCGAAAATTTAAGCACTCTTCTGACCCTTGATTCGCATTAATTATTAAAAGCAGCATTTTTGGATTATATCAGCAATCCTTTATTTTTTAAAATGTTTTTCAAGGTCAGTTGTTGCTCGTCTGTAAAAGCCAGCTTGGGTATGGCATAAAAGATTAGCTGGGAACCAATGTTTCGCAGAAACCAGTAGGGCAATTCCTCCGCCTGGAGGATGGCCGGCCATTCTACAGTGGATGTCAAAACACAATCTATTGGGTAATTCCATTACCAAAACAGGATCAAACATAGTTATATCCCAAAGCGATAATGTCTCGCGTGTCAACCTCAGTCTCGGCCCAAGGATCCATAACCGCAGTGGAGCCGGCCAGGGCGGGATTCTGGCCGGGATTTGCCGCCTGCCATTCAGCCCAGATGCGATCGATCTCACAGTGGTGCATCCAAAACACTGGGTCGCAGGGCGCAAAGGAGACACTTCCCATGGAACCACTTACCCAGACATGTCCGGAATTGTGAATCCCTTCAAGCGCAGAGGCGAACGTGTTGAACGTTCCATTGGCCAGTGCTGCCGTCACAGCTGCTGCGTTAGGCAGGATTGCAAACATTCCGATGTTTCGCGTGACCGTATGAGGTCCGCTCATCAGCGTCACCGTGGGCGTGAAACTGATGAGCCATGACGGGAATGATTGTTCCTCGCTCGATTTCCAGTAGGGAATGCACACTGTCGGATCAACCATCATAAGCAACTCCTCCATCCGTAACAGGTAGATCCTGTGCCAAGGCAGAAAGCGCGGGTTACCATGCATCAGATGAATTGCATTGGAGTGGATATCCACCAATGGTCCCAGAGCATTCATCGCGTTGATCTGGCTGAACGCATTGAGGAATCGATTCTGCTCGTCAGTAGTCATCATGCGGTGATCTTTGCGAATGCACAGCTCATCGTTGTCGTCACCACAGAAAGCTGGCGGTTTATAGTCTTCTTTACGCGGCCTGAAACAAGTGTTCTCAAAGGGGTGTGGCACATAGGTCGGTGGTTTTTTCGACGCATAATCACCGTAGATGCGGCGATCAGGGTAGCGGGGATTGTCAGGATGCTCGTGGTCATAATGGGCCGGGTGCTCATAATCTGGATCGTAATATGGTAGGTCATGCGGCCTATGTGCATGGGGTTTGTTTTCATGCGAGCCATGGTTCTGTTTGGAATGCTCCTCTTTCTTTTCTTTCTTTGAGTTTGTCATGATTTTATGGTTTGGGATTTACTTGGTATCTATTCTTTTTCCTATTACCTATGCTAATTAGTTTGATGGTATTCTCCACATCCTGTTTTATTATACCATATCCCAACAGGCGTATGCTGCCGTGGAGAATCTCTAGTACCCTATTCTTGGCCTCAGAAGTAGACTTATACACATTCTTAGGAAGCATTTCAGGCGTAATCAGTTGAGCCAATGATTTAGTGCTTATAAAAGCAGAACACCCTTTTATTATACTTTCAACAATCCTTTGTTTGTTAATAGGGTTTTCAAGGCTTTTTGCTGGTCAACGGTGAAGGCACGCTTTGGGATCGAATAAAAGATCAGCGGGGAACCAATGTGCAGCAGAATCCAGTCTGGCAATTCCTCCGCCCGGATGATGGCATGCCACTGTACAGTGGCTTTCGAAACAACAGTCTGTTGGGTAAATCCGTTTTCATCAAACACATACTGAACCGGCTTACCCCAGGAAGGCATTTTTTTTATGGTACGGAGCACCGACCTGGGGTAACCCCAGAGCAGCCAAATCAGCAGCATCGAAAAGATGACGACAAACATCAGCAAGCCACCCCAGCCCACGATCTGGGAGCAGATCCAGGCTACCACGATCATCATGACTCCTAAGAAGACCCATCGCCACCTTGTGGCTTGGAATTGCATCCTGCGAAAAAGAGCGATAAGCTCTTGGGATTGGAGGGTGAATTGGAGGTCTATCATTTTGGCGGTCATTGAAGGTTAGGGGTCATGTTTTTAAGAGCTCGCTTTCCGGCTCGGAACCAGTTGTCGTCCTGCGATCCTCCTGCCCCTGATTAGAAGATGTCAAAGGCCCGGATGGCGATAGATTTATGACCGATGATCCTGTCGGCCAGAAGTTTGGTAATGCCTGGAGCGTTGGATGGAACACCCTTTTTGCCAATGACACTCACGTGTTGTCCTATAAGGGCATTCTCAATATTGAATGCAGCGTCTATGAGAAGCATTTGCTGCGGCGTTATCAAGAAATACGTATCGGTATCTACTCCGAGTGTACCATGGGCGATTGTGGTTTGATTGGTATTCATAGTTTTATGTTTTTTTGTAATTTATATTTCTTGTTTATTGAAAATCGGAATCGTTAAAGAAATTTTTTACCGAAGGATTGTTCATTTTTGTACAAGGAAAAACAAGATGTAATGCAGATTCTTAATTTCATTGCCTGTTCAATTTTGTGCAAGTGGTGGGATGATAAATTTCATGTAAAATTATTTTTAATTAATTTGATTAATGTTATACGCAAGATGTATTTAACCTTACCTACCACATGTGCCAGAATGAGTGACTTTATTAAAACTGAGGAAAGCTCTTTCAGTAAATAATGGTAAAGGTTTTAACTGCTTTTGAAAGGAACAAAGAATGTAATTAGGACTTTAACTTCATTGCTTTACCATAGCCGGTTATTTTATATAAAGTTCATTCAATCACAACTTTTCATAAAGACTTCCTGCCTCATATCTAGATCGGATTAGTCTTCTGTCAGAAGCCCGAGATACTCCCCTGGCCTTTTGGTGAATAGTCAACATTGATTTGCCTCGGGACTACTCTACCATCCCGGAATGCCTCACGCACACGGTTCTCTAAATTTGCATTTCCTAAGTCTAAGCGCCCGGGAGCAATGGCTGCTTCGACCTCCCGTCCCCATTCAATTGGGATTTTGGTTGTTTGTGGTGCAGGAAATTTACCGATCGTACTCGTCTTCACATCAGTAATATAGATTGTGACTTCGCCAGTACTTTGGTTCTGGATCGCTGTAATGTAATCGACTCCGCCTTCGGATACTTTACCAGGACGCTGTAAACCAATCTCCCCTCGTCGAAGGGATTCTTTGTATGCTTCTGCCTCGCCTTGGGTTGCTCTTATTGTTTTTGGAATTGCTTTTGTTTTATCAGTGTGAGCAGCGTGTTCATTATTTGAAAGTATTTTAGCCCCTTTGGATTCGATTGCTGCAGCCGCAACGACCAACAATGCAGGGGTCCTAGATACTATAGCAGGAACTGCTACCGCGACATTGGTTGCTAGGCTGCCACTGCCAGCTTCTGCGAATGCTAATTTTGGCCCAGGCAGTCCGACTTTTACTTCTCCTAATCCCGGAAACAAAGAACCGCCAACTTCTACTATTGCCCCTAACTGTTTTTTATGCTCTTCCTTTGTAACATAATCTTTACCAAACTTCCCTTCTACAATTCCTTCTTCTAACTTTTGCGCTGCCTTGTCGAGCATTCCATTTGGGCCATAAAGAGTCATTACGGGGGCTAAAGTTGGTGATCTTAATAATTTATCTACTTCCATGGAAGCCATAAGATAAGCTACTGTAAGACCTAGGCCAATTGAGTCTGATATGGTAGGTTCTTTTTTAGAATTCGCAGGACTATCTTCGGTCCCTTTTAGATCTATTAACCCGATAGGGTTACTTTTTACATAAGCGAATAAATTCAATCCAGCTTTTATTCCAGTATGGTCTGCGCTTGACCATCTCGCTAGCCAAGGCAAATAATACCTTGCACTATGGTATTCCAACCCACTTTCTTCATCTCGCTCCTTACCTGTATATCGATATCGCTTAGCTGGTACTTCCCGAACCTGGTCAGAGGCATGGTAACTGGTGCTGCCATAAGGATAATATTCTTCGTAACTGATGATTTGTGCCTGATCACTTCCATCCAGTTCTAAAGAAGCGGTGCCTAAATGATTGCTGAATTGATATCGGATCAAGGGCAGTTCTGCGGCATGGTTCGGTTTTATTTTTGTGTCAATCAGCGCAATCCTGCGGGTATCATCCATGATGTGTAAGGTCTCCCTTTCTAATTCAATGGTTCCATTCCTACGTTTACGAAAGATCTCAAAACCGCCCAAATAAATCCGTTCTTCGGTTACATTGTTTTTTTCTACTACTTTACGGATGCGTTCTCCCGAAGCATCATACACATAATAGGCACCACCCGCGGCATCATTTTCTAATGAAGCAGTGATGTCAATATGCTGCAACTGGTCTTTAAAATTCCAGTCCATCCCTGGCAGATGCGGCATCTTGCTCATATTGCCATGTGGGTCATAGGTATATGTAAATGGCGTACCGGCGTCGCTATTTGCCGGGGCAGTAAGCAGTTGGTTATTGGTAGGGCTACAGGTAAATGTCCGCTTCCAGCTATTTACATTCTGCATCAGCAGCATATTACCGGCTGCATCGTACTGGTAGCGTTGTGTATAGGTCTGCAACTGGTTACCATCCCCTTTATGCGGTAAGTTGGTGCGCTTCGCATCATAGGCATCGGGAGCCGTATTGCCGGCTATGTGTTCCCTTCCGGTCGCTTGTATCAGGCGGTAAATACTATCATAGAGATAAGCGCAATCCGGATCGACACGGTTGTTGTTGAAGAATATACTTTGCAGTGCATCATCTTTGATAAAGGTGATGTTACCAGTCGGATCATAGGTATAATTCAAATCCTGCAGCATACCCGCGCCGGCGTTCCGTGTTGTCAGCAAACGATTCATGCGGAAGGTGGCCGGATCATAGGTATATCGGGTTACTGTATTATTTCCATACAAAATAGCCATACGCTGCCCTTTGGCATCATAATCAATATTCTTTACAAAAGGAGTATCATTATTACTACCTCTGAGTTTTGCGCTTAATGCATTCAGCAGGTTGGCTTCATTATATTCCGAGAAAATAACAGAAGCTGGAATCTGCGCAGTATGAGGGGTAAACATCTTGACAGGCCTGTTCAGCGCATCATATTCGCTTTTGGAAGTAAAAACCTCCGGTTCCATTGCCACCGATGCTGGCGTGGTCCAATCAGGCAGGTTTTTATAATCCTGGCACAATTGCCTGGTACTTTCCAGTAGGTTACCTTTAAAATCATATTTTTCAGAGCTTACTTTACCAGCTGAATCAAATAAAATAGCCCCCTTACCCCGCAGGTTTCTGGCTTTGGCATTGGGTTGGTTTTCGCCATAGATGATCCATTCATAACTATGATGTAAAGGGGTTGGGCCGTCACCGCCCTCGACCTGGTTTTTGGTCGATCGGTGCAAGGCATCGTATTCATACGAGAACAAATGCCGACGTTCATCCCACGCTTTTACAGGATTACCCAATGCATTATTCAGCATCCAGCGTTTACCCGCATCCATGCTCGTCTGCGTCACCCGATGGCCTAGCATATCATAGCGGTATCGCATCACTACATTACCCCGCGCATCTGTGACGCTGAGCGAATTGCCTTCTATATCCAGTTCGGAAGTGGTATAATTAAATACTTCTTTTATACTGCCAGGTGCATCCTCCCAGCGGTTGTGATCAATGCCTAAAGTCGGCCTGCCCAGAGTGTCAAGAAGCAGGCATGATGGCGTATTGTCGTGGATTTCTGTTTGTCGTGCTGCCTTCTTTTCCGGATCACTATTGCCCAAAGCCATGCGCTGCTTATGCCAATCGCTGTCTTTGACGGTGTCGTTCACATCATGGCTATACTGTTTCCAGGCATCGAATACTACTTTGGTAAAAGTGCCGTTCGGGAATTCCGTTTTTACATTGCGACCTGCCCCGTCGTAATAAAGGGTGGGCGAAACACCTTGTTCCACCCAGGCGGGGTCATTTTCATACGCAGGAGTGGTGGAAAAATAGGGTTCATACTGCCTGATGGGGTTGCCCTTATTATTCAAAACGGTGCGCCCATTACCCACCCAACGGAGCTGATCGCCGGAATCCAGCCATGTTCCATCAGGCGCTTTAATCTTTCCGGGTTCCGCCTGTACCTTTTTCATCGCCACTTTGCCCAGACCATCGCTGTATTCAAAACTGATTTGCAAGGGACTGTCATTGGGGTTCTGCTTGGCATGCTGTTCCCGAACAATACTGGCCACCACCGTTGGCTGTTTTGAAAAATCATAGACCATCCGTGCGGAAGCATTGCCGAGTAACTTACGGGCAATTTGGTGTAAAACAGTGGAGTTGCATACCTGCGGAGCAGGGATTCGGGCATGGTTGAAAAAGTCAATGATGTTTTGGGCCTCTGTACCTTCCGTTTGTTCCGTGAAGCCCGTTAAATGATCGCCTTCCTCGCCTTGCACAGGATTGCCGGTCGCCTTGCCTTCTACTGCCGCTGCCTTTACCAGACCCAGTTCATCCACGACCACCGAAGAAATATTGTCATTGATATCCCGCATGATATCGGGCGACAAGGTGCGGTAATTGAAGCGCAGCACCTGACTTTCATTCCCCAGCGCATCTATGCTTTTTTGCATAATAATATGGAGCGGATCATAAAATACTTCCGTGACGCTATCAAACGGATCAGTATAGGCAACGGGAGCGAAAAAGTGGTCTTTGACATCACTTAAATTTTCTCCTGCCCTTCGATAGTGGATCGTGCCCGATTGTATCCACCAGTTTTGATCATCCTTTAAAAATTTACCTGCATGCATATCTGCATCCGTTAAATTCATTGGGGCAGCCAAAGCGGTAGGTGTAAAAATATCCGCTAACAAATCCGGCGTATAGGCCAGCTGATAGGCTTCAAAAGGAATAGCGTAAATGGCCAGTTTTCCATCTGGTAACGGAGCGCTTACATCAGCATTATAAAACTTGGTCTTGATGTGTTCAATCAAGCGTTTTTGTGCGCCTGTGGTTGCTTTTTGCTGATATTTAATTTCCTGGAAAGTTTTGACCTTTCCCTTAAAATCAGCAATGGTGAAAAATGATTTTTTGGGTTTTATCCCCGTCAGTTCATAGGTTTTTGTCTCCCATCCTTTCCGCAAATAGTAGCTTTCCGGCTCGATGATATCGTTGGTGACTTCATTTTTGATAAAAGTGACCCATTGTTTTTGTTGTCCTTTCCGGGCAACTTCTTTGGCGTTGCCGATAATGAGGCTTTCGGTAGGCACAGCTTTTAAAATAGCCTCTTCTTTCAATCTTGGATAAACCACAGATACTGCCTCCAGCACATTGCCCAATTCATCGGTCTCGAGGGTCAACGTGTGCGCAATGCGTGGGTCCTCCGGATTACGTTCATAGACATAGGAAATGGCCTCGCTCTCTTTGACCATAAACACCGCAAAGCGGTTTTTATCCCGCTCTTGCAGGAGTTGAATTTCGCAATTGTGGGTGGCGACGGAATAGGGTACCAGTTCCGTTTGTAGTGCTGCTGCCTTAAATAACAAAAGGGCAGGGTCATGAACTGCATAACCTTTGGTTTGCTTTTCATCAGCGGTTCGTTTTTCGGCATCCAGGCCAAATACTTCCTGCCGCAACGTCATCCCTTTACAGGCGCGAAGCGCTTCCCGCCATTCGTCTGCGCTCAATTCGTTGAGGTCAAAGCCAGTCAGGCTATCGGCCGCTAAAAGGACAGCATCGGGCAATTCAAATTCAGCAGTAGCAGTAAATCCATTTGCCTTAAATGCTTCCTGCCAGTATTCTTTTTTAAACTGTGTCAAGATGCGTTGTTTATCCAAAAATGCACCCGAATGAAACCAGGTTTTGGTCAAAACGGGGGGCTGATGATGTTCGGCAGGAACAGTATTACCTGCGCCTGCTTTTTCAAAAACATCAAAATATTCGGTATCTGTTTGTTCCACCCTGCCAAACCCCCTGAATTCCCTTTCTGCGTGATCATAATAGCCATGATGATAGGTGTATTTCGCTGTAAACCGCACGTTGGTTACCGCTTCACTCACAATCGTCTTGGATACGCAATGTACGGGAAAGGCTAGTTTTGTGATCCATGGCTCTCCTTTCAGTTTATCCTGCAGGTAAAACCAGGTCGAGCTTTTATATTCGATCTCCGTTTTTTTACCAAACCCATTTTCGTGGCAGCGCATGATATGGGGCTTTTTACCGCCCATCAGATCTATATAGCGCATCGGAGCAGACCGATAGGCAGGCAATTCAGACGACCAGACAATACAGGCGGTACCATTGCCCAGTAAATCCGTTACTGTAATTTTATTGGGTTGCTCAGTTGGAAAAAATGGTTCTATCTCAGTAGCATCGCTCCACGTGTTGCCACTGAAGTTCAGATACGCTTTGAATTTATTTTTACCCAGGTAGATGATATCGGTCGCGCCCGTACCACTTATGTCTGCCAGTTGGAGATAGACAGGATTAAATTGATCGGGCCGGTCAAAAACAGGGGCATTGCCCATGGTCACTTTTGCGCTAAAACGCCCGTAACCCAAATTTGCCCAGTAACACACCCCGCTATTGCTAATACGGACAATGTCGGTCAGGCCATCGCCTGACATATCGGCCAAAAAGATGCGCTGCTCTTGATCGGAAAAGACAATGGCAGGTCCTTGTTCCTCATCATACGGTTTTCGGGCCAATTGAGGGGAATCATAGCCTGTTTTACCGGCATTTTCCCACCACCAAAACGCTCCTGCATCGGATAGCACCACATCGGGTCTCCCATCACCGTTGATATCAAACATCCGCACATCGGGATCGCGCAAGTCCAGGTTCAATGTTTTAAAAAAGGCTCTGAAGGGCTGCCATTCCCCTTCGTCCGTTAGTTCAAAATAGCCCTGCAGGCCAGGGGAGTTGACCACTACCTGTTTTTCCCCGTTCGCCTCCAGATCCTGAAGTTGTAAAACACCGGTGGACAGACCCATGAAGGAAGGTTTGGGGATCACAGGTTTTGCAGAAGAAAATCGGACATTTCCTTTATCGTCTCCTCCCAAATTGGATTTGTAGAACCAGCCATTTCCCTGTTCGGTTAAAATGCCGTTGATACCTTCATTAAACAAATCCACCCATTGATAATTGTCAGAAAGTCCAACAGGGGCATGGATTAGATTTTGTGCTGTAACATCTTTCACTGCTGTATGCCATTGCAGCCATTGGTAATCAAAAACCATCTTGGGCAATGCTTTGGACGCATAACTACCATTGCGCCGGACATAGCCCTTTTGGGTGATGCCCGTCAGATAGGTCAGTTCCGTCGGACGGGTCGTTTTGGTTAGTTCTTTGCTGGAAGGGGCATGATCAAAATCCATGGAGCGAACCAAAGTGGGCAGCCCACCATTTAACTCCGGGAAAGTATGAAACACTAAAATACGCTGGCACAGCCGGTAAGTTCGCATTTCAAAACAAGCTCTATAAGACGAAAAAGGGTCTTTTCGGACGAGCCAAGAAGCATTCTCATTGGGGGTTGGATTTTCCTCATCATGCTCACCATAGTCAAATACTACCTCAAAAAAATGGGCAGTATCAACGGGCAGTTGGATTTGGTACGGACGGGATTTATCGATATAATACGCAGTTTGATTGCCGTACCTGACGCGTTTTAAATGTTTGTTGATAAAAGCGGCATTGCCGTTGAACCGGTTTTTCTCGTGAACGTCGTTTTTAACGTTCAGTAAATCTTCGGCTTTGTACTCATATTCGACCCAGGAGCCTTTGTCGTCAAAAGAAAATTCGGGAAGCCATTGAAAAACCCTGGACTCATCTTTTGGATCGGCAATACGGCAGGATTTGCTGAACCCAAAAAAAGTGGTAATGTTTTCTTTGGAGGTAACGCGCCAATAAAAGCCATGATCCTGATGGTGGATCCGTTCAATACGTGAAAAACTCCCTTCGATCCGAGGACGATAATGGCGTATGGTGAATTCCCCGGATTTTACCTGTCTGACAGGCCACTTCCCATTTTTCTGGTCCGTATATGGCACCAGTTCTTCCACCCCCGAAAACATAAAGCTATCTTCTCTTTGAATATTTTTTATATCATTGGCATCAAAATAAAGGGGAAGTTTTCTGTCTGTGCGTCGTTGGATAGCAGGCAGATCCAAATCCCAGCCAATACCGAACAGGCCGTTGCCAACCCCCGAATTGTACGAAAGCGATAAAGACGGGGTAAACCCATTCCGGTTAGGTGAAAAAGCTAATGGAATAGAAAAGGAAGAAGTGCCATTGACAGGATTGACCTGAAATTTTTCATCAATGCCTTTGATTGCTCCACCGCCTTTAGGCAAAGAAATAGAAGGTATCTCAATGGCATTGGATTTGGTTTTTCCCCCATCTGTTTTGAGGAAGTTTGTAGAGGATTTGTTTTGTGATTGCTCTTTCATCCTTTGTGCTTTTAAGCGCTGGGCAAAATCAAATGTGATGCAACTGTGTCGGCTTTGAAGTTAAGTTGCTGCCTTTTTGATTGTACAGAAGCAATGGGTTGTTAAATTTTATGGAAAAATGAGTATTCCCTAATTGTTAACGAGACAATGAATTGGCTTGAATAATGGCCTAGTAATTCCTTAATAAATCTCTCACCAAATCTCAGTTCCAATAAATGTATGGCAGAGGAATAACCAAGCCAATGAAATGTTACCGACTTTTAATCCTGCTTTTTTACGTATGGTTTGAAAAATTCCTGGAGACTTCCCTTGCTATATTTTTTCTTAGCCTTTCACTCTCAAACAACTATTCTTCTGGCTTTTCATACCGAAAGAATTCCTTGGAGCAATTTCAGCTCCCTCTATTCTATTAAAAATAATACCCAAACAGTTGGACTTTAGGGTATCAATCATTGCCCTTTTCTTCTTGGTCTACAAAAATTACCACCTTTTGAATTAATAAGAAACAATACCAGCAAAATAAAAGAAAATAAATACTTTGCAGGTCAAACAGACTGGTTTTCAGAGCTTTCGGCTGAATTCGAAAAGGTTATGGAAGGAGTTCCTAGAAAATTTTCGATCCTTTTACGCTGTGATCCCCTCCTACAGAAACACTAAGTCTAGGGTGTGTAACTTCTAAGCGTGGGGTAATCCTGTTTTGGAGAAGCTGTGTAAATGACAGAAAATAAGCTCTCCCACCTTCCAACGCGACAAAAAATATAATTTCTTTAGTACACTTTATAATCCAAGATACTGTCGCCACTGTGACAAAGAAACCATGGTGAATATACCTCTTTCAAGCCCGGAGGCTAGTGGCTGGCAGATTATGGCGCACATATAGACAGCCGTGGAGGCAATATCACCTATGTAGCATCAGAAGAAACCTACTATTGGTATGGTGAACAAAGAGGAGCTCCAAGGAGAGTTTCCTGCTATTATTCCAAGGATCTTTATAACTGGAAAAAGAAGGTGTGGTGCTGGAAAAAGGAGAGATAAAAGTTGTCGAGCGACCAAAAGTCATCCAAGATGAAGTGAATATGAAACACGTCATGTGGCTTCACTATGACAATTTGAAATATCTGACAGCTGAACTAGGCGTGGCTATTAGCGACAGTTCTACCTGCCCGTTCAAAGTAAGAGATCACTACAGACCCAATGGTCACGAGTCTCTTGACATAGGTATGTATTTGGAGCCAGACACCAAGAAAGCATACATTGGCTATGCAGCAGATCATATCAATAAATTATCAGAATGGTGGAATTATCAGAAGACTAACTCTCTACTACCACCAATGACGAGGACATAGAAGTTCATTGCGAAGGACCAGGAATATTGAAAAAAAACGGTAAGTTTTACCTGCTAACCAGCGGGTACTCGGGCTCGACTCCCAACCCAGCGACCTTTTACACATCCGAAATATCATGGGCCTTACACCAAACACGGAAATCCATTTGTATGTGATGCGGGAAACAACACTTTCAACTTCCAGCTATGCTTTATTTTTAAGATTCCGGGATACAAAGATGCCTATCTCTACATGGGTGAACGCTAGAACGGAAGAGGAATACCGGTATCAGAATATGTATTCCTACCGATCACTAGCACCGACGAAGGTGAAATTTAAATTCATTGGTACAATATGTGGTATCTGAGCGTGTTTACTCCAGAGAATACGTAGCGAACATAGTTAGAAATACCTGTCCATTTAAAACATAGTCCGTTCGAAACCAAATGATTTACGTAGTGAATACAAGACAAGAAGTTGCTCGTATAGCCAATTTTAATTAATACATAGCTAGCTTTTATCCTAGCTTAGTCAAAAACCACACAATCTTTTACCCATGAAAACCTATCTTAATATCTTCCTATTTCTAGTTTTCACTTATAGTTCAGCATGTTCACAAGAAAGCCCAACAGTTGACCCTATCCCAACAGGTGATATCACGGTTCAAGAAGCTTTTCCTGAGCTATCATTCACCAGACCGGTGGATTTTCAGCATGCTGGAGACAACTCGAATAGAATATTTGTGGTGGAGCAACGTGGTGTGATTTCAGTTTTTCAAAATGATGCAGCGACAACTCAGAAAGGTGATTTTCTTAACATTGAAAGTCAAGTAGATGATTCTGGAAATGAAGAAGGATTATTGGGACTTGCCTTCCACCCTGATTATGAAAACAACGGCTTTTTCTATGTGAACTATACCGCTTCTAATCCCGATCGAACAGTAATTTCACGTTTTAGTGTTTCCGCATCAAATCCCATTCAGGCAGACGCAAGTAGTGAACTCGTGCTCTTAGAATATGATCAACCCTATTCCAATCACAATGGAGGACAAGTTTCATTTGGCCCGGATGGCTACTTATATATAGCTGTAGGTGATGGAGGAAGCGGTGGAGATCCACAAGGAAATGGGCAAAACCTAAAAACCCTTCTGGGAAGTATTCTGAGAATAGACGTAGATCAGCAAGATGGGGCAACCAATTATTCAATCCCTGCTGACAATCCATTTGCAAATAACAGCGAAGGCTTCAAAGGAGAAATCTATGCTTACGGCTTGCGCAATCCTTGGAGATTTAGCTTTGACTCAGCCAATGGTCAGTTGTGGACTGGTGATGTAGGTCAAAACAAGTATGAAGAAGTAGACATCATTAAAAAAGGTGGGAATTACGGTTGGAAAACGATGGAAGGCTTTCACTGCTTCAAACCCGCTGATTGTAATAAGGAAGGGCTGGAATTGCCTATTTGGGAATATGACCATACTCAGGGCGATATATCAATCACAGGAGGTTTTGTATATCGAGGTTCTAGCCTGGAAGAATTGGAAGGACTTTATATCTATGCAGATTACGTGTCTGGAAGAATTTGGACTTTGGATAGCAATGATCCGGCAAATCCAGTTAACAAAGAATTACTGAACGCCGATTTCCCCATCTCCTCTTTCGGAATAGACCAAAATCAGGAATTGTATATCTGTGGATTTGACGGTAAAATCTATAAGCTTGGGTATGAGTAGATAAATGTCATCAAGACAAAGTCTTGATCTCAAATCTCTCCCCCGGTATCTATCGGGGCTTTTATCCCTCTATCTCTCTCAACAGTTCCTCATACCAAGCGGCTCCGTATTTACGGGTAAGGGCATCTTTTAGGAATTTGTAGATGGGTACTTTGAGGCTAGAGCCTAGTTGACAAGCAGGATCACAGATATGCCAGCGGTCATAATTCAGTGCGTCAAACTGATCGTATTTGGTGACACGAATCGGATACATGTGACAGCTGATGGGCTTTTTCCATGTGGTCTTCCCATCGAGGTAAGCCTGTTCAATTCCGCATTTCAGAATGCCTCTATCGTCATGTAAAGCATAGGCACATTCTCTGTTGTCGCCGATGGTCGGAGTTCCCTTGTCACCATCCTTGTCAAATACCCAAGTTCCCTGCTTTGCGATAGCCTGACGACCTTCCTCAGTGATGTAATCTTTGACAATCGGGTAGATATCCTCGATGATCTTGGTTTCCTCGTCTTCTAAAGGAGCACCGGCGTCTCCCTCCACACAGCAAGCACCTTTGCAAGCCTCAAGGTCACATACGAAAAAATTCTCCTTTATATCATCCGAAAGCACGGTATCCCCAACTATTATCATGGTCTTCTTTGTTAATGGGCAAAGTTACGCAATCGAAAGCTAGTCATTCGGCTTCGCAACCTCTTTTCTTCGCACATATACTCCTTTCTGCAACTTGGCAATAACTATCCCTTCTTCGTTTTTCACCTCGCAGGGAAATTCGAAAACTCCTTTTCCATCTCGATTAACAACCGTTTTTATCTCAGAAATTTGGGATGGAGAAAGTTTGAAATCTGCATAAACTGTTCCCTTTCCCGGTTTTACAAATTCTATGCTTGCCGTCTTGTCCCAAACGACGTATTCCTCGCCCAACTGAATCAAGAGGATAAACATAAAAAATGGATCGCACATGGAATAGAGAGATCCGCCAAACGCAGTACCTAGCAAGTTTCGATTGTACCAAGTGAGGTTGAGGCGAGTGCGGAAGCTGGAAAAATCGTCTGAATAGTCCACCACTTTGATTCCAGAAAACAAATACGGCGGATACCAATTGATCAGTCGAATGAGCCGCCTAAACTTCTTGTTATTCTTTTTATCCATTTGAAAAAGATAAGCCAAAAGACACAGAAAAAGAACGACTTATAAAATCACCTTTCTTGTTGCCTGCTTCCTAAGGCATATTTATTATACTGATAGCAAGATTTTACCGTACTTTGCAATGTGCAAGTCGTCTTGTCGTCCCGATAGCTATTGGGAAGGAAAGTCCGGGCAACATAGAGCGCCATACTTCCTAACGGGAAGGAGGCTGACTGGTGACGGTCAGTTTACAGCCAGTGCCACAGAAAATATACCGCCCTCCAACAAGCTCAGGGCGAGCCCGAAGGGAGTCGAAGGGTAAGGGTGAAAAGGTGGAGTAAGAGCCCACCGCTCTGGCAGTGATGTCAGGGGCATGGCAAACCTTATGGGTTGAAAGATCAAATAGGTTCCGCGTCGGATTAAGTTCCGAGAAAAGTTGCTCGCTTTTATGCGGAACGGGTAGATCGATGGACCCCGATTGCAAAGTCGGGGCTAGATAAATGGCAAGAAACCAATTCTGAAAATAGAAGAGGAAACAGAACCCGGCTTATAGACTTGCACTTTTTTATTTTATATTGAAACTATGTCGAAAATACTGATCATCGATGACGAAAAAGTCATCCGCGCTACATTACGCGAAATTTTAGAATACGAGAAATACATTGTTACTGAAGCCCAGGATGGTGAAGAAGGCCTGGCAAAATTGCAAGAAGATGATTTTGATCTAGTGCTCTGCGATGTGAAAATGCCTAAAATGGATGGCATTGAAGTGCTGGAGAAAGCAAAGGCACTGGAGAAATCACCGCAATTCATCATGATCTCAGCACACGGGAGCATAGAAACTGCCGTAGAAGCAACTAAGAAAGGAGCTTTCGACTTCATCCCAAAACCTCCGGATCTCAACCGTCTTTTGCTAACCGTTAGGAATGCTTTGGAAAAAAAGGAATTGGTAACTGAAACCAAAGTCCTCAAAAAGAAGCTTTCCAAGAAACTGGATATGGTGGGAGAATCAGCTGCTATTCATCAAGTCAAAGAAACGATTGAAAAGGTAGCCCCTACAGATGCCAGAGTTCTAATCACGGGGCCTAATGGAACGGGTAAAGAACTGGTGGCTCATTGGGTACATGCGAAAAGCAATAGATCCTCTCAGCCTTTTGTGGCGGTAAACTGTGCAGCAATCCCTTCTGAGCTAATAGAAAGTGAGCTTTTTGGACACGAAAAAGGAGCATTCACTTCTGCCCATAAACAGCGTCAAGGAAAGTTCGAACAAGCACAGGGCGGTACCTTATTTCTGGATGAGATCGGAGACATGTCACTTTCTGCTCAGTCAAAAGTACTTCGGGCGCTTCAGGAAAACCTGATCAATCGTGTGGGTTCAGACAAAGATATCAAAGTGGATGTTCGTGTCTTGGCAGCGACAAATAAGGATCTGAAAAAAGAAATTGAAGAGAATAGATTCCGTGAGGATTTGTATCACAGATTAAGTGTGATTCTGATTCAGGTGCCAGCCTTAAAAGAAAGAAAAGATGACATTCCACTGCTTGTTAATAAGTTTTTGGATGATCTCTCGCAGGAAAATGGAGATGCAAGGAAAAGTTTCAGCAAAGCTGCCCTGGCGAAATTGCAGGAATATCCATGGACTGGAAATATCCGGGAACTGCGAAATGTGGTAGAAAGACTGGTGATTTTAGGCGAACCTGAAATTAGCCTGGAGGATATAAAAAAATATGCTGACTATTAAGTCAGCGTATTTTTTTAGCTTTTTGCGTCCTGAGATGTAGGAGCCTTTGCGTAAGCTGGACATGGCTTACTGGAAGCACAAGCTCCCAAGGCTAATATCCCAATCAATAATGCTGCTGTGGCTAATTTTTTCATGTGTCTAGATTTGTTTTTTAATCGTCACATAGAACAACCTATATCCGACTTAACTGGAAAATGAAAGTTTTTACTTCAAATCTTCAATCTCAGGTGATATGCCGAAGTTAAATGGTTATTTCATGTTTTAGTTTTTGTACTGCTCAAATATCTTTAATTAATTATTAGATAGCAATTATTGAACCAAGAGGTTACATCCTCTTACTTCACTATTGTCAAATCTCCCCAGTACCTCCAGCATTCCATTTTCATCAACCTTGCCCAAATCCTGAGTTTCTATAAATGCACAGGAATGAAAATTTGCCAGATCAATCACATTGATTCCACCTTGGGATCGCGGTGAAATGGATAGCGGATCGTTTACATCCCTAAGCATAACGCGCATAGTATTCGGTAGTGTATATTTCCCCTGACCTATTGAATAAGACTGTGACATCAGCTCGGTCATTCCATATTCAGAATGAATAGTTTCAACGCCGAAAAATGGCTTCAGAATATCATGAACTTCCTCCCGGATCATCTCTTTTCTCCTACCCTTCATTCCACCAGTTTCCATGACTATAAGGTTGGAAGGAGAATTGAAATTTTGCCCTGACTCTGCCAAATCCAACAAAGCAAAAGTGACTCCCAGCAATAAAACAGTTCGCTTGTCATCAGCCAGCTTTTCCATTTTCTCCAGCAGTTCATCCTGATTGTACAGGTAAAAGCCAGAATGCTCAGAGTTACTTTCAAGAATAAAATGGTCTGCCATACTCACGAGACTACTACCTTTTCTCTCTAGGTATGCGGGCAAAAGTGCCAGCACATGGAAATTACTCAGCTCTCCAAAATTACTTTCAAATATCTGTTTTGCATGACTTAAGTACCATTGCTCTGACCAAATATAATGTCGGCTAGTGATCATGCCCGTAGTACCGCTACTTGAGAAAAAGTCGACATAGTCAGAGGCATTACCAGATACAATTTTATGGTCTTTAAAAAAGCGAATGGGTAAAAAAGGAATTTGATCCAAGGATTTCACCGATTGCGTATTTACCTTGCGAGCGTCCAGGTATTGCCTGTAAATTGGATTTGCCAGGGATTGGAATTGAAAAAGTTGTAGCGCGAGACTCTCAAAATCTTTCGATTTCAAATTACTTAGCCTACTTGAAAAACTTTTAAAATCCTGCATCGTTTTATATTTTGCATCAACCAACCAAAGTATTGGTTTAATTTGGTGGTAAATTTACTTTCGCCCTATGCGTTTAAAAAGCTATTTAGGAATATTCTTTTTGCTGATCCTCGCCACCGCGTGTATCAATCCCCCAGATAATTTCCCATCTGTCCCTAAAATCACCTTTGAATCAATAGAATATGTGCCCACTGCTGGAGCAGATTCTTTGATATTAGGACTTGATTTTCAAGATGCTGAGGGAGACCTGGGATTATCGGCTACGGATGATGATCCGCCATTTCAGGATTTAGATTTCCAGCGAAATTCCGCTGGAGCTTTAATTACCTACAGCAAAAGACCTCCTGAAGCACCGTCATACAATCCAATAGACTGGCTAGTGGATCCAATTGTAAATAATCAGACTGTTAAAGACACCATTTGGGTTAAACAAAACCCTAACCAGTTTAATATTTTCGTGAAGTTCTTTATCAAGAGAAATGGCCAATTCACTGAGTTCAAATGGCAAGACCCTCCATTCTTTACTACATTCAATGGACGTTTTCCTAGAATCTTGACTACTGAAGAAGGACAGGCAGTAGAAGGAAATATCAGCTACGGAATGCTATCGTCAGGCTGGGAATCAATTTTCCGGACCGATACCATCAGAGTAGATGTATCCATCCAAGACAGAGCCTTAAATAGAAGCAATGAAGTGTCCAGTCCTGAAGTGACACTCAGACAAATCACAAGACCATGATGGGAAAGTGCAGTTTCATTAGGCAGTTTGCAGTAATCTGTACTCAGTAATCAGACAGTTGAAAATATAAACTGAAATCTTCGTGCTTTCAATGTGTCGTTAGTGGCTAAAAAAGATGTATGACATAAGGCTTGAAAAGTTTAGATAAACCCCCGCTTCACTTCTATCCCTGCAAATAATAGAATATACTTTTCACCAGAAGACCTAAAAACGAGAAAAAGCCCTTTGACTAGGGCTTTTTCTTTTGAAAGTAAATCAACATTCTTTTTATATCGCTGGAAATTTTTTTGGATCGACCTCATTCATCATCGCATAGACTTTCTCCACTACATCTTCTACGCTTGGCTTAGAGAAGTAATCTCCATCCGAAGAATACGCTGGTCTATGAGCTTTGGCAGTGATGGTCTGAGGCTCAGAATCAAGGTATCTAAATACTTCTTGACGCTCAATCACTTGCTGCAACATAAATGCCGATCCCGCACCAGGCACATCTTCATCAGCAAAAATCACACGATTGGTCTTCTTGATTGATTCTCCAATAGTGCCATGAACATCAAATGGCAGTAAGGTCTGAACGTCCAGCACTTCTATTTCAATACCTATTTCAGCAAGCTCATTAGCCGCTTCCATCACGATTTTACACATCGAACCATACGTCACTATGGTCACTTCAGAGCCTTCTCTAAGAACCTCTGTCTTGCCCAGAGCAACCGTATATTCTCCTAGATTCAGAGGCATTTTCTCCTTCAATCTATAGCCATTCAAGCATTCGATGACAATTGCCGGCTCATCAGACTTCAATAATGCATTATACATTCCCGCAGCCTGTGTCATATCTCTAGGCACACAAATTACCATTCCACGAAGAGAGGAAAGTATCATTCCCATAGGAGAACCTGAATGCCAAACGCCTTCTAATCTATGTCCACGCGTACGTACAATCATGGGAGCTTTCTGACCTCCTTTGGTACGGTAGTTGAGACAGGCAACATCATCTGAAAGCATCTGAAGGCCATAAAGCAAATAATCAAGATACTGAATCTCTGCCAGTGGCCGTAAGCCTCTCAGCGCCGTTCCGATTCCCTGACCGATAATGGTACATTCTCTAATTCCCGTATCAGAAACTCTAAGCTCTCCATGCTTGGCTTGCAAGCCAGCAAAAGCTTGATTCACATCACCGATTTTACCTACATCCTCACCGAACGTGAAGAAACGAGGGTCTTTCGCTAGTGTAAGATCAAAATAAGACTGAAGAATCTCCCTTCCATCTACAAGTGGAGACTTCTCATTGAACTTGGCAGGAACTTCCTCTACTTTCAATACGCTCCATTCTGATTCGCTATAGAGATGACTGTTATATCTGTCAAAGTTCAAATCCGTCTGCTTCTCATACCAGGCTTTCAAATCTGCCTTTCTAGCTGGAGAATCCAATCTTAATGTCAGCAATGCTTTTCGCACCGCTATTACAACATCCTTTCTTATTGGATTGATTGTCTTTGAGAGTTCCTCAGCCAGTTGATTGATGATTACTTTCCTCGTGCTGTGCTGAGCAGCGGCTTTAAGTAGCGCCACGACTTCATTCAGCTCTTTTTTGATTTCATTGGAGAACGTAGACCAAGCAGCCTCTTTCTCCTGCTTTACCTGGGCTTTGGCTTCAGCTTCTATTTTATCCAACGCATCTGCATTGGCTATCTTATTACTGAGGATGTATTCTCTGAATTTGGAAATACAATCCCAGTCTTTTTCCCACTGAAGACGCTTCGCATCTTTATATCGCTCATGCGAACCAGAAGTAGAATGACCCTGAGGCTGCGTCATCTCTAGCACGTGAATCATCACTGGTACATGAGATGTTCTGGCTAAGTCACCTGCTGCAACATATGCGTTTAACAAAGCTTCATAATCCCAACCATTCACTCGGATTATTTCAATTCCTTTTTGTGAATCTGTTCTTTCAAAACCAGCTAAGACTTCAGAAATACTGCCTTTTGTGGTATGAAACTCATTTGGTACAGAAATACCGTAACCATCATCCCAAATGGAAATCACCATAGGAACCTGCATTACACCGGCAGCATTGATAGTTTCAAAAAACATCCCTTCAGAGGTAGATGCATTTCCGATTGTTCCCCATGCGACTTCATTTCCATTTACAGAAAATTTGGTCATATCCTTCAAACCTTTATTTTCTCTAAAAAGCTTTGAAGCATAGGCCAAACCAAGAAGTTTAGGCATTTGAGCAGCTGTGGGAGAAATATCCGCAGCTGAATTAAATTTCTTAGTCAGGTCCTTCCAGCTCCCGTCCTCATTGAGAGATCGAGTGGCGAAGTGACCATTCATCAGACGACCCGCACTTGCGGGCTCCGCCTCTACATTGGTGTAAGCGTATAGTTGGGAGAAATATTGCTGAACTGTCAATTCACCGATAGCTAGCATAAAGGTCTGATCCCGGTAATAGCCTGAACGAAAATCCCCAAGTTGGAAAGCCCTCGCCATTGCTATTTGGGCAATCTCCTTACCATCTCCAAAAATACCGAACTTCGCTTTCCCCATAAAAACCTCTTTTCGGCCTACCAATGAAGCATGCCTACTAATCATCGCAACTCGAAAATCTTCGAGTACGGCGTCTTTAGAAAGGTTCGGAGAATTCAGGTTTTTAGGTACTGATTGAACTTCTGACATAAAAGTTAATTTACTAAAGTTATTTGGGTTTTACTTTGCTGATTTTTTGAATCATTCAAAAATAGCCAAATCCATTTTCTATCCAAATTTCAGCATTATTAATTTTCAATCAAAAATTTTGAAAGTATTGTAATAATTTAATCAAAACAGAATTAAATTTCGAATATCAGGCAATATCCAATATTGGATGCTCGAGATTCAAAAAATCTAATGGTAATAAATTAAGCATTTAGCATAAAAACCAACTCAAAATTATCAATGCTAAAAATTAAATTTATAAAATATTTCGAATGTTAAAAACAATAATCGAAACATAATTTTGAAATCTTGATTTTTTCCAAAGCATACCAAATACTATTCTTTATCGTGCGAGTTGATAGCTATACGCTTCCTATATTTGTGCGCGAATTTATTTATATCCAAATATAGAAGTCATGATTATAGGTGTTCCAAAGGAAATCAAAAATAACGAAAACCGTGTAGCCCTTACCCCGGCAGGTGCTAAAGAACTGGTGAAAAGAGGTCATACAGTTTATGTCCAGCATACCGCTGGTGATGGAAGTGGCTTTTTAGACGATGTATATACTGAAGCTGGCGCTACCATTCTCCCTACTATCGAAGCGGTATATGAAATTGCTGAGATGATAATGAAAGTGAAAGAACCTATCGAAGCTGAATATACCTTGATCAAAGAAGGTCAATTGTTGTTCACGTATTTTCACTTTGCTTCTTACGAGCCATTGACTAAAGCAATGGTAGCGAGTAAGTCTGTATGTCTTGCTTACGAAACCGTAGAAAGAGCTGATAGAAGCCTTCCGCTTTTGATCCCTATGTCTGAAGTAGCCGGAAGAATGGCTGTGCAGAAAGGCGCTAATTATTTGGAAAAACCACTTGGCGGAAGAGGTATTCTCCTCGGAGGCGTACCAGGTGTTCTTCCTGCGAAAGTGTTGATTCTAGGAGCGGGTGTTGTAGGAACTCAAGCTGCTTGGATGGCTGCAGGACTGGGAGCAGACGTCACTATCATGGATCTCAATCTACAACGTTTGCGCTACTTGGCTGATGTAATGCCTGCAAATGTGAATACAATGATGTCTAATGAGTTTAACATCAGAAAATTGATTCAAAATCATGACTTGATTATTGGTGCGGTATTGATCCCTGGAGCCAAAGCTCCTCACTTGATCACTCGTGATATGCTAAAAGAAATGCTGCCAGGTACTGTACTGGTGGACGTGGCAGTAGATCAAGGTGGATGTATTGAAACTTGTAAGCCAACTACTCATCAGGATCCTACATACGTCATCGATGAAGTGGTACATTACTGCGTGGCTAACATGCCAGGTGCAGTTCCTTACACTTCTACTTTGGCGCTGACAAACGCAACTCTTCCATATGCCATGCAATTGGCTGAAAAAGGATGGAAAAAAGCTGCTCAGGACAATCCTGAATTGGTACCAGGTCTCAATATTATCCATGGAGACATTGTTTATCAGGCTGTGGCTGAAGCTTTTGATATGGATTACACTCCAGTGATCAAATACTTGGCTGACTAATCTCCGTCAATTTCGATACTTGAAAAAATCCCTCTGGTGAAAACTGGAGGGATTATTTTTTACCTCCATGGATACAGTAGATCGATAAGCCATCCCTTTGGGAGATAAGTCTGTCCGGCGATAGACTGGGCTGTCCGGCGACAGAATTGCCCACCAAAGTGGTTTGCGGCAGTTCAGGAATAAGTGCTTTAATATTCAGCTAACAGGGCTGAAAGCCGCAAATAAAATATTCCAGCCTAAAAAAGTTCGTTATTAAAATAATCACTCTAGTTCCAAAAGATCTGAAGCCTGACTTTAACCGGTAGGCAGGAAACGGAACAGAAGATTTGCAAATTCATTCCCCACACCCTTTAATTTCCACATACCTAGCTATTTCCCTAGATGTGAACGGAATTGAATCTATTTTTGACGTATGAACACCATGACTGTGGACAGAATCATTTCGATCCGGGGACTTTTTCGGATCAGCAGACCGATCAATCTGCTGATGGTGGGATTTGCACAGTTCATGACAGCTTATTTTTTAGTCGGAACCAACAATTCAGGTTTGCCAGTACTTCAGGACTATAAACTCTATTTGCTAGTCATTTCTACTCTGTTGATCACAGCAGCTGGCTACATGATCAACGATTATTACGATGTCAAAATCGACTATGTTAATCGCCCGGGGAATGTAGTGGTAGGCAAAGGAATTAAGCGACGTATGGTCATTTTTCTGCACACATTCCTAAATTTCATTGCAGTTGGACTAGGAATCCTTGTGAGTCCGAGTATCGCTTTAATAAATTTCGTCGCAGCTTTTTTACTCTGGCTGTACAGCAATCAGCTCAAAAGAAAGCCATTTATTGGTAATTTCACCGTGGCACTATTAACTGGCGTTTCCATCTATTTGATCGGTTTCTATTTCCAAAAATCAGAACTCCTAATATTGACCTATGCCATTTTCGCTTTCTTTCTCAATCTCATTCGCGAAATCATCAAAGACATAGAAGATCGGCAAGGAGACAGAAAACACGGTTGTCGCACACTCCCGATTGTTCTTGGTTTTCGTAGGACGAAAGCGGTTATTTTTCTGATTGCCGCAGTATTTGTTTGTGCAATATTCATCGTAACCTTCAAACTGAATCGTCCGATAATCTTCTATTATTTTGCAGGTATGGGGATCTTTTTCATGTATTTCATGCACCGGATTTATCTGGCTGACCGCAAAGACCACTTCACTAAATTAAGTACCCTTGCCAAGATCTTGATGCTGGTGGGGACATTGAGCATGAGCTTTCTGTAACAAATTTCATTATTCAACATTCAGCATTCGATATTCACCATTATTCTTTTAATAATAAATGTAGAACGCTGATTGAAGAATGATGAAGTTCCAGCTTCATTCGTACTTCAGGCACTTTTCTTAGCAATTCCACACCATTTCCTCTATTTTCAGGCAAATTTTTCAATCATGCTAGACAGCAAATTACTTGTAATCAAGATCGGATCGAATGTCCTGACTCAGGAAAACGGACTTCCCGATTTGGAACGCATGGAAAAGCTTGTGTCCCAGATCCAAGAGTTGATTTCACTCGGAAAGAAAGTCGCCTTAGTAAGTTCGGGAGCAGTAGCTTTTGGGCGACAAGCCATTCCACTTCCTGAGAAACTCAACCCTGTCTTCAAAAAACAAATCTGGGCTTCCACCGGACAAATTCGCCTGATCAATCAATACCAAAACTTCTTCGAAAAGCATAGTCAGCCAGTTGCACAGATCTTGGTAACGAAGGAGGATTTCCGAGATAGAAAGCACTTTCTGAATATGAAGAACTGCGTTCAAGCGTTGCTTTCACAGGGTATTTTGCCAATCATCAATGAAAATGACACGGTCACTATCACAGAGCTTATGTTCACCGATAATGACGAACTCGCAAGTCTCACCGCTGCTATGATCAATGCAGACACGATGATGCTGTTGACAAATGTAGATGGAATTTTCACTGGAAATCCCTCTGATCCCAGCTCGGAACTCATAGAAAAGGTATCTTCCAGCATGCCCGAAGTATCCAATTATATCTCAGCATCGAAATCATCTTTCGGCCGTGGTGGCATGCTCACGAAGTATGCTATGGCAAAGAAATCTGCTGATCTGGGCATTCAAGTGATCATTGCCAACGGTAAGCGGGAAAATGTATTGGGTGAATTTGAAGACAAAAGCTTGCGATGTACCTGGTTTGAACCTCAAAAACCTAAACACGGAGCAAAAAAGTGGCTGGCTCACGGCGAGCACTACTACGTCGGGGAAGTGACCATCAATGAAGGAGCGAAAAACTCCCTGACTGCCGAGGTGATCCGAAGTCTCTTACCAGTAGGAATTATCAAACTGGAAGGTGAGTTTTCTAAAGGTGACATCCTTCTAATCCGTGGCGAGTCCGGCCATAAGATCGGACTGGGACGTGCAGAGTATTCCTCCAAAATAGCTAATGAAAGAATTGGCCAAAAGAACCAAAAAGCATTAATACACTACGATTACCTCTATATTTTCGATCATGACTGAGTACCAACATATTTTTGAAGGAGTAAAAAAAGGAGCAAGAAAACTGACTGGACTCAGTAATGAGAAAGTCAATCAGGTCTTGCATAACCTGGCGATTTTGGCAGTGGAAAACACCTACTTTCTGCTGGAAGAAAACCAAAAGGATCTGGATCGTATGGATCAGAAAAATCCCATGTATGATAGATTGCTGCTTACAGAAGAGCGCATCCAAAATATAGCCGGAGAGATCATTCAGGTTAGTGCGCTAGCAAGTCCTTTGCATCATATACTGGAGAGCAAAATGCTGGAAAACGGTCTTTCTCTGGAGAAAACCACCGTGCCTCTTGGTGTGATCGGGATCATCTACGAAGCTCGGCCAAATGTCACGTTTGATGTGTTCACCTTGGCGCTAAAATCAGGGAACGGCTTGGTGCTGAAAGGCGGTTCAGATGCCGATTACTCTAATCAAGCCATCATGAGTTTGATCCATCAAGTCTTGGAAATTAATGATTTGCCAACTTTAGCATTTCAACTTTTGCCAGCAGATAGATCTGCAACCAAAGCACTTTTGGAAGCAGTAGGTTTTGTGGATGTGATTATTCCGCGTGGCTCTCAGGGCCTCATCAATTTCGTAAGAGAAAATGCAAAAGTGCCTGTGATAGAAACTGGTGCGGGTATAGTGCATACTTATGTGGATGAAAGTGCGGATTTGGAAAAAGCGAAGGAGATTGTCTTCAATGCCAAAACACGCCGGCCTAGCGTCTGTAACTCCTTGGATTGTTTGGTGATTCATGAATCGCATTTAGCAGTCCTAAATGATTTAATTCAACCTTTGTTAGAAAGCAAGGTTCAGGTTTTTGCAGATGAAAATGCCTTTGCGGTTTTGACTGCAAATGATTTGATTTCACCAGCTGATGAGTCTCATTTTGGAACAGAATTCCTCGGACTGAAATTAGCTATCAAGACTGTCGCCAATCTTGACGAAGCACTGGATCATATAGCGGAATATTCCTCCAAGCATTCTGAGGCTATAGTAGCAGAAAATCAGGAAATCATCGATCGTTTTCTCCTCGAAGTGGATGCTGCGGCTGTTTACGCAAATGTTTCTACCGCTTTCACCGATGGTGCTCAGTTTGGACTTGGAGCCGAGATCGGCATCAGTACCCAAAAACTTCACGCTCGTGGCCCAATGGCTTTGAAAGAACTTTGTAGCTATAAGTGGATCGTCAGAGGAAACGGACAAGTGAGGAAATGATAGTGAGTGGTGAGTAGTGAGTGGTGAGTGGTGATTGGTGAGAAGTAAGTGGTAAGTAGTAAGTGGTAAGTAGTAAGTAGTAAGTGGTGAGTGGTTGTAAGTTGTAAGTGGTGAGTAGTTGTAAGTGGTGAGTAGTTGTAAGTGGTGAGTGGTAAGTGGTGAGTAGTGAGTGGTGAGTGGTGAGTGGTAGGTGGTAGGTGGTGAGTAGTAGTAAGTGATGAGTAGTAAGTTGTAAGTGGTGAGTAGTAAGTGGTAGGTGGCGAGTAATTGTAATTGGTGAGTAGTTGTAAGTGGTAAGTGGTAAGCAGTAAATTGGGAAGTGGCATTAAGCGTCCGTCAGTTCCCAGGCAGGCCCGTCTTCCGCTGGGCAGGGAGTCGCAGGGATCTACTTCGATATTCGTATTATGAAAATTGTCCTATAAAATGAATTGGTTAATTTGGTGAAAACTTAACCATGAAAAATAAACCAGAACTTCATCGTATTCTCATAGGCTACGGCGGAATGTTGTTTGGATTTTTATTGATTTTTTCATGTAGTAGTGAGGATGAAAATGCAATCTTTCCCGAATTAGGCGGAATTACGGAATCAGTCTATGCCTCCGGACAAATATTGGCCGTGGATCAATACGAAGCTTTCACAAACGCTTCCGGAGCAATTCAAGAGATCTTTGTATCTGAAGGAGACAGCGTGGAAATCGGGACTCCAATTTTGGCTGTTTATTCCGAACGGGAAAAACTGAGCAGAGAAAGCGCGGAAATTGCTCGTAATTACGCAGACCTAAAAACCAACCAAAGTAAACTTAGAGATCTACAGCTCACTATCGATCTGGCCAAAAGCAAAATGAGCAACGATTCTTTGCTGTACGAGCGACAAAGACATCTTTGGAAGCAAAATATAGGAACTGAGGTGCAATTAGAGCAAAAAGAGCTGGCTTACGAGAATTCTAAGACGGCCTTTGAAAACGCTGAATTTCGCTATGAAGACCTCAAAAAAGAGATCGAATTCAACGAGAAAAATGCTTCTAAAAATCTTGCAATTAGCCGAGTCTTGGAGAGCGAATTTGTTCTGAAAAGCAAGATCAAAGGGACGCTTTACGCTTTGCTCATGGAAAAAGGCGAAATGGTCACTCCGCAGGTTCCTTTGGCAGTTTTAGGAAGTACTGGAGGATTCCTCTTGGAATTGAAAGTCGATGAATACGATATCTCCAAAATAAAAATAGATCAACCCATCATCGTGTCTATGGATAGCTACAAAGGAGAAACCTTCGAAGCAAAAGTCACCAAGATCTATCCGATCATGGATTCCGATACCAAAAGCTTTACGATTGAGGCCGAGTTCACCAAAGCTCCTCCCCGACTCTATCCCAACCTAACTCTGGAGGCCAATATCATTTTGGAAATACAGATAAAAACCCTGATCATCCCAAGAGCTTATCTAATCAATGATCAATTCGTCTTAAATGAGGCTGGGGACACTATTCCTGTTAAAGTTGGGATTCGAAACTATCAATCCGCTCAAATTCTTGAGGGAATAACTTCCTCCACCAAAATCATCAAACCAGGCTCATGAAGTGGTCGCTGATTTTAGAACTCGCCAGAGCCTTAATGTTTGCCCGCGGCAAACAAACCATTGTTGCAGCTATTGGGGTCACATTTAGTATCACGATGTTTATATCCCTATTGGGATTTATGAATGGACTAAATACCCTTTTAGACGGATTGGTAATCAATCGCACACCTCATATCAGATTTTACAATCAGATCAAACCCAATCCAAACCAACCATTAGATATCTCAGATGAATTTGGAACTGGAATCAATGTTATTCGATCTATCAAACCCAGCAATTCAAGATTGGCGATCTATAATTCCGACCCCATCTTGGAAACACTCACTCAAGATTCCCGGGTCAAAGGAGTGAGCGCCAAAATAGCCTCTCAGGTATTTTACAATGTCGGAAACATCGATCTCACAGGTGTGGTCAATGGAATAGATCCTGAAAAGGAAACCGAATTATTCGCGTTTCAAGATTACGTCACTGTAGGCAATCCAGCCGATTTGCTCCAAACGAACAGTATAATTTTAGGTAAAGGGGCAGCTGATCGGATGCTGGCAGATATCGGTGACGTCATTCAGGTGACGACTGCTAAAGGCAATAAAGCCCAACTAAAGGTAGTTGGATATTATCAATCCGGATTGGCGGAATTTGATAATACAAATAGTTTCGCCTCGATCAATACCGTGCAGAAAATGATGGGCGAACCATCCTCCTACCTTACGGATATTCAAGTAAAGCTCCACGACTTCAATCAGGCTCCTGCCTTTGCGCGAGAATATCGAGACATTTTTGAGATTGAAGCAGATGATATTCAGACAGTCAATGCCCAATTTGAAACCGGTTCCAGCATCCGAACTTTGATCAGCTATGCTGTGGGAATTACCCTACTAGTTGTCTCTGGTTTCGGGATTTATAATATTCTGAATATGATGATCTATGAAAAGCTGGACACCATCGCAATCTTAAAAGCCATTGGATTTAACAGTTCAGATGTCAAGCGAATTTTCATCACCATTGCGCTTTCGATCGGGATAATTGGAGGAGCATTCGGCCTTCTAATGGGCTACCTAGCCTGTTTAGGAATTGAGCGAATCCCCTTTGAAACCGAGGCCTTGCCCACTGTCAAGACTTACCCGGTCGACTTCAATATCAAATACTACCTTACTGGAGGTATTTTCAGCTTAGTGACTACTTATCTGGCAGGGTTTTTCCCGGCAAGAAAAGCAAGCAGCGTCGATCCGGTGGATATAATCAGAGGGAAATGACGAAAACGAATCTGCCGGTTTTGCAAGCGAAAAACATTGATAAGTTTTTCTATAACCCTATCGAAACTCAAGTATTGAAAAAGGTGAGCTTCACCATCAATAAAGGAGAATTCGTATCCGTGGTGGGTAAAAGCGGTTGTGGCAAATCCACGCTTCTTTACATATTATCTACCATGGATACCGATTACCAAGGCGAACTGCTCATCGACGAGCAAGTAATCAGTGGGCAATCGTCCAATTACCTTTCAAGGCTTCGAAACGAAAAAATCGGTTTCGTCTTTCAGTTTCACTACTTGCTGAATGAGTTTTCAGTTCTGGAAAATGTATTGATTCCCGGCCTGAAACTTGGTAAGTTTTCCAGAGAGGAACTGGAGCATCGAGCCTTGGAGAAGCTGAAAATCTTCGATATGCAGGAGCATGCCTTAAAAAAAGCGAATCAGCTTTCCGGCGGACAAAAACAACGCGTAGCTATTGCCAGAGCGCTTATCAATGATCCTGTTCTGATAATG
Source organism: Algoriphagus antarcticus (assembly GCF_002150685.1). Taxonomy (GTDB): domain Bacteria; phylum Bacteroidota; class Bacteroidia; order Cytophagales; family Cyclobacteriaceae; genus Algoriphagus; species Algoriphagus antarcticus. The sequence goes on from NZ_MSSW01000075.1 coordinate 29,677, forward strand.
GGCGATGAACCTACCGGAAATTTGGATAAGAAAAACGCAGATATCGTGTTTAATATTTTTAAAGAATTGGCCACAGAATTCCACCAAACCATTCTTATCGTCACCCACGACCCTGAGTTCGCTGAAGGCACAGATCGAATTATTGAGATGGAAGATGGACGGGTGATCCGACAGTGAAAAGTATGCAGCTCCATTTACTTCAGCATAAAACTAGGTGAGTTAAAGACCTTACAATAAATTAAAAGTATCGAAAGATAGCTCCCATCAATTGCCTTTATAATTCGCTTTCTATTCCTTGGAAGTTTATTTTACGTTAGACAGAATTTGAAGCCATATGATTATCCGCAATTCCCTCTACTTGATAAAGTTGACTTCGTGAGCTAACGGATATCAAATCGCCTAAAATTCAGTCTATTTATGATCCGTTATTCAGAATGATGCTAGTAGTTATAATGCTTTTTGTCTTACTGGCAGAAATGCGGTTATTCAAAAATCTGGAATAATGATAAATAGATTGTTATTTTTTTACACCTTTATGCCCCTTCAATTACAGAATAAAGAGGATGAGTAACTGAATAATACTCCTTTGATTATTTACTCCACATCCAACTATCATAAAGAATATTGCTTACTCCGGCGAACTTGACGCAACCTAATCTCTAAATAAGCCAATAGATATTAAGTAAATTCCCCAACTTATAATTGCAGAAATGGAAAAGGCAATGAAAAACATTCATCCTCAATAATTTTTCTTGGCATCTATGGCTACACTAAAAAAAAATAAGACCCAACCGCCTGCCACGGAGCAGAACTTTCCCATCGTAGGTATTGGGGCTAGTGCAGGAGGGCTTGATGCATTTAGGAGATTGCTCACAGCGATACCCGAAAGTTCAGGAATGGCCTATGTCTTAGTCCAGCATCTTGACCCTTCGCATGAAAGTATGTTACCGGAGATCTTACAACGGGTCACAAACATTCCCGTACATGAAATTACTGACGACATTCATCTTGCACCCAACCATATCTACATTATACCTGAAAACAAAATTTTAACGTCAACCGATGGTGTGCTACAACTCGCCCCTCGCGATAAAAATATTCTGAATCTTTCCATTGATATTTTCTTCACAACACTGGCCGAAGTGCATAAAGAGTTTGCAGTGGGTGTGATATTATCAGGCACAGGTAAAGATGGAACAAAAGGCTTGAAAGCTATCAAGGAATATGGAGGCATTAGCATTGCGCAGGACATGGAATCGGCGGGGTATTTTGGTATGCCGGAAAGTGCCATCAATGCAGGAGTGGTTGATTTTATTTTAGCGCCTGAAAAAATTCCCGAGCAGCTTTTGCAAATAAACAGCGCTTACAAAACAAGTCATGTTTTTACCGAAGAAAAACCACCGAGCAAGGACGAAGGAGATGTTTTCAGACAAATTCTTTCGCTGCTTCGCCAGCATAGCGACGTTGATTTCACCCACTATAAGGATCCGACTTTACGCAGGCGCATCGCGCGGCGGATTGCGATTGTGAAAAAGAAAAATCTCACCAACTATTTGAAATTTTTGCGTATCGATAAAGATGAGCAGGAAGCGCTTTTTCAGGATATGCTCATTCCTGTCACGTCTTTTTTCCGCGATCCGAAAACTTTTGACTCCTTAACTGAAACAGTGTTTGCTTCCATCCTGAAAAATAAAAAGCCGGATGATTCGATTCGTATATGGATTGCCGGTTGCTCCACAGGCGAAGAACTATATTCAATTGCCATCTGCCTGCAGGAATTTTTGGGAGCGAATCCCGATAGCTATCGGGAACGAACAAAAATTCAGATCTTCGCTTCCGATATTTCCGAGAAAGCAATTAAGAAAGCACGGGCAGGAGTTTACACAAACGCCGATGTGGAAGGGCTTTCTGCATCGCAACTCGTAAATTATTTTACAAAAAACAATGGCGGATATGAAGTGAGCAAACTCATTCGTGATATGTGCGTGATTGCCCATCATAATTTTTTAAAAGACCCTCCATTTGCAAAAATGGATTTAATCAGTTGCCGCAATGTGCTTATCTACATGGACACTTTTTTGCAGCAGAAAGCATTCGCCACGTTTCATTACGCATTGAAAGAAAACGGATTTCTACTCCTCGGTAAATCCGAATCCATTGGCGCATCTTCCGATTTGTTTTTACAAGCGGCTAAGAATGAAAAAATTTATTCTCGCAAACAAGTTACGGGCAAGTTCAGGAGTATTGCCACCGAACAAAAACAAGAATCATTGAAAACGAAAGTTAAAACCGTGGTTAAGCATGAAGCTACGCAAACCGATTTCAAAAAAAGTGCAGAGGCAATAATGATTGCCAAATCACCTGCGAGTGTTGTTGTGAATGAACAAATGGACATCGTGCACATTCACGGAGATCTCACTCCTTTTCTTCAGTCACCGCAGGGCAAACCTACTCACAATCTTTTGAGTATGGCACGCGATGGTTTGGGGTTTGAATTGCGAAACGCCATTCATAAAGCCACCAAGGAACAGGTAGCAGTTATAAAAGAAAATATTCCTTTAAAACTAAACGCTACCATGAATGATTCCGATAGCGATCAGGATGGGCATGGGAAACAAACTTTGGTCACTATAGAGATTATTCCGCTTACCGATACATTTGAACGGCATTATTTAATTCGCTTTGAGAAAATGATAGTTCCGAAAGCCAAGGACGAAAAATCAGCTTCATCAGGAAAAACACAAGCAGGCGAAGCGGAAAAGCGAAACGAGCAATTAGAGAAAGAACTGGCGCTCAATCGTGAAGATATGCGCTCCATCACCGAAGACATGGAAGCGGCTAATGAAGAACTTCAAAGTGCCAACGAAGAATTGCAGAGCAGTAATGAGGAGATGCAAAGTTTGAACGAAGAATTAGAAACCTCCAAAGAGGAACTGCAGTCAACCAACGAAGAACTGATCATCGTGAATCAGGAGTTGTTTGACAAGCAGGAACAACTTAGTGTAGCCCGTATTTATTCCGACAGCATCGTTAGCACCATTCGCCATCCGCTCATTGTTCTTGATAAAGACCTTTGTATAAAAACAGCCAATGCTGCTTTTTACAAAAAATTTAATGTGGATGAAAAGGAAACAGAAAAAAAATGGTTTTATGAAATTCAGCATCGTCAGTTTGATGATTTTAAACTTCGATCGTTACTCGTAAAAGTTGTTTCTCAAAAAGACCGTATAGATAACTTTGAAATCGTTCTTAACCTTCCTGAACTGGGTGAGCGCACCTTGCTGATGAACGCACAGCAGATTAAAAACGAAAAAAAGGCAGAGCAATTAATATTGCTAGCTATTGAAGATGTTACCGAAAGAAAACTGGCAGAACAAAAACTAAAAACGTTCGCCGAAGAATTAGAAAAGAAAGTAAAAGAAAGAACTGCTGCTTTGAAAGAATCAAACGAAGAACTAAAGCAGACCAACACGCAGTTAGACCAGTTTGCCCACGTAGCCAGCCACGATTTACAAGAGCCATTGCGAAAAATTTTAACCTTTTCAATGCGGTTACAGGACGATTACAAGGATGAATTGAACACAGAAGCAAAAATGTATCTCAATAAAATTGAAGGCGCATCCAGCCGCATGAAGATACTTATTAAAGACCTGCTCAATTATTCACGCTTGCTTGAGCACGAAAAATTATTTGTGAAAACCGATTTGAATGAAACACTGAAAAATATTTTAAACGATTTTGAATTACTCGTTGACGAAAAGAAAGCCCAAATAAAATTTGATGAACTCCCTGCCATTGAAGCAATCCCTTTGCAGATGAATCAGCTTTTTTACAACCTCATCAGCAACGCACTTAAATTTTCAAGGGAAGATGTGCCACCAGTGATCACCATCACATCGCGCACACTTTCTGAAAAACAAATGAAAAAATATCCCACCTTTAATCCGTCCGTATCTTATGTTGAAATTATTTTCACAGACAACGGTATCGGCTTTGAACAAAAATATTCAGAAAAAATATTTACCATATTCCAGCGTCTGCACAACAGAGACACTTTTATCGGCACAGGCATTGGCCTGGCACTTACAAAAAAAATCACTGAAAATCACCATGGAGTAACGTTTGCAGATGGAAAAGAAAATAAAGGTGCAACGTTCCATGTGATACTTCCTTTTAAACAGTCGCACTAAAGAACCATGCCACAGACAATAGAGAGAAAAAATTTTATGATTATTGACGATGATGCAGATGACAGGTTCTTCTTCAAAGATGCGTTAACGAAAATGCTTAGTTCTGTAGAGTGTATAGAGGCAGATGGTCCTCAGGAAGCGTTTGAGCAATTAAGAAAAGTAACACAATTACCAGATTTTATTTTCCTTGATATAAACATGCCCCGCATGGATGGACGCGAATGTTTGAAGCAATTAAAAAGCGATAAGAAACTCAAACATATTCCTGTCATTATGTATTCCACTTCTTTTTCCGAGGAAAGCATCAATGAATTCCACAAACTCGGAGCATTAAGCTATCTCAATAAGCCCACGGATATGAAAAAACTACCCGGGCAAATCCTTAAAGTAATCGGAGGACAGTAAGAGTGGGCATGGGGCATTACCCAGTGGGCAGTTGGCAGTCATATTGCCCACTGCCCACTGAAGACTTCCTACTGCACCGCCGGTTCCTGCTGACTCAGACAGTGAAAACTCCCCAAGCCCCAAATAATATCAGTGGAATCTACTCCTACCACTTTCCTATCTGGAAAGCAATGTGAAATAATATCCAACGCCTTTTGATCCTTGTCATCACGGAAAGTAGGAACTACCACCGCATGATTAGCAATGTAGAAATTAGCATAGGATGCGGGAAGTCGCTGGTCATCCCAGATCACAGGTGACGGCATCGGCAATTCCACCACATTGAGTTGCTTGCCGTCAGTTAGTCTCATTTTATGCAAACGGTCTAAGTTACCCTGAAGGAGTTTATAATTCTCATCTGCTATATTTTCCTCCACAGCAGTAAGCACTGTATCCTCACTTACAAATCGTGTAATATCATCGATGTGTCCGTCGGTATCATCTCCAACGATCCCATCTCCTACCCAAAGAATCTGATTCACACCGTAATAATCCTGCAAATATCTTTCGATTTGATCTCGTCTAAGGTGCGGGTTTCTATTTTCATTGAGCAAACAAGCCTCAGAAGTCAGTAGTGTTCCTTTTCCATTAAACTCCACAGCACCTCCTTCCATGACTATATTAGGCTTGAAACATGGAATTCCCAATTCCTCGGCGATTTTGATAGGAATTTGATTATCTAGATCATGAGGCGGATATTTTTCTCCCCAAGCATTATAATTCCATTTCACCAATACCTTTTTTACATCCGCATCAGGATTGATCAAAAATGCAGGCCCATGATCTCTACACCATGCATCATTAGTCGGGAAAAAATGGAAACGGATATTTGCCAAATTCACACCTGCTTCTTCTAAATGTAACAAAGCAAAAGCTTTCATAGCCTCATCAGCCACGTTGATATTGACGATTTCGCCAAGAGCCACGTATTTGATGAACTCCGAATAGGGTGCAAATATAGTCTCAAGTTTCCCTGGCCATGAGCCTTCCTTATGTGGCCAACTCAGCCATGTAGCCGTATGAGGAGCAAATTCAGCCGGAAAATAGTAGCCTAATTCAGCCGGCGTTTTATCACCCAATTTTGCAAATTCAAATATATCTTTCATCAATGTTTATTCTTCGTCCAGAAATCGCTTAGTAATCGGCTGATAGGAATCAATACGACGATCTCTCAAGAAAGGCCAGTGCGTACGGTATTGATCAGATTTTGCAAAGTCAAGTTCTTCGACATGGATTTGCTCTTCCTCATGAGAAGCTTGGAAGATCACTCTTCCAAATGGATTGGATACAAATGATCCTCCCCAGAATTTCATATCCCCTTCGATGCCACAACGGTTGACCGAAACAACTGGAATCCCATTCGCAACCGAATGTGAACGCTGAATCGTCTGCCAAGCCCCGTATTGCTCATCATTAGTCAGGCCATCCTGATCCTTATGCCAGCCAATTGCCGTAGGATACACCAAAAAATCCGCTCCTTTCAAAGCCGTAATTCTCGCTGCTTCCGGATACCACTGATCCCAGCAGATCAATACGCCGATATTTCCGAATCTGGTTGGGAAAACTTTATAACCCAGATCTCCAGGAGTGAAGTAAAACTTCTCAAAATATCCAGGATCATCCGGAATATGCATTTTTCGGTATTTGCCGAGGTAGGTGCCATCCGCATCCAAAACAGCCGTCGTATTATGATACAATCCTTCGGCTCTTTTCTCAAAAAGTGACGCAACGATCACCACTCCAAGTTCTTTTGCAAGCTCGCCAAGAGTACCTGTGGACGGACCGGGAATAGCCTCGGCCAGTTTGAAGTTTTCGTAGTCTTCCACATCACAAAAATACAGGGAGCGAAAAAGCTCCTGAAGTACTACCACTTGGGCGCCTTTAGCCGCAGCTTCACGCACACCGGCGATAGTTTTGGTCATGTTTTCGGCCACATCCGGAGAGCAACTCAACTGGACTAAGCCCACTTTTACAGTTTTATTTGCCAAAATAGTTCGGTTTATATGAATCGTTTACAAAGATACTTTTGCCTTTTGCCATTCCCAAATGGAGTTCCTCAAATTCACATTGAGGTAAATTTGAATGACAAGGATCGCTATAACTGAAGGAGGAAGGAAAAGATTCAGTGATGATAGGGTAGATTTTTGGTTGGTGGGATAAATTAGGATTATATATTGTATTTAGTTGTGGGAATGAAATCTACAAGAACATTGCAATGCCTACCACCTTAACTAGTAACGGCTTTAGGTTTTTCTTTTACAGCAATGACCATTTGCCAAGACAGGTCAACTAATATGGGTATCTTGAATGATGACAATAGCCTTATTTTATTTGCTTATTGGGACCGAAGACGGAAGACGGAAACGCCCAATTATCAAGTAAGCGCCATTTATATTCTTGCCTCTTCTGCCTACTTGCAAACTAGTGGATAATGATATTACCTAAACTCAAATCCAATCTTGCTGTAGATGTCTGTTTCACGATGGAAAAAATGATTATTTTTTTGGAAGATGGCAGAGAAGTATCGATTCCACTCGAATGGTTTTCCAGTTTGCGAGAGGCATCCACTGAAGATTTGAATAATTGGAGGCTAATCGGCGGCGGCGAAGGAATTCATTGGGAAAGCTTGGATGAAGACTTGCTGGTAAGTGAGTTGGTGTCTTGATTTTTTTGGTAAAACCCCTTTCAACAATGTCAAATTGAGGAAATTTGGAAGGGCGGGTTCGGAATACCTGTAGGAAGGGAGCAAATAATTCAGGGGATTTTCAGCTACTCAATTTCAAGTTTCTAACTTAAAATCTTTATATTCGTTCAAATGATAAATAATATTATCAAATGAACGAAAATGGAAAAGACGATCGACAGATATCAAAAATTGAATACCGTTTTGGGCAAAGAGAATTTGAAGGATAGAGTTGACAGCCCTTACGATTTCATAACCATTGCAAACAAAGGTTTAAATTCTAATGCAATTGTACACTTCAAGGTCTATTTCGATCTTTCCCAAAAGTTCACAGCGGCTTTGCTCAACTTATCAGAGCCGACACTCTATCGATTACAGAAATCCAGGCAGGATTTAAAAAGGAACAGTTCAGTCCAATTGCTAGAGGCTGCGGACTTGTTCTTATATGGAATCGAGGTTTTCGAGAGTAAAGAAAACTTTTTCAAATGGCTTCATCTTCCAAATACTTCTTTGGGAGATATTGAACCTCAAGAATTGATTGAAATCCCGGGTGGAATATCCAAAGTCAGAGACGTTTTAGGCAGAATCGAGCATGGCGTTTATAGTTAACTCATGAAGGTTTATAGAATTGCCGGTAAAAAATATGCCAGTGATATTTATGGATCTGGAGCAGCGATGTTTGGTGGTCGCTGGAATAGAAAAGGTTCGCCCGTGCTCTACACAGGTGAAAGCAAAGAAATAGCCCTCCTCGAACTCATCGTACATACTCCTCCAGCCATAGTTCCAGCTTTGGATCTTTTGACCATAGCCATTCCCGATGATTCAATTTTTGAAATTGAAATAAAAGATTTGCCCGATAACTGGACTAACTACCCTGCACCGTCGATTTTAGCAGAAATAGCAGAAGAATGGATAGCCTCCAATAAATCTATAGCACTGAAAGTGCCGAGCAGTGTCATTCACAGTTCAAGGAATTATATTCTGAATTGCCGACACCCAGAATACCACGCCGTCAAAGTGATTGAACAAGTAGGCTTTCATTTTGACAAGAGGCTAATCAGGTAAGTAAAATGAAATAATTACTTTTAGGAATAGGTCAACTAATATGGGTATCCGGTATGATGCCAATAGCCTTATTTTATTTGCTTATTGGGGCCGAAGACGGAAGACGGAAACGCCCAATTATCAAGTAAGCGCCATTTATATTCTTGCTTCTTCTGCCTACTTGCAAAGTAGTGGATAATGATATTACCCAAACTCAAATCCAATCTTGCGTTCTATGTCTCTTTCAAGGCTAGGGAAATGATCATTTTTTTGGATGATGGCAGAGAGGCAAGCACTCCCCTCGAAAGGTGTTCCAGTTTGCGAGAGGCATCCACTGAAGATCTGATAACTGGAGACTAATCGGCGGTGGAGAAGGAATTCATTGGGAAAGCTTGGATGAAGACTCGCTGGTAAGTTAGTTGGTGTCTTGATTTTTTTAAGAAATAAATGTCTATTCGTCTTACAGTTTTATTTGCCACACTAGATTCGTTTTTGATTCGTAAACAACAATACCTCTTGACTCACCAATCCCAGAATCTCAGGTTTTCAAAGCAAAAAAATTGAAGAATAAATCGAACTTGGCTCACAAAAGTATAAGTGTCAATTGTATTGGAATTTTTTGGCGAAATGAATGAAGAAGGAAGAGATGCTTTTAAAAATTGTGACTATTGGCTCCATTTAGTTAGCTAGTATTTTTAAACAAGCTAGGAACAAGTACAACTTAAAAAATAAAATGCTAAATATGGAGAATAGTATACCTTACTATATTCAGCTTTTTTATCTTAATCTCTTACGTTCAAGGCATTATGATAGGAGGGCTTTTGAAATACCTGACGTCCATAAGGCAGCATCTACGCAGTATGATAATATAAATCAGCCATTATTGGATAAATAACCCATCAATCATTAGTATTAGCTTCTCATTGATTTTTGTTTTAATAAAGATTTCAAAAAAATAGTTTATATCATGGAGCAAACTCAGCTGACGAATACCTTCCTAGATCAAAGCAAAGACCTTTTTTGGATAGTCAACCTTGATTTCCAACTGATTTATGCCAATAAAAGGTACCTGAGCCTCATGAAAGAAGTGACAGGGGTGGAAAAGAAGCTGAATGAGTCTGTTTTGGTGGAAGGCTTTGGTGAGGAATTAATTGAGAAATGGAAAGCCTATTATAGCAGGGCTCTTAAAGGAGAGTATTTTGAAATTGAAGAGCATCACGCTCATCCTGAAACAAATGAAATACGATATGGTCAAATTACCTTAGAACCTTTAAGGGGAGATGATCACGAAGTTTTTGCCGTTGCTTGCCTCTCAAGAGACATTACACGCGTAGTAAAGCAAAAATCTGAAGCCAATCAAATGATCGATTCCTCTTTAGGTGTCTTTTGTACAATCGATTACGAAGGCAATTTTGTGTATGTGAGTGCTGCTAGTGAAGTTCATTGGGGATACTTACCCGAAGAATTAGTAGGAAAAGCTTATCAGGATTTAATTTTGGAAGAAGATCTGCTCAAAACCAGTGAGATAGCTTCTGCAATTCTTAGTGGTCGGGAGGTTAAATCATTTGTAAACCGATACAAGAAAAAAAATGGGGGCATTGCCTATAATTTATGGTCTGTCAGGTGGGATGGTGGTTCCAAACTGATGTATTGCGTGGCAAGAGATGCCAAAGAAAGAATTGAGGAGGAAGAAATAATTCAACAAAGCGAGCAACGATTTAAAGCCTTGGTTCAGCAGGGTTCTGACTTGATCGGAATCCTAGATGGAGAAGGCAATTATATATATGTTAGTCCTACCAGCACGTCTGTTCTAGGGATCGCTCCAGAAGAATTTATCGGAAGAAATGCACTTGAATTCATCCATCCGGATGATGTAGAACGGACTTCAGCCAGTCTGCAAAAAATAGCCACAGAAAGCAGGTTACTGCTAGAGCCCTATCGTGTTCAAAACCATCAAAAGGAATGGAGATGGTTTGAAACGGTATTCACGAATATGTTAGACAATCCTGCTGTGAAAGGTATTGTAGGCAATTCGAGGGATATCACAGAGAAAATTGAGGAAAAACATAAACTGAAATCAGTTTCTGCAATTGCAAACATTGGTTATTGGCGTCTTGAATTAGACAGAAACACACTTAGCTGGACAGATGAAGTATACACTATCTGGGGCAGACAAAAAGAAAGTTTTGAACTGAATTATGAGAGTTTTATAAAAACAATTCATCCTGCTGATTTACCACTTTTCGAGAAAGACCAAGAGTTAGCGTATCAAGGCTTGACTCCTCATAATCAAATTCACAGAATAATTTTACCTGATCACCAAATAAGATGGGTACATGAATTGGGAAGATTGGTCAAGGATGAGGATGGAAAGTCAATTGCATTTGAGGGGACTGTGCAAGATGTCACCAAACAAAAAGAGGAAGAGCAAAGGCTAAAACTCCTTGAAAGTGTCATCACGAATACGAATGACGCCGTTTTAATTACCGAAGCGGAACCGTTTGACGAACCGGGCCCCAGGATAATCTATGTCAATGCCGCTTTTTCCAAAATGACGGGATATGAAGCGCATGAAGTTATTGGCAAATCACCCCGAATGCTTCAAGGACCTAATTCCAACAAAAAAGAACTGGCAAAACTGGGCCGCGCACTCAGAAATTGGGAACCTTACGAAATAACCACTATCAACTACAAGAAAACCGGGGAAGAATTCTGGACAAACTTTACGGTGAACCCTGTAGCAAATGAAAAAGGCTGGTACACGCACTGGATCGCCATAGAACGTGATGTGACCGACCAAAAAACCAAGGAACTTGAAAAAGATCTTATAAATGAAATAAGCGGGATTTTCAATCAAAGTACTGACCATGACTTGACAGCATGTCTAACAAAGCTGTGCCAGCATATTACCAAGTTTGGAGATTTTGATTTCGGTGAAATTTGGTTGCCAGCCATTGACGCTAATACAATTAATCGGGTAGCAAATTGCTTCAAAAACAAGGCTGGAAATGACTTTTATGAGGCATCAAGAAATTCAAAGTCTTTAGTCCTAGGAGAGGGTATGCCTGGCTATGTTTGGGAGAATAAGCAGACAGAGATTTGGGGGAATGGTGATAAGGAATGGCTTTTCTTCAAAAGAAAAGAAGCTGCGAAGAAGGCTGGGATTGAAGTCCTAATGGGGGTGCCCCTCAAACATAATGAAGTGGTTATCGGTGTGCTGTTGTTGGGGACCGGAAAAGCAAAAGCGGCCTTGGCGCTTTATTCAGAGTTATTGCAAAAATTAGAGTCTACTATCGGCACTGAGCTAAGTCGAAAGAAATTGGAAATCGAATTGGCTCAGATTTTTGACTTTACTCCTGATATCATTTGCGTAGCAGGTTTTGATGGTTACCTAAAACGGATCAACCCGGCTGGCTTAGAATTACTGGGTTATTCCTTAGAGGAAATGCGCTCACGACCGATCAGATCATTTGTACATGAGGATGATAGGTTGCAGACGAAAGAACAACAAACCCAACTATATAATGGTGGAAGACAAACACTTTTTGAAAACCGGTACATCACCAAAGCGGGTAAAATAGTATGGTTGAGCTGGACCGCGACTTCAGCGCCGGAACATGGTATAGTGTATGCGGTCGCCAAGAACGTTACGGAGGAAAAGGTACTAAGGGAGTTGAATCGTGAAGCTGGTAAATTGGCCCGCATAGGAAGTTGGGAGATGGATTTGATAAACCAGGATGGAGACGGCATGTACTGGTCTCCTATGATAAGAGAAATATTGGAATTGGACGATAGCTACAATCCTACCTTGACTGGCGGCATAGAATTTCATATTGGGGAAAGCAAAGAACGAATACAGAAAGCATTGGATCTTTTAATTAAGGACGGTACTGAGTTTGATGAAGAGATATTACTGCTTACAGCTAAAGGACACGAGCGATGGAGCCGGGTCATTGGTAAAAGCGAAATTGTGAATAACAAGCGTACCAAAATTTATGGTAGTTATCAGGATATTCATGCTTCGAAATCACTAGAACTTAAAATAAGTGAAATATTAGGAAGTATTTCTGATGCATTTTATGCCCTGGATAAAGACTGGAATTTTACCTACTTCAACCGCGAGGCAGAGCGATTATTACAAACCAGTGAAAAAGAAGCAATTGGTAAAAATAAGTGGGAGTTGTTCCCTTCCACTGTTGGCACCAAGTTGTATGAAGTGTATCATAGAATCACCCAAACGCTCGTTCCCGAAACATTTGAATACCTATATCCGGCTGATGGGAAATGGTATGAAGTAAGCGCATATCCATCAGCAGGAGGTCTTTCTGTTTATTTTAAAAATATCGATGAACGAAAGTTAGCGGCTGAAAACCTCCAAAAAGCTTTCGAAGAAAAAAACAAAATTTTGGAAAGTATTGGGGATGCATTCTTTGCGGTTGATTGCAATTGGATAGTCACCTATTGGAATAAGGAAGCCGAATTGATTTTGGGTAAGAAAAAAGAACAGATTGTAGGCAAAAATCTTTGGGAAGAAAATACGTATTCAATCGATTCCGACTTTTACCATCAATACCATGAAGCAATGAATACGGGGGAAGCAGTCAACTTTGAATCGTTTTCCTCCACTATGAATAAATGGCTTGAGGTATCTGCATACCCTGCTGAAGAAGGGTTATCTGTGTACTTTAAAGATGTTACATCTCGAAAAGAAACTGATATCCAACTGCACCAAGCAAACGAACGATTCGAAAAAGTAACCGAAGCAACAAATGATGCCATCTGGGATTGGGATATGGTAAACCAAACCTATTATCGCTCCAAAGCCATTGAACGGTTTTTTGGAAAAAAAGCTTTAAAATCATTTACTGAGAATGATTTCTGGAAAGATAATTTTCATCCAGAAGACTTTGAAAAAATTCAGATTAGTATTAATGAAGCAATCTCAAACCCGCTATGTAACCGATTGGAACTGGAATACAGGGTATTTAATGAACACGGAAAAACACTTTATGTAATAGACCGGGGAGTAATCATCCGGAACAGCGAGGGAAAGGCAATCCGAATGGTCGGAGCGATGACTGACGTCACTGAGCAAAAAAAATCAGAAGAAGCAAACAGGTTCAAAGCAAACTTATTAAGCATGATAGGGCAGGCGGCAATAGCCACGAACCTGGATGGAGTTGTGAATTACTGGAACAAAGCAGCCGAAAATATTTATGGCTGGAAACAAGAAGAAGCAATTGGAGAAAATATTATGCATCTGACTGTTCCTGACATCAGTAAAGAACAAGCTATCCAGATCATGGATGCGCTTAAAAAAGGGGAAACCTGGTTGGGAAAATTTAAGGTATGTAAAAAAGATAGGACTAATTTTCCCGCCCTGATTTCCAATTCTCCAATTTTTGATGAGAATAATAAATTATCCGGTATCATCGGTATTTCATCAGACATTACGCAGGAAATCAAAACCGAGGAGTTGCTCAAGCAGTACACACTTGAACTTGAGCGCTCTAATGAAGATCTGGAGCAATTCGCTTTTGTTGCCTCTCATGACTTACAGGAGCCACTGAGAATGATCGCCAGCTTTATGGATCTATTGAAGCGAAAGTACGGAGACCTACTTGACGAAAAGGGTCACCAGTATATTCACTTTGCAACAGATGGTGCCAAAAGTATGAAGCAGATTATCCTTGATCTGCTTGAGTATTCCAGAGCAAACAGACCAACAGAAGGAAAAAAAGAAGTCGATCTGAACGAGGTACTTTCTGAATTTGGGCAGTTGCGGAGAAAACTCATCTCAGAAAAATCTGCTTCAATTAAATCTAGTGAGCTACCAATACTCTTTACCTATAAGGCAGCCATAACTCAAATACTTCATTGCTTGATAGATAATTCACTCAAGTATTGCAAAGCAGATATACCACCAAAAGTAGAGATTGACGTAGTAGAAAATGAAAAAGAATGGGAATTTTCTATCAAGGACAATGGGATAGGAATGGACCCTCAATTCTATGATAAAATATTTGTTATTTTTCAACGTCTGCACAATAAGGACCAATATTCAGGAACAGGATTAGGTCTCTCTGTTGCCAAAAGGCATGTTGAATTTTTAGGTGGACGGATTTGGTTGGAGTCAGAATCAGGAGTTGGCACCGTATTTTATTTCACAATTCCTAAAATTAAATAGTATGAATTCTCGAAAAATAGAACTTGCCCACATTCTTCTGGTCGAAGACAACGAGGGTGATATTATGCTTACACTGGATGCATTTGAAGAAAGTAAAGTGAAAACCGAAATCAGTGTTGCAAAAAACGGTAAGGAAGCACTTGATTTTCTATTTCAGAGAGGAGAATTTGTCGATGCAAAAAGGCCAGATCTTATCCTTTTGGATATCAACATTCCCATATTCAACGGTCATGAAGTTTTGCAGCAGATCAAAGCTGATCCCGACCTCAAAAAAATCCCGGTAATTATGCTTACCACCTCTTCCAATCAAAAAGATATAGATAAAGCCTATGCAAATCACTGCAACAGCTATGTGCAAAAACCGCTCAATATCGATGACTTTCTAAAAGCCATTTTAAAAATTGAAGAATTTTGGTTGCAGCTAACATCATTAGCAAATTAATAGGACATGGCAATTTCATGCCGATTCATGAAAGTTGTCTGTGCTAATAATCGTTAGTCCATTCTAAGCGGAGGTTACATTTGACCTACTGTAGATCCCATCTACCCCTTTCTATTCATCAAAATTTGTAATTCAATTAAGTGAGGTTTTTTAACCTGAGGTATGAGGCATTTTAGCTATACCTCAACCCCTGAATTTCTCATTGCGGTAATTTGAAAAACAAGGATCAGCAAGACGGATAGCGAGTAGAAAAGATTCAGTTCCCTTCTTAGAGTTTTTTTTGGATAGAAGAAGGGTGCCTTTTATCAATCTGAGGAAATTCAAACTTAACCAATTACAAATCGGTCTTTATTATAAAAGGTTGAAAAGCAAATTCCACCCTCAGTTCTGTTTTTAATAAGCGAAGTCATCAAAAGCTAAATTAAATGTAGAATGGACATTGCTTAGGCGTACTTTGCCCAACTCCTCAACTCTGAATGATTTCATCCATAAATTCATTTTCGCTGTGAAATTTCGGCTATGGGTCCCAACCGAATATCGACTTCTTCCGGATAGGGATTTAGAATAATGCCGTAAAAAATCAACCAATCTTCAACTGACTGTATATCAGGATTCGATCTAAAATCCTAAAAGGCTAAATTATTCTGCTAATTTCATCGTGGATAGCATCTACCAAGCATACAAACTGAATATGGAATGAAGTTTCTTACGGCACAGATCACACTTTTTTTACAGAATAAACCTGACCGAAAAAACCTAAGGTTATTGGTTAATTTCCTATTAGTCCTCCTTGGGATGATCACAGTTTTTTCGGTGATTTTTCATCTCTTGATGCTCAGAGAGGGGCAGGCCTTTTCCTGGTTGACGGGATTCTATTGGACCCTTACAGTGATGTCCACCCTTGGGTTTGGGGATATCACATTCCACAGTGATTTGGGTAGATTATTTTCAATTGTGGTTTTGCTTTCGGGAATGTTGTTTTTGTTGGTTTTATTCCCATTTACCTTTATCAATTTCTTTTATTCCCCCTGGATGAAGGCTCAGGAACAAGCCCGTGTACCAAGAGAACTGCCAAAAGAAATGAAGAATCATGTCATTATGACCAGATATGGCCCTATTACTGAAGCGCTGATCAAAAAGCTTGACAGGTTTAACTACGAATACATCGTTTTGGTAAAAGATCTTGCTGAAGGACAACGTCTAAGGGAATTGGGAATTAATGTAATGCTGGGGGATTTGGTGGATCCTCAGACCTATAAGAATGCACGTGTTGAAAAAGCAGCCTTGGTAGCCACCACCGAATCCGATGTACTCAACACCAATGTTGCTTTTACGGTAAGGGGGATCAGCAAAGATGTCACCATCATTTCCACAGCAAATACCGAAGCGGCAGTGGATATTTTGAAGCTCGCGGGCAGTAATAACGTCCTTCAGTTGGGGGAAATAATGGGACTGATACTCTCCAGGAGGGCTAATGCAGGAGATGCCTTTGCACATGTGGTAGGACGTTTTGGGGATTTACAGATTGCAGAAGTCTTGGTCACCGGATCATCTTTGGTTGGGCTGAATTTAAAGGAGACGGCATTGAGGCAAAAAGTGGGGGTCAGCGTTGTTGGACTCTGGGAAAGGGGAAACTTCCAAACCGCAAGACCGGAAACAATCATTTCCCAAAGTACTGTATTGGTATTGGCTGGTTCAGGATACCAGTTGGAAATATACAACAAGACATTTGGCGTCAAAAGTGAGGTAAAAGCCCCAGTCATAATTTTGGGCGGAGGCAGAGTTGGTAGGGCTACCGGCAGGGCATTATCAGCCCGTAACCTTAAATACAATGTCGTTGAAAAAGATCCCACACGGGTCATCGGAGTGAAAAATTCGATTGTTGGAGATGCTTCAGATCGCGAAATACTGCAACAAGCGGGTATTATGGATTCGCCTTCTGTGATCATCACTACCCATGATGATGATGTCAATGTGTACCTCACAATTTACTGCAGATTAATCCGACCTGATATCCAAATTATCACCCGCTCAACTTCGGAAAGGAACTTGGGAAATTTGCATCGGGCAGGCGCAGATTTTGTGATTTCCTATGCTTCTCTGGGAGCCAATACTATTCTGAATTTGCTGCAAAGAAGTGATATCCTCATGGTGGCTGAGGGCCTCGATTTGATCAAAGTAAAAATCCCCAAACAACTTACCGGTAAAACAATCAAAGAAACTTCCATCCGAAAAGAAACGGGTTGTACCATTATTGCCATTCGGACCGGTGAACAGATGACTATCAACCCTGAACCATCTATGATATTGCCGGAAGGTGCTGAAATTATATTGATCGGTACCGTCGAAGCGGAGAATCAATTCTTCCAGATTTATGGGTCAAACTAGTCAAGAATTACTTGGTAACAATTGGAAAACTTCGTATTGAATCTATTTTTTAAAAAATGATCATCCCCAACTGGTCTCAGTTTGACGCTGGACGGAAAATAGTCTCCTCTGAAATCCGTAAAAAGAATACAAACAACCCGAATTTGTCTTATCCGCCAACTTACGTTTAGCCTCAACTTTGTTTTCTAATCTAAATGAAACAAAAATGAATAAGACAATTTTAATTACCGGAGCAAGCAGTGGAATAGGAAGAGCAACTGCGAAACTATTCCAGTCCAAGGATTGGAATGTAATCGCTACCATGCGAAATCCAGAAAACGAAACAGAGTTAGCCGCCTTGGAAAACGTGCTCGTGACGAAGCTTGATGTTTTGGATTTGGAATCCATTCAAAACGCAGTGAATGAAGGAGTTCAAAAATTTGGGCAAATTGATGTATTACTCAATAATGCAGGTTACGGAGCTTATGGCACGTTGGAGTCATTTTCAAGAGAGAAAATAGTACGTCAGTTCAATACCAATGTGATTGGACTTTTGGATGTGACGAAGGCTATTCTTCCTCATTTCCGCCAAAACAAATCTGGCATCATCATTAATATTTCTTCTATTGGAGGTAAAATAACCTTCCCTTTAGGCGCCTTGTATCACGGGACAAAATTTGCGGTTGAAGGCATTTCAGAATCTTTGAGTTTCGAAGTCGAGCAATTTGGCGGACAAGTGAAAATAGTAGAACCAGGAATGATTGCAACCGAATTTGCAGGCAGGTCATTTGACTTTAGCAATGACGAAACTATGGCGGAATACCAAAAGATTGTCGGTGCGCTAATGAGTACAATGCCAAACTTGGCTCAAAATGCATCGCCCGCAAGTGTGGTAGCAGAAGTGATATTCGAAGCGGCTACAGATAGTAAAAACCAACTGCGCTATACCGCAGGAGAAGATGCTCAAGTACTGATGGCGAACCGCAAGCAATTTGATGATGCGACATTCATCGGTGGCATTAAATCACAATTTGGACTTTAACTCCCCGACCATGAATCTCATTGTTAAATATTTCAATGCCGAGAAAGCAGAAAGCCTCCTATTCATTGGCTTTGGCATAGTTGCTATCCTCCTCTCGATCTACTTGATCTTTTTCTTGAAGGATAATTTCTGGAAAGGTCTCGCCATTCCCCTGATAGTTTTTTCGCTCGTGCAACTCGTCATCGGCACGACGATCTATATCCGAAGTCCTAAGGACAGCCTCTTGGTAGAAAATCTGATCAAACTGGAGCCTGAAAAAATCCAATCGGAAGAAATTCCTAGAATGGAAATCGTCGTCCAAAATTTCGTTTATTACCGATATTTTGAGATCGCACTAGTCTAGGTAGGAATCGGGCTCATGTATTCCCTATCGGGCTATGGATTTTGGAAAGGAGTTGGGTTAGGCCTATTTATTCAATGTGCTGTCTTACTTTCCTTAGATTTCTTTGCGGAGAAAAGAGGAGCTACTTATTTGACACATTTGAAAGAGCTTGTAGAGAAAATATGATATGTGTATCCGCTACTTTGCCAGTAGGCAGAAGAGCCATGAATATAAATAG
>NZ_MSSW01000076.1 GCF_002150685.1 Algoriphagus antarcticus
GACTATTTAATTCTGGTTCAAATCTTCAGACTCAAACTGGTACTTGAGATTTGGACCATATTGAATTTTTCAGAAAAAATCACCCGAAGAAGCTACCATGAGGATTTTTCATGATCAGATCCAGTGCCTTGTCTAGGGTATCAAATGAGCCAAATTCGTCGTATAGATGCCATTTTAGATTTCCGCGCATCCCATAGATTTTCCATTCATTTGAACTTTTGGTGTATTTTATTTTGGCAAAAGGGTGAGTGCTTTTCTGTTCTGGTTTTCTCCAATCGGGGCGGATTTCATTCAAAAATATATCTTGACTTTGAATATTATAACCAAGGTCAACTTGATCTCGGATATCTTCCTTAGGTCTATTTTGCTCAAGCCAACGGGTCAATGAAGATTCTATAGTGCGAAGGAGTATGGGAGGGAAGGCCATGGATGTTGATATTTTGAATAAAGGTAAGTGTGATATCTTTGAAAATAGTATGCAAATTTAAATCAATAAAGCCTCAAATCTTACGAAATGAGGCTTTTGCTCCTCCTTGTCCCAGCCGACCGAAGGTGGGTAGGACTTGAACCAATCCCGTACGTAAAGGAGATCCAACATTTTGACTTTGACAGTACTACTCTTCCCCATTTCCTTTTCCAGCTCCCTTTTCTTTTTTTCGAGGTCTTTCTTTTACTGAATCGTATCCTCCTGTTCTTTTCTCATTCGACCATAAATGGCTCCACTCATTTTTCCTTTTCTGACCAGATAGGTAAAAATAGCAGTGAAGCTTAGATGTGTATTATCTGAAATGGCTTTGATCCCATCGAAGGAGTAGCCATTGGATTGTCCAACCTCTGGTAGTTGATCCAACTTGATCATTTAATCCCCAGCCAAGAAAGCAAAGGCAAAAGTATAGCACCATGCTTCAATTTTAGAGGTAGCGCCTAGAACCAACTGATCGAAATAAATGGATTCTACTTCTTCCTGATTGAGGATGTAGTGTCCAAGTTCATGAGCCAGCGTAAAGATTTCCCATTTGAAATAATCTTGATTTCTTCTTAGTACTATGACATTAGGCTTTATAAAGAATCCATCAATGTTACTTTTTTGCTTTAAAGAAGGATGTCGATAAATTAAAATACCAGAATATTAGCCTCGGCTAATTTGCTGATAAGTGATTCTAGAAATTTTTTAGGGTCTTTGCGGTACTTAGGATAAAGTGCATTTACAACCTCATTGGCTACTGCCACCGAGGACTTGTTGGTCGAATAAATAGGTAAGCTTCGCTCCATTTTAATATCAGAGAGCTTTGCAAGTCCGGATAGCGAGATTTTCAGTTCTTCGAACTGGTTGGCAATCTTTATGGAGGCAAGATTTAGATCTGTTCCGAACTTTTCTTTCCTATAGAAGATGCTGGATTACTTGCTTTGAATAGGTGCGCTTGGATCCAAATAATAAGACAATCCCTTGCTAAAGACTTTGTCAATAAATGATTCAGTTGAATTTCTTCCTGAAATACGGTTTCCCAAGTAACTCCAGATCATCTCATCTTGCTCCTTTAGCATTCTCTTTTATAGCGTGATTTCTCTTCGTGGATTTGGACCATCCCATTTTGATTTTTTTGGGAATCTATGATGTAGTTGTAGGGCTATTGGGATTTGAGTCAGATTAAGCTAAGAACCTGTTTACGGAGATATATGGAATTCATGCAGCGAAGTATCCAGTTTCCAGTTTGCCCAAGGGGAGAGGAATTGCAGCCACTTAGTAAAGCTTGTTTAGAAAGGCTTTTGGAGGAATTGGATTTTGTAAATAGGCTATAATTGTGGTGAGGGTGCTTTTGTGGTCACCAGATTCTATCGGCTTTCCAGGGTGCCGATGGTTTGGGGTTTTATTTGGAATGAAATAAGCACAATAAAGAAGGTAGCAAGGAAGCGAAACATCATATAATTCTATTTATTAGGTGGGGAATTTGAGTTTTTTGTCGCCAATTCTTTGATTTTTACAAATCCTAAAGGCTTTTTTGGTTTATCGTTTCCTAATACTCCCAAAATAAGATGGCTACAGATATTTTTCAAAGTCAAATTTGATGCCTCAAGGGAATATGCTTACTAAATTGATATGATGTCTAAAAAAATAAGTATTCCTCTTTTCCTGCTATTAACCATTTCTCTTTTTTGCCAGGCCCAAGACCGGAAGGAGTTTTACCTTTCCCCTAAAGGGTCTGACCAAAATTCTGGGACAGAAGGAGCACCTTTTGCCAGCATTGAAAAAGCGAAGGAGATGGTGAAATCCTACAAGAAGAGTAATCCGGACAAGGCTTTTACTTTGATCCTTTCAGAAGGCACTTATTACTTAGACCAACCTTTGGTTTTTTCTCCGGAGGAATCAGGGTCAAAAGATGCTCCTTATACGATCAGGGCTGCCCAAGGTGAAAAGGTGGTCATCAGCGGAGGGAGGTCATTAGATTTAAAATGGAAAAACTTTAACGAAGAAATTTTGGTGGCTAAAGTGCCAAAAGGGTTGGCCTTTTCGAGCCTTTTTGTAAATGGGGAAAAGCAAATAAGAGCCCGCTACCCAAATTTTCAAAGAGATGTCTATCCATTCAATGGGTATGCAGAAGATGCGCTTTCTAAAGAAAGGATAAGAAGTTGGAAGCATCCCGAAGGAGGTTTTATTCATGCACTTCACACGGGAAGATGGGGTGGAATGCATTATGAAATTACCGGAAAAATAGGAAAAGACAGTTTAGCCTATAAAGGTGGCTGGCAAAATAACCGAGCAAGTGCTATTCATCCTACTATGCGTTTTGTTGAGAATATTTTTGAAGAGCTGGATAGTCCAAAAGAGTGGTATTTGGACAAAGAAGCAGGATTGCTTTACTATTTTCTTGAGGAAGGATTGAACAAAGCGGGAATCGAGAAAGTGGAGGTGGATGTATTGGAAAATTTGATAACTCTTCAGGGAGAACTTTCAAAACCTGTGCACCATATTTTTTTTCAGGGGATCACCTTTACTCAGACAGCTCCAACCTTTATGAAAACTGAAGAAAAGCTGATGCGGAGTGATTGGACGATTTATAGGAGTGGAGCAGTTATGATGGATGGGACGGAGAATTGTACGATTGAAAATAGCGTGTTTTCAGCTTTGGGAGGAAATGCCATTTTTATCAGTAACTACAATAGAAATGTAAGTATCAAGGATAATCTGATCGAGGATATCGGAGCCAGTGCAATTAGTTTGGTGGGAGATCCAGACGCTGTACGTTCTGCTACTTTTAATTATTATGAATTTGTAGAGGAAGAGGATATCGATACTATTCCTGGCCCAAAATCACTCAATTACCCTTCTAATTCGCTTATAGCAGGAAATCTGATTCGCAATATTGGCCAGATAGAAAAGCAAGTGGCGGGAGTTCAGATTCAGATGGCGATGGATTTACATGTAGTTCATAATACTATTTACAATGTGCCGAGGTCAGGAATAAATATAGGCGATGGTGCTTGGGGAGGTCACATTATTGAATACAATGATGTGTTCAATACGGTGATGGAGACGGGCGATCATGGCGCATTTAACTCCTGGGGCAGGGATAGATTTTGGCATCCAAACAGAGGCGTGATGAACGCCTTGGTAGAAAGGCATCCCGATTGGATCAAATTGGATGCGATCAAGACCACTATAATTCGAAACAATAGATTTCAATGTGACCATGGATGGGATATAGACCTTGATGATGGTTCCAGCAATTATGAGATTTATAATAACCTGTGCTTGAGTGGTGGAATAAAACTGAGGGAAGGTTTTTACAGAACGGTTTATAATAACATCACTGTGAATAATGGCTTCCATCCACATGTTTGGTTTCAGAATAGCCATGATGTTTTTACAAGAAATATCGTCATGACTTCTCACAAGCAAATCCAAGTCAATTATTGGGGAGACAAGGTTGATGAGAACTTTTTTACTGCCGAAGCGGATTTAAATCAATCAAAAGGTTTTGGAGTGGAGGCGAACGGAGAATTTGGAAATCCTGAATTCATTAATCCTGATGAAGGTGATTTTCGTGTGAATGAGGATTCCCCTGCAATCAATTCAGTTGGGTTTGTGAATTTCAGTGTGAGCGATTTTGGAGTCCTTTCTCCCAAATTAAAAACTCTTGCTGAGGAGCCAGAAATCCCTTTCCTTCTTTTGGAAAGATCTGAGAAATCCGATGAGATTTATGTATGGCATGGGTTTAAAGTAAAGAATATGGAAACGCTTGGAGAGCAGTCTGCGGCAGGCTTAGATGAAATTTCAGGAGTTTTGATTTTGAATGTTCCCGGGGGATATGATGCTTCTTCGTCAAAATCTTTAAAAAGTGGGGATGTTATTCTTGGTTGTTGGGAGGATAAGGTGGAAGATTACTTGTCATTAAGGAAGGCGGAAAAAGGGAATATTTGGAAAGGTAGAATCGAGCTGAAGGTTTGGAGAAATCAAGAGTTGATCTCGATAGTCATGGAGGGGAAATAATCTTGGAAATTGGTCAATTGTTAGGGCCAGTTTTCTTTCATCGAAGATAAAACAAGAAATCCTCAAATCGTAAGATCTGAGGATTTTGAATTTCTTAATTAGTTACTAGCTCTTCCGCAAAAATAAATCCTTTCTGTACGTTTGGCGCAACCACCTTTATGTATGTACCGGGCTTGTTTTCCTTCGAGTGATCCTGTGAATTCTTTGAACACCCTCTTATTTTTCAACCGGTATAATATTTTCGATTCAAAGTATAGTTTCAATTTTTTTTTATTAGCTGAAATAGAAACTTCCAGTTAGCCAGACATAAATACGCCTGGGCAAGCCACTTGCATAAAGGTTGCTGAGATGGAATTCAGGATAGTTTCCTTTCCCATATCCAAGGTCACATCAAGATCATTTGTGAAGCCTTGCCATCTACCGTCATTGTAGGAATCACAACCTCTGTAGCCATCATCAATCTATCCCAATCAGCAGCTGGAAAGAAGGTGTTATATGGTTTTTGATACTGCAATGGCTGGGAAATCGACTAATTAAATGTAATGGGTTAATGGCGCCAATCATAAAGCAAGGTGTTTTTCATTCCGTAAAACTAATTTTCAGGCAGTGTTTAATGGTCAAACCTTCAAAAAAAGATACATTAATGGGGTAACAATGGGAAAAGGCTGTTAACCCATTGCCTTTTTTTAAAAGCCTTAAGAATGGGAAATCCAGCTTGGAGAGCGCATATGTAATATTGGCAAAGTTAACATACTATACATTTTGGTTAGAATATTGGATGCTTAATCCTAAGCATTATGATAATCTTGTATTATCTTAATTTAACCAAATTTTATGAATGCAATTTATGCTGGAATCACTCAAAAGGGTAAAAGGTTTAAACCAAAAATTATTCCTTTCATAGGAGAAACTTTGGCTATGATGACCGGGGATTCTCGCCCTTTATGAATGCAGCTCAGGTATGGTTTATTAAAGCTGAAGCTTTCGAAAGGGGATTGGCATCGGGCGATCCAAGAGTGGCTTACGAAAGAGCTATAGTAATATCAATGCTCGATAATGCTATAGCTCAGGCCGATATCGACGCTTATTTGCAGGGTACTGAAGTAGCTTGGGATTCCGGAACTAAGGCAAACCTGGAAAAGATCAGGTTGCAAAATTGGATCAGCTTGTTCAAACAAAGTGTGGAAGCTTGGTCAGAGGTAAGAAGAACTGATGTGCCTGCATTGGTCAATATCTACAATGACTACGCCAGCAACCACAACCGTCCTCCATTTCGAATGGCCTATCCTGCTAATGAAATAGCCTTTAACGAAAGTTTTTCTACCAATGTGGTTCAGATAGATATCTTCTATGGTGATCAAATATGGTGTGATACTAGAGAGGGTGTATATTAGAATTTCAATGCCATCGGGAGGTTGCTTCCGTTGGTGATTTTCTCCTTAAATGATTGTTATATTCTCAGACTAATTTCACACAAACCATACTTATGCTGACTCGCTACTCCGTTTCCTTTGTGATCTTCTTACTTGTTGGATTTATAGCCACGGAATTTAATTTCACCAAAAAAAGTAATTCTGAAGTATCCGAAAGTATTACAGAGAACAGCAATGGACTCCATGGGTACATTGGATATAGCACTCTGAAAAGGCCTGAAGGCTTTGGTGCCGGAATAGGTTTTTACACTGCAGTTTGGCCTTTAGTGGAGCAGCCTTTGGCAGGATTTCAGATTGGGCTTCCGGGTAATTGGATCACACCTGACAATCCTACCAACAAAGACATTCCCTGCTGTCCAGAAGGTACTATAGCTAGGACGTGGGCACCTAGAGGGCCGACTTGGTCGAGCGTCTTTCAGACTCAGGAAGGCGGACTGGGATATTGGAGAGGAAACAGGTACCATTATGGCTCTCCAAAATTCAGCATGAATGGTGTCCCAGATTGTTATAATTCAGAAATAGCTTCTGCCGGATGGCCTTTTTTTTATAGAGCAGAAGCATTGCCTGATGATCAAATGGGAATAGCCCAGCTGAGCAACAGAATTGTGGTGCCACCTGACGGAATTACCTTTGAAGGAGATCTAGAAGGCAGGTTTTTGGGGTACACCCACATGATGCTGCCGCTAACTGAGGCCAGGCCGGGTCCTGCGCCTACGGGTAACCAAAGCTGGACGCTTTTTTTGAACTCAGATAACTTTAAAGGACCTGTGGCTTTTTATATTCCTGAAATGTGGAGCAGACTTTCAAAAGAATATAAAGCAATAGAAGGAATGGGGCTTGATGCCCGGGAAGGAACCATGGGGGGTGGTGGAGCAATGGAAATCAATACAGTGCCTTCTTTTGAAATGAAAGACAATAACGGGGACTTGTATATCAAAATTCCACAGCTCCAATTTCCTGTAAATGAGCAAGGCCAATCTGTGCTGGTTCAAGATGTAACCTATTACTCAAAAGATGCGCTGTTTAATTATCTTTTGGAATGGAAAAAGGGAGGTAAAGCTTATTCTGGAAAATTTGATGAAACACATGCTTGGAAACCGGATTTAACCCCAAGAGCAATTTCTTTAGATCAAGGAGCCAGCTTAAACAACGGAGGAAAAAAATTAACTGGTCTGGAAAGCATCCTCCAAACTATCACCACTGATACCAATGCATTTGGTCTGCAGTGGCAGGAAAATGCAATTTCTAAACCGGGTCTTTTCCCTCAATATTACAAACAAGTGGGTGATACTAGGGTAGCAATAAGCCCGGAAAATGTCCCCGAATCTCTGCGAAAAATGGAATTTGCTAAAGCTGGATCAGAAAGTCATTACATCAATTGGAGAGATGGTAATGAGATAGTGGAAGGAAATTTCATCATCGACAAAAGCCTGCCTTACTCCACTCCAACTACCGGTGCTTGGGAAAACCCTGGTCCCGCTTCCCAATCCTACTCTGTGCTGTTAAAAGACGGGTCAACGGTCACTTATAAATGGTATAGATTTATTGATCAGCCTTCTTTTCAACAATTTGGCTGGAGTCAGAAAGAAAAAGATACGCTTCAGAAATTTGTCGAGCAAATCCACAGAAACTGGACCATCGACCAAGAATACATGGCGCCTCCCAGTACCGGAAAGCTGGTTGCCATTGATCCGGTTTTGATTGTTAGCCCACCTGTGGGAATGGAAATTGGATTCGTACCCATAGTCATCAGGCAGGAGAAAATCATGATTTCATCTAGATAATACATCAGTTAATTATTGAAATTGATTCACTGACTTTTAGAGAGAAACAGAAGTCTGAAAAAGATCTTGAAGTTGCATTATCACCACCTTAAAAATTCACTTTTAACTACTCGCTTACTCAATAAGAATTCCATAAAAATGAATATTGAGTTTGCGAGTATCTTATATTTTACGAAAAAGCTGATGGATTTATTGAAAAACTTCTTCTCTATTAATTCTAGACAACTTTCATTTTTATCTATCAATATGGTAATGTTCTTAATAGTAATTCTATTCAATTATCCCTACCCTATTGCCCAAAAAGAAGACGGAAATGTACCAAGACCAAATGTCATTATTTTTCTGACAGATGATTTGGGTTATGGGGATCTCGCCAGTTATGGCAATCCCATTATAAAAACTCCAAATTTGGATCAGTTTGCTTTAGAAGGGGTTCGGATGACGGGCATGCATTCAGACGGTACAGTTTGTTCGCTTTCCCGGGCTTCCATCCACACGGGAAGAAATGCCTACGGCAATGGTTTTTACTCCATTGCAGGAATTTTTGGCACTACTCTACACAAGGATGAAATAACTCTACCCCAACTGCTGAAAGAAGTTGGTTATGAAACAGTTTTTTTTGGAAAGTGGCATTTGTCCCGTTTGGAATCACCGGCAGAGGTTTCAGTCAATGAAATGGGCTTTGATTATTCTTTGGCTACTTCCGTCAATGCATTCAATACCGGGCCTAAAAACCCGGACAAATTCATTCGAAATGGTCAGCCTGTAGGAACTTTGGAGGGATGGTATGTGGATATCGTTTCAAATGAAGCTGCATACTGGATCGCTACAAAAAGGGATGATGAGAAACCCTTTTTTTACTCATAAATTAATAATTTAAAGCTTACCATCAATCTCACCCAACCTCTCTATGAAAAGATTCCTACGCAATTTAAATTTCCTTCTACTTTTTCTCTTTCTCCTAGGGTGTAATTCCGGTTCTAAAAATGAAGATGCAGAAACTGCCCTTGGTTTTACCCTTCAGGAATCAGACCTCCCCGATTACGAAAAGAACATAGATCATCGAGGCCTGCTAACTGCCTTGGATGACCGGCAAGGGGAATCAATTCGGACTGGAGAGCATATTTACAATAATACCTGTTTCAATTGCCATGGAAATCCCGAGCAAGAGGGTTCTATGCCCAATGCATTTAAATTTTGGAAGGACGAATTTAAGATGGGAAAGGATCCCTATTCCATCTATCAAACCCTCACCAGAGGTTACGGATCCATGCCTCCGCAAGTCAATTTGACGCCCGTAGAGAAGTACGATATTATCAATTACCTGAGGGAAACTTTTTTGAAAGAGGCTAATCCGAATCAATATGTAGCAGTGGACTCGGCCTATTTGGCAACCTTGCCTGACGGAACGACCACAGGACCTGCACCCAAAGAATTTAAGCCTTGGGCGGAAATGGACTATGGTAACTTTTTGATCAATACCTATGAAGTGGTCGCACAGAATGCGCCGCCGAGAGAACGGTCCACTGGCCCCATCCAGCCACTTAAGGATGAAAATCTGATCAATTCCAATTTTGCATACAAAGGGATCGCCGTCAGACTGGACCAGGGAAAAGGTGGTGTTGCCGCTGGCAAAGCTTGGATGATGTTTGACCACGACCTGATGCGTGTTGCTGGAGCTTGGACAGGAGAAGGATTTATAGATTGGGAAGCGATTTTATTTAATGGAAAACACAATATCTCGCCTAGAACTATTGGTGAGCTGCACTTTGAAAACCCGGTAGTTCCAGCTTGGGCAAACCCAGCCACGGGCAACTTTGACGATCCTCGATTTACAGCTCGAGACAAACGGAAGTTTGGACCCTTGCCTCGAGAATGGACGCACTACGAGGGACTTTATCAATTCAACGATCGGGTGATTATTTCTTACACCGTAGGCAATGCAAAAGTCTTGGAAACTTTTGGGCTGGAGACGTTGGAAGACCAACCGGTATTTACCAGAACTATGAATATTTCTTCTTCTGATAAAGCGCTGAAAATGAGAATTGCTCCTACCGGAACTTCCGTGGCAGTGGTGGGTGAAGGGGCAGTTCTGAAAGATCAGGGTGGGTTTACCGTCATGGAGCTCCCTCCTTCTCAATCTCTAAAAATCAAATTATTGATTGCTAAGTCTGGCATGGAGGGTTTGCAGCAGTATTCAAAAACTTCCAGCCAACCAGAGGATTTGAATCCACTGATCAAAGGAGGTCCTGCCAGATATCCTCAGAAATTGACCACAGCAGTCCAGATTGGAGAGCAAGAAGGCCCTTTTCAGGTGGATATTCTGAATCCGCCTTTTGACAGCCCATGGAAAAATCAATTCAGATTAAGCGGGCTTGACTTTTTCAAAGATCCCAATAAAGGGGTGATTTGCTCAACCGATGGAGACGTTTGGCTGGTAGAAGGCTTTATGAAAGATTCTGGAAAACTCACCTGGCAGCGCATCGCTTCAGGCTTGTTTCAGCCTTTAGGAATCAAAGTAGTCAACGAGGAGATTTTTGTCACCTGTAGGGATCAGCTGGTCCGCCTACACGATTATAATGGAGACAGGGAAACAGACTTTTACGAAAGCTTCAACAATGATCATCAGGTCACGGATCACTTCCATGAATTTGCCATGGGACTTCAAACCGATGATGAGGGAAATTTCTATTACGCCAAAAGTGCCAGGCATGCCAGAGAGGCTTTGATCCCTCAGCATGGAACATTGATCAAAGTGAGTAAGGATGGACTAAAAACCGATATCATCGCCACCGGTTTCAGAGCCGCAAACGGCGTTTGTATCAATCCTGACGGCACGTTTATAGTGACTGACCAAGAAGGTCACTGGAATCCTATGAACCGGATCAATTGGGTGAAAGCCGGTGGATTCTATGGAAATATGTTTAGCTATAATCCACCTACTGACAGCACAGAAAGTGGGATGGAACTCCCACTCGTTTGGGTGGAACGGGATATTGATCAGTCACCTTCCGAACTCCTTTGGGTTGATAGCAAAAAGTGGGGAGCATTGGACGGAAAACTTCTGAACTTCTCTTATGGCTATGGAAAAATCTTTGTGGTTCCCTATGAAAAAATAGGAGACCAAGTACAGGGAGGGATCTTTGAATTGCCGATTCCGAGGTTTTCTACCGGCGTGATGCGGGGGCGATTCAATCCCGGAGATGAACAGTTATACCTCTGCGGCTTATCAGCTTGGGGTTCCACGCAGCCACAGTTGGGGGGACTTTACCGAATCAGGAAAGTAGATCAGCCGATGGTCATTCCCATTGGAATCAAAGCAACAACCACAGGAATAGAGCTAAGCTTTACCGACGAACTCGATCAAGCTAGCGTCAATCAAATTGCTAACTATACGGTGGAAACATGGGATCTTTTGCGATCCAGAAAGTATGGATCGAAGCACTACAATGAACAAACATTAAATGTCACAAAAGCTGAATTGGGAAAAGACAAAAAAACGATCAAACTGACTATCCCCGAAATCAAACCAACCTGGGTCATGGAGATTCAATACAAACTGAAGGATAAAGGAGGAAAAAGCATTGATGGATCAATTCAGAATACGATTCATAGATTGGGGAAAGCTTCGACTAGTTAACTACTTTTTTTTAAATGAAAAACGAGACTATCAAAAAAAAATAGATTGGGTAATAATGAAAAAGGGCTGTCAATCGACAGCCTCTTTTTTTTAAGTCTTAAGAATGAGAAATTTGGTTTGGAGAGCGTATATGTAATGTAGGTACAGTTAACATACTATACATTTTGGTTAGAATATTGGATGCTTACCACCAAGCGATATGATAATTTTAATATATCATCATTTAACCAAATTTTATGAAGGCAATTGTTACAAGCATCACAAAAAAGGATGAAAGGGTTAAACAAAAAATTATCCCTTTTATCAGGAGAAACTTTGGCTATTACTTATTACCGCTACTATTCGTGCAAGTGGCAACAGCGACGCCACTTCCAGCTGAAGGTGAATTAATCGGAAACAAAAAAACCGAATCCATTAATTCAGGATCTTATCTTTTTGAAATCCATAAAATGGCAGAATTTCTAGTTGTTACAGAAGCTGATATTCAGGTCTCTGGAACAGTGACGGATGAAAAAGGTGATCCCTTACCTGGGGCTTCTGTTACGGTAGCTGGCACTTTAACTGGAACCGTAACGGATATAAATGGAAATTATACGCTTGAGGTTGACGAAAGTGCGACATTAATTTTCTCATTTATAGGATTTGATAGCGAAGAGGTAGCTGTCGGATCCAGAACAATAATTAATATCACCTTACTGGATGATGTTTCCTCATTAGATGAAATAGTCGTGGTAGGGTATGGTACCAAAAAGAAAATAAATTTAACAGGTGCTGTTTCAACCGCCAGTGGCAAAGATATGGCGAATAGACCTGTAACTAATGTTCAGCAGTCTTTACAGGGCTTAGTTAGTAACCTGACTATTTCGCCTAATAATGCAGGAGGAGAGCCTGGTGCGGATATGGCTATGAGCATACGTGGTCTGGCATCTTTTGAAGGAAGTACTGCTCCTTTTGTTCTGGTGGATGGAGTTCCAATGGGTATCAATGATATTGATCCTAACGATATAGAATCTGTGTCTGTTTTAAAGGATGCCGCCTCAACTTCCATTTATGGTGCTCGCGCAGCCTACGGGGTGATACTGATCACAACCAAAAGAGGAAGTTCAGGATCAAGAATATCCTATTCAACAAATGTTGGATTTAGTGCACCTACAATATGGCCGAGGTTAGAAGGAGGAACGGCGTGGGCACATGCATTGAATGATGCAAGGACCAATTTCGGTGCTTCCCCATTCTATCCGGACGAAGCCATTGCAAGATTGGAGCAGAATCTGGCAAACCCTGGCAGTGCTCCAGGTATGTTACCAAATGCAAGCGGTGATAATTGGAACATAATGAACACGGGGACATTAGGAGTGGCAAATGACGGTATTAGTGATTTAATCCTAAGGGATAATGCTCCAAGAGTTAAACATAATTTGAGTATTTCAGGCGGAAACGAAAGTGTTAATTATTATTTATCCGGTGGCTTTTATGATGAAAAGGGACTTTTGACATTCGGTGATGAATCATTTAATCGATTTAATGTCGATGCAAAGATCGGGGCCAAGGTTACTTCCTGGATGAACCTTGATCTTTTTTTCAAGTACAAATCAGAAAATGAAGATTTTCCATGGAATCAAAACTTTGGACGTGCCTGGTATATGAACTGGATTGGCAAACTGAAATTTGGCACACCTGCAAAGTATCCAGGGACAGATATTTGGACAGATCAGACTAATGTGGAGGCTTGGAAAAAAGTGCGTCAATCTATCACGGATAATCAAATGGTGATTTCACCAAAAATAACTTTAGAGCCTATTAAAGGATGGGTGACAACTCTACAATTAAATTACACTTCCACTCAAGTTGAAGACACAAGAACTGGCTTACAATATCCATGGGTTAGGCCAAATGGAGTCGTTGATTTTATACCACAAAACCGAGAATCAACTGAATATCACAATGAATTAAGAAGAAATACCTATCTCTCACCTAACCTTTATTCATCTTACTCAAGGGTATTTGGGAAGCATGATCTTCAACTTATGGTTGGTTATCAACAAGAGGAATATACCTTCAGTAATTTGGGGGCAAGAAGTTTCTTCTTATTGAGTGATGCCATACCATCGATTAGTACCGCAGTGGGTGATCAACTAGTTAATGACGCAGTTGGACACTGGTCTACACGAAGCGTATTTGGAAGATTCAATTATATTTTTGACGAAAAGTACTTGCTTGAAGTAAACTTAAGGAGTGATGGATCATCCAGGTTTGAGGAAGATGAAAGATGGGGAGTATTTCCATCGGTATCAGCTGGATGGATAATTTCGGAGGAGAACTTTTTTTCATCAAATAAATTAATTGACCTATTAAAAATAAGAGGTTCCTATGGAACCTTGGGTAATCAGGATGTTGCCAATTATTTATTCATACCAACAATGCCGATACGTCAAACCAATAACTGGTTATTTGGTAATGATCGTGCTTGGACAGTTCGTGCGCCAAATCTGAATAGTGTGAATTTATCATGGGAAACAGTATCCACAATAGATCTGGGTATTGATGCCTACTTGCTGAATAATCGATTAGGATTCACTTTTGGTGTATATGAAACAAGGACATCCGACTTGGTTGGACCGGGACAACCCCTTCCAGCGGTTTTGGGATCAACAGTGCCAAAAAGGAACGAAGGAGAAATTAAAACACGTGGATGGGAACTTGAGCTTTCATGGAAAAACGTTGTGAGTCAGGATTTCCGTTATGAAATCAGAGGCCAATTGGCCGATTACAAGAGCACCGTGGTGGATTATAATAATCCGACCGGATTGTTAAACACCTTTTACCCTGGACAGGATCTAAATGAGATTTGGGGATATCGTTATGACAGTCATTATCAGACACAGGCTGAAATTAGTGAAGGTGTGGATCAGAGCTTTATTTATTCCGGGTTGTGGAGAACTGGTGATTTTAGGTATAAAGATTTGAACGGAGATGGTAAAATTAATGTGGGAGATAATACGATTGATAATCACGGAGACCTAGACATTGTAGGAAATACTACTCCACGATACACATATGGGCTTAATTTAAATGCACAATGGAAAAATTTAGATGTTTCAATTTTCTTCCAGGGAGTGGCTAAAAGAGACTGGAGCTTTGGAAGTAGTAGTGTTTTCAGAGGACCTGCGGGAGGACCAATGCATAATAATGTGTTAGAGGGTCACCTTGACTACTGGCGGGACGAATCAAGTGTTCTGGGTGCTAATTATGATGCATATTTCCCACGACCTTATGCCCAGTTTTTTGGCGAGAATGCAAAAAACTACGGACGACCTACCGATCACCTCATGCAAGATGCCTCATATTTAAGGCTTAAAAATCTACAGATAGGTTATTCACTTCCTAAAAGAATTGCTGAAAAAGTGTTATTGACTAATGCAAGGATTTATATATCTGGTGAGAATCTTTTAACATTTACAGATTTAATGTTTTTTGATCCGGAGGCACTTGCTGGTAGATGGTATGGATCCGGAGATGCTTATCCATTAAGTAGGACATTTTCTGCGGGTTTAAACCTTAACTTCTAAAAAACGACACCATGAAAAAAATATTTTATATACTTATACTAGTATCGGGAACATTTTTGTATTCCTGCCAAGAAGATTTCCTGGAGAGATCACCGCTCGATCAGATATCTGATCCGGAATTCTGGAACAGTCAATCCGATCTGGAATTATTTCTTAACTCATTTTATGACTCATTTCAGGGATGGCCAGCCTCCGGTGGTGGAAAGGCGCCAACTAAGGACGAGGGAACAGACCTTGCATTAGAAGGGCTCAACGCTTTTGGCGGTACTTTAACTGCACGTATGGATGGTGTATTAAATGTGCCGGCTTCCGGTGGTGGCTGGAATTGGGGGAATATTCGAAACATAAACTATTTCCTTGCTAATGTAGATCGCGTTCCGGTGGGAGGTAATATGAGAGACCATTATATTGGTGAGGGACACTTTTTCCGGGCATGGTTTTACTTTGAAATGTTTAAGGATTTTGGAGCTTTACCAATAATTACAGTACCAGTTACAGCAGAAGATGAAGACATTTTGTATGGCAGCCGTGCTGACAGAACGGAGGTTTTCAATTTTATTCTCAGCGATATTGATTTAGCTATTTCCAATATGAAAAATAGTAAAGAACTTGCTACACCAGGAACTAGGTTAAGTAAAGATATTGCCTTATTGTTTAAAGCAAGAGCAGCTTTATACGCTGGTACATGGGAGAAATACCATCAGGGCTCAGTCTTCGCAGGAAAGACGAATGGAACCGAATATATACAACAAGCTGCGACCGCTGCCAAGCAGATCATTGAGGATGGGAATTTTTCTCTCGTAACAGGTGATAGCAGCAAGGTCTATTTCGAACTCTTTAATCAGGTAAACTATGCCGGTAATCCGGAAGTGATTTTTTACCAACATTTCGATAGAGTCGTTGGAGACAGCTTTAGTAATCAATTGTGGAACTGGCCAAACGGTTACGGATATACTTACGAAGCGTCAAGATTTTATTTGAGTAATGATGGGTTGCCTATAGCCATTAGCCCAAATTTTGTTGGTGATGCCACCTTAGATATACTTGAAAAGAATCGTGATCCACGACTTGCACAGACATTTATGGTTCCGGGAGATATTAGGAGGATACAAGGTACGGACACCTTGATGTTTATCAATCCAGATGTAGATAATAGTGGTACCGGTATAGAATCACAAAAATTCCGGCACATTGTAGTAGATCCTGCAATAGGGATTAACAATGGAAATGTTGATTATATTTTTATGCGTTATGCCGAAGCTTTATTGATTTATGCCGAAGCGAAAGCAGAACTGGGTACATTGACTCAGGCAGATGTTGACATGACCATCAATCAGTTAAGGGACAGGGTCGGAATGCCACACCTAATTTTGAATAATATCACACCTGATCCTAACTGGCCGAATTATGGTTATTCCTTATCTGGTGTAATGCATGAAATCAGAAGAGAGCGTGTCGTTGAATTGTTTGCAGAAGGGTTTCGTT
Source organism: Algoriphagus antarcticus (assembly GCF_002150685.1). Classification (GTDB taxonomy): domain Bacteria; phylum Bacteroidota; class Bacteroidia; order Cytophagales; family Cyclobacteriaceae; genus Algoriphagus; species Algoriphagus antarcticus. Next base: position 16,401 of record NZ_MSSW01000076.1, read on the forward strand.
TTGACGATTTGACGCGTTGGAGAGCACATGAGTACTGGATGGGAGAACGATTCGTAGGCACATTTGCTACTCCCGAATTAAAGGGATCATCTAATGTTCCGATTAATGCTGACGGTTTTTTTGATCCTTTTCAGAATAGGTTAAGCGGACCCAACGGAGGATATGGATTCAATCCGGAAAGAGATTATTTAATGCCTCTTCCTACCAATGAATTAACATTGAATAAAAACCTTACACAAAATCCGGGTTGGTAAAAACACACCTTTTTTTCAAGGTCGAGAAATGAGGATTGTTTAATTAAGCAAAGTCAGAGTGAATTCATTATGATCTTTGACTTTGCTTAATATTTTCTAATAAACTCTTTTATACATTCAAGAATAGCAATGTTGAGTTGACTGTATTTAAGGATATCCCTTTAAAATAGTTGTTTTTTCAGTAACAAGATTAAGATAATCTGATAAGCAATAGAGTAAATCAGATCTGTTTGATGAACAAAATATGTAATGAAGCAGAGAGATGTTTTTGTTTTGCAACCCTTAGAGAAACTAAAACCAGAATTCATAATGGGGTGTAAGATATAGCTCTGAAAATAACAATCACTATGAACCAACAGTATGTTTTATCTACAATTGAACTTTCTGGTTTATCTCATTCTGTTACTAGGCAATTTTTTACTGCTTAGCACAGCATATATGTCAGGGAAAAATAGCCCTAAAAAACCAAATTGACCCCTGCCCGAAGACAGGCGTGGAGGAAGGAAGACCGAAGTGGCGCCTTTGCTAGTCCCGATGGCTATCGGGATCACCAAATCCTCTGTTGATTTTGGCTTTTACTGGTAGAAAAGTGGATATACAGTTTACATTAAATAAAATGGGACAAAAAATAATATTCTCTAAAACTTTCGGCATTCATGTTTCAGTTTTACTAGGCTGCTTTTTTGTGTCGGCATCATCGTGCAAAACAGTAGAGAGTGATACCGAAAAAGAGAATCTGCCAAAATTCGAATCGAACAGAGAAAATGGAATTCCATCCGTTTTTGAAGCCGGCAAAACTTCGTTTGAAAATTTTGACATTGCTGCGGGAAAAACGGAAGGAGAGCAAAACCAAAGAATGGCCAGTGATTCTGATTTTTATAAAATTATCCAGGGGGTAGCCTATTCCCTTCAGCATACACCAGATAAGGAACTGGAAGCATTCACAGACAGCCTTATTGACAGGATAGTTGCGGCACAACAGGATGATGGTTACCTTTTTACCTACTGGACAGCTATTAATCCGGATAAAAGATGGACAAATATTAACAAAGACCATGAGCTCTATTGCGTGGGTCATTTCTTTGAAGCTGCAATTGCCTACTACGAAGTAACAGGAAAAAGAAAATTACTGGATGCAGCTATAAAACTTGCCGATCATATTGGTTCCATTTTTGGCCCCGGTAAGCGGATTGATATTCGCGGTCATCAGGAAATAGAACTGGCTTTATACAAACTTTACCAAACAACGTGCGATATATCCCTTATTATTCTTGGGCAAATAGGGAGGAAGGCAACATGAAGGTTTGGGCATCATTCGAATAGCAAAAAAATAATCCCTCATTATGAAAATTAAAATGTTACCGATTTTGCAACGTGCTCCAGTAGCACAGAAAAGGAGAAAATTAATTGCACATAGAAGTTATAGAAAATGAAACTATCCCTAAAATTTATTTTATACATTTCTCTGGCTGCGGTTGGTGCGTTTTCCTGTAATCAGGCACAAGAGAAAAAGGTGCCGCCAAATATCGTTTTCATCTTTATTGATGATATGGGTTGGAAAGATGTAGGATATATGGGGTCAGAATATTACGAAACACCCAATATTGACCATCTGGCAAAAAACGGAATGATCTTTACACAAGCTTATGCAAATGCTGCAAACTGTGCTCCAACCCGCGCCTCTTTGCTTAGCGGGCAGTATTCACCAAGACATGGTGTTTTTACTGTTGCCAGATCAGACAGAGGGGATCCTGAAGACAGGCGATTGATTCCAATAGAAAACTCAAGAACTGTCCCTCTTGAGCATATTATGATCTCAGAAGCGTTAAAACCGGCAGGTTATCGGAGCGCTGCAATTGGAAAATGGAACGTTGGAAATTCACCAGAGGAACAAGGTTTTGATTTGGGGATACCTGGTTCAGGGTTTGAGGGTCACTTTAATAAAGAAGGAGAATATTTGGCTGATCATTTAACCGATAAGGCTGTAGAATTCATAAAAGAAAACAATCCTGAAAAAACAGGGAATCCATTTTTTCTTTACCTCGCGCATTACTCCGTTCATACGCCTATTCAAGCAAAAGATAGTTTAATAAATAAATATCAGGAAAAACAGGGGTCCCAGGATCACAATAATCCAACCTACGCTGCAATGATAGAAAGTGTCGATCATAGTGTGGCAGAAGTAAATGGCATACTTGAGGAATTGGGATTAAGTGAGAATACGTTGTTGGTTTTCTTTTCAGACAATGGTGGACATGGAACATATACTAGTCAGAAACCTTTGCGTGGAGGAAAGGGAATGTTTTATGAAGGAGGAATCCGGGAACCAATGTTTGCTTACTGGCCCGGCAAAATAAATCCGGGAACCGTCTGCGAAGAACCGGTTATGGGTACTGACTTTTACCCCACTTTCCTTGAGCTTGCCGGTGTAGAAAAACCAAAGGATTATGTGTTGGATGGGAAAAGCATTGTTTCATTGCTAAATGGAGAAGCGACAATAAATAGAAAGGCACTTTTTTGGCATTTCCCGGCCTACCTGGAATCTTACCAAGGAATGAAAGATGAGTCGCGAGATACAGTTTTCAGGTCCAGGCCTGTGAGCGTAATAAGGAAAGGAGATTGGAAGTTATTACAGTTTCACGAAGAGTGGGTACTCGATGGTGGTCGCCAGAATATCTCTGAAAATAACGCGGTTGAATTGTATAATCTTGCAGATGATATTAGTGAAACAAAGAACCTTGCCGCAGTTGAAACTGATAAACGTGATGAGTTGCTTGATGATCTTATAAAATGGCAGCAGGAAATTGAAGCGCCAATTTCCAGAGAAATGAATACAAAATATGATGGCGACGACAAAAAGAAATTAAAGTAACAAACAGTATTTTGAAACCGGACAGGTGGCCGTTTAACACAGTTTCCAGAGGGAGTCGAATTATATAATTTCCGCATAGATACAGGAGAAATAATGGGAGTTTCAGCTGATCCTCCTAAGATGGTTGAAACGTTAAATGGAATGGCCGGATAGCAAATCACTGCACTCGGCCAGTAGTGTAGATATGATGCAGTAGTGAGAAAAACCCTTCCCGTAGAAATTCCTGTCACAATTTTTAAATAAAAGGAAAAATTGAAATATGAATGATTTACAATTAATGGTAACAAAAGCAAATAGCGTCTGCTGGTCATTAATGCTGTTGGTTGCGTTTTCCTGCCAAGAACCATCCTTAAAAGTGCCGGATTGTGGATTGTGTTCGGAGACAGGGGCAGAATGGCTAGAAGATGAAAAGCCCCTGCCTGAGTACGATTCCCTTTTCTATGAGGCCAGACCAGCCCCCTTGTTTAGAAAGGAATTTACCGTGGAAGCCGAAATAGACAGTGCCATCCTATTTATCACTGCTGCAGGATATTATAAGGCTACCGTTAATGGAGACACCATTGGCAACAGTGTGCTGGATCCTGCCTGGACTGACTACAGCAAAAGAATATATTATTCCCGATATACCCTTACAGACAAAATTCAACAGGGAGCAAATTCTCTGGGTGTGACGCTAGGAAACGGATTTTATAATCCTTTGCCATTGAGAAAATGGGGAAGAAGAAATCCAAGAGAAGACCTTACCGTTGGCAAGCCTACTTTTATGGCTAGACTTGTGGTTTATTATCCAAACGGACGAACAGAAGAAGTAAAGACAGATGCATCTTGGAAGTACGAATATGGTCCTTTGGTGAAAAACAGCGTTTATATCGGAGCAGTTTATGACCAAAGAAAAGAATGGGAAGGATGGCAGCTGCCAGGCTTTAACGACGATTCTTGGCGGCCAGTTCAAGTTGGAAATGGCCCAGGAGGTGAACTTCAACCGACATTTTTTCCTCCTGTTAGAATCATGGAGGAAATCAATCCCATAGCCGTTTCCACACTTCACAATGGAAAACACATGGTGGACATGGGAGTCAATTTTACCGGAACTTATCGGATAAGACTTCCAGCTAATGAGGGAGATACCATCACCTTTAGGTTTGGTGAACGGGTGTATGAAAATGGAACCTTAAACCCTATGACGACTGTGGTAGGACAGATCAAGAAAGAGGGAGTTGGAGGACCTGGTGCCCCAGCCATTGCATGGCAAACGGATAGTTATATTTCAGGTAAAAAAGAGGCTTATTTCACGCCTGATTTTGTGTACCGAACTTATCGGTATATGGAGATTGATGGCTTAAAAGAGCAGCCTTCCTTGTCCGATATACAGGGCTTATTTATCTATTCAGACGTACCGAAAAAAAGTAGTTTTACCAGTTCAAATGCTTTGCTAAATGATATTCAGGGTGCTGTAAAAAGGACTTTCCTTTCTAATTTGGTAAGTGTTCAATCCGATTGTGCAGTCAGGGAGAAATTTGGCTATGGGGGTGATCTCAATGCCACCAGCGAGTCTTTTATCTACAATTTTGACATGCAGGATTTTTACCGTAAAACAGTTTATGACTGGGTGGATGCCATGAATGATTCGACTTTTGTGGATACAGCTCCTTTTTCAGGTATTCAATACTGTGGCATAAGTTGGGAATCAGCTTATATAATCACCCAGTATAACCTTTACCTTTATTACAATGATCTTGATATCGTTAAAGAGCTCTATGAATTGAATAAAAAGTGGATGGAGAAAGCGGCTCGAATTCATCCGGAAGGCTTGGTAGATGATGGACTTGCTGATCATGAATCCCTGGAGCCAGTTCCTGTGGAGTTAACGGGCACCGGCCACTACCTGCAATGTGCAAACATCATGTCAAAATTTGCATCGCTTATGGGAGATAGGGAGAATGAACAAAAATACACCTTGCTGGCCGCAAAGCTAAAATCCATACTTAAGGAAACCTTTTGGGACCATGCAGTGGATAGCCCTATAAATAGACAGACCCTTTTTTCTACCCTTTTGACTCATGAGGTGATCCCAGAAGCGGATATGGAAAGAGCCAAGGACTCCTTGTTACTGGCAGTAAAAAACGGACCCTCAGGTCATTTCAATACAGGGATTTTTGGCACCAAATATATCTTAGAAACACTATCGTCAACTGTCTCTCCTAATGAGGTATACAAGGTGGTTAATAGTAGCGCATATCCGGGCTGGGGCCATATGATTGATAGTGGAGCCACTACCCTCTGGGAAACTTGGAAAGAAAGTGACAATACTTTTACCAATTGCCACCCCATGTTTGGAACTGTTACGGAGTGGTTTTATAGATGGCTAGGTGGTATTCGCCCTGATCCTAGCAATCCTGGTTTTAAAGAATTCACACTAGCACCAAGGGTTCCAGTTGGACTGGATTATATTTCCTGTGTGTACGATTCTCCTTATGGTGAAATCGTTTCTAATTGGAAGAGGGGGGCTGATGAAAGTGTAAATTATGAAATGAAGATACCTAAAGGCAGTAGTGCCAATGTTTCTTTAACCATTGATCCTTCACAAAAATTGTCCATAAAGAAAAAAGGAGATGGTTTTAAACCTGAAAATATCAAGGGCTTGGAATCAGGCGAATTTAAATTAGGAGAAGGCGAATATTTTATAAGCATTTCAAACTGAAAGGTCCTTAGATAAACCTTTATGATAGTGAAGGGGCAGATATCAAAATAAGGAGAATACTAATACTAAGAAATAGTGCTTCTATCTATTTATAGGTGTTTACCAATTGCGAAAAGAAAATGAAATCAAGGATGTATAAAAAGTCGAAAATCAACATTTGCTTATTGCTGTTAGTCATTTTGGTAATTTTTGCTGGGTGTAATGCATCCGAAAAAAGTCAAACTGAATATTTCCCAACAAATGTTTTATTGATCACTGCAGATGACCTTAATTACAATTCGTTAGGTTGCTATGGAAATGATATAGAAAATATCACTCCTAATATTGACTTACTTGCGCAAAGGGGTATTCGTTTCAGTAATGCATTCGTCAATATTGCGGTATGTCAGCCATCCCGCCAATCCATTTTGACAGGCAGGTATCCTCATACCAACGGAGCACCTGGCTTTAACCCTATTGATGAAGCCGTCACTACCTTACAGGAGCAACTCAATAGCGCAGGATATCTGAATGGTATACTGGGAAAAGAAATACATCTTAAGCCCACCAAAAAGTTTTTTTGGGATTATTACATAAGGCAAGCAGATCTTGCTTCAGGTTTAGGAATAGGAAGAGATCCCGATTTATACTATTCATACGCCTTAGAATTTTTCAGAAAATCCAAAAAGGAAGGTAAACCTTTTTTTCTGATGGCGAATAGCCATGATCCTCATCGTCCTTTTGCCGACAGTGACCAGGAAAGAAAGAGTTGGGGGGAAGACCTTCCTGTTTTTACTAGAAAAATTACACCCGAAGAAGTAACTGTTCCTGCTTTTCTGCCTGACCTGCCAGAAGTCAGATTAGAGATTGCAGAGTACTATACCTCGGTGTACCGGCTGGATCAAACTGTAGGTGCGATCATGAGAGCACTTGATGATTCCGGACTTGGAGATAATACAATGGTGATGTTTTTAAGTGACAATGGGATGTCATTTCCTTTCGCCAAGTCAAATTGTTACCTAAATAGTAACAAGACTCCATGGATTGTAAGTTGGCCCGACCAAATTTCGGAAGGAAAGGTGGACAGTACCCATTTTATCTCAGGTATTGATTTCATGCCTACTATCCTTCATGCCCTTCATTTACCCGAAGTCCCTGCTATGGATGGTTCTTCTTTTCTTCCTTTGCTCCAAGGGAAATCCCAAAAAAACAGGACAAGCGTATTTACCGAATTCCACAGGACTTATGCCGGTACAGACTATTCCATGCGCTGCGTACAGGAAGGTGATTATGGGTATATCGTGAATTTTTGGAGTGATGGGGAACAGCAAATGCGAGGGGATGCTTCCAGCGGAAGGACTTATGCTGCAATGAAGAAAGCGGCTACTCTCGATGAAGATATTAACGAACGCCTGGACATGTATGTTTATCGAGTTCCCGAGGAGCTATATGATTTTAGTATGGATCCGGATGGACTAAACAACCTAATTAATGATCCAAATTATATGGAAATCACGAAGAGATTAAAGGGACTGCTTCTTCGGGAAATGAAGAAAACCCATGATTCACTGTCAGGTAACTTTGAGGAAAGGTTTTTAGAGGAATAAAATAATTTCTGACGGATTATGACCCAGTAGGATAGTAAGATGGTTTCGGTGATCAATTCCTAATTCTATTGCATAATGCGGGTTTAGCAATCTTATGTTTGGCTATCAGCAAAAATAACGGTTTCATGTCGTTTAAAAAGCAATGTTAAAATACCATGCCTTTTGGTTAAAATCGTGTAAGATTTAGCAGATACTTAGGCCTACATTTATCTTTCTCGAATAAGTCCATTAAGTCATAATAGGTTGGTTTGCAAAATATCAAAGGTGTATACAAGTGATTTCAGGTTCCTAAGCAGAGGAGTAGTTACTCAGCTTCTCGTAATATTGGTTCTCTTTTTATCACTAATAGCTTGCACGTCTTCGGAAGACAAATCAGTTACTTCTCTTTCAGAAGAAGAATTTCTCAACCCTTCTACAGAATATAGGCCGTTGGCTTTATGGACTTGGCTCAACGGATATGTGGATACCACGCAATTGGTGTACGAACTCGAGCAAATGAAAAGCAAGGGGATGAGGGGCGCCTTAATTTGGGATTTGGGAGCGCTAATGGATTCTAAAAAGCTTATTCCTGAAGGTTCTGCCATGTTAGGAGAGGAGTCCCTAAAATACTTTTCACAGGCCTTGATTACTGCTGAAGAATTGGATCTTGATCTCGGCTGGGTGGCGTCCAGCAGTTGGAATGCCGGTGGACCATGGGTGGCTGAGGAAGATGCTTCTAAGGAGGTGACAAGTTCTAGCCAACTCGTAAAAGGCCCGTCCAAGCAAAAAATTTTCATTTCACAACCGGAAAGTAAAAGGGAATCAGCTACTCAATTTACATTGGTAAGCACCATGGCAGTGCCCCACAGCGAGGAGAAAACCATTGATTACAGGAATGCTAAACTCATACCTCTGGATGAATTTATAAAAGAGGGCCAATATTTAGATTGGGCGGTGCCCAATGGTAGCTGGGATATCCTTTCCTTTTTTATAAGCAATACCGGCCAAAATTTGGTGGTTCCCAGCCCTAACTCCAGCGGATTAATTATCGACCACCTGAGCAAATCCGCCACAAAAAAATATTTCGATAGTATTTTCCAAAAGCTTGCACCCATTCAGACTTCCGATCGCCATTTAAAATTTTTCATGCTGGACAGCTATGAGGTCTGGCCTGCAACTGACTGGACTCCATCCTTTTTGGAAGCCTTCCGGTTGAAATATGAATACGATCCTTTGCCTTACCTTCCTTTGCTACAAGGGTATACCAGTCAAGATACACAATTGGCTGATCGGTTTTTGGGAGACTACCGCAGACTCGTGAGCGATATGATGATAGCAAATCACTTTGCGCAGTCTGTAGAAATTGCAGAAAAGCATAGTGTGGAAATGCTGGTGGAGGCCGGACATGGTGGTCATCCACGTGTAGATCCGTTGAAAGCTTTGGGCAACTCACATATTCCTATGGGGGAATTCTGGAACAGGCAACGGCACTGGGTAACCAAAGAAGCGGCAAGTGCCGCTCATATTTACGGGAAGAACGTAGTGGCAGCAGAATCGCTTACCGGTTGGAATCATTGGCAACACGGGCCAACTGACTTCAAGCAGCTTATTGATATTGCCTTCTGCGAGGGCCTGAATCAAATAGTCTTTCACACCTTTTCCCATAATCCGGCAATAGCTGGCAAACCCGGATTTGTGTATCACGCGGGTGAGCATATCAATGTCAATGCTACTTGGTGGGAAATGGCACGGCCTTTCATGGATTATATAGCAAGGAGCTCTTACCTATTGAGGCAGGGGAAATATGTGGCAGACGTCCTTTTGTATTATGGTGACGATGCCCCCAACCTGGTTCCGCCCAGACGAATGGATCCTAATTATACGCCGGACATGCCAGGTATATTTCCGTCCTATTTTTATGACGAAAGTATGTGTCCGCACTGCGGTATGCCAAAACCGATCAATCCCGGCAGTTTACCAGGGTTTCAATACGATTATATAAATGAAGATGTGATAACCACCACAATAGAAACTGAAAATGGTAACCTAGTACTGCCACACGGGCAATCATACAAAGTAATGGTGCTTCCTGACAGGGAGGATATATCTCTTGAGGTATTAAAGCGTCTTGAAAAATTGGTTTTCAATGGTGCAGTGGTTATCGGCAGGAGGCCTGAAAGAACTACCTCCTTGAAAAATTATCCTGATTCTGATGAGGAAGTGAAAACTATCGCTGACAAAATATGGGGTAATTGTGACGGTAAAAAGATAACGTCCAATAGGTACGGAAAGGGCATTATTTATTGGGGGAAATCCGTGCATGAGGTATTGGAAGAACTTGCTATTCACCAAGATTTCGAAGTGAAGAATATAGATAATCACGACCTGCATATTGACTACGTTCATCGGAAATCAGAAAATGAAGACATCTATTTCGTTTCAAACAGCAGCCAAAGGCAAGAAAATATAACAGGAGTTTTCAGAGTCGATGCAAACCTAAAACCAGAACTATGGGATGCTGAATCAGGCTTGATTCAACGAGATGTGAAATATTCTAAGGTGAATAATGGTTTGCAGATTGACCTGATTCTTGACCCCCTTGCTTCAAGGTTTATCATATTTCGAAAAAATACCACTGGAATAAATGATGTAGGCATGTATTACGATTTGCAATCTGGCTTTCAGGAAAAACAAAAGTCAGAAGAAGGCGAACATACAATTGATATTTCAACTCAATGGAATATCAGCTTCAAACCCGCTATGGGTGGGCCTAAGTCCGTGAAATTAGACAAGCTTGTTAGTTGGTCCGATTTGGAGGAAGAAGGAGCGAAGTATTATGCCGGTTCTGCAAATTACTCCCGAGATTTTACAGTAAATAAAGAATCATTATCTTCTGAAATTGAGGCATTCGTAACCTTTGATGACGTTCAGGAAATGGCGCAGGTGTATGTCAACGGGAATGATTGTGGCGTGGTGTGGTTACCGCCTTACACTACCCGAATTACCCCATACCTCAAGGAGGGGACAAACACCATCACTGTGAAGGTCATAAATACCTGGAATAACCGAATTGTGGGGGATTTAAGGGATGGGGATAAAAATCCTTATACTCAGACAAATGCCAAAATTAAATTTAATAAAGATTCCCCCTTATTACCATCCGGATTGATGGGGAAATCACAGATCCGATTCTTTAATAAATGAAAGGCCTATGAAAATCCGTACTTATTATAAAATTATAATTACCATTCTCGTTTATTTTGCTTTTGGTGGCGCTACCACAGCGCAAGAAAAAAAAGCCAATATCATTTATATTTTGGTTGATCAATGGCGAGCATCTGCCTTCGGCTTTGCAGGAGATCCCAATGCAAATACCCCCAATCTGGATAGGTTGGCTCAGGAAAGTATCAATTTCAAAAATGCAGTTTCAGTAATGCCGGTTTGCACTCCTTATCGTGCTGCTCTTATCACGGGAAAATATCCTACTACTACTGGCATGTTTTTGAATGATCTTCATCTTCCTTTAACCGAATATGGTTTGGGGGATGTGCTTGTGGACCGTGGATATACTACTGCCTATATTGGTAAATGGCATTTGGACGGCCATGGCAGGCATGCTTATATTCCTCCAAGCAGGCGTAGAGGGTTTATGTATTGGAAAGCAGCAGAATGCGACCATGATTATGACCAATCCCATTATTATACAGGCAACTCAGATGAAAAGCAATTTTGGGATGGCTACGATACCTATGCGCAAACTAAAGATGCGCAACAATACATTGCCGAACAGGTTGGAAAAGAAAAACCCTTCGCTTTGTTTATATCCTATGGTACACCTCATTTCCCTTATGATGCGGCACCTGAAGTTCTAAAACAAAATTATCCCCTTGCTGATATTATCCTTCCTGAAAATGTACCTGCCTCTATGGCAGATGAGGTGAGAAAAGAAGCTCAGGGTTATTATGCCCATTGCGAGGCTTTGGACAATAGTATTGGAGAATTGCTTGCCAGCCTGGATGAATTAGGAATCAGTGATAACACACTAATTGTATTTACCTCTGATCATGGGGAAATGCTAGGGGGGCACGGCGTAAGACCTAGGGCCAAACAGGTGCCGCTCGCTGAATCAGCCAGGGTGCCAATGCTACTTCGTTACCCTCCCTTACATGGAAAAACGGGAAGAGTCGTAGAAACACCTATCACCACACCGGATATTTTCCCTACCATCTTTGGCATGCTGGACCTTCCCATTCCAGCTACCTATGAAGGAGATGATCTCTCTCGTGTATTAACTGAAAACAAAGAAATTCAAGACCGTGCAGCGCTTTATATGCAGCTTGCTCCTTGGGAAGTAGGTTCGGAATATGGAAGAGAATACAGGGCCATCAAAACTTCCCAATATACGTACGTTCGCGCCCTGGATGGTCCTTGGCTATTGTTTGATGATACTAATGACCCTTTACAGATGAACAATCTCGTGGCAAATCCTGCCCATGAAGGATTAGTCACTGAATTGGATGAACATCTCTGGAAATTACTCATCAAGCTGGGAGATGATTTTAGACCTGCACAATGGTATATTGATAAGTGGAATCTAAAGCCAGGAGCACACGGCAGTATTCCCTATGACAAAGAAGGCAATCTGCCTTCACAATCTCCCCTCTTAACAAAGGGTTCTTCCTGAAAATTTTTTTTTAACCAAAAAAGTAGAACCGTTTGCCAAATTTATAGAATTGAAAAAAATGAAAAAATCCACGGATAAATTTCTACTAATAGTTTTTGTTTTAAGTTGGCTGTTAGTTTCCTTCCATGAAAAGGAAGTTGAACAACAGCCCAATATCCTTTTTATCATGACCGATGACCATACTCAGCAAGCACTACATGCGTATGGACATGGATTGCTGGATAGCGTTTATTTTCCCAATATGAACCGCCTGGCCAAAGAAGGAGCTCTTTTCAAAAACAGCTTTGTTACGAATTCCATTTGTGCCCCAAGCAGAGCAGTTTTGCTCACAGGTAAATACAGTCATATTAATGGGCAAGTAGATAATGTGGTACCATTTGACTGGGATCAGGCCAATTACCCAAAAATGTTGCAGGCTGCAGGCTATGAAACTGCACTAATTGGAAAGATTCATCTTGGGGGTAAACCACAAGGATATAACTTCTCGATGACCTTGCCTGGACAGGGAAGTTATTACAACCCCGAGTTCATCAAAAACGGAGATGAGAAACTGAGCTTTGAAGGCCACTGCGAAGCCTTAATCCCACAATTTGTTATGGATTGGCTGGAAAATGATTGGGATAGAAGTAAACCTTTTGCTATTAATTACCATACCAAGGCTCCTCACCGAGATTGGATGCCCGAGGAGAAATACCTGGATCTATATGAAGATCAAGAGTTTGAATTTCCTGCGAATTTCTTTGATGATTATGAGGGCAGAGGGACTGCAGCTCAAGAACAGGAAATGGAAATCATCAATGACATGTATTGGGGCTGGGATATGAAATTCGAATCAAACCCCTTTACTGGAGAGCCTAGCCGCTTGTCTGCACCTTTTGACCGCATGACTGAGGAGCAAATGGCAGCCTGGAATGCCGTATATGGTCCTGAAAACGAAAAATTCCTGAAAGAAAAACCTACTGGTGAAGCTCTTGCAAAGTTCATGTATCATCGGTACTTACGAGACTATTTGAAAGTAGTCAAATCGGTGGATGATGGTATAGGAGAGGTGCTGGATTACTTGGAGAGTCAAGGTCTACTGGATAATACCGTTGTGGTTTACACTTCTGACCAAGGCTTTTACCTGGGAGAACACGGTTGGTTCGACAAGCGATTTATGTACGAGCAATCCCTAAGCACACCGCTGCTGGTCAGGTATCCAAAGGAAATAAAGGCTGGAACAGTTGTGGAAGAAATGGTAATGAATCTAGACCATGCCCCTACGATTTTAGATTATGCGGGGATTTCGAAGCCTTTAGAAATGCAGGGAAATTCCTGGCGAAAACTTGTCGCTGGAGAATCCATTCCTTGGAGAGATGCTATTTATTACCACTATTATGAATATCCGGGCCCGCATTCGGTAAAACGACACTACGGTGTAAGAACAGATAGGTACAAGTTAATCCATTTCTACTACGATGTGGATGAATGGGAGCTGTACGATTTACAAAATGATCCGGATGAAATGAATAGTATTTATGGTAACCCTGAGTATGCTGAGGTACAAGAAATGCTATATCAAAAATTGGGAGAACTTCGCTTACAATATGGGGATTCGGATGAGTTGAACCAGCAGTTCATCAAACAATCAACTTCCAAAAATTAACATGATGGTATGACCTACCCAAAAATAACCTACATCTCTTTTCCTTCGATCGGATGGCTACTGATTTTCATATTATTTTCTCAATGGAGCATTCAAAACAAGGGAATTTTAGACGAGAAAATAGCAGATGAGAAAAAACCGAATATCATCTTTATTTTGACTGATGACCAGCGATGGGATGCATTAGGTTTTGCGGGAAACGATATCATTCATACCCCAAATATGGATATGTTGGCCAGTGAAGGATTGTATTTTGAAAATGCGTTTGTTACCACGCCTATCTGTGCAGCCAGCAGGGCTTCATTGTTCTCCGGATTGTATGAGCGGACACATGATTTTACTTTCGGCAAACCTCCCTTACAGGATAGCTACATGGCCAAAAGCTACCCGAACCTTCTGAAAAAGGAAGGTTACCGAACTGGATTTGTGGGAAAGTTTGGCGTGAAGGTAAGTGAAGGAATGGAAGATTCTCTTTTTCATCGAATGGACAAGACATTTTGGCCTTACTTAAAGGAAGTGGAGGGAAAAGAAGTCCACCTGGCGGATACCAATGGGGACCTGGCCATTGATTTTATCCGGTCATCTGGGGATCAGCCGTTTTGCCTCTCATTATCCTTTTGGTCACCCCATGCGGATGATGGAGCGGAGGAACAATACTTTTGGGCTGATTATACGGATCATTCATATCGGGATGTAGAAATTCCGGTACCGGACACGGCCGATCCTGCCTTCTATGACAGTATACCCGAATTTTTAAAAAACAGAATGACTAGGGAAAGGTGGCATTGGCGCTTTGATACGCCGGAAAAGCACCAGAAGATGGTGAAAGGGTACTACCGGATGATTAGCACTGTGGATAGCGTTTTGTCCAGAATCAGGGTTTCCCTGGAGGAAGAGGGGATTGCCGATAATACGGTCATCATTTTCATGGGGGATAACGGCTATTTTTTGGGAGAAAGGGGCTATGCTGGAAAATGGCTGTTATACGAGCCTTCCATTCGGGTTCCGTTGATTATATATGATCCCCGTCAGCCGGAAAATAAGCGAAAAAAGACCTATTCTCAGATAGTATCGAATGTGGATGTCACTCCTACCATTTTATCCCTGGCCGGTGTAAAAATCCCGGACAGTTATGCCGGAAGAAGTCTCACCGATTTTTATGAAGGGGCACCAGGGGATTGGCGTTCCGGAATCTTTCTTGAACATCGGCTGGAAAACAATGAAAAGCTGTTGAAAACAGAAGGCTATCGGGATGATGAGTATAAATTTATCCGGTATGATGACAGCGATTTGATAGAATTGTACCACCACAATACTGATTTTAATGAGGTTAATAACCTAGCTTTGGATACTAAGTATGTCGAAAAAGTAAAATATTATTCAGACAAGTGTGATTCCATTATTCATGACCTACTTCAACAGCGGGTGATGAATCAATGAAAGTTTAATTTAAGATTTAGTTTATTCTATTGTGATCGGGTGAAGAATAATAGGTTTACTGAAGATGTAGCTTAGGTAATTGTAAAATTTATTCATCTCGGTGAAGATTAAGATTTTCTCTCAGAAAATAGAAAACAGTTAGTAAATAAAAGAAATTTTGAAAGTATAGTCTTTCTGTTTTGAAATAATATAATAACCAAGTGGTGATAGTTTATAAAGTGAACGCTTATTTAAAAATTATATACAATGTTTAATTTGAGATTTAGTAAATTATTTTTACCCGTAATTATTTTGATAAGCGGAGGTGTTTCTGCACAACAAGTAACCGTTTTCGATGATTTGAAAGAATTTGGGGAAATTCCAAAAACTTGGAAAATGGTAGGAGGGGTAAATGCTGACTGGGAGCATAATGATTTTTTGTCAACAACTCGTGGAACGGGAATTTTGGTTAATCTGCCTAAGTCCAAAAACGGGCCGCATTTAATTTCAGGATTTGAACATGGGGATATGGAATTGGAATTGGATTTTATGGTTCCCAAAGGTTCCAATTCAGGAATTTATCTTCAAGGAAGATATGAGATCCAAATTTTCGACAGTTGGGGTAAAGTCAATCCGAATTCCGGCGATGCAGGAGGGATCTATCAGCGTTTTGATAAAGAAAAACGTCAGGGTTTTGAGGGGAAAGCTCCCAGAATGAACGTCAGTAAGGCTCCTGGCTTATGGCAACATGTCAGGATTGTCTTTGAAGCGCCTCAATTTAACGCTGAAGGAGTAAAAGTAAAAAACGCAAAATTCGTACAGGTCTTTCAAAATGGAATACTGATTCATGAGAATGTAGAAGTGACAGGTCCGACGACATCAGCAATGTTTGAGGATGAGAGTTCACTAGGCCCCATAGTTATTCAAGGAGATCATGGTCCAGTAGCTATCAGAAATATCAAATACAAATCATACTATAACCAAGTTCCTCAAATAAAGGACTTGAAATTTGACTACTACAAAGGGAAGTTCCAATCTGTGGAGGAGTTTCAGGGAAGTACCCCGAACCAGACAGGCCAATTGAATAAAGTGACTTGGGACTTAGGTCATGGAATTCTTGACTTTGCCTACGAGTATTCTGGGAATTTGGAAATTATAAAATCAGGTGATTATACCTTTTCATTGAGTGCTTTTGGTAAAACAAGCCTTTACATCAATGGCGAAAACGTAATAGAGGATCAATATCAATTACCTGGCGACGCCCCTAGAAGCAAGACATTACGGCTAGAGAAAGGGACTGTTCCATTCAAATTGGTGTTTTACAAAAATAATTATCCGGGAAGAAGACCACAACTTGGTTTTTTTATTGAAGGACCAGGCATCAAAAAAAGTCCTTTGCAGGATCCAAATTCTTACGTCGAATCCGTTATCCAGAAACCGTTTTATTTAGAACCTTCCAATGAACCCATAATTATAAGAGGGTTTTTCCAACATGAGGGTAATGTTAAGACGCATACAGTAAGTGTAGGAGAACCGTCTGGGTCAAGCTTTGTGTATGATCTTCAACAAGGTGCTCTTTTGAGTATTTGGAGGGGAGGATTTTTGGATACCTCACCCATGTGGCGGCAAAGGGGGGAATCGCAATTGATGATTCCAAATGGAGCCTTAATCGAATTGGCAAGTGGGCCTACCATTGCCAAACTTGATAATGAAAACAGCCCTTGGCCTGATTCTGTCAGCACTGATCTACTACACATACAAGGGTATTCCCTTAATCGGGCTAGAAGACCCACTTTCAAGTATACCCTTGAGCAAGTTGCCGTGGAAGATTACATTGAACCTGAGATGGATGGCAAAATTTTAACCCGGACAATTAGCTATATAAATCCTCAAAAAGCCACTGACTTATATGCAAGGATTATCTCTGCTGAGAAAATTGAGGATCTTGGGGAAGGAGTTTATTATATAAATCAAGGCCAATTTTATGTGAAAATAGCTGACTCTACTCTTTCAAATGTAGTGTTAAGAAGTACGACATTGGGCCAAGAATTGTTACTTCCAATTTCGACGGAAGAGGCTAAAAATGAAATTAAGTACAGCCTTATTTATTGAACGATAAGTGTAATTTACAACTAATTTACAAGACCAATTTATTGGAATTACGATTATGAAAACATCTAAAAATAGCTTACTTATCTTGAATTATAGCCGCAATTTTCACCCTCAAAAATCTGCATTAAATGGATTTTTGGCAGTGTTAAAAGGTTGTTTTTTTATGCTACTATCTGGTTCTTTGCATGCGCAGGATACGACTGAACAGAAGGCTTCTTCAGCGAAAGAACAGGATTATTACATTATAGTAGATATTCCAGTTCCTGATGGTATTGAACTTGAAGTTGGTGGGTTGGCCGTAACTCCTGACGGAAGTTTGGGCGTGTCCACTCGAAGAGGTGAGGTTTGGGTAATAGAAAATCCATACATGGTGGGTTCTCGAATCCCCCAGTTCACCAAATTCGCAGATGGGTTACATGAACCACTGGGATTGGCCTATCATAAAGGTAGTTTTTATTCCTCCCAGCGGTCGGAGCTGACCAAATTGACCGACAATAATGCAGATGGAAGAGCGGATGGGTATGAAACTGTTGTTTCTTGGCCCTTGTCGGGGAATTACCACGAATATTCATATGGACCACTGTTCACTCCAGAAGGTGACATGCTCGTTACACTTAATTTGGGATGGATAGGTCATGGCGCCAGCTTGGCAAAATGGCGTGGGTGGATGATGAAAGTGTCTCCAGACGGTAAAATGATACCTATAGCATCAGGAATGAGATCTCCATCGGGCTTTGGTTATAATGCGGAGGGGGATGTGTTTTACGGAGAAAATCAAGGCGATTGGGTTGGTTCAGGCCGGATTACTCATGTGGAGGTAGGTGATTTTGTGGGAAATCCGGAAGGCCTGGTATGGAGCCATTTGGATGGTTCTCCCGTCAAATTAAAACCTGAGGATATACCTGACACGGGGTTGCCTATGTCAAAGGTCGCTGCAGATATCCCTGGATTCAAGACTCCTGCAGTGTGGCTGCCTCACGGGCTGTTGGGAATTTCCACTTCAGATATTCTTCTGGATAAATCTGGTGGGGAATTTGGGCCATTTAGTGATCAACTTTTTATCGGAGATCAGGGTCTTAGTAAAATTGCAAGAGTTTATCTTGAAAAAGTAAACGGTGTTTACCAAGGTGTGGCATTTCCTTTCAGAGAGGGTTTTTCTTCCGGTATATTGAGGATGGTATGGGGAAATGACGGATCTATGTTTGTGGGAATGACTAGTAGGGGATGGAGTTCTACTGGAAAGGCACCATTTGGTTTGCAGCGATTGGTATGGACGGGGAAAACACCCTTTGAAATTAAAACGGTAAAAGCCCAACCAGACGGATTTGAATTGGAATTTACCCTGCCGGTAAATGAGTCGGTTGCAAAAGATCTGGAATCTTACAAAATGTCAAGTTTCAACTACAAGTATCACCATAATTACGGAAGTCCCGTCATTGAATTGGAAGATCTAGTGGTTAAAGGTGCTGTAGTCTCTACCGATGGATTGACTGTGAGATTGGTAGTTGATGGCCTTAAGGAAGGATATATCCACGAAATAAATGCAACTGGGATTAAATCAATGGAGGGGATGGATTTATTGCATGCAGTAGGGTATTACACTCTTAATCAAATTCCAGTCGGTGAAAAAGTGAATCTTGCAGATATAATAGAGACATCCAACAACCTTCACCGTGGACACCAAAAAATGAATGACCCGCCGCTTACTAAGGCAGCTTCAGCTAATGTGACTGCACCACCAACGAATAGTCAACAAAAAAGGGTGACGGTTATGCCGAGTACCTGGTCTAAAGGGCCCGATCAAAGTATTGTCATGGGCACCAAGCCAGGCTTGAAATATGATTTGGAGATTTTCGAAGTAAAAGCAGGTAGCAAGGTTAAGATCACTTTCAATAACAATGATGACATGTTACATAATCTGGTAGTAGTAAAGCCTAACACTGCCATTGAGGTGGGAGAAGAGGCCTTAAGCATGGGATTGGAAGGTTCTCAAAAAAACTATATACCCAACTCCGATAAGGTGCTTTTTCATACCAACATTCTTTCACCGGAAACATCTGAATCCATCTATTTTGAAGCACCTTCCGTTCCCGGTGAATACACCTACGTTTGTACCTTTCCAGGACACTTTTACGTGATGCAAGGGATTATGAAAGTGGTGGAATAGCGATTGAACTTTGGGATTTAAGGTGTGTAAGAGCATATGATATGCCTTTTTTTGATGAAATAAAAAACGGCAAGTGTTTTATTTTAAGAGAAATCAAATGAAAACAAGTGAATTCGGCCAATATCAATTGCCACCATGCTACAGAATTTATCAAGTCCAGTAAAGAATCAACCTTCTGTCTTTAAATATCTTTTGGCAACTACATACTGGCGTTGGTACTGAGGAAGAGCAAAATCCAGTTAAGCTTGATTTTTGTCCAACAATAGTGGATATGTTTATTTAAATTTTATACTGAAAGGTGACCTTTTGATTTGGTAACCACCAACCCAAAGATTAAGGTATATGTATGAAAAATAGTCAAAATTAAGAATCCAAAAAGCTTTTTTGGAAAAAGGCAAAAATAACCAAACTTACTATCCCCAAAATCAAACCAATACGGGTCATGGAAATTCAATACCATGTAAAGAATACGGAGGGGAAAAGCATTGTGGGATTCATTCAAAATATGATTCATCAATTGTGAGGAAGCCCGGCTAGTTAACCCAATGTATTTATTGAACGAAAAATGGGATCATACAAATAAAAAAAAAGGATAGATTAATTGGATAACAATGAAAAAAGGCTGTCAATCGATAGCCCTTTTTTTACCCTGTTTATCAACCTGATTCGCTAAACTTTTTAATTCGCACCCTTTCTGTGTCATATTGGAAATTAGATAGGGGGATGTGACACTGACCGCGGAGAAGAAAATGGGTATTCAGAAGTGGTCGCTTTTGTAATCAACCTCAATAGTTGTTATCAAAATGCTGCTGACCTAAGTTTACGCTCGATTTCTTTAGCAGTTTTTGTAGCACACAATCCACCGATATTAGTACACTTAAATTCGTGCGGTATTCCCATGCCAATTGTGTACATCGTTTCGATCACTTCATCTAAAGGTATTAATTCGTCATATCCGGAGAGTGCCATATTCGCAAAAGAAATTGCGTTCGTTGCTGCCATCACATTATTTCCCAAACACGGGGCTTCCACTCTGTTGGCAATGGGTGTACAGGTCATACCAAGTGTGCTTTGCAACACCATAGAAGCAGCAGCAATAGACTGGCTAAGTGTGCCTTTCGAAAGATATACAATCGCAGCCGAAGCCATACTGCCTCCAGACCCATACTCAACTCCACATCCTGCCACTTCTCCTGCAAAAGTGGATTGTGACGAAATAAAAATTCCAATTAATCCAGCCACCAACATTGCTTTAACGATTTCGTCTTCTGAAACTCCAAGGAAATCGGCAGTCCCCATCACCGCTCCTGGGAGCGTACCACATGAACCGGCTGTAGGAGCCGCTACAATAACTCCCATTGAACTTTTTACCTCCATTAATGCAGAAACATACATTACAACAATATTGAGCGCACCAGTCTCTACTAACCGCTTGTTTTGTAATTGGGTTCTAAAATTTACAGACTGACTACCTAACAACCGATCAGTATATTGAGTACCCTGAAGTCCACATTTTATGGAATCTTTTATAGTATGTACTATCTTTCTCATCTTCCCAAAAATTTCCTCTTCCGAAGTGTTTCCTCTCTCGCTTTCATAAAGAATAGCCAGTTCCAATAAAGAAAGATTTTTATTTTTATTATAATCAAGCATTTCGTTGCACGTTACAAAGGGTACTATAATATCTTTTCTTGATAGGACAGGAAGTACAGGGCATAGTTTTTTTATGAACATGACATCTTCCATAGAGGCCAATTGTACCTGAAGGAATTCCTCCGGAAAACTTTGCGCCTTTATTTCAATAAAATGCGGATTTTCATTATGCACAATTAAGTAGTCATAAGACATCCCTCTATTAATTAATTCCAAAATCCTATCTGGTGTCTTGCAATAAATCAGCGTTTCGTAAAAATCACCCATCATAGAAACCCCAATTCCGTCAATGGCTATTACTTCAATCATGCCACCACCTGTGGAAATCGCCGTCACAGTTCTGGTTTCCAAAGAATTACTCAACGTAATCTGATACGTATTTAAATGTTTCGCGGCAATATCTCTTATAGCAAATTGAACTTTTATACCGGCTTCAGAAATATGATAATCAGATTTCGGTAACCGTTCATCATCTGCTTCCCATCCCAGGAAACCTCCAAATAGCCCCATATCCGATCCCTGATCCTTATGCGTATTCGCTAAAGAGCCGTTCGGATCGAATTCAACTAAAATACTCTTTATATTATTTGCCATCAAGTCCCTACACAGCCTGCCAATCCGCAGGGAAGCTGCACAATGGGAACTAGAAGGACCTCTCATCACAGGTCCGATTATGTCATTAAAAATGCTGGGATAATTCATTGCATTATTCTTTTAACTATTATAAATAAATTTAAAGGGATTTGAGGCTTTCTCACTATTAAATATTGACAAATCTGTGTATTATCTTAACATTTCATAGTTTTTTCTTTGCAAGAATTGCTTATTAATCCCAACTATGGTAGATTAATATTACAATATCTTGCATTTCTAAGGTTATTTTAAGAGGTAAAAATAAATCTAATTTCATATGCACCCCCTTCATTTTAAAGTACCAAGGCTTAAAGATGAAACAATCCGAGTAGAGTGTTGGGATTTGGAAAATTTCTATGAACCTATTCATTTTCACGAGGAATTTCAGATTACCCTGATTCTGGAAGGTGGAGGATCGCTTTTCGTTTCGGATAGCGTCATACAGTTTAAAATAGGTGAGATCTACCTTTTTGGCAAAAATTTACCCCACGTGTTTAGAAATAGAGGGAATGAATTCCTAAATAATGGACATAAAAAGGCCAGGGCAGTTTCAGTCTTTTTCAACCAGGATGTTTTGAAATGTTTGTTGCAAGATATCCCTGAGGCCTATGCCATAAAACGATTGATCGACTTTTCATTATATGGAGTCAGGGTTTCCGAAGCTAAACAGGGGCTTATAAGTCAGAAATTAAATGCGTTGCCTGAGAAAAGTGCATTTGAAAAAGTCCTTTGCTTACTTGAAATCATGGAATGCATTTCAAAAGACAATGAGTTGGATTTTATTTCCTGTCAGGGAATTCCCATTCACACCGTTCAGGAAAATATCCCGAAGATTAACATGGTTTTTGATTTTATTAGAAACAATTACAATGAAAAAATCACCCTCAAACAAGTGGCCTATCTGGTCAACATGTCTCCTACCGCCTTTTGCAGGTTTTTCAAATACAAAAGTCAGAAGACCTTTTCCAGATTTTTAATAGAAGTGCGGATTGCAAATGCCTGCAAACTCTTATACGAGGATGATTTTAATACTTCGGAATGCTGCTATCGCTGCGGCTACAATAATTTGTCAAATTTCCATAAACACTTTAAAAGTGTAACCGGGATGACACCCCTGAGATACAGGAAAAACATTCTGAACATTGCCAGCTAATTAGGTGGTTTATTTGATGGAGTGATTCTTAACTTACCGATCTTTGTGGTTTTTCAACAACCAATGAAATATTACCCTTACTTTTTGATCATACCTACTATGTTAATATATCATATCATTTGGTTAAAATGACATAATATGAAAAGGGGTTAATCATTTATCTTTGTAAAAGTAGTTGATCATGATTTTGATTCAAATCATGAATTAAACCATTGTTTGAAAAATCCTAATTAATTTGACAAATAATCAATAGCATAGAATGAAGCGTAATATAGTGTTCGGAATATTTTTTTTATTAGGTTTTGTATGTGAAGTATATTCTCAAACAGAGCTGACGTTACAGGACATCTATACGGATGGAGTATATGATCAGAATCGATTCGGTCCTATTCGCTGGATGAGAGACTCCAAAGGTTATTCTAGCATTGAAAAAAGTAATAGTCAAGAGGGAGATGATATCGTCCGGTATGACGCCCTTTCAGGAAAAAGAACGTTACTAATTTCTGCTGAAGAATTAATTCCTTCAGGGAGTACTAAGCCTTTATCCGTGGCAGACTACCATTGGTCAGAGGACAATAGCAAGCTGCTAGTTTTCACCAATACCAGAAAAGTTTGGAGATTTCATACAAGAGGTGACTATTGGGTTTTGGACTTGACAACCCGAAAGCTTTCTCAACTGGGCAAAGGAATTCCTTCGAGTACGCTGATGTTTGCCAAATTCTCTCCTGATGCAACTAAAGTGGCTTATGTAAGTCTAAACAACATCTTTGTGGAATCACTTGAATCAGGTGAAATCACAAAAATCACCTCCGACGGAGGAGAATTTATTATAAACGGAACCTTTGATTGGGTATATGAGGAGGAGCTGAGTTGCAGAGATGGATTTAGGTGGAGTCCAGACGGGAAAAACATTGCCTACTGGCAATCGGACACCAGAAATGTGGGTACTTTTTATTTGATCAATAATATTGATTCAATCTATTCGAAACCTATCCCTTTACCTTATCCTAAAGTTGGGGAATCACTTTCAGCTGTTAAAATTGGAGTAGTCTCTAGTGAAGGAGGTCAAACAAAATGGTTTGATTTTCCAGGGGATCCTAGAAATAATTACCTAGCTAGAATGGAATTTATTCCGAATTCTCAGGAAGTGATGGTACAGCAGTTGAACAGATCCCAAAACAAAAACACGGTTTGGACAGGAGACATTGAGACTATGGCATTGTCAAAAATCTTAATCGAGGAAGACGCTGCTTTTTTGGAAATCCATGACGACATACGCTGGCTAGAAGATGAGAAGTTTTTTACCTGGAGCAGCGAAAGGGATGGTTGGCTTCATTTATACAAAGTTTCCAGAGATGGGAAAACAAGCGAATTGGTTACTCAAGGAGACTTTGATGTAGAGCGCATGAGTCATATTGATCCTGCCAGTGGGTATGTGTATTACATAGCCTCACCTGAAAATTTCACTCAGCGATACCTTTATCGAAGTTCACTGTACCAAATAGGAAAAGCGGAACGGATCACCCCGATGGGACTGTCAGGACAAAATGCCTATCAAATTTCAATAGATTCAAAATTTGCAATTCACGCCTTTCAGAACACAACCACTCCGCCCGTTTATTCCTTGGTTAGCCTTCCAAACCATGAAAAAATCAGGGTTTTGGAAGAAAACCAAGAATTAGAGAACAAGTATTCTGCATTGAGACTGAGTCCGAAGGAGTTTTTCAAGGTGGATATTGGAGATGTGAAATTAGATGCATGGATGATAAAGCCCAAGGACTTTAACCCAGACAAAAAGTACCCGCTTTTATTTTATGTCTATGGTGAGCCTGCAGGATCTACTGTCCAAGATTCATGGATGGGTGGGGATTTATGGCACCATTACATGGCCCGCTTGGGATATGTAGTCATCAGCATAGATAATCGTGGTACCAAAACTCCGAGAGGAAGGGAATGGCGTAAATCTATTTATGGTCAGATAGGAATACTCGCTTCCTACGATCAGATGAATGCTGCAAAGCAAATCCTAAAAACCTACGACTACATAGATTCCTCCAGAGTAGGTATTTGGGGCTGGAGTGGAGGTGGTCAGATGACCCTCAATGTGATGTTCCGCTATCCGGAAATCTATAAAGCAGGTTTGGCAGTGTCATTCGTATCTGATCAACGGCTTTATGACGCTACGTATCAAGAGCGATACATGGGACTTTTGGAAGATAACCAGAAAGGTTATCGAGACGGTTCTCCAATCACTTATGCGGAAAATTTGCAGGGAGAACTTATGATCATCCATGGCACGGCCGATGATAACGTGCATTACCAAAGTTTTGAAATGCTGGTTGACAAATTAATCCAATACAACAAACAATTCTCCATGATGTCTTACCCTATGCGTGCCCATGGAATCAATGAACGTGAAAACACTTCCCTTCACCTCAGGGAGACCATGAAAACCTTCTGGTTGAGGAGTTTACCACCTGGCGGACGATAATAAAGGACTGGATGATAATTTCAATCAATTCAGGTAAAGAAAAAATTTGAATTTCTGAATAAACCAAAACCTATAAACTAAATAGAAAAACCATGATAAATTGGAAAGGAGTATTCCCCGCTGTAACAACCAAGTTTACGTCTGATGATGAGCTTGATATCAAGTCATTCCAATCCAATATTCGGACCCAGATGGAGGCAGGAGTGCATGGCATCATCTTGGGTGGCAGCTTGGGAGAAGCTAGTACTTTGACAAGCCGCGAAAAAGCAACCTTGATCAAAGCAACTTTAGAAGTGTTGGAAGAAAAAATTCCGGCAGTCCTCACCATCGCGGAACAATCGACAGAAGGTGCTATCGAGGCCGTGAAGGCTGCAAATGAAAGTGGCATTGAAGGCTTTATGGTACTTCCTCCAATGCGATACAAGGCAGATGATCTGGAGACCCTCACTTTTTTCAAGAAAATAGCCCAATCCACTGATCTTCCGATTATGATCTATAATAATCCTGTGGATTATAAAATTTTGGTGACTCTGGATATGTTTGAAGAGTTGGAAGTATTCAAAAATATCCAAGCCGTAAAGGAATCAACCAGAGATCTCTCCTTGGTAACCAAAATGATCAATCGATTTGGCGACAGATATAAAATTCTATGCGGGGTAGATCCCATGGCATATGAAAGTTTGGCACTTGGTGCAGATGGCTGGGTAGCCGGCTTGGTATGTGCCTTTCCGTTTGAGACGGTCGCCATCTATAACTTGATGGAGCAGGGAAGATATAAAGAAGCTTTGAAAATTTACCGATGGTTTTTCCCTCTTTTGGAATTAGATATTCATCCAAAACTAGTTCAATATATCAAATTGGCAGAGGTAGCCACTGGATTGGGTACTGAGCATGTGCGGGCACCGAGGTTGCCGCTGGTTGGATCGGAGAGGCAAAGAGTTCTAACTATTATCCAGGAATCCCTTAAGAGCAGACCTGTTTTGCCCAATTGGGAAAAAATTCCAATGTAATCACATTTAATAGGAAAAGAGAAACCTTTGATATCCAGTATCCCGGGATAAATGTGCACAACAGTTAACCAGCGTATGAATGAAGACCTTTCCAAAAGAAACCTATATTGAAAGAAGGAATCAATTAAAAAGAAAAATGGAATCCGGTGTCTTGCTTTTTATCGGAAATGAAGAAAGCAGCATGAACTTCAAAGACAATTGGTATCCATTTAGGCAGGATAGTACTTTCCTTTATTTTTTCGGGTTGGATATGCCGGGACTCACTGCTGTGATCGATGTAGATCAAGATGTAGAGGTTATTTTTGGAGATAATTTGACCACAATAGAAACCATTTGGCAGGGATCCCATCCTCCTTTATCGGATTTGGCAGCTGCTGTTGGGATCGAAAAAACTAAATCAAAAAGCGAAATCTCAACCTTTCTGGACTCAGTTGATGGGCAAAGAATCCATTTTCTACCCCCATATAGGCCTGAAAATAGTCGAAAGCTGGAGAGTTGGTTAACTAAAACTCAACTGGAAATTCAATCCTCAATTTCAGAGAAATTCATTAAAGCTGTCGTCTCTTTAAGATCTATAAAGTCCGAGGAGGAAATCCTTGAAATCACCAATGCAGTGAACATGAGTGTGAAAATGCATAAGCGGTTAATGCGGGAAGCGAAGCCCGGGATGAAGGAATACGAACTTCTTGGCCTGGTAAACTATGAAGCAATTTCCTCAGGTGGAAGTGTGTCATTCCCACCGATAATAACTATTGATGGACAAATTCTTCACAACCATAACTATTCAAACACACTAGTTGAGGGAAAAATGCTTTTGGGTGATTTTGGTGCCGAGTCAGCTATGAATTATGCCGGTGACATTACCCGAACCATTCCCGTTGGATCTAGATTTTCAGATAGTCAGAGAGAAATCTATCAGATCGTTCTCAATGCCTATCAATCTGCTGTTACACTTTGTAAGCCAGGTATACCGTTTAAAGACGTTCACCTTTCAGCTAGTAAAAAACTTGCTGAGGGGTTAAAAGATCTGGGGATTATGAAAGGGGACTTGGATGATGCGGTGCATCATGGAGCCCATGCGCTTTTTTTTCAGTGTGGTTTAGGGCATATGATGGGGCTGGATGTTCATGATATGGAAGACTTAGGAGAGCAATATGTGGGATACAATGAAGAACTTCTTAAATGCACTCAGTTCGGTCTGAAGTCACTCAGATTAGGAAAAGAGCTTGAAAAAGGCTTTGTAATTACGATTGAACCTGGTATTTATTTTATCCCTAAGCTGATCGAACAGTGGGCGGGGGAAAAACTACACAGTGATTACATTGATTATAATGAACTTGCACATTTCCAGAATTTTGGTGGAATCCGAGTGGAAGACGGTTTTGAAATTACAGAGAATGGTTCGAAGCTTTTGGGCGAGCCATTAGAAATAGAAATCAGAGAAGTAGAGGGTCTTAGAGAAGGTGTAATTGGCTGTAGACCATGAAGCAAAGCACAAAAACGCTACTCAACTTTTGAGTTGGTTCTTTAGAATCAAATCAATGTTTTCGACAACCATTACGG
The DNA here is from genome assembly GCF_002150685.1 of Algoriphagus antarcticus. Taxonomy (GTDB): domain Bacteria; phylum Bacteroidota; class Bacteroidia; order Cytophagales; family Cyclobacteriaceae; genus Algoriphagus; species Algoriphagus antarcticus. Next base: position 44,323 of record NZ_MSSW01000076.1, read on the forward strand.
CATTTTCTTTTGAAAAGCAAAGTGGTGGTTTTGTCTTCAAAACATTGTCATTTGGACCGTCGGTGCTGATCAGTATGTTACGATTTCGCAGTTCGTTTTTGATGTGAGAAGCTAATGCAGTATCTGCTTTAGTGGTTCCAAGTTTCACCAATTCCACCCCGATGAAAAGTCCCGAACCTCGGACATCCCCTATGCAGGAGTGATTTTTCTTTAAGTCCCGAAAAAGCTCGAGATAATAATCCCCGACAATTTTTGCATTCTCTTGCAAGCCTTCCTCTTCAATCACCTCTAAAACAGCAAGACCTATCGCACAGGAAACAGGGTTTCCGCCAAATGAACTGAAAAATTCCACGCCTTTGCTAAAAGATTCTGCAATAGCCTCGGTGCAGACAATGGCACCCATTGGATGACCATTCCCCATGGGTTTACCCAGTACGACCATATCTGGTACGACCCCTTGGGCTTCGTAGCCCCAGAAATAGTCTCCCATTCTTCCAAAGCCTGTTTGAACCTCATCGCTGATGCAGATTCCACCTTGATTTCGCATGACTGGATATAGATTTTGGAGATAGCCCTCGGCCAAAGGGACCTGTCCACCGCAACCTACAATCGGCTCAGTGATGAATGCTCCAACTCTTTTTCCAGAATCCAGAATCACCTGAATCGCATCTTGAGCAAACAGTTTTCCTGCGGATCCATCATTGACTTTGTGTTTCCCTAAGTAAGTATCCGGAATCGGAGCTTTGAGGATATTGCTTTTTTGACCGAAGCCCTTTTTGTTATTGAATTTGTAGTCGCTGATATCAATGGAAATCTGCGTGTTTCCATGATAGCCATGCTCCATGACGAGCACATTTGGGTTTTTGGTATGAGCAAAAGCCATCCTCATTGCCAAATCACTGGCAGCACTTCCCGAATTCACAAAATATACTTTGCTCAGTGATGATGGGAATTTTGCTAGAAGCTTTTCTGCATATTCTGCCAATTGATCATAGAGGTAGCGAGTATTCGTGTTGAGTTTAGCCATCTGACGCTGACCAGCTTCCACGACTTTAGGGTGGGAGTGACCCACGTGGGGAATATTATTATAAGCATCCAAAACAGCTATCCCCGACGAATCATACATGTATTGGAAAGCTGCGCCAGTGACAGAAAGTTGCTTTTTGTAGCTAATGGAGAGGAGCGGGCTGATGGATTGGTGTCTTCGTACAAGTTGGGATTCCAAGCTTGGTACTTCCGCAATCGGTAAATTCAAGGCTTTCTTAAAGGTGTTTGTAGCACCAAGCGGATTGATGGCAACCCATTTTCTAAGCATTTGCCAGGCTGCGTTTTCGCTGATTGAAGCATAGCTATTTTGGGGATCTACCTTTCTGGCATGGGCTGATTGACATACTGAAATACATAGCCGAGCAGCAATCAGATAATATAAAACATCCAATTCCTTTGGTTCCAAAGGAATGGCTCGGTGGTAGGCTTTCAAGAAATCAGCTGTCCAATCCAAAGGGTTTTCTTTGTCGTAGCAGATATAAGTCATCGCGATAGCGACCTCATTGATCAGCGGTGAATAGGTTAGATCTCCGAAATCTATAATCCCTGAAACTGTTCCGTTTTGGAATAAAATATTCCACTCATTGGCGTCGTTATGGATGATCTGATGCCGTAATCCCGGCAAAATCGGAGCGACATTCTCTTGGTATAGGAGAAAAAAATAGCGGACCAAAGTGCGGTCTTGCGGATTTTCGATATCCTCGATCAAGGCTTTATTAAGGTGAAGGAATTGAATATCCCAATCCAGCTTTCTTGCTTTGAGGGTATAGCTCTTGAAAGTATGCAGGGAGCGATCCAACTTTCCCAAGAAAGTACCTAAAGATTCATAAAGTTTCTTAGTCGGTTCTTGATCTCCCAGAAAAGCTCCTTCCAGAAAAGTGAGCAATCTACAGCTTGTTGGATTGCCATCTATTTCAGCTAAAAAGATAGATTCACCTTGCAAAGTAGGGACGGGATTGGGATATTTTCCCACTTCCATCTGATTAAGATGGAGCAGTGCTTCGTTTTCTGCCTCTATGATATCAAAAAGCTCTTGATCAAATCGATAAGTTTTAAAAATGTATTTGGTAGCCCTATCCTCGACTGCATAATTGATGTTGAAATAGCCAATAAGCTTATCGATTTTTGGATTTTCGAACTGAAATTTTTCCTGTAGTATTTTCTTTAGTTCTAGCATAAAAAGCAACTGGGTACTCAAAAGTTGGTAATTAACCTTCTTTTTTTTCACAATATCTCAAATTCTAACCCGATAAAAAACACACAAGACCTAAAGCCACCAGTAAACTTTGGTCAACAGGATCACTCCGGTAGACCAGTCCAGAATAGATATTAAAGGTTTCGAGGATAAGGTTAGGCAGCATAGAGTTTCCCCTGGGCGCTATTTTTTGTTTTTCGATTCGCAGGGCATCAGATTGTGAACCTGCCACTTGGAATAATACTACTTCCCATGATCTAAATTTGGAGGTATAGGTGTGAAAAGTGCTCTCATTATGTTCTGTAATTCTTCTTTTGGGATTATTGGAATGCCCAACGTAAAATTTATCAGCAGAAGTAGAGTGAAGTATATCAATT
>NZ_MSSW01000077.1 GCF_002150685.1 Algoriphagus antarcticus
GGTTTACTCCGGTCTTCGGTCATCGGTCTTCCAACCCATTGACCAAAGAGAATTCGCTTACTGGCAGAATAGCGTATATAGAGACTATTTAATTTATCTTCTTTTAAATTGTACTCAAGTAATAATATTATGAATAGATAAGACTAAAACAGGACAGAGAAGGACACTCGATTTCTATCACTTAATTATATTCAAATATTCAAAAATATTACAGTAAATAGATTGGTTCGAAAAGGCGGGGATTTTTCTTCGCCTTTTCTCATTTTACCCTAGTGTTTTTCTCATTTGCGTTCTGAAGGCAATAAACCAAAAATAGAATTTGGAGTATGGGCAGAATTCATTAATCCTTCCAGTTCCTTTACTTTCCCAGGGTGTTCTGCTGCAATATTATTCTCCTCACTCACATCAACACTTAGATCATAGAGCTCAATCGTTGGCTTATCATTACCAAAAATCTGAAGCTTCACGGCCTTCCATTTCCCCTGTCTCACAGCTTGTTTACCGCCTTGCTCATGAAATTCCCAATACAAAAATTCGTGCTCCCGCTGATCCTTTTGATCCAATAACGCAGGCAAGAATGAAATCCCATCAATGTTATTAGGCACTTTTGCGCCAGCTACGTCAGCAAAAGTCGGCAGCAAATCCCAGAATGCTGAGATGTGATCACTCTGTGAACCAGCTTTAATCTTACCAGGCCACCAAGCAATCATAGGTGTACGTACACCACCTTCGTATAAGTCTCGTTTATGTCCTCGATACGGCCCGTTACTATTGAAAAAGTCCGGATCAGCACCGCCTTCTTGATGAGCACCGTTATCCGAAGCAAAAATGATCAAGGTATTTTCAGACAATCCCAACTCGTCTAATTTTGCCAACACCTCTCCTAAATATACATCGATCCGCTCCACCATTGCCGCAAAAGCAGCATGTGGATAAGGCTGTGACTGATAGGCGGCAATATTAAGGTCAGGACCATATTCAGATCCTTCTCTAACTGGAAACGGCTTTTCATCAGCAAATTTGGCTCTGTATTTTTGAAAAATCTCATCGTCAGGTGCTGCCAGTTCCGCATGAGGCAATACAATAGGCATAAAGAGGAAGAAGGGCTTATCCTTGTTGCTTTCTATAAATGAAATAGTCTCTTTCTGAATGACATCAGGAGCAAAAACTGTTTTCTCCATCCATCCATTTCCTTCCAGAATAATTTTTTCACTGTTGTGCCATAGATGGGCTGGGTAATATCTATGCGCATATCGCTGGCAGTTGTAGCCATAGAATTGCTCAAAACCTTGCTGACCAGGATCTCCGGTAGTGCCTATAAAACCCAAACCCCATTTCCCAAAAGCACCGGTTTTATAACCTGCACGTTCCATCACCATGGCAACTGTAGGAATAGAATCCGGCATGGGGAACTGACCTTCAGGCTTTACTTCTTTGTTACCTCTAATCGGCGTATGTCCAGTATGCAAGCCTGTCAAAAATGCTGATCTAGATGGTGCACAGACGGTGGCTCCAGAATAATGATTTGTAAAAAACATACCTTCTTTGGCAAGCCGGTCGATATTTGGAGTTTCTATGTATTGTTGACCCAAAAAACCCAGATCCCCATAACCCAGGTCATCTGCGAGGATAAAAATAATGTTAGTCTTTTTTTCTTCGTTTACTTTATTTTCCGCTTTGGTACTACAAGCTGTAAACACTAGTAAAGAAGTGAGAAAAAGTAAGGCATGGGGTAAAGCGTAGCGTTTCAACATGCCCTAAGATAATAAGATTTACTTCTGGCTAAAAAATTGAATTATAAGATTTCCTTCCGCGCTCATGAACCAATTTATTACGAATCATCAAAATTCTATACGCCTCCAAAGGTTCTGCTGCTCCTCCAGCCATAACTCTAGCTTCACACACTAAAGGCCTCACATCTGTCAAATAAGCCATTTGTAAAATTTCCTGTGCTAGTGATCCTTCCCCGTTCTGCTGGCATTCATGAAGTTTCTTCCTATCTACCAGAAGTGCTTTTGCGTAAGCAATAGCTATTGATTCCAATGCTTGAATTAAATCGACCAAAGGATCTTGCGTATTGTAACTTGCATCAATCATCCAAGAAATATTATCCCAGGCTTGAGCTTCATCTTGGTCGCCACTGATTAACTCACAAAAAATCAAAAATAACTGATAAGGCTTGATACTACTTGGATTCAGATCGTCATCACCATATTTACTATCATTAAAATGAAAGCCAGCGAGCAGGTTTTGATACATCAGTGTAGCTACGATTTGCTCAATATTTGTTTTCGGCAAGTGATTTCCAAGATCCACTAGTACCTTTGCCCGTGAACCCAATCTCTTGGCAAGCATAGAAGATGTCCCCCAATCCGGAACTACGGTATGGTAACAATTCGGTTCGTAAGGCTTGTATTCCAGCATCATACCCCAATCTGAAGGCATGAATTCGTAGATTTCACGAAGTGATTCCTCCGTCCAATTGAGTGAACTTCTGAAATTGGACTGCCCTGGGAAATTACTCCCATCAGCCATCCAAACTGTCAACCCTTTGCTCCCAAGTTTTTCACCTATGTTGATCACATCCTCATTATGAGCGATGGCTTCTTCACGAATAGTTTTATTAGGGTTGCCTAAGGATCCCAATTTGGCGTATTCCTTTTGGTTTTTATCCTGCGAACTGGTGCTGTTCATCGTGTCGAAGTCAAGATTTAGCTCTTTTGCCAAATCCTTTACTTCCATATAATCCTCTGGCAAATCCCATGGAATATAGACAGACACAGAATTTGTCTTGCAAGTCAACTGTTGCAACAATCCTATATCTTCTAACTTTTCATTAAGATTTCTCGGCCCTCCACCTGTTCTTGATCGCTTATTACTCGCTCTGCCATTTCCCAAAGCTGCACTGGGAATAGCTATCTGAAACGCCTGAATCTTATGGATGACATGCTCAAAATCAATATTTTGTTTTGAGAATCGCTCACGCAAAAGATCTAGGGAACTAACATGAAAGTCTGTGTAAGAAAATGAAGCTATTTGGTCTTCTGTGATTTTCATTCTGATTGAGTTGCTGTTGTGTAATTACTCGATTTGGTTAAAAAAAGGGCTTCAAATAAGGACTTTGAGGTACATTAAACTTCCAGTAAGTGACATCCCAGAATCTTAAAATATATAACCCAGTGTCAACCTCATCTAAAGGAGAAAGAAATAAAAGCTTTGAAGATACCTTTCAATTTCCCGTTAAATCAACTCGGAAAAGAACTCTAAACGTAAATTGAAGCCATTATTTTACGTTTCAATGCTTTTATGATGAGGAAAATTCCTTACGAATAATATATGATAAAACTGGATTATTCCAAATCAACTAGTTTAGACAACTGACTAGAAGAGTGTACCCCAAGGCTAATTCAAACAAATTGATAACCAAAAAATAACATCCATCTAAAAACCACTTAAGCAACATTTAGAGGAATTTCTCCAGTTGCGAGATTACAAATAATGAATTGCACAAGCATTTAGATTGTATTCTCGGTGGTCACTAACATAAGTAACCTTTATGCATTCTAATTATTACTTTTTAGATTACAGTCGTGAAAAAGTTTTCTGGATCTCTCAGAATTTTCAAAACCTCAAGCTTGTGGAAGTAATCTTTGCCACTCTGCTATTTTATGGACCCAAACAAAATTAAATTCTATAAAATACTTTCCAACAAATCATCTTGAATACTTTATTTAAAATATCAAAATATTACAACCATTATCAATCTAAAAAATCGATAAAAAACTTTAGGTCTTCAAGACAGCACAGGATACCTGAGGCAATCTTTTCACCCATATTCACTATCAGAACAATCTGCGAAACGCAATGAGCATAACAACACAAAACTTTAAGCATGTAAGTTACCTCTGGGATGATGCAGTAGCATCCAAACTTGAGGGCAAAGAAGTTGATCTTCTTATTTACCGTTCAAATATACTTGGAGCCGATCTGAGAATCACCAATTACGGTGGCGGAAACACCAGCTGCAAAACTTACGAAGCAGATCCTTTAACCAATGAGCAGGTGGAAGTGATGTGGGTAAAAGGCTCTGGTGGAGACATTGGAACCTTGACAAAAGCTGGCTTGGCAGGTCTTTATGTGGACAAGCTTCGCGCTTTGAAAGGAATCTACAGAGGTTTGGAATTTGAAGACGAAATGGTTGAGCTTTTCAATCACTGTATCTACGACCTTAAGTCTAAAGCGCCTTCTATTGATACTCCATTGCACTCTTTCCTGCCATTCAAGCACATAGATCACCTTCACCCAGATGCTGCCATTGCTATAGCTGCAGCTAAAGATGGAGAGCAGATCACACAGGATCTCTGGAACGGTCAGATCGCTTGGGTGCCATGGCAAAAACCAGGTTTTGATCTTGGTCTACAACTAAAGCAGGCACTTGACGATAATCCTGGAATCCGTGGCATCATGCTCGGTGGACATGGACTCTTCACTTGGGGCGATACTGCTTTCGAATGCTATCTCAACAGCTTGGAAGTAATTGAAACTGCTTCTGAATACCTAGCTCAGAATTACGGCAAAAAACGCCCTGTTTTCGGAGGAGAAAAAGTACAATCTCTAGCTCCTGAAAAGAGAAAAAGTCAAGCAGCTAAACTTGCTCCTCTGTTAAGAGGTCTTGCCTCCTCAGAAAATCTAATGGTTGGCACCTTCACCGATGCTCCAGAAGTGCTTCAATTTATCAACAGTCATGACTTGGGTAAATTGGCTCCTATGGGAACCAGCTGTCCTGATCACTTCTTGAGAACAAAAATTTCTCCTTTGGTAATGGACATCGCCGCGGATGCAGATCTTTCTGATCTGGCTGCTTTAAAGGAAAAACTCGAATCAGCTTTCCAGAGCTATAGAGAAATGTACGCGGATTATTACGGGACACATAAGCATCCAAATAGTCCTGCGATGCGCGATCCAAATCCGGTAATCCTCATTTGGCCAGGAGTTGGAATGTTTAGCTACGCAAAAAATAAGCAAACTAGCCGAGTCGCAAGTGAATTCTACATCAATGCAATCAATGTAATGCGTGGTGCTGAAGCTGTTTCTAAATACGTTTCATTGCCGCTTCAGGAAGCATTCAATATTGAGTATTGGTTACTTGAAGAAGCAAAACTTCAGAGAATGCCTAAAGAGCAACCACTTTCTAGAAAGGTAGCGTTGGTCACTGGAAGTGCTGGCGGAATCGGTTTGGCTATCGTAGAGAAATATATTCAAGAAGGTGCCTGCGTAGTGGTCACAGACATTGACGGAGACAGACTGCAGCAGACTAGTGACGCACTTTTGAAGAAATATGGAAAAGACGCATTCTTAGCAGTGAAACTAGATGTGACTGATGGGAAAAGTCTAGAAGCAGCAATGGAAGCTACTTGCCTGCAATTTGGCGGAGTGGATATCATGGTAAATAATGCCGGAATCTCTATCAGCAAGTCTTTCGAAGATCATACAGACCAAGACTGGGACAGACTGAATGATATCTTGGTGATGGGTCAATATCACATCTCCAAAGCTGGAGTCAAAATCATGAAGCTTCAAGGCCATGGTGGAGATATTGTAAACATTGCAAGTAAAAATGGCTTGGTAGCCGGGCCGAAAAATGTGGCTTACGGTACTGCCAAAGCAGCACAACTTCACATGTCCAGATTAATGGCTGCTGAATTGGCTGAAGATAAAATCAAAGTCAACGTGGTGAATCCTGATGCGGTAATCGAAAACTCAAACATCTGGGAAGGTGGATGGGGCGAAAATCGCGCTAAAGCCTATGGGATTGAAGTAAAAGACTTGCCTCAGTACTATGCAAATCGTACCTTATTGAAAGAAAGTGTAAAAACCAGCGACATCGCAAACGCAGCATTCGTGTTCGTAAGTGGTCAGCTAGGTAAAACAACTGGAAATATGCTGAATGTTGATGGCGGACTAGCTGCTGCATTCCCAAGATAAAATATTAATTAATAAACCTCGATTACCCTTAGTACCCCCAACAATAACCCAAAATGCTATGTTAGTTGACAAATCGGAAAAGATCCATACGGATTCGCGAACTCCTAAGTATATGCAAGTAGTCAATCTCATTCTCGATGATCTAGATAGAGGTAAGCTCAAAATCGGTGATAGGATCCCTTCTATCAATGAAACGAGTTTTGACTTTCTACTCTCGCGTGACACGGTAGAAAAAGCTTACAATGAACTGCGGGATCGTGGCATCATCACTTCTGTGAGAGGTAAAGGCTTCTACGTGAATTCTACTAATATGGCTAACAAGGTAAAGGTGTTATTGATTTTCAATAAGCTGAGCTCTTATAAGAAGATCATCTATTATTCCATAGTAGACACTTTAGGAAATCAAGCGACGGTAGATCTACAAATCCACCATTACAATCGCACGATCTTCGAAAACCTTTTGGAGAGAAATCTGGGGCTCTACAATTACTATGTCTTAGCACCGCATTTCTTCGATGAGAATAACCATCCGGAAACCTGCTATGACTTGATTCAACAAATTCCTAAAGATAAACTCCTGATAATGGATCGTGACGTGAAAGATCATGAAAACGAATTCCCGGGAGTTTATCAGGATTTTGCCAGAGATATTCTTGAGGCATTGGAGTCAGGTATTACCCACTTGAGGAAATACACGAGATTGATTCTGGTTTTCCCGAAAGGAGACATGTACCCAGTTGAGATCATTGACGGTTTTAAGCGTTTTTGCTTTTTCCACAATTTCAACAACTTGATCCTAGATGGAATCGACGATGAACAACTTTATGAAGGCGATTCATTCATCGTTTTGGCAGAGACCGACCTTGCCAATATTGTAAAAAAATCCCGTGAACAATCCCTCCAACTTGGGAAAGACATAGGACTAATCTCGTACAACGAGACTCCTCTGAAGGAGATTTTGGCAGAAGGAATCACCACTATCTCCACTGACTTTGTAGAAATGGGTACCACGATCGCAAATCAAATATTAGGAGTAGAGGATAAAATCCCACTTAAAAGTCCGTTCAAAATGATCATCCGAAAATCGCTTTGACAGCGTAGCTATGAGTAAAATCCCAGTAACGGCTGTTTTTGATATAGGCAAGACTAACAAGAAGTTCTTTCTTTTTGATGAAAATTTAACCGAAGTACACAGTTCCTATATACGTCTAGATGAAATCCCAGACGAAGACAATTTCCCAAGTGAACCTCTGGCTCCGCTGGAAGAATGGATGCTGAGGACCTTTAAGGAAGCCCTGAAATCTCCGGATTATCAGATCATGCGGCTGAATTTTTCCTGTCATGGAGCTTCTTTCGTGCATACAGATGAGAATGGTGTTCCTGCCACGCCTCTTTATGATTACCTCAAGCCTTTCCCAGAAGATCTTTTAAGTAGGTTTTATGAAGAAAACGGAGGGAAAATGACCTTTTGCCAAGCCACTTCCTCTCCCCCATTAGCTATGCTCAATTCGGGCTTGCAGCTGTACTTCATCAAATACGCCAAACCGGATTTCTTCAAAAAAATAAAGCATTCATTTCATTTTCCCCAGTATCTAAGTTTCCTTTTCACCGGTGAAATGGTCTCTGATTACACCAGTATCGGATGTCATACGGGGCTTTGGGACTATGAGGCAAACGACTATCATGAGTGGGTGAATAGAGAGGAAATCCGCAAGCTCCTCCCTCCAATTGTTCCGGGAAATACTCTTTTGAAGACCAAGCCCGAGCTTGGAAATATTCCTTGTGGCATAGGTGTACATGATTCCTCCTCGGCTCTATTGCCATATATCAAACAAGAAACGGAGCCTTTTGCCCTGCTTTCTACCGGCACTTGGGCGATCTGTATCAATCCCTTCAACAAAACCAAGCTCACCAAAAAGGAGCTCAAGCGAGATTGCCTACAGTTTCTTAGCATTCAAGGAGATCCTATCAAAATCTCGAGATTATTCATCGGAGAAGAACACAAATACCAAGTAGAAAAGCTGTATGAACACTTCCAGATGCCCCTTGGAACCTACAAGAAACTAAAATTCAGTGAGACTCTTTTTGAAAGAGTAAGAGATCATAAAGGCAAACGAATTCATTTTCAATACCTAAAGCCGGACGATTATGGTTTAGATCAAGCCATTGAAAATGACTGGTCGCGTTTTTCGGAGTTCAATGAAGCGTATTACACCTTTATCCATGAGCTCACGGATCTTCAATTTGCAGCTATCAAACTTGTCTTGGACAATGCGCCAGTAGGCAGACTGTTCATAGACGGTGGCTTCAACGCCAACGACATCTTTGTAGAGATGCTGCGCAAAAAACTCCCGGAATTAACGATCATTCCAAGTGATTTCCCGAATGGCTCTGCATTAGGCGCAGCCATGCTGGTATCAATGGAACAGATGGCTTAATTTACAATACCAATGAAATCGAGCATATCACAGGAATTACATAAAGCGATGACGATTCTCCATACGAGATTCCATGTAACCTATAAAAATCAATTATAAACACATGAAAAAAGACACCCCGCATATCGGCCTGTTTATCCCCTGCTACATTGATCAGTTTTATCCAAATGTAGCGATAGCAACTTTAGAATTACTGGAAAAACTAGGCTGCAAAGTCACTTATCCACTGAATCAAACCTGCTGTGGTCAGCCGATGTCCAATGCGGGTTTCGAAGCAGATACTGCGGGAACTACATCCAAATTCATCCGTGATTTTGCAGGATTTGACTACATCGTAGCCCCATCTGGCAGCTGCGTTTTGCATGTAAAAGATCATTCACCTACAATAGATAAGCTCCAGATAAACCAAGAACACGTACAATCCAATATTTACGAACTCAGTGAATTTATCACCGACGTTCTGAAAGTTGATTCGATCAAAGGTAGTTTCCCTCACAAAATCGGCTTCCATGCTTCCTGTCATGGACTTCGCGGGCTCAGGCTCGCAAGTGATTCCGAACTAAATGAACCCAAATTCAACAAAACTCTTCAGCTGATGAAAGATTTGGAAGGATTGGAAGTAGTGGAGTTGACCAGAAAAGACGAGTGCTGTGGATTCGGCGGAACTTTCGCAGTAAGCGAAGAAGCTATCTCCGTGCAAATGGGTAAAGACCGAATCGCAGATCATATGGAAAAAGGTGTAGAAATCATCGTTGGCGGCGACATGTCCTGTATCATGCACATGCAGGGAATCGCCACCCGAGAAAAAAACAATGTTCAACTCATGCATTTTGCAGAAATCTTAAACCAAGTCATCTCATGAATCATCCAGAGAATGCGACGGTATTTCTAAAGGATGTAGCTCGTGCAAAATGGCATGATGAAACACTTTGGATCGTACGCGAAAAGCGGGACGCAACCATCCATCAAATCCCTGAATGGGAAGAGCTGCGTGAACTGGCTTCCCAAATCAAGGATCATACCCTTTCCAAACTGGATTTCTATCTCGAAGAATTAGAGAAAAATGCCACTGCCAATGGCATAAAAGTCCACTGGGCAGAAAACGCAGCAGAGCATAATCAGATCATCGGAAAAATACTTGAAGAAAAGAATTGCAAGGATGTAGTCAAGAGCAAATCTATCCTCACGGAAGAGTGTCATTTGAACCCATTTTTGGAGGAACAAGGCATTGATGTGGTAGATACAGATTTGGGAGAGCGGATCATTCAGTTTCTCAAGCAACCACCAAGCCATATCGTGATGCCGGCTATTCACTTAAAAAAGTCTGATATCTCAGCCATTTTCCATGAAAGACTTCATACCGAAAAAGGGAATATTGACCCGGTGTACCTTACCCATGCAGCACGCTTGCATCTACGTGAAAAATTCCTACAAGCCAAAGTAGCAATCACAGGTGTAAACTTCGCGGTTGCAGAAACGGGTGAGTTTGTCATTTGTACCAATGAAGGCAATGCCGATATGGGCGTTCATCTGGCAGATACACATATTGCCTGCATGGGAATAGAGAAGCTGATTCCAAGAAGAAAAGACCTAGGAGTTTTCCTTAGGCTTCTTGCTAGATCAGCTACTGGTCAGTCCATCACAAATTACAACTCGCATTTCCGAAGTCCATCTCCAGGCAAGGAACTTCACCTGATCCTGGTAAATAATGGCCGAACCAAGCAACTCGGCAGAGAGAAATTCAGAAATTCCCTGAAATGCATACGCTGTGGAGCCTGTATGAATACTTGCCCTATCTACCGCCGAAGTGGTGGATTCAGCTACGGAAGCACCGTCCCTGGTCCAATAGGATCCATACTTTCTCCGGGAATCGATCTGAAGAAATACAGTACATTACCTTTTGCCTCCACACTTTGCGGTAGCTGCTCTGACGTATGTCCTGTGAAAATCAACATTCACGAACAACTGTACGAATGGAGACAGGAAATCACCAAGGCACAAGGATCTTCTCTGAAAGGACTTTCGATGAAATTGGCAGATGGTATATTCACAAGTCCACTAGCCTATAAGATTTCTGGGCAACTGATGCGTGCCTCTTTGAAGACATTGCCAGACAGCATCATATACAATCCACTGAATGTATGGGGAAAAGGCAGAAATCTACCGGAACTACCAACAGAATCATTCAAAGACTGGTACAAAAAGAATAGAAATCGAGCATGACTCCAAAGTCACACGCTAGGATGATTATAATGTATGCGAGATTCCATGTGGCCTTTGAAAATCAAATTATAAACACATGAAAATGAGCAGCAAAGTATCCATATTGGCAGCGATCAAAGGACTTAACCTCGAAGAGAAACCACTCCCAGATATCCCTGATTTCGCTGTTGCTACTGATCTTGTAGAAACTTACACTAATTCTTTGAATGGCAATAAAGGCACTGTGGTTAGCAAGGAAGAATTGGAGCAGCTGATTGCAGAATCTGAATTTCCAAAAATCTATAGCTCTTCCCTTACATTTGAGAAATTTACCAATTGTCAATTACCGCTGCATCCTGCCGGTTTTGCAGATTTGGATTTGGCAATTATCGAAGGGCAAGTTGCTTCTGCTGAGAATGCAGCAATTTGGCTGGATGAAAGTAATCTGGATTTGAGAGCTATTCCTTTCATCACAGCACATTTGGTGATCGTGATCAGGAAAGAAAATATCGTAGGGAATATGCACGAAGCTTACGAGCGAATCGGAATGACGAAATCCGGCTTTGGAGTATTTATCGCTGGTCCTTCCAAAACTGCCGATATTGAGCAGTCTTTAGTGATCGGTGCACATGGCGCTATGAGCTTAAGAGTAGTGATTCTTTAGCTCAATTTTTTGGTCAATGTAAAACAATTTCGCTGATCCTCAGAGGTGGAATAGACCAGATCATATTTGATTTTGTCTGCAATTCTTTTGCACAGTGGCAAACCAACCCCTGTGCCCTTTTCTTTCTTGGTGCCATAAGAGGTTCTAGCCCGGAAAGAAAATAGCACTTTTTGATCTGCCGGTGAAATAGTTGCTCCCTTATTACAGACCGACCAACTTAATTTATCTTTGAATATCTTAAGATCTAAATTAATTATGGAATTCAGAGGAGAAAATTTGATAGCATTATCCAACAAGTTTTTTAAAATGATCCTTATCTCATTGATTTCTAATGAAATATCAAGATCCTCTCCTTCGATTGAAACCTCAATAGTCTGATTTTTCTCTATTGCCTGAACCAGCATCATATCTTTCATTTCCTCCGTCAGCTCTGTCAAGCTAATCTGATAAAGTTTGATAGGTGTATCCTCCAATTCGGTCATCACCCAGGTCAGCGTATTGTTTAGTACTTTATTCAAATGGTAGGTTTGACCTTTCAAATTGCTAAGAATTAGCTCCATTTCGCCCGGTTCAAAAGCATCTTTCTCCACAAGTCCCAGCGTGGTATGAAGCATGCCAATGGGGTTTTTGAGATCGTGAGAAAGAATTGCTATTAATTTATTCTTTTGATCATTTAGCATTTTCACTTCTTCCAAAGTTTGATCTTGTCGCTGCTTTATGGTGTAGAGTAAATGATTGAGGTTTTGGTAGCTTTTGGTAAAAAAATGAAGCACCGTAAACACGAAAACACTTATCCAAAGTATAGCGAATGTGTGATCTAAAAACTGATTTTGAATCCCTTCATAAAAATTTTCTACTTCTATATACCCATATGCTTCTGCATAGAAAAGCACGAAAAACATAGAGAGAGAACATACAAACCACAAAACCTTGAGCCAACCCTGAATCATCAAGGAATATAGGACCAGCATCAAGAAAAAAACATAGATAGTAGGGCCGTCACTTCCGTCATTATATAGAAAATTGAAACAGATTACTACATGGGTGAGCAGCAGCAGCACATTAAGAGTAATTTGCGCTTTACCATACTTGGAAACTAGAAAATAGGCAGCCAAAAAAGGGAGTGCAAGTCCAATTTTAACCCAAATTATCACGGGAGACATTCCAAGAATCACATCTGAAATCACTAATACCAATAATAGAGCAAAAGCTAAAAGTGCAAATATCATCGCAATTTTCCTTTGGATATACTCTAGATTTGTAATATTCTCCTCGGAAAGCAATAAACCTTTAGTAAGCAGCATAAAAATTTTCTAAACTAAGTTGAATTGTAAATTATAAATTTCAGTGTATAGGCTAATCCCATTACACTAAAATTGTGACAAAAAAAATTTATAAGGCCAATTTGAAGAAAGGTTACTTCATAGAATGAAGAGCTATTCGATTACCTTCAGAATCCAAAAAAACACCCATATAACCATTTTCGGGCGAAATCATCTTTTTGGGTATCTGTATAGTTCCTCCAGCCTCTTCCACTTTTGCCAGCTCGATAGATACGTCATCGGAAGAAAAATAGATCAGTGTCCCTGCTAAATTACTTGTCTCATAAAAATCCTTGTGAGAAACCAAGCTTCCCTCAGCGCCTTTTCCTTCACCTTCACCCGGGAACAATGCCATCTGGAATTCCCCCATGTCGATCTGTTGAAGCGAACAATCAAAAACCTTCTGGTAAAAAGAAATCGCTCTTCCCAAGTCATTTACCGGTATTTCAAACCAGCCTACAGTTATCTTTTTCATAATTCAATAATTTTAAAAATTTGTCCGCTGTCGCGGATTGAAAGATTTCAAAATTTAATAGACTTCAAATCACCTACCATTAGTAAACCACAGGAATATACTAAACTCTGATAAGCTTAATCGGATAAGTTTTCCCTGCATTCCACTGACACACATAGATATTTTCATCCTGATCTATGCACACATCATGACAATGCTTGAAGATCGCTTCTGACTGTACCATCAACTGAAGATCTCCATTTCTATATTCTGGGGCTGTACCCCCAGGATTAGAAACCACCTTATTGTCTTTATCCAAAATAGTCACAAATCCTGAATCCGGCGTTTGCTCTAAATACCTAAGTCTCGACCAGCATACCCCAGCATATAGATTATCTCCATGAATAACCGGACGGCACACAAATGCACCTGGCAAAAATATAGTCTCTATGTATTCCCCATCCATGGTAAATCGCTTGAAAGAATTATGGCCTCGCGAAGTACAAAGCAAGGTGGGAGCTTTACCGCCACGCTGATCCACCGTGATACCATGTGCGGTGCTGAACTGCGCATCACCTGATCCACTACCACCGAATTTCCGAACGAACTTTCCGTCTTTGTCATAGTGTAAAAAAAACTGGGAGCCGTAGCCATCCGCCACATACAAATCTCCATTAGGCGCGACTGTAGTCTCTGTAGGCACATAGGACATTTTCTCAGTGTATATTCCTTCTTTTACCGGAGTAGCTATTTCAGCCACTATCGTCCCCTCCAGTGTCGTTTTCACTACTCTACCTGCATTATCAGAGATCCATAGATATTCCGCATCGCCTTCATCCACTAAGGTCAGGCCATGCGCACGATCCATTCCAAGTGTCCATGCACTAAGAAACTTCCCGGATTGATCGTAGACAATGACATTGTTTTTAGGTTCATCAGTGACCATGATCATCCTTCCTTTGCGATCCATCACCATCTCGTGACAGTTATTCACAGGTACTTTGGAAGGGTCAAGCATACCCCATTTCTGGTCAACCTGATATTGAAAATCTCCGTGACCTATAACTTCATCACGGTTTTGAGCAAAAGAAAAAGAAGGTGAAATAGACATAGCGAGTCCCATCAGGGAGGTATTTTGGATAAATTTTCGTCGATCAGAGTTCATAGCGCAGAGATAAGCTTGAATTTAAGGATTCCTTTCGAAAACTGAAGAATAATCGATATTTTAGGTCAAACCCAATCAAATCCTAAAATGAAAATACGCGTCAAATTATTATTTCTCTTCCTGTTTATAATGTCACCACTCATGAAGCTCCATGCACAGGAAGTGGCACTTCAGCTCTATTCCCTTCGCAACGAAATGAAAATAGACCCAGTCAAGTATCACCAACTAATTTCAGAATGGGGAATCTCTGCACTGGAAGGCGGTGGCGGATACGGAATGTCTGATGATGCATATGCAAAACTTCTAGCAGACAATAATCTTTCTGTCATCGGTGTAGGAGCTGACTACAATCAACTAACCAAAGACCTGCAACCCATTATTGATCAAGCGAAGAAGTATGATGCAAAATATGTCACCTGCTATTGGATACCTCATACTGATGGCCCGATTTCCATTGAGGAAATAAAAATAGCAACTGCTCTCTTCAATGCTGTGGGCGAAGAACTGAAAAAGGAAGGAATCACATTCCTTTATCATCCGCACGGCTATGAGTTTGCGAAAAACGGCAAAGGAGTCACATTTGATTATATGCTTAAAAATGCCAAAAACTTCGCTTTCAATATGGATGTATTCTGGGTGAAAATGGGTGGTGGTGATCCGCTGAAGATTATGAAAAAATATCCGGGAAAATTCCCCGTACTTCATCTCAAAGACCGCAAAAATGGAACTCCAGGATCAAAGGACGGGCATGGAGATGTAGAAACCAATGTAGTCCTAGGGACAGGTGACATAGACATCGCCGGACTGATCAAGGAATCTAAAAAGCAAGGAACTGAGTATTTGAGCATAGAGGACGAAAGCTCAAGATCCGTCAGACAGATTCCTCTAAGTGTGGCTTTTATCAAAAAGGAATTGGAGAAGAATTAGCGTAAGACAGAAGACGGGAGTCCGGCCAGCGTCATCGGGAACAACGAAGGAATGAAGCGATCTGTTTTTAAATAGTAAGAAGTAAAAGGTGTAAAATAAAAATGATCGATCCAAGCTTCCGGAGCGGGGATAAGATTGTCTTCTGGGTGAAAAAATCCAAATCCCCGGTGATATTAAAAAAAAGACCTTCAGAAATAAAAATGGGCATTGATTCTATATTTCTTTGCAATTTCGTTTTAACATGGATTTTCTTTCAATTTTATGAGTCTATATGATGTAGCGATAATAGGCAGCGGCCCTTCAGGTGCTATGGCGGCTTACTATCTAGCGAAAAAAGGAGTGTCCACAGTTATAATTGAAAAGGAAACCTTGCCAAGGTATAAAACCTGCGGTGGAGGATTGGTCTACCGGGGGAGACGGAAGTTACCTTTTGATATTTCATCAGTTGTAGAATGTGAGTTCTATCAGATTAAGCTCTATTTGGAAGGTGAACAGAGAGTGCTTAATGCTGAGCGAGATGTGCCAGTAATAAGCATGGTCATGCGAGATGAATTTGACAGTTTTCTGATTGGAAAAGCGAAAGAACTTGGAGTAGAAATAAAAGAAGGACATAAGCTTAAAGACATCACTTTTGGCGATATTCTTACGCTACATACCAATCAAGGCGACCTCCATGCAAAGTTTATCATTGCTGCAGATGGGGCACTCAGTCCCACCGCTAGGCTAGCAGGATGGAAAGAAACGAGAACACTCATACCCGCTTTAGAGTATGAAGTAGAAGTTAATCCGGAGGATTTCGAGCGACTATCCAAAGATGTGCGATTTGACATGGATAGCGTTCCCTATGGATATGCGTGGAGTTTTCCCAAAAACAACCACCTTTCGCTTGGTATAGCATCCACGCGCAGAACAAGAATAGACCTGAAGAGCTATTACAAAAAGTATGTGGAAAAACTGGGAATTAAAGAAATCCTGAGTGAAAAGGCTCATGGTTTTCAGATTCCAATATCTCCACGCACGGATGGCTTTTACAGGAAAAATGTTTTCCTGATTGGGGATGCAGCAGGATTTGCCGACTCGGTGACAGCAGAAGGGATTTCCAATGCCCTGTGGAGTGGAGAATTGGCAGCAGAAGCTATCATCGAATCTGCCTTGAATCCAGAAAAGGCAGGGACTCTTTATCAACAAAAACTAGAAAAAGAATTATTGCCTGAACTTAACACCTCTCAGTCAGCAGCAAAATGGTTTTATGGCTATCGAACTATCCGAAACTTACTATTGAGAAAATATGGAGACTATGCTATATCCTTTATGACCGACCTATTTATAGGAAACAGAACCTATCCGAAGAACTTGATGAAAACCATTAAAAACAAAATCTTAGAAACTAACAAACCAGTGGTTTAAGTATGTTTTCTATAGACCAAGTCAGAAACCATTCCCTCGGGAGTAGCTATTTCACCAAAAGGTTTGACATTTAAATATTCAAAGTTCCTTGTAATCTCCATTTGAATAAATTGGTATAGCTTGCCATTATTATAAATCCAATAACAATTGACAGACTCATGAAAAACAATAAACTCTTTTTATCGGCATTTGCTCTAGTACTCTTTTTCTCAGTTTCCACCACATCTTTTGCGCAGCTACAAGCACCAGCACCAAGCCCGGCTGCTTCAATCTCCCAAGTAGTAGGCTTCACCAAAATCAGCATTGACTACTCCTCGCCTGCAGTAAAAGGGAGAAAAGTATTCGGTGAGCTGGAAAAATATGGCGTCTCATGGAGAGCCGGCGCAAATAACCCTTCGATCATAGAATTCAGCACTGGTGTAAGCATTGCCGGCAAAAACATAGGAGCAGGCAAATATTCTATTTTCATCACTCCACAGGAATCTGGGGACTGGACTATCCACCTGAACAGCAAAGCAAATGCAGTTTATGCATACACGAAAGATGGCAAGGTGGACGAAGCTGCACTGGCAAAAGACGATGCTGTGGCGATAAAAGTATCCCCAATGCCAACACCAGAAACTTTTGAAAGACTTGCTTACTTCATCTCCGCAGAAGACAACCAAGTAGCTTCGGTTACTTTCATGTGGGCAGATGTGATGCTAACTTTTGAGGTAGATACTCAGGTGGATCAGAAAATGGAGCAATTCAAAGGAGTATTTTAAGAATATATTTTATTATAAAGTAGCAAAGCCCGGAGTTGATCCGGGCTTTTTTTAATTTGGCAAACTTGTTTTCTGTATTGCTGAGAGCATGCTATCCATTAATCCTGCCTTCTTGATTCTAGATAATTTTTACTTGCGTCTAGATCCTACACCTCGCTTTACTCACTTTTAATCGACTCCACCGGATTCGCTGTGGCGGATTTCCAAGATTGAATTAATACCGTCATCCAAGCGATGACCAAGGAAATCGAGGCTGTTCCCAAGTAGAACCAACTGGAAATTTGGACTTTATTGGCGAATTGGCTCAGCCACTCATTCATCAGATAATAGCCAATTGGTAAGGCGATCAACATCGCAATTCCAACCGGAATCAAGAATTCGAGGGAAAGCTTTTGAATAATTCCGAATACGGAAGCACCCAGTACTTTGCGAATCCCAATTTCTTTTCGCTTAGACTCAGAAGTGAAAATGGAAAGTCCCAAAATCCCCAAACAGGAAATCAATAAGGTCAAAACTGCAAATCCGCCCAAAAGCGAACTCGTCTTCTGCTGCTGCTCATATTGAAGATTGATGGCCTCGTCGATAAATGAATAATCAAAAGGCAATCCTGGAATTACTGTTTTCCAAGTGGCTTGAAGATCTTCCAGCATCTCTGCATTGAAGTGCGAACTTGCTTTAATCAGCATGTGCTGACTTCCATTAAATGCTGGATTTTTTACCGGCAGATACACCGTTGGGGCTATCGCAAAACGCAAATCTCGGGTGTGGTAATCCTTTACCACACCGACTATATTCCCTTTGTAATTAGAAAAGAGCTGACCATTTTCTTCAGTGTAAACTCGCAGCGGCGCACCAATGGCCTCTTCACTAGACTTGCCCAACCAAGCTAAAGCAGCTTCATTTACAATCATAGCTACATTATCCAGCGCGGGGAATTGTTCACGCATCAAATAAGATGTGCCCCCATCTGCACTTCCCTCTTCAAATTCGCGTCCTGAAATCATGGGTATTTCCATGGTTTCAAAAAATCCGAAATCCACGTATTGAACATTTATGGCCTGATTATTCCCTTCTTGCATTTCTGGGTAGTCAACCGATGGATTCCAGCCGGTATCCACACCGGGACGATCACTTACAAATTTCACATTTTGTATCCCAGATATATTCTGAATCTCCTGCTTTAAAGTTTCACCATTCTGTGTCGCAAGGTTTCCCATTTTCACAGAAATCAAACCCTCCTTTTCAAAGCCCATGGAGGCATTATTCATGAAATCATGCTGAAAATAGGCTACAGTAGCACTGAAAACCAGCAAAGTAGATATAACAAACTGAAACACTACAAGGCTTTTTCTCAGTCCGGATTTCCTTATCCCTATTCCAGATTGCTTTAGAATCATCTCCGGTTTCAGACTTGACAAGTAAAAGGCTGGGAAAATCCCTGAAACTAAAGCCGAAAGCAGCCAAATCCCAATTATAAGGGCTTGTAGCTTTGAATCATGAATGAAATCTACTGGGATGGTCAGCGCTATGGCGGACTCGATGAGGGGAGTAATCAGGATAACTAGAATCAAGCCAAAGAAAATTGAGATCCCATTTATCAGGATCGATTCCATTAAAAACTGACCGACCAACTGACCTTTTTGAGCTCCATTAACCTTACGAATCCCGATTTCTTTCATGCGAACTATGGCTCTGGCAGTTGCGAGATTTACGTAATTGATACAAGCTAAAACCAACACAAAAATTCCAATGGAAAGAAATACCCATAAGGTTTTTGAAGACATCGAGGGAGTCCATTCTCCTTGGAAATCAGGACTCGTATGCACTTCTCCTATAGGTTGCAAATAGTGTACATACGACTTAGCCTCTTCCTCATTTCTATATTTTGGATTGATCTGTGGAATGGAGCGACTTATTTCTGAAGCCACCTGATTTTCATTCACCTTCAAGTAGGTGTATGTTTGAGGCCACCAGAAACTCCCAAAGTCAGCAGTTGCAGGAAAATTTTCAGTTGCTTTAAAAGAGACTATACTCGACACAAAGTCAAAGTCCATATGTGAATTGGACGGAGGGTTTTTCAAAACTCCCCTGATCTCAAAATCAAAGTCGCCGGTCAAAGAAATTACCTGCCCTACCGGATTTTGGTCTCCGAAATACTTCTTCGCGATTCGCTCTGTAATCACTAGTTGATACGGGGTTTCAAATACACCTTCCCAAGAACCAGCAACAAGCTCAAAGCCAAACAAGCGATCGAAACCATGATCTGCAAAAAGGAATTTATCCTCTCTGAATCGATCTTCTGGATATAGCCCCTCGGGAGCTTTCGCATAGGTGGAGATCTTAATGATGCTCACTACTTCATCCAGTTTTTCTCCAAATTCATTTCGTAGCATTGGAGCTACAGCCCCTCCTACCCATGCCCATTGCTGATCATCTTTAACATTCTGAACCACCCTGTAGACTTGATCATCTTCTGGATGAAAGGAGTCATAAGACTTCTCAAATTTGACAAAAGCCAGCAAGGTGAGAAAACAAGCCAATCCCATAGACAGCCCGAATATATTGATCAAGGAAAAGACTCGCTGTCTAATCAGACTTCTCCAAGCGATTTTAAAGTAGTTTTTGAGCATGGATTTCTTTGGTTAGAAAGTTTGGGGGTTGAATTTTGGCGTCATTGCTTATCGTTATTTTTGAAGGCCTTTACGTCATTGCGAGGATTTAATAACACACTTAATAATTTACTACACTTCTTCAAATCCGAAGCCCGCCTCCCGGAGGGCAGGCAATCTGGTTCATACCGATAAGATTGCTTCGACCTGGCTGAGTCTCGTATAGAGTCAACACCTCGTTTCAGGTCTCGCAATGACTTCGCTGGTCCCGCAATCACGGGACCCTCGCAATGAAGTCTCTGGTATCTCATTGATGTTCTCTATTATTTCCACTTCTGTGCCATCAAAAAATAGCCTAAAACAATCAATTAAGCACTTTAGAAAAATATTGATTAATTTACTCGAACAAAATCGTTCGCTTGCGGGCAAAGTTGAATCAGGAGGCAATGGGCAGTACTCAGTGGGCAGAACTCAGTGGGCAGTGGATGGTACTTTATTTTAAGTGCTAACCTTTTCCCATTATATCCTAGTTTAAAAGAAACTTCACTTTCTAAGGTTCTTTGATCAAATCAATTAGCTAAGGGAAATGTGGTTATATTTTTTTTGTAACTTACTGATAACAAGATTTCTTTGAAATTTTTCAAAGTTCGAAACCAAAACCCAAGATTTTAAACTAAAAAAACAAAAAATGGAACGACTCAGCAAAGACACCAACGCACTCAACTGGTTTGAAATTCCCGCCACGGACCTAACTCGGGCAAAAGCTTTCTACGAGAAAATTTTTGAAGTAGAAATGATGGTCATCGATATGATGGATACGAAAATGGCAATGTTTCCCACAGAACCACCTCACTCAGGCGGAGGACTTGTCCAAGGCCCGGATCATAAACCCAGTAAAGAAGGGGCAGTGATCTACCTCAATGGAAATCCAAATCTTCAGCTCGTCTTGGATCGAATCGAAGCTGCCGGAGCTGAAATCACCTTGCAAAAAACCAGCATTGGAGAAAGTGGCTTTATGGCCTTTTTTGAAGATTCGGAAGGGAATCTGGTAGGATTACATTCCGGAGAATGAGTATTCACTTCAGTCTAAACCTCGGTCTGTGGGGACACAGACCGAAATCATTACATTTTTTACCCCAACCTAAGTTTTGGATTTAGGTTAATTTTAAATTCTTCATTCAGCATTTTACATTCCTTTTTCTACTCGCTTTTCAAACTATTCACAGGGTTTGCCTGGGCAGCTTGATAGGCGATGATCCCTACAATGACTGCTGTGAATGCAAAAGTCATCAAACCAATGGAAGCGAAGACAAATTGATTGATTTCGATCCGGTAAGCAAAATTAGAAAGCCATGAATTCGCCGCGTAGTAGGCAATTGGCCAAGCAATCAGGAAAGCAATGCCGACTAAGATCAAGTATTCTTTGGTAGCCGATTGGATGATTGAAAAGACGGAAGCTCCTAGCACCTTTCGTATCCCAATTTCTTTTTTTCGAGCCATCGTCAAGAAGATGGTAATCCCAATGATTCCTAAGGCAGCAAGGAAAACTGCAATAATATTAAAGTAAAGAAGCAAGTCGGCAGTCTGTCGATCTTGAGCATAAAGCTGGCTCACATTTTCGCTGAGGAATTCAAGTTCCAAAGGAAACGGCTCATCCAAATCACTATAGATTGAATTCACAGCAGCTAAAACGGCGGCAGCATTTTCAGGATAATAGGAAACTATACTTCGCCCATCCATTTCAACATTTTCATAGATAGTCAAGAAATAAGGTTCAACTTTTTCATGAAGGGAAAAGAGATTAATATCTTCGAAAATCCCCCCAATAGTAAATGGAAACCCAATTTGTCCCGATTCTTCATCGGTATACTCAGGCTCGGTGACGATCTGCATACCAATCAGATCCTCCGCAGTTATCCCTTTTAGGTTTGCATATTTCTCTGCGGCCGTGCGATTGATAAGGGTAGTTCGGGCTCCAGGTTTTTCCTTGAGCGTAGTCTCCAATTCGTATGCTTTGATTCCTTCGAAGTCCAAATACAATTGGTTGGAATCATCAAAAACAGTCTCCAATCCCTCAAGCTGATAGGTCCCTTGATTGAATGATTGAATCCCAAAAGAACTCCCATTCCCAACCGCGATCACTCCAGAGATTTGCCGAAGTCTTTGCTGAAAAACTCCCCGATTTTCCGGTGAAGAGTAGGTATAAAGTATCCCTTTCTTCTTGTATCCGATATCTTTTCCTTCCACAAATAGAAGCTGTTGGGATATGAAATAGGAAACACAGCTAATGGCAATCAAAAGTACAAACTGACTGATCACCAAATATTTTCGAATAGGGAATTGCTGGAAGCTAGACTGCTTTAGATCTTCTTTGAAAAGACTGACTGCGCCCCTCATGCTCAAGTAAATCGCCGGGGATAAACTTGCCAATATGCCCACCAGAATTGCCAAAACTAATAAGGTCAAAAAGGTCATCGGCTCAGTGATTAGATTATTGGAAATCGCCGTCCCCATCAATGCATTGAATTGAGGGATTACCAAGGAAATCAGAAGTCCAACAAAAGGGAGAGCAATCAGTGAAAGTAAAACTCCCTCCATCAAAAACTGAGTGGTGATCATGGAATTTTGAGCTCCCATGGCTTTCCTGACTCCGATTGTTTTACTTTCTTTTGATTTAATAGCCAGTGTAAGGTTGGCATAATTAAAAATTGTTATTACCAGAATAAAGCCTGCAAAAAAGCCGATTAGGGTAATGTAATTGGTATTCCCGGGAGTTTTCGACTCGTAGAGAATATTCGAGTTGAGGTGAATATCTTGGATTGGTTGAAGGTAGTGCCCGGCATATAACTCCTCTTTTGCAAGCCGTGGGTTGAAGCCTGCGATGGTTTTATTTAGTTGACTTTCAACTTCTTTGAAATCGCTTTTTTCACTGGTCTGAACATAAATTCTACTGCCCCAATAATCAATGCGACCTGAACTTATGGCAACCTGAAAATCAAAGTGAGAATTGAGAGGAACATCTTGAATAATTGCTGCAAGCTCATAGTCTTCACCACCAATCTGCACAGAACTATTGATTAGACCTGACTGCGATGAATAGTCTGGACCAAAGAGCTTTTCGGCAACCGAAGCTGTGAGCATTACTTTTTTATTGCCAGAGGAGAAGCTCTCCAAAGTCCCTAGAATTGGCTCCCAAGTAAACATATTTACAAAACCAGCTGGCGTATTGGTAGTCAAAATCCCATCGTTTTGAATTTTACTTTCTCCCGACCGGATAAACTCTGTATTAGGTGAAGTAATAAATTGAGTAATGTTCTCAATTCCCGGGGATGATTTAAAAGTTTCAGCTTGTCCTTGCTGGGATTCAGCTGTATCATCAGACCAATTCGAGAATCCTATCACACTGTAATCCTGAGAACGGTAGGTTCGAGCTAGTCGATAGATTTGATCGGAATTTTCATGAAAGCTTTCATAACTGTTTTCAAAACTGATGTAAGAAATGCCTACGTAGGCTACAAACAGACCGGCAACCAAACTCATCAAGTTTAAAGCGGTGAATTTTCGATTTCTCAAATATCCGCGAAAAGCAATTTTAAGGTAGTTTTTGAACATGGTTTTATTGGTTGTCGGTTGTCAGTTGTGAGTTTTGGGTTGTCAGTTGGGGGTTGTCGGTTTTGGGTTGTCGGTTGTCATTACTATTCATCATTGCAAGGATTTTATACTAAGCTTAACGGTTACCAGATCATTACAAATCTGAAGCCCGCCTCCCGGAGGACAGGCAATCTACTTCAAAGTTTGATATTGCCTGCCTCCCGAAGGGATGGCTTCAACCTGGCTGAGCCTCGTGTAAATTCAATATTCTATTTCAGTCCCGGAATGACGTCGCTGGTTTCATTGTGACGTATGAAATTATCCCACTTCTATGCCATCAAAAAATAGCCTGAATACATTAAAAAGAGCTTTTCTTAAAATCTAAAATAGTCACCTCGAACAAAACTGTCCGCTTGCGGGCAAAGTTGATTCTGGAGGTCGAACGCAGTTGACAATTGCCGAGCATAAGTTGGAGCAAAAAGGTAATATGGAGTAAAATTTTCCTGCTTTGAATATTCCCAACCTTGTCCAGTTTTGAAATTAAATACTCAACCTTTTCATCACCAATTCATCAATTTTTTCAAAAAGTTGTTTTGGGTGACGGGTTCTCCAGCTAATATCGTTCAGGGTACCTCCCATGACCAAATATTGATCGATCCCGAATTTGCTCATTTCGACCAAGACATGATCGCGCAAGTTTAATACGGCAATCCAGCCATCTTCCAATTCATCTTGCCATTCATCGTAATAATCATCGGCATCCAAATCGGCGTGAAAATTCAGCAGATTTTCACAAATCAGAATGTATTTAGTAATCCCCTCTTCGATCATCAATTCAATAACCCCACGTTTTAACGTCATAATGTCGTTATGCAAAAGGTCATTCCATTCTCCCATGAGTTCGATTACTGCAAAACCATCGGTGTAATCCACATAAATAACTTTCAGAAAAAGTGTTTCGCTATCAATATTGTCCCATTGGGGGTGAATCAGAAAATTATAGATCTGATCTGTAAAGTGAACCTCACTGTTTTGATAACCAAAAAAAGGGGACTGTGGATCCTCTGAAGCTACATATAGGTGTCTCCAGTTGAAGTATGGTTCGAGTGTATGCATAAGATTCGAACAGTATTGGCAGGCGCAAAGTTGCACCCTGCGACTGCACCTCGTTATTAATGATCACTTGGATTTCAATATTATGCTTTCCAGGAATTGTCGGAATAGGTATAGCGATGTGGCTCATGTTTTTAGAAGTTTAGTATTTTGTCATACGTTTCGAGCACTCAGTACTTTATTTTAGCTCCTAAAAACACACTAAGCTTAGTTTGTAACTAATCCTATCTATTTCTAGGCAATTGGAATTTTATAACTTTAGACCTGCGCAAAAGCAAAGTTGGCAAACCTGAAACATCTTACATATTCTTCAAACTCACCTATGAAAAGCCTAAATCAAAACCGCTTGAAAGTATTTACTCTAGTGAGTTTAGTAAGCTTATCGATTCCTCTTTCGATATATGTATTGTGGATCTGTATTTTTGATTTAGGGGCTACCCAAGCCGAAAGAGTAGCTATTTTTCAAAGTTACTTTCCGGATTTTCTTCATGGAAGATGGGGCACAACCCTTCTCAGTATGTTTTTCTGTATTGTATCAATTATTCTCAGTAACATGAGTCTGAAGCTACCGCAGAAAATATGGAGGATTTTGAATTATACAGTACTGGTTATTAGCAGCTTGTTGCTGGGATTGAATGTGTTCTCAATGATGTAGGCCTACATTTCCACTAAGTATAGCCAATAACTCCGCTTCTCTATTTAATTGAATTTGTAGCTACCCGCTTTAGGTTTCAGCTTTTTGATTTCAGCTTTCTGACTTCTAAAATCATACCTGCTAAACCCTTTCAGACTTCTCACTTCAACTTTCTGACTTTTCACCTTTACTCACTTTTTAAACTCTTCACCGGATTCATCAGGGCTGCTTTGATAGACTGGAAGCTAATCGTCATTAAGGCAATAATAATGGAGCCTACTCCTGCCACAAGAAATACCCACCATTGGATCGATACTTGATAGGCAAAGCCTTCCAGCCATAGATTCATGGCATACCAAGAAACTGGCGTGGAAACTAGAATGGCTATCAAGATCAATTTGACAAAGTCTTTGGATAGCAGGCCGACGATATTCCCCACATTTGCACCCATCACTTTCCGGATACCAATCTCTTTGGTTCGCTGCTCTGCGGTATAGGTTGCCAATCCTAATAAGCCCAAACTTGCAATGAGAATAGCGAGGATAGAAAACGTAGTGAAAATCTTCCTAAATCGAAAATCCGATTGATATTGCTGGTTAAAATCCTCATCTAGAAAGCTGTAGATAAAAGGCCGGTGAGGTACAAGCTGATTCCAAACTCCCTCAAGGCCTGCAAGCGTGGCAGGAATATCTTCCCCAGTCAGTTTCACACTGACATAGCGGCTAGCATAGGCTTCAAATGGAAGCGTCAACGGTTCAATTGATGCATGCAATGAGATATAATTGAAGTCCTTGACCACACCGATCACCTCTCCAGCTCTACCCCACTGATCAAATTTTTTTCCAATAATATCTTCCGGATTTGCATAGCCATATTGCCTGGCTGCAGCTTCGTTGATCACGAGCGCCTGCGTAGAATCTGAAGGAAAATCTCGCGAATAAGACCTTCCCGCTACCAATTCCAATCCATAGTGGTCGATGAAATCCAAGCCTACTTGGAAAATTGGTTGTGCTTGACCGACCATTTCCCCATCTGCCATTTCCAGCGTAGTATAGGCAGCTGGGAAGTGACTTCCTGGTACGCTTCTGGAAAAAGCCACTGAACTCACGCCAGGGATGGCTTCCATTTCATTCTTGATAGAAGCCGAGACATTAGTGACATCTCCATCGTAGTTGTAATCCAAAACTACCATCTGCTCTTTGTCAAAACCCATATCTTGGTCTAAAAGCAAAGCCATTTGAGAATACACGATCATCGTTCCAGCAATCAGAGCAATGGATAGGCTGAATTGAAATACCACCAGCGTCTTTCGAAGGTTTACTCCTCGGGCATTGGAATTATTGATTCCCTTCAGGATCGAAACTGGCCTGAAACTGGAAAGCACCAATGCAGGGTAAGAACCTGCCAAAAGTCCAATGATGACAATTGTGGCCAGAACAACTGGAATTGTCTGCCAATTAATCAAGCTGGCTAATTGAAATTCTTTTGCAGTTAGCTCATTGATCAACGGAATCGAAACCGATACCAAAGCAAATCCCACTAAAGCCGCCAATAGGACTATAATCAAGCTTTCTCCCAAAAACTGAAAAATCAAACTCTTCCGACCCGCGCCAATGGACTTCCGTATCCCTACCTCCTTGGCACGCTCCATAGATCGAGCCGTGGAGAGGTTCATAAAATTGATAATGGCAATTACGAGGATGAAAATTCCAATAATCGAAAAGACATAGATATTAGAAAGGGATCCAGTTTGGCCGGGTTGACGCTGCGCATCCGAGCGGAGATAGACATCTTTAAGTGGCTCTAAGCGAATCATATAGTTGGATTCCTCAGTATCAGTATTTCCCCGCTGGATGAAATCCGGAATTTTTTCCTGAAAGGCCGCTTGATCAAATTGCTCATTGACCAGCAAATAGGTATACGTGTCTGCGTAACCCCAGTCATCAAAAACCTCCGCTCTTGTCTGGCGAAAAGTATTCAATGAAATCAAAAGGTTAAATTTAAAATGGGAATTTGAAGGAACATCAGCCAAGATCCCTGTTACTGTGTACTCGCCTGCATTTGCCCTTCCGGCCACTTCACTTCCTTTGATAGATTGACCTAGCGCATTCGCATCTCCAAAGTACTTTTTGGCAGTCGATTCAGTCAGTACGACACTGTAAGGAGCGGCTAAAGCGGTCTTTGGATCGCCTTGGAGCAATTCCCAACTGAATACCTCAAAAGCAGTAGAGTCCATGAACAAAATCCCTTCTTCCTGCTGTGTAATATCACCTATACTCAAGAGAATATCTGCCCTTCCTGAGAATTGGACAACTTTTTCGATTTCAGGAAAATCCCGTTTTAATGCAGGACCGACAGGTGCATTCCCCCAAACCCAAAAGTCATTGGTAGCTTCGCTTTCCTCAACGCCTTCTTGAGTTGATCCATGTATGACACGATAGATTCGGTCACCTTTTTCATGGTAGTTGTCATAGGAGAGTTCCTCTTGGACAAACATGAAAATAAGTACACAGCAAGCCATGCCCACTCCCAATCCGAAGATATTGATGAATGAATACACCTTCTTTTTGAGGAGGTTTCTGATCGCAATTTTCAAGTAGTTTTTGAACATGAGTTTGTGGTCATTAAGCGGTTTGGTTCTTCATTACTTCTTCATTCGAAATTCGGAGTTCAGCGTTCGAGATTCTTGGTTATCATGATTTTCATTGTTATCAAATCCCAAATCTTATATCCCTCATCACACATTTTTTTGGACTTCTCACTTAAGCTTTTCATACTTTCTGCCCTACTCACTTTTCAAAATATTAACAGGATTTGCCCGGATGCTTTTATAGGTTTGGAAGAATATGGTGGCCAACGCCAATCCAAAGCAAGCCAGACTTGCAAGCACAAACACCCAAATCTCAATCCCTGTCTTATAAGCAAAATCCTCCAACCAGCGCTGCATAAATACCAAAGCCAGTGGTACGGCTATCAGTATGGATATAAGAATCAACTTGAAATAAGAAGCCGAGAGCAGCAGGAAGATCTCGGACATTGTGGCCCCAAATACCTTTCGAATTCCGATTTCCTTGTTTCTCAATTCGGTGGTATAAGCCGTCAATCCAAATAATCCCAAACAGGCAATCAAAATAGAAATACCTGTCAAGACCTGAAGTAGGTTCGCCATTTTCATTTCGGACTGATACACTCTTCCAAAATCCTCATCCAAGAAGCTGTAATTCATCGGCACTCTTGGCTCAAATTGCTTCCATGCAACATTCAGTTCATCTACTCCTGCCTCGATATTTCCACCCTGAATTTTTACAGAAATATAATCCCGAAGGAAATAATCATACATGTATTCGATCACCAGTGGCTTGATTTCATTTCGAAAAGATTCAAAATTAAAGTCTTCAACTAATCCGATTACCTCAAGCGTAGCCTCGTCATTTTCTCCGGCATTTTTGACTACCAATTGTCCAATCGGATCATCCGCTATCCCCAATTGCTTTGCCGCCATTTCATTGATGATTACCTTATTTTGATCGGCACCGGATGTTTGACCAAAGTTTCTACCTTCCAAAAGTTTGAATTGATACGTATCCAAATAGGAAGCATCCGCTTCGTACCAATTCATGCCATGCTCCATATCGCTGGTAGGGAAATTGAAAGAACGCATCTGGAACGAGCCAGACATGGGAATACCTGTCGAAAAGCTCAGAGATTGCACATTGGAACTGGAGACAAAATGGCCTTTGAAATCATCCCGCTGGGAATTTTGAATTTCCCCGTCATTATGAATGATAACCAACTGATCCCGATCAAAGCCCGGATCAGAATTTTGGATAAAACTCATCTGACGCTGAACCAGCAAGGTGCAAATGATCAAGGTAAGTGAAGTGGCAAACTGAAAAACCACCAGCCCATTGCGGAAATTGTGACTATTTTTCCCAACTGACAATTGCCGCTTTATGATCTGTAGCGGCTTAAAAGATGATAGGTAAAATGCCGGATAAAAGCCTGAGAGCAATGTCAAAATGACTACCAGAGCAGGAATCATCCATAAAATCATTTCGTTTGTCAACAGGTTAAACTGTAGGTTTTTACCGGTAAGCTGATTGAATGGCTCGTTAGAAAGTGCCACGATTACCAGTGAAATCGCCATACTGATCAACACCAATATGAGCGCTTCGGTGAGAAACTGATAGATGAGTTGGGATTTCTGTGATCCCATCACCTTTCGCACCCCCACTTCCATGGAGCGAAGCCCAGCTTTGGCGGTAGCCAAATTCATGAAATTTATACAAGCCAAAAGCAACACAAATGCCGCAACCAAGGAGAAAATATAGATATTACTCTGATAGGCATTCGACTCATGCTCCCGCAGTAAGTGCGAGTTCAGATGAATATCCTGCACGGACATTACTTTCAGATTGTAATTCGAATTCTCTTCTCCTGCTTCAAGAGATGGGATGATATAAGTTGCCACAAGGTGATCCAGCTTTTCACCCACGACCCGCTGCTTTTCTTTTGGGAATTTGGCATAAGTGTAAAGAATAGACCAAGACCAGCTATCCATATCAAAAATCTCAGCATTCATCCCTGGCTCATATACCAGCATGTCAAAATGAAAATGCGACTGCGCAGGAATATCCTCCACCACTGCGGAAATTTGCTTCAGATCTGGATTATTGCTGCCCATAATTATGGGTTTTCCAACCATCTCTTGGGGGGAAACATCTCCAAAGTATTTGCGTCCCAAACTCTCAGTAATCACCACACTTTTGGAATCTGAAAGTGCTTTCTCCTTATTTCCTGCCAGAACATTGAGATCAAAAACTATAAAAAAGTTAGGTTCCGCATAATAGACGCTTTCCTCTCGAAATACCTGCTCCTTATTTTGACCTGAGCCAGGCTGAATAGTGAAATCATTCCATTTCAAAAGTCTGGTAATAGCTTCCACTTCAGGAATATCGGCCTGGATTCTCGGGCCAAGGGGAGGTGGAGCTGTTGCAAAGCTCCCCGTAGAGTAATCCCCCCAATGAGATGTAATCCGAAATACCGATTCCGATTCAGGATAGAAGTTATCATAATTCACCTCATCCTGAATGAAGAGCATAATCATCAAAAAACCAGAAATACCCATCGTCAGGCCCAATACATTGAGAATGGTATAAAGTCTGTTTTTCTTCAGAACTCTCCAGCCGATTTTAAGGTAGTTTTTCCACATGGTTTAGAATTTTAGGTTGTTCTTAATTCTGGAACTTCAACATTCATCATTCGGGGTTCGACATTCACTCTTAAAGTTCTGTCATTGTTGTCTGCTTCGCTCTTGTAGTGAAGTTATTTTTCTTGCTTTTCCCTGCAATATTCATCAACTGTCAGCCGCAAGCGGGTTCAGTATTCGACATACATTAGTTCTCGATATTTTATACTTTTTACTCAAAAAACTACTCGCTCTTCAGCGTCTTAGCAGGATTAGCCCAAGCTGCCTTGAGCGCTTGAAAACCTACAGTTAGCAGCGCGATAGCTAAAGTCATGACTCCAGCCGAGGCAAATGTCCAAAAGGAAAG
Source organism: Algoriphagus antarcticus (assembly GCF_002150685.1). GTDB lineage: Bacteria > Bacteroidota > Bacteroidia > Cytophagales > Cyclobacteriaceae > Algoriphagus > Algoriphagus antarcticus. The sequence continues at coordinate 30,831 of NZ_MSSW01000077.1, forward strand.
TCCTACCTTATATGGAAAATCTGCCTGCCAAGAATCCATCGCATACCAAGCCAGAGGAAAAGCGAAAATCATCGCTAGGAAAACCAGGATTACAAAATCCTTACTGATCAAATTCAAGAGGCTTTGTGTGCTCGCTCCCAGCACTTTGCGAATGCCAATCTCCTTAATTCGCTGCTGAACAGCATAGGCTGCCAAGCCAAATAATCCCAAGCAGGAAATCAAAATGGCCAGTATTCCAGCAATAGAAAAGGCCAAACTCAATTGTGCTTCCTGCTCATATTGCTCTCCAAACTTATCATCCATAAAGGAATAAGTATAGGGATTGCCCGGAAATACCGATTCATAAGTCTTTTGGGTAGCGGCAATAGCTTCTTTCATCTGGGCTGGATCTACTACCAAAGTAAAGTACCCGTCAGCTTGAGAAGCCAAGAAAATCATGGGTTTGATAGGCTCCCGCAACGACATATGATGGTAATCTTTAGTCACTCCGACTACCTCAAATGGCTTTCCCCATAGAATATTTTCACCGACTGCTGCAGCTGGAGTCTCAAATCCAAGTTGAGTAGCAGCTGACTCGTTGAGCATGACTTTGTTCAGATTATTCCAATTTTGGTCAGCCTCATCCGAAGTGAAATTTCTTCCAGCCAATACCTCGATTTCATAGGTAGGAATAAATTGCTCATCAATAATGAACATAGAATAACTGTACTCCTTATCCTCAAGCCTGGCTACCAGCGGGGTAATCCCTCCCGCTGAAAAATTATAGCCTTGACCAGGCAGGGTATTTGAACCGGCAATCCCTTTCACAAACGTTTGAGCTTCGAGGGATTGTTTGAAGGCATTCATTTTGGAAGATCGATTTTCACCGACATCATTTGGGCCTTCTACGACTAGTTTTTGATCCACATTCATTCCCAAACTTTGAGACTGCATAAAGGAAAGTTGGTCTCGGATTACTAGGGTGCAAATGATGATTCCAATAGAAATAACAAACTGAAAAACTACCAGCGATTTGCGAACCAAGTGACTCTCAGGCTTGAATTTCAATTGAGATCGCTGTTCAAATTTCCCAGAAAGAACCACCACATAAAATCCTGAAATCAATGCACAGAAGCCGATAATAGCGCTAATATTCAAGATGGTTTGTGGCTTTTGCAATGCTCCGAACCAAATTTCTTTCCCAAAAATACCGGCAGCAAATGGTGCCAAAAGATATAAGAAGACAACAGAAATCATCAACGATGCTAGAAGCAGTAGCAAAGTTTCAGTCATAAATTGTTGGGCCAATTGCCAAGAATGTGCGCCCAACACCTTTCGCATCTTAATCTCTTTGATCCGGGTCAGAATATTGGCGGAAGAGAGATTGAGGTAATTGACATAGGCGATGGCCAAAATCAATATCGCGATGGCTAAAAAGACTAAAACCGAACCCATCTTAGTAACCGTAGGCAGCGGATCAGAAATCGAAGTTCCCAAATGAAGACTAGGTAAGTCTTGGAGTACTATTGTCGTTCCCTCAGAATTAGGGGTTTTTTGGATGAAACTAGTAAGCTGCCCGGCTAATTCATCCCGATCTACACCGGCTTTGGTCAATATAAACAGGTTGACAAATCCAGAATCAAATCCATTTGGGTCTGCCCAATCATTCCCTGGGCGATTGGCAGGATTTTCCAGAGTGTGGATGGATAGAAATATATTCCCAGTGATATCTGAACGGAATGAGATCGGTTCCAAGACTCCAGTTACAGTAAACTCCTGCTTTCCAAATTGATTGCTGAGCAGAAAGCTTTTCCCAATAGGATCCGTATTTCCAAAAAACTTTTCAGCCATCGCTTGAGTAATCACGGCAGTATTTGAGGCACTTAAATCGGCAGTTCCCCGTGCTATTGGAAATGAAAAAGTCTGAAAAAAGTCTCCCTCTACAAAACTGATTTCATTTTCTCTGAACACCAGATCGGTTTCAGGAATTGCCACCAATCCACCTCCGATAAACCCGGCTATACGGTTTGCAGAAGCAATATCCGAAAAATTAGTTTCAAGCACATCAGCATATCCTGGAGGTAAAAAAATCTCATAGGAGTCATTACTCTCATTGACCACCATGCGATAGATCCTATCCTTATTTGCATGAAAATCATTATAGCTCCATTCTGTTCCCACATAGGCGAGAAGTCCCAAGAACGCTACTAGCCCAAGAACCAGCCCAAGCAAATTCACCACTGTGAATAGCCGACGCTTGATCAGACTTCGAAATGCAATTTTAAGGTAGTTTGTAAACATACAAGGGACTTGAAGTAAATGGAAAATTTCAGTTATACACTTGCTACTCTTTTATTCAGATTTAATTGCTTTGACAGGATTCGAATTAGCAGCTTTAAGCGACTGTAGGGTTACTGTCAAGAAAGCTATGCCCAGAATAGTGGCTGCAGCCAGCGGAATAAACCACCATTCGAAGGATATCTTATATTGATATCCATCTAGCCAATCTTGCATCAACCAAAATGCCAATCCAGAACCAATCGCGATGGATATGGTCACAATCAAAATAAACTCTTTATTAATCACCTGAAGTATGGAGAATGTAGATGCACCCAGTACTTTTCTTATACCAATTTCTTTGGTCTTTTGCTCAGCCACATGAGCAGACAATCCCAATAATCCCAAACAGGAAATGATGATAGTCAGAATACTGAAATACTGAGCTAGGTCTCTGAGACGTACATCTTCTTGATATAATCGGGCGTAATTCTCATCCATAAAACTATATTCAAATGGAAATTCCGGGTTAAGATTTTTAGCCACTTTTTCCATATAAGCCACAGTTTCCTGAACCTTATCTGTATTCACCTTAATATATCCTTGCGAAGAATTTCCTGGATCCAAAAGCAATATTGCAGGTGCAACATTTTGTCGGAAACTTTCAAAATGAAAGTCTTTAACAACTCCAGTGATTGCCATTTCATCCTCCGAAATCCTAAAAAACTCATTCCCCTCATGATCTTGCTCCATCAGGTCTAGGGCTGTTTGGTTCAAAATCGCACCTGAAACTGAATCAGCTCCATGTTCAAGATCAAAACTTCTTCCTTGAACCAATTCCAAACCTGCAGTTTTTAGGAAATCATAGTCAACTTTAATGATTTCAAACAAGGCGGCATTTTCAGGATCTTTCCCTTCCCAAGAAATATCTCCTCTATTTGAGTTTCTACCCATAAACCCAAAGGAGGAACGACTGACAGATTCTATGTTTTCATTTTTCTCAAGTTCAGCTTTAAAAACATCAAAGCTTTCTAAAATCTTTCCTTCCAATGGAATCTTAATCAACTGATCTTTAGAATAACCCAAATCCTGATTCATTGCAAAATTGATTTGCTGATAAACTACCATAGTAGAAACTATCAGAATCGTAGCTAAAATAAACTGAAATAAAACGAGGCCTTTTCTAGCCATCACCACACCCTTTCCTGCCTTGGCATAAGACCTAAAAACAGAGACTACTTTGGTGGCAGATAGATAAAAAGCAGGATAGCTCCCTGCCACTAATCCTGTGAAAATAATAATTGAAATAAACTGAAGCCAAAACAAACCAGATCCATAAGGAACAGTCATGACTTTACCTGTCAAATTATTAAAAACTGGGATTGAAACTTCTACTAAAATAATTGCAATAATTCCTGAAAAAAGGGTGATCAAAATTGATTCACTCATAAACTGCATCACCAAAGATCCTTTATCGGCACCTGCTACTTTTCTAACTCCTACTTCTTTGGCTCTTTTCTGAGATTTTGCAGTACTCAGGTTCATGAAATTGATGCAGGCAATGATCAAAACAAATAGCCCGATCATGGCAAAAAGCTTTACATTTTGGATTCTTCCTTCTACTAGCTGCCCACCTTTCCACTGCCCATAAAGGTATAAGTCTCCCAAAGGAAAGGTAAAAAGCCTGACATTTGACCCTTCATTTTTTGCTGCAACATACCCTTCAATACTCTCTGAAAATTCCGCTGCATCTGTTCCTTTTCGAAGTTTAATTAGTGTACTTGGCCCATTATTACCCCATTGAGAAACCCATTCATTCTCTTGAAAATAAAGCGCATAGGGCAACAAATAGTCAAATCTAATGGAAGAACCCTCAGGCAAATCTTTCAAAACTCCCTGAACAATAAAGTTTTTTGCATCTGTTCCCTGTCGTATTTCAACATCTTCGCCCATGACATCCGTCTTGCCAAAAAGAGAAATTGCTCCTTTTTCAGTAAGAATAACATGATTGTTTTCCGTCAACATTTGATTTGGATCTCCCTGAAGGACATCGTACCGGAGAATCTGGAGAAAATCAGGCATCGCATAAAAACCATTTAACTTGATCCTTTTATCCTTTTGAACGAATAACCGAGTTTCTGGCCAAGTATAGGTGGATGCATATTCAACCTCTGAAAGAGTTTCTTTCATGCTCTCTGCCAATAAGCCAGGAGTCGAGCCCATCGTAAAAATATCATCACCATAGGATTGGTGTTCCATCACCTGATAAATTTGATCTATATCTTCGAATTCCTTGTTGACATTGAGTTCGGAATCGACCCATAGTCCTATTAAGATTGCCGCCCAAAGTCCCAAAGACAAGCCAAATAGGTTGATGAAAAACGTGAGTTTATGCTTTGAAAAACCCCGTAATGCGATCTTAAAATAATTCTTTAGCATGATCAATAGTGATAAAATTTTAGATCTTATATTTTTTGCTGGTAAATAGTTTAGTCTCAAATCACATCACTCAAACTTTAATAGCTACTAGTGATGAATTGATTCTACCAATTCAAATCCACTTCTATGCCATCCAAAAACCCGCAAATCATCATCTTAAGATGTGATAAGCACTTAATCCCAAAAATCTATCGGACATTTTTGTTCGCTCGCGGTCAATCATCCTTAGAGGTCTGTGTGAACTCTAGGATTTACCCAACAGCTAGAATAATTTAAGGATAAAGCAGATAATTCAACCGCATCTTCTTATAAGCAGTCAGCTCTGGTTCCCAACCTGCTCGGATAGTTTCCATCGGCACACCGTCAATGATTTGCTGTCTGAAATCCCCACGCCCAATCTGGATTTCGATGTTGTTCATTTGGTTGCTCAACTTAGAATCAAAAAACTTTTCCTTCTCTGGACTGGCTTTATAAAGGGCTCTGATCCATTCAAAATTGATTTGTCCGCTCTTTCTTAATTGTTCTGTGTCGTACTCACGCAAATCCAGGCCATAGCATAATTGATCCATGAAAAGTGGGGTCTCAGCCATTCCTTTTATGCCTGTTGGCGTAAAATTGAAGTCATAAATTCCTTTGTAGGCCGGACTTCCCAAAACTGTAAAAGGAAAATAGGTTCCTCTACCTAGGTTTATGTACGTGCCTTCGAACATACAAAGACTCGGGTAAAGCAAAACTGCCTGTTCTGTATTCAAATTTGGTGATGGGCTCACAGGTAAAACATAGCGCATATCATGCGAATAATTTGCCACAGGAATCACTTTGATATCTGCAGTTACTTTATTGGTCAGCCAACCTTCTCCGTTAGCCATCATAGCAAATTCACCGACAGTGAGCCCATGCGACATAGGAATCGGAAACATACCGATACCCGATTTATACTTCATATCCAGCACCGGCCCATCAATTAAATATCCATTGGGATTAGGCCTGTCCAAGATTACTAAGCGTTTGTTATTTTCTTCACAAGCTTCCATCAAACGAGCCAAGGCATTGATGTTGGTATAAAATCGAACTCCCACATCTTGCAGATCATAGATTAAAATATCTACATCCTGCAAATCTTCTTTGCTCGGTTTATTCTTTTTGCCATAAAGAGATATGATGGGAATTCCGGTGCGCGCATCTATAGCATCACTCACTTTTGCGCCAGCACTCGCATCCCCCCTAAAACCATGCTCAGGCCCAAAAACTTTTACAATGTTAATCCCCAACTTCTGCAAACTATCCACCAAATGAGTTTGGCCAATAATAGATGTTTGGTTGGCCAGCACCGCCACCCTTTTACCTTTTAAAAGAGGTAGGTATAATTCAGTTTGCTCAGCGCCCGTTTTTATTTCTCGGCCAGTTGCATCAATTTGATTTGCTCGGAGTTTTGGCGCCCAAAAACAAAGGAATATGCTTAGAGAAAAAAGTAGGATGGGTTTCATATCTGTTGGGAAAGACGGTTTCAGGTTTTCCAAAGATATTGATTGAATCGATTTTAAGAAACCTGAACTGAGTTTACTAAAATGTATATCCGCAATTCACTCTACTTTGATAAAGTTGCCTTCGTAAGCTAACGGCGTTGAAGTCATAATAATACGGATCGTGCCGTTGGCACTTTAGGATGATTGTACTTCCTGCTTTAACCCAGAATTGAATTCTGGGCTTTTACAGGTCTTGCCTTTGGCAAGATGCTTATGAAAATCTACTCATTTTTGTGCCAACGGCACATCCAGTAAGAGCCCTGAATACAGCGAAGCGAAATTCAGGGTACGTATAATTGAAGTTGGATCCAAGAGTGCCAACGGCACGATCAGTAATCAATTAGTATGATTATCACAATCCCTTCTACTTTGTGGAAATTGACTTGCAGACCATATTCACGAATTTGTTGAATACTCCCTCACTATAGCATCCAACTCGATTTTTTCTAACTTTAGAAGACACCAAAATTTTTGAACTATGAACCTCCTGATTCTACCCTTGTTTTCACTTTTGTTTTCTGCTCTCGAAAACCCAAAGTTTGAATCCCAAATCATCGACTCCAACGTCTCCATAGGATATGGCGTTGTCGTCGGTGATGTGGATGGAGATGGAAAGCCAGATCTGATCCTTGCTGATAAAAAACAATTCGTCTGGTACCGAAATGGGGATTGGAAGCGATTTGTATTGGCTGAGAATCTTACTGAGTTTGATAACGTTTGCATTGCTGCCCGGGATATCAATGGAGATGGCAAAGTAGAAATTGCCGTAGGTGCTCAGTGGAATCCCGGAGAAACCAGCGATGAATCTCAATCAGGGTCGGTGCATTATTTGATCCGACCATCCGATCCCACTCAGCTTTGGACTCCGGTTCAGCTACCGCACGAGCCTACTGTTCATCGCATGTATTGGGTGAAAACTGGAGCTTCTAACTATCAACTGGTGGTACTTCCATTACATGGCCGAGGAAATAAAGGAGGCGAAGGAGCTGGGGTGAAAGTGATCGGGTATGAGAAACCAACCGATCCAAAAAGTCCTTGGAAAACACAGCTTATCGATGAATCCATGCATTTGACCCACAATATGACCTCCAAAGACTTAGGAGTTGGGGATGGTGAGACAATTTTCATAGGAGGAAAAGAGGGAGTAAAAAGCTTTTCCTATCAGGCTGGTGAATGGTTTGCTGGACCTACTGAAGAATCTCCCCTTGAACATCAATCCTTTGGTGAATTGAGTCTGGCTGATATTTACCGCAATGGAATGCTGCTGGCAGGTGTGGAACCCATGCATGGTAATCAAGTGACAGTCTATTTGGGTCCTTTCGGAAAAACGGAATCCACCCAAATCAGAAGGATTGTCTTAGATGAAAGTCTTAAGGAAGGCCACGGAATTGCAACAGGAGATTTTTTGGGAAATGGTACTATTCAAATTGTAGCAGGTTGGCGATCGCCAAATGAGGCTGAAGAAATGGGAATCAAACTCTATGAGCCTGTGGATGATTCTTATAGCAAATTCAAAACCCATTGGATCGATCAAGGCGGAATGGCCACCGAGAGTTTGACCGTAGCTGATCTCAATGGCGATGGAAAACTCGATATCATTGCCGCCGGCCGCTCCACAAATAATTTGAAAATTTATTGGAATCGTAGTGAGTAGGTTAGGTCTGATTTGTCTCCCGATAGCTGTAGTAAGAGAGGACTTACACTTCCTACTATTTCGACTAGGGCTTTTCTAGTCCAAAGCTCTCCTCCCACAAGGCAGGCAATCTGGCCTATTTGCAAAATTTTCTTCGATTCCATAACCTCATTTCACGAAGATATTGCTTGTCTATCTGAGTGCTTCTAATCTGATTGATAATCTTTTCCTCATTGTAATAGCCTTTTTTGGGTACGGTATTAAATACTATAATAACTATCATTTTATATAATATCTTCTTAATCAAGTAAGTTTGAGTTATGAAATTACAAATCATTCAAGACAGCCAAGGAAAAGCGACTGGTGTTTACATTCCTATCAAAGAATGGAATGAATTGAAAAAGGAATTCAAAGTATTAGAGAGTCTTGAGTATGAAGAACCAAGCAAAGAGCAAATCTTGGATGAACTTAAAGAGGCACTTATTGAGCTCAAGCTTGTGGAACAGTGTAAAATGAAGGCTCGCCCAATTCAAAATCTACTAGATGAGCTTTGAAATATCAGTGATCCCACTTTTTGAAAAGCAAATCAAAAGGCTGGCTAAAAAAAAGGTAAATCAAAAATTGACAAAAAAGTCAGTTGCAGATAGTATGGGAATATTTTCAAATGGATGTAAAACCAATAAATCTTTGTCACCCGTAACTACATAGTCAGCCTTGCCTGAAAGTGCCAGTTCTAGATACATGTTGTCTTTAGGATCTCGGCAGATATTGATATCGTGACAGATCTCAATCGACTGACAAACCTCTTTGAATTCAAGCAGGAATTCAATCCTTTTTTCCACTGAAACATATTTATCAAACTTTGAATTGAGGAGTTTGCTGGACAATTCTTTTAATGTGTTCTAGGAATATAGTACAATCCCTTCCTTTATGGCCAATCTGAAAGCCACATCAGACGATGAGTTTTTTTTCAGAGTGGCACTGATCAAAACATTACAATCAAAGACAACTCTCAATTATTCATCTTTTAAGAGTTCTTCCAATAGTTCAGGGGTAAGCCCATTTTTTTTTGCCTGTTCACTCATATCATCCATAATCTCCCGCAGTCCCTTTCTTTTCTCAAGGATGCGGATCAACTCTTTCGAAACAGACAGTTGTTCGGAGGGCGACATGTTGAGATATCGTTTTGCTATATCTTCCGGGACTTCAACGTTGATCGTTTTCATACTATTACATCAAATAAGATTCAAACAAAAATACCAAAAACAATCATTTAATAAACCAAAGGAATTTGATTTCCGCCACCGTGGTCTGTATCCCCATAGACCACCATCATTACTGCCAGTAAGTACACAGGCCGAGGTCAATCAGCCAATCTCATCAAGTAAAAGCTCATCTTTTTGTTGCCAATTCCAGATCATAGATTTTGATCCCAACTCGCTCGATATGTTTTTTTTGAGCTCTGCTTCCTTGATTTTTTCAAAATGAACCAGATCGATTGTTTGCAATAGATCAATCTTATCTAACTCAATTGAAATACCTAGCAACTTCTCAAAATTCAGCTTTTCTCCAAACACAGCAATATCAATATCCTAACCCTCATAAAAGTTGCCTTTTGCTCTTGAGCCAAAAAGTACCGCTTTTTCAATTTCGCGAAAATTTGAAAAAACGGTCTTTATTTTTGATAATACACTTTCGCTAATTCCAGTATTATTCATAGATCCAATAGGTTTTGGTTGCCTGATCTTTCGGATTCAAGCTTGGTTTGAAGGTCACTAAAAAGCTTAAAGAACAGATCCAAAATCAACTCTTTTATTTCCTCAGCAGTCTCAGGATTATAGGTATGAGAAGTTTTTTCTCTGCTTTTTTTCAACTTACTCCAGCCTTCGGAATCAGTAATTAACTTCATTTTGAGAGCTTCCTGTAAAATTTTGGATGGTCCATTTATATCCGATATTCCAATATCCTTAATGTAGTCCTGAAGTGTTTTCTAAGCAAGTTCATAGGTGTATTCAAATCGATCCATCAACCCTTCCGTCTCCAGCTCTGATAACTTTTTCTCCTTAGCCTGAGAACAGCTTGGGATAATTTCAAAAAGGCTTTATTGAAATTGGAAAACAGTTGTTGCCATCTGATATCTTCATCCATGTCAATACAAGTTATTTTTTTCTAAAAATTTATATCCAGAATTAGAGAACTTTTATTCTTCGCAGCTTACTTAGTCAACATGGATTCAATGATTTTTTGGCTCACCAATCACACGTATTAAATGGCCCGCTCCGTATAATTTACCTTCAAAGCCAACAGTTATGGTAATTTTCCTATCCGCCACCCGTACAAGGAATTAATATCTTCTAATGTTAAAATCTCATTACTCGCTTTTCAGCGAATTCACAGGATTGCTCGTAGCCGCTTTGATGGATTGGTAGCTTATCGTCAGCAAGGAGATTACCGCTGCAAATACTCCCGCAGATAAAAAGACCTTCCAGCCCAATTGGATTTTAAACTCATAGTCCTCCAGCCATAGGTTCATTGCCCACCATGCGATCGGTGAAGCTATTAGAAATGCGATCACAACAAGTTTTGTGAACTCCTTGGAGAGTAAGAACACGATACTTCGTACGCTGGATCCTAATACTTTTCTAATCCCGATTTCTTTGGTACGCTGCTCAGCTGTAAATGCTGTCAAAGCAAATAAACCCAAGCAGGCAATGATAATTGCAAAAGCGGCGAAAATGGCAAATACCTTTCCCAATCGTGTTTCAGATGCATACATATTTCCAAAACGATCATCCAGGAATGAGTAGGTAAATGGTTGCCCAGGGGCAAGTTCGTTCCATTTTGATTCTATGAAAGTGACTACTGCTTCTGTGTCGCTGGAATTAAACCTAAAAGAAGCAATCCCATCAGGTGTTTCACTTAGCAAAATAATCACAGGACCGATATTCTCTTTTAAGGATTCGAAATGAAAATTTTCGACAATACCTACCACAGTCTTTCCTTCCTGTTCTTTCAAATCCAACTCCTCACCTTGCGAGAGGGTGAAGATCTTTTGTCCAATTAGATCACCCTCAAAATTGAAACTCTTTGCAGCTGTTTCGTTCAAAATTACCGAATTGGAATCTGAAGCATATTGAATTGAAAAATCTCTCCCCTCCACGATATTCATGCCCATAGTATTGACGTAATCGTAGTCCACCGACCAGTTTTGTAGGGAAACCAAATTCTCTGTCTGTTTTGGATCTTTACCCTCTCCCCACCAAGAGGTACTATTTCTCCAAGTGCCAGAAACTGGTAAAAAGCCAGTGATCGTCCCACTTTCCATCATACTATTTGCCAGCACTTCTTTTTTAAATGTCTCCGCCTGATCACCCAGCGCGTAGATATCATCTACGGTGATGATCTGCTCTTTGTTGAATCCGATCTTCTTGTTCTGTATGTAATTCAGCTGATTGAAAACGGCAATAGTTGCGATAACAAGGATAATGGAAACGGCAAACTGGAACACGACCAAAGAGCTACGGATCAAACCACTTTTCATTCCCATGGATACTTTACCTTTCAGGATACTGATCGGCTTAAACCCCGAGAGGAAAAACGCTGGATACATACCAGCCAACATTCCAGTTCCTATGGCTCCCGCAACTAAAATCCCATAAAATGCGAAATCCTTAAATGGCAATACAAGCTCCCTTCCTGCCAAATCGTTGAAAAATGGAAGCAATATGGAAACTATGGGAATAGCTATTAGGAATGAAATAAAACTCAGGAGGATAGATTCCATCAAAAACTGCCGGATCAAATGTGACCGGAAAGAACCCATCGCTTTTCGAATGCCTACTTCCTTAGCTCGATTGGCAGATCTCGCTGTGGACAAATTCATAAAGTTGATGCAGGCAATGGCAAGTATAAAGAGTGCTACCGCAACAAAAAGATAAATGTAGGTTATGTTGAAATTAGGCTCAAATTCACCCATCAAGTCACTTTTCAGGTGGATATCGAGGAGAGGCTGAATATCAAATTCAAATTTGCCACCATTTTTAGATAGCGTCTCAAGTGTTGATCCCTCACCAAAAACCTGAATGATTTCTGGCTCCATATGGGTTTTGATCAAAGATGGCAACTTAGCCCTCAGTGCATCTGGATCAGCATTTTCCCTCAGCTTAAAATAAGTCTGAAAATTACTACTCATCCAAACTATTCGTTGCGCCTCCTCAAGTCCCTCTGCTGATAGCAGAAAATCAAAATGGAAGTGAGTGTTTTTGGGAATATCCTGATAAACTCCCGTAATTCTAAAATCCATATCATTGTCCAAGGTCAATGACTGTCCTAAGGCATCCTCATTGGGGAAGTACTTCTTGGCTGTACTCTTACTGATAGCCATGGTATTTGGCTCCGATAAAGCACCTTCTGGATTTCCTTCTAGCAGTGGTATTTCAAACACCTTAAAAAAGTCCTTACTTGCCCAGACTACCTTGTCCTCCTTGATATTTTCATCTAATCTTTTAACCAAATATGTCCCTCTGGTTCTAAAGTGAACCGCGGACTCTACTTCAGGGAAATCCTCAGGCAAGGCATCTGCTAAAGGAGCCGGTGCCAAAACCATATCCCAATGGTTGCCACCAAAAACAATTTCACTCTTAACCCTGTAAATTCTATCCGCATCTTTGAATCCGGTATCATAACTCAGTTCATTGATGACAAAAAGAGATATAATCATGCAGACTGCCACACCTACAGAAAGTCCTATGATGTTGATAAATGTGTAAAACTTATGCTTAGCTAGGTTCCTTAAAGCGATTTTTATGTAGTTTTTAAGCATGAGTTAGGTTGTTGGAAGTGGGAATGTTTTATAGTTGGCTTTTGGCATCATTGCGTTTCGTTATTGCTTAATCGTCATTGCGAGGGCTTTTTCTAATCATTTTATTTATTCTAAGTCTATAAAGCCCGAAGCAATCTGTTCATGATGCTGAGATTGCTTCGACCTGAAAGAAGCCCTTTTCAACTCAATGTATCGTTTCAGATCTAGTAATGATGTGACTGGTTCCGTAATGATATATAAAATTATTTCCACTTTCGTGCCATCAAAAAATGGCCTAAATCAATAGAATGAGCCGAATTGTAAAAATCTTGAATTATTTACTCGGACAAAATCGTCCACTTTCGAGCAAAAAATTAAATTCAGAACTTAAATCAGAAATCAGAAAACCTTGGCTAAAAACTTTGAGATCAAATACTCAACCTTCTCATCACCAATTCATCAATTTTTTCAAAAAGTTGCTTTGGGTGACGGGTTCTCCAACTCATATCGTTCAGCTTCCCTCCCATAACCAAGTATTGATCAATGCCATATTTACTCATTTCGGTCAAGACATGATCACGCAAGTTTAATACGGCAATCCAGCCTTCTTCTAATTCATCTTGCCATTCCTCATAATAATCATTAGCATCTAAATCAGTGTGGAAGTTGAATACATTTTCACAAATCAGGATGTACTTATTGATCCCTTCTTCAATCATCAATTCAATAATATTACGCTTAAGCGTCATAATGTCATTGTGCAAAAGGTCATTCCATTCTCCTATCAATTCAATTACAGCAAAACCATCCTTGTAATCCGCGAAAATAACTTTCAAAAAAAGTGTCTCGCTTTCTATATTGTCCCATTGAGGATGAATCAAAAAATTATAAATCTGATCTGTAAAGTGAACCTCACTGTTTTGGTAACCAAAAAAAGGGGACTGGGGATCTTCTGAAGCTATATATAAATTTCTCCAGTTAAAGTATGGCTCAAGAGTATGCATAAGATTCAAACACTTTAGACAAGGTCAAAGTTGCACTCAGTGATTAGGGTTTGACTTTCTTTTATACCTCAGCTAATATTATCCGACACATCAAAATAATGCATTCCGACCGTGGTCTGTGTCCTCACAGAACATTCAGTTGTTAGGATATTTCGGTCTTTGAAGACTCGGACATAGGCTAAATGATACCTTTCACCTATCACTTCTCACCTCTTACAAACCTTACCT
>NZ_MSSW01000078.1 GCF_002150685.1 Algoriphagus antarcticus
GGAAACGTAAAAACCTGATCAGATTGGGAGTGGATCAAAACCATGCTTATGCATGGAGTAGGACCAGAAAAGGAGGATGGGCTGTGGCTCAGAGTCCAATTCTGATTACTACTATCACTCTGTCACGCCTAAGAAGAAAAGGGTATGAGTCAATGCTTTCCTACTACCTCAAAACGCAACCTACAATCCAGTGAACCGCCGTATACGAGACCCGTACGTACGGTGGTGTGAGAGGCGCACCTCGTCAGTTACAACTGGCGAGGCCGTCTACTCGATTATAGGGCGTTTTTCTTTCGGTTGTCATACGCATACCTCGTCCAAATTTATCCATTTGCATTTCCATTGTCCGCTTACATTTATGTAAAGTCTTGTGTAGCCAGTTGTTTCGTCAATATCTTCATTGTAACTGAAAATGTCAAAAATACCATCGTTGTCTATGTCGTAACCAATTCCTTTAATAATCTTACCACTTTCAGTTGTCATTATTGTCTCGTCACTTTTAATTTTAATATTCTCATCGTAGGGTAAAATTGTCAAGCCTTGGATATTATTTGTAATTGCGTTAGGAATGTCTGCTATTTTCTTAAATGATAGATTGGGAAATATAATTGTTCCTGGACATTCAGTAAAACCAAATAAATACCAATTGTCAACTGTTGCTTTGTAAGCTTTGTCGTTAAACCAAATAAGTCCACTGATATTATTGTCCCAAGCTATTTTTGTTCCTTTAAAATTTTGGTCAGCGTCAATTCCGTGTTTGACTTTTATTTCATTTTCTAAATTCAATAAGAAGTTTAGCAATGATAAATTGTCGTCCCAAGTGAAAGGAACACTCTGTCCGCTTATTTTTAAAAGTCCCACGAAATATTTACTCTGATTGTTTTTGTTGAAGAATGAGGATTTTGTTGGTTTTAATGAAGGATTTTCCATTATCCATTTTTGGTCAACTTTTTTCTTCAGGCTGTCAACAAGTTCTTGCTGATTGATACTTGCTGTATTCGTCTGCTGTTTCTGTCCGCAAGCGTACAAAACTGTCAGTAAGAAAATGGAAAATATGGATATTTTGTGTTTCAAATTGTGTCGTCTTTTAAAATGCCCTATAAC
>NZ_MSSW01000079.1 GCF_002150685.1 Algoriphagus antarcticus
GGTTTGGCGCTTGGCGAAGAAGCGGATTTCGAAGCAATAAACTGTCAGCCAGCACTGAACTTGATACGAAGCACAACGCTTCATTAAAGCACTGAACCCGCTTTTTTGCCAAACGCCTGTTATGCGTTCGCTTTTTTACCACAGTTTATATTTATCTAATTTAAAATTCAAATACAATTCTTCCGCACTTTCTCTTTTCTCACTGCTTTGTCCAATGTCTGCCCCTGCTTTGATTAATTCTCTAAAAACGCTTTGTAGTTGTTTAATTAAAATGCCATCGGAAAAGTCTGTGCTTGGGTTGTCAAGCATTTGTCTTGCGTCTAATAAAGCCCTATGTAAACAATTGTTACCATATGAGTCAGTTGATTTTGGGTCTGCCATTTTGCTTAACATTAATTCTAAAAGCGAAAACGCTTTGTCAAATTTTTTAGTGTCCCTTTGAAGCGTGTATGAATTGAAAATAGTCGCTCTGATACAGTCGTGTAAAACAGGTGCAGTCCACTCGTTAATTTCAGAGGTTTCCATAAAGTTTGTGTCAGCTCCTTTGTCAATTAAAAGTTTTGCTATTTCAAAGTTACCCGTCTTGAAAGCAACTTGAAGTCCTGATTGTCCATCGTCTTTTTTCGGAGGTGAAACATTACAAATTTTTAAATATTCTGAGTTATTGTCAACGAGTTCTGAAACCTTATTCACGTCTCCGTCTGAAACTGCCTTAAAAAATATTTTTATGTCCTTTTTTGTCATTGTATTATTGGTCGGTCGGTTTTTTAAAGTGACGCATAACG
>NZ_MSSW01000008.1 GCF_002150685.1 Algoriphagus antarcticus
ATGGATGCTTTTTTGCAACGGTCTCAACTCGATAAGCATAATTTTCCAACCATGCTTTCCCTCCCCAAATGACAGCTGGAACTGCTAAAACTGCTGAAACTCCAAGAAGGAAAATGTATTCTCTGACCAGCAAGAGCATCAGCTTTCCAACACTTGCTCCAAGGACTTTTCTGATACTAACCTCCTTTGCTCTCAAGATAGCGGTCACCGACACAAGTGCGAAAAGACCTAGGCAAGCAATGATTATGGCTAGGATAGAGAACGCTGAAAAAAGATTAGCGAATTGGATGTCAGCCTGATATTGTCTATTGAAGTCTTCGTCAAGGAAGTAATAGTTAAATGGATCTTCGGGAAATGCCGAGTTGTAAGCGGCTTGTATGTGATCCATAGATCCTTGAATATCTGATATATCAATTTTCAATGAATAATATGAATTATAAAATTGATTATGAACAAAAACATACGGTGTATATGAGTCCTTCAATGAACTCCAATGAAAGTCCTTCACTACTGCTGATACGGTGATCGTATCCACGCTTCCATAGTCTGCAGCCAATCTTTTTCCTATCGCATTTGCGGGATCTTGTAGGCCAAAGGCTCTAACAGCGGCTTCATTAATAATTACGTCATTAGGTATCCATTTTCCCCTTTCTCTAAAGTCCTCTCCAGACAACAATTCAAAATCATACGTATCAAAGAAATCGTCATCAATAAAAATGATGCTACTACTTTGCTTTAAACCCATTTCATCAGGAGCATCCAATGCCCACATATCCAATGTCGCACTACTTCCTCTTCCGGGAATAGAACTTGAGCCAGACACTTCAGAAATCGTAAGGTGCTTACTCACCTGCTCCTTAAATACTTGAAATTTTGACTCCTGCGCTAACCTATCCTTTTCCAAAATTCGGCTTGGGCCATCCAGGACAAGGATTTTTTCTATATCAAGGACCAGATCTTGATTTTTCATAAACAGGACTTGTCTATAAATCAAGTAAGTACCTGATATCAGCAACATGGAAATGAAAAACTGAAAGATGATCAACCCTTTTCGTAAGGAGAGACCGCCCCTCTGTTTTATCGTATTTGATTTGAGTATGTTCAAAGGCTTATGCCCGCTTAAGATGAATGCCGAATAGAGCCCGGAAAGCAAAGTTCCGACTACTATCACCAGAGCGAAGCCGCCCAGAAATTTCAAATTCGTTATTACATCCAATGAAAGTTTTTGACCTAGAATTTTATTGAGAATGGGAAGCAATAAATAGGCAATGCCAATGGAAAACACCGCGGCTAAAAAATTGACGAGAAAAGATTCCATTAGAAATTGGCCAATGAGCTGTTTCCTGTCTGCTCCGATGATTTTTTTCACACCGATCTCTTTAGCTCTTCCTAATGCCTGTACCGTAGAAAGATTGATGTAATTGGCCCAGGCCATCAACAGAATGACAATTGCTATGATTGAGAAAAAGGTAATATGCTGACTATCTCCATTATTTGCAGCTATGTCTCCAGCAAATTCAGACTTCAAATGAATATCAACCAGAGGTTGTAATCCTGCTTCCAAAGTGACTTTTTCCTCCTCCAAAATATCTCCAATATGAGTGGCAAACACTTGGTCAAATTTTTTGGCAACTATTTCAGGATCGCCATTTTTGTCTATCGAAACATAAGTCACAAAGTTAGCCCATTCCCAGCCGTTAGATTCTGTATAGGTTTTTTCGTTTTCAAGCAAAAACCCCATCGGCAATAGAATATCAAACTGCAAATGGCTGTTACTTGGCAGTTCTTTTAATACTCCAGCAACTGTAAAATTCCCAACAAGTAAACCTTCATTTACCTGTAGTTCCTTACCCAAACAATTGTTATTTCCAAAGTATTTTTGGGCAATTTCCTCAGTAATAACAATGTTGTTCTTAGTGATTAATGCAGAGCGCAAATCTCCATATATAAGTGGGAAATCGAATAGTTGTAAAAAATTACTGTCGACGTACCAACTCCTATTTTCCTGAAAATGCAAGTTGTCCTGCTTATTAGAAACAACCATTCTTTCAATTTGTGGCTGTATTCTAACAAACTGCTCGATCTCGGGAATCATCTCTTTACCACTTGGCCCCAGCGCAAAACCGCTATATGCCGATGAATTCAAGTCTCCTCCTCTCTTACTCGTTACAGTAAGCCGATATATATTCTCTGCATTTGAATGAAATCGATCATAGCTTGACTCAAAATAGACGTATTGAAAAATTAATAGAAATACTCCCATCCCCACAGCCAAACCTAAGATATTGATGAATGAAAAAATCTTGTTTTTGGCAAGGTTTCGGCTGGCGACTTTGAAATAATGGGTTATCATTAGGTGTGTATTTTATGTTCAAAAAATCAATCGTCTATGGAGGTGAAATATGAATATATTCTTGAGAAATTTTTATTTAATTTTCTTTATTAACCCTAAGATTTACAGTTGCTTAAACCCCAATTATTACATTAGTATAGTTCTTTTAAAAAAATAAACCAAAAGAGTAGTCTGATTTCTCAGGATTTATACGCCTAGGCTCATGAGCGTAGAAAAAATTAAAGACGTGTATCTTTACCCCATGGCTCCCGCCGAAAATAACGCTTCCATCATCAAATCCACCGCCAAGCGGCTGGGATTTGACTTTTGTGGGATAGCGAAAGCAGGATTTCTCGAGGAGGAAGCGCCGAGATTGGAAGACTGGCTAAATCGCAACTACAATGGTGAAATGGGCTATCTCTCCAATCATTTTGACAAGCGACTCGATCCGACCAAACTTGTAGAAGGAGCAAAAACGGTGGTTTCATTGGTTTACAATTACTATCCTAGTAATGAGTTGCCAGCTGAAAAGTCAGACATCAAACTCGCCAAGTACGCTTACGGAGAGGATTATCATTTTGTGATTCGTGACAAACTCAATGAATTTTTGGAAATACTCCGAGAAGAAATCGGTGAAATCGACGGGCGTGGTTTTGTGGATTCTGCTCCGGTCATGGAGCGGCAGTGGGCCCAAAAAGCTGGGTTAGGCTGGCTGGGGAAAAACAGTCTTTTGCTAAACCGGGAGATGGGAAGTTTCTTCTTTCTCTCCGAACTCATTATCGATCTGGAAGTAGCTCCTGATACTCCTTTGGCTAAAGATTACTGCGGCACCTGCACCGCTTGTATTGATGCCTGTCCTACGGATGCCATTGTGGATAACGGAGTGATTGATGCTTCCCGCTGCATTTCTTACCTGACCATTGAGCTAAAAGAAGCCATACCCAATGAGTTCAAAGGAAAAATGGAGAATTGGGTTTTTGGTTGCGATATCTGTCAGGATGTGTGTCCTTGGAATAGATTTTCGAAGCCACATCAGGAGCCTCGATTTCAACCCAATGATGAGCTGAAGGAATTGTCAAAATCTGACTGGCAGGAGATCACCGAGGAAACTTTCGGAAAGGTTTTTAAAAAATCAGCAGTAAAGCGCACTAAACTTGCTGGACTAAAAAGAAATGTCGACTTTCTTACCTCTAATTAACCTCCTCCGAGATTCATATGAGCCCTCAAAAACCTAGTCTTAAATCCGTTCAGAAGCTTTTTAAGCCAAAAAAGAAGAAGAAGATAAATCATAAAGTTGGTTTGGCACCTGGTGCTTTGGTTTATACCGGGGACAAAAAGCTTGATAAAGTATCAATCAACCTAATCACCTATGATGAAGTTGATTTCTACGAAGAAGCTATTGTACTCGATCAATTGGAAGAGCATCTAAAGATGAGGAAAAAGGTACTTTGGATAGATATCATCGGTTTACATGATGTGGAGCTATTTGAGAAAATAGGCTTGCTTTTCGGCATACACAAGCTGACAATGGAGGATATTCTAAATGTAGATCAGCGTCCAAAGATGGAGGCTTTTGATGATTATCTTTTTGCGGCTTTGAAAATGATTCAATGTCCTACCCCAGAGTCTCCTATAGACGACGAGCAGATCAGTTTTGTGCTAAAAGACGGTATCCTGCTGACTTTCCAGGAGAAAAAAGGAGACGTATTTGAGTTTGTACGTAGTCGCTTGATAGACCCTAAGCGAGCTATACGCCAGCGAAAAGCAGATTATTTGCTTTATGCACTACTCGATGCGGTGATTGATAATTACTTTATCGTAATGGAAAATGTGGGTGAAAGAATAGAAAACCTGGAATCACAGGCTATGACTTCTCCCGGTAGTGAAACCCTCAGCGCGCTTTACTTACAAAGACGTGAAATGATGGATCTACGCCGTACTGTCTATCCATTACGTGAAGTAATTGGTTCTTTCGACAAATACGCAGACGATAAAATCAGTCCTGAGACCAGGCCTTTCATACGGGATCTTTACGAGAATACCGTGCAGGTCATAGAGACCATGGAAGTGTTCCGAGACATGTCTTCAGGCGTTCTCGATCTCTATATGAATAGCCTTTCCAACCGCATGAATAATATCATGAAAGTGCTGACAATCATCTCCACTATCTTTATTCCACTCAGTTTTGTGGCAGGTGTCTATGGGATGAACTTTGACAATATGCCCGAACTGAACTGGAAATATGGTTATTTCTACGTGATCGGGGGAATGGGATTGGCAATAATAGGTATGCTAATATATTTCAGAAAAAAAGACTGGATTTAGATTTACTGCAGTTTCAGAATCACATCTTTTTTGCCGCTTTTCAGCAACATCATATCCCCTTCGATCTCGTAATACCGAACTTGGTCTAGTAATTCCAAAAATCTGTTTTCAAAAGGCTGACTTTGACAAGTCATTCGCGTAGCACCTATTTCTGAAAATCTCATTGATTTTCTTTTATCCAAAGAGAAATCCCCAAAGATCCTGTTACATCCCCCACTCCCATTGATGAGTCCATTTTGAGAATTGAAGATTAAATGAGCATCGTTAGGAGAACCTGAAGTTTGCACTGGAGTGCCCATCATCTCTACCACAGCTAAGTGTCTGCCGTACCAATTTTCATTTGGAAACGAACTGGAACTGCAAGATGCAAAAATAAGTAGGGTAAGTACGAAGAATATATTTTTCATAGTTGGCTAATTTTTCTTTATAAGGCTGAAATCATGCCAAATTGTTCCGCACTGCTTAGTTTACATCGCCTTCAAACTGATATCCATACTTTTCACGGAGTGAGTTAATGCCCCCATAGAAATATAATCCACCCCACATTCGGCCACAGCAACTAGGGTGTCTTCGGTGATTCCGCCCGAAGCTTCAGTTTTATATCGATCACCAATCAGGCTTACAGCTTCTCGCATCATGGCATAATCCATATTATCGAGCATAATCTGATCTACTCCGCCTACCTTTAGCACCTGCTTTACCTCTTCTAGATTTCTTGTTTCAATCTCTATTTTTAAGTCTAGATTATTTGCTTTCAAATAGGATCTTGAAGCTTCTATTGCCTGGCGAATTCCACCTGCAAAATCAACATGATTGTCTTTCAGCATCACCATATCATACAGCGCAAAACGGTGATTTACGCCTCCGCCGATCAGCA
Organism: Algoriphagus antarcticus; assembly: GCF_002150685.1. Lineage (GTDB taxonomy): Bacteria > Bacteroidota > Bacteroidia > Cytophagales > Cyclobacteriaceae > Algoriphagus > Algoriphagus antarcticus. The sequence continues at coordinate 5,535 of NZ_MSSW01000008.1, forward strand.
CAGCCCACTTTTCCATTAATCGGAAATTAGGAGTTGTCTTCCGAGTATCCATGAGACGAGCTTTGGTGTGAAGGATCTTCTCAGTCAAGCGATAAGTCAGCGTGGCAATTCCGCTCATCCGCTGCATGCAGTTCAGCACCAACCGTTCGGAGGAAAGAATGGAGGCAGATGATCCTTTTACTATAAGACCTATATCTCCATACTTCACTTCCTCTCCATCTTTTACAAATAGTTCTACATCGAGCATTGGATCATAAGTCTTAAAAATCCGCTCTGCTAACTCGACTCCTGCAATGATTCCATCATCCTTGATCAGCAATTTCGCCTGACCTGTTTTTCCTTCTGGGATAGAGGAAAGAGATGAGTAATCACCTGGGCCTATATCCTCTACAAAAGCAGCTGATATAAAGGAGGACATGGCTTCTTCGGTCAAATAGGTTGGTTTCATGCCCAAAAATAGGCATTCGGATCTCCCTTAATGGCGCTAAGGCGCAAATATCTTTTAATGCTCTAGAGTCTTTGCGTTGATTTGCGGGTCGAAAATTCTCAATGTTCAAGGCTCAAAGAAAAGGCAGCTCCCGCAACGGCGCAAATTTCCTTTTGGAAACTGTAAGATACTTTTACATAGGAACTTTTGATAAGAAATAATTTACAAGACGTTTCTTATAAAAAGTCTCAAAGTTTAATAATCATGCTTCGATGACCTCTCCACAACAATTCAATGAATATGTAAAAAGCAACTGAGTCCTCCGCGGAAATCTTTGTGTACCCCGCGGTTAAAAAAGCGCAATGTTCAAATTCAATGATCAAGGAAAGAATAGCCACGTACTTTGCACTTTCTTGGTGCCCCCTGCGGCTAAAAAAACACATTAAGAGGTAGAAATTCATAGCGCCGTACCTAAAGGCACGGCTCGAAACAAGCATAACATTCTACCTTTCTACCCATAGTTTGTCCCTAAAGGGACGCTTAAACTTGGCTGTCGACTTTGATTACAGACTATTCTCCCGCTCGGAAAAAGATCTTTATATAAGCGATTTTACTAACCTGAACTAGCTGCGCACTCTGCGTGCCCTCCGCGAAAACCTTTGTGTATTCCGCGGTTGAAAAAGTCACAATGTTCAAATTCAATGGTTTAGGAAAATAATTGCGCTCTCTGTGCAAACCATCGTGAGCTCCGTGGATATAATTAGCCTTTGACAAACTCAAGACTGTAAATTTTAAAATCTGAAGCTTGCTGAGACACTTTTATAAAAACTTTAAACAGCGCCTCAGCGGTCTGGTAATCACCGATATAGGAACTCAAACTCGGGTTGTTTTCACTGTGGAAAACAAGACTGAATCCCAAAGATGGGTTTTTCTTAAAAAAATCTTTTAAAACAAGTTCTGCTTGATTTTTGGAATAATCTCCCTGCGAACCGTTAACATTTAAGGAAATGCTGGAATCGAAATATTTGGCCAACTCGCTGCTGGAGCCATTGTCAATGGCAGATATAACCGTGTCGATGGAATTCAGGGAATCAATTTCCATTGCTGGAGATTGAATAAACAAGAAAATTGAAACGATTAAACTTAATACTGAGGTCATTGCCCTTGCTAAGCAAATACTAAGCCAAAAAAGGAATCCTGCCCTGCATTTTTATGATTACCAATTGCAGCCCTCCGAAGTTTTGTCTAATCGGGATTTCGGGGCTACTTTGCCTTGAAATATAATATATTTGCAGTATGGAGAAGAAAGTACTTTTAATGATTTTGGATGGCTGGGGAATAGCCACCAACCCTTCTGTTTCTGCTATTGACAAGGCTAAAACGCCTTTTGTTGATAGCCTTTATACCAAATATCCCCATGCTAAATTGGAAGCTTCTGGTCTTGCTGTTGGTTTGCCAGCTGGCCAAATGGGTAATTCCGAGGTTGGTCACATGAATATTGGTGCTGGTCGTGTAGTCTACCAGGATTTGGTAAAAATCAATCTTGCGGTAGAAAATAAAGAGTTAAATACCCATCCTGTTTTAGTAAAAGCGTTTGCAAAAGCCAAAGCGAATCACAAAAAGGCTCACTTCATGGGCTTGCTTTCTGATGGCGGAGTCCATTCGCACATAGAGCACCTGAAAGGACTTTGTGATGCAGCACAATTCAACGGTATGGATAATGTATTTATCCATGCATTCACCGACGGTAGAGATACGGATCCTAAGGGAGGCATTGGCTATTTAGAAGATCTTCAGCAGCATTTGACTCATTCCTCGGGTAAGATAGCTTCGGTAGTCGGACGATATTATGCCATGGACAGAGATAATCGCTGGGAGCGGGTAAAACTGGCTTATGATGCATTGGTGAAAGGTCAGGGCGAGAAATCCAAGGATATTATTGCCTCCATGCGCAAATCCTATGAAAACAATGTCACTGACGAATTTATCAGACCCATCATCCATGCCGGTGCTGATAACAACCCTTTAGCTATAATAGAGGAAGGTGATCTCGTGGTCTGCTTCAACTTCCGTACAGACCGTGGTAGAGAAATCACGCAAGTACTTACACAGCGTGATAACGACGATTTCAACATGAAAAAGTTGAATGTAGAGTACGTCACGTTCACTAGTTATGATGCTACGTTCAAGGCCGTAGAAGTACTATTTGAAAAAGACAACCTGAACGATACACTTGGAGAAATCTTGGAAAAAGCTGGGAAAAAACAAATCAGAATTGCCGAAACAGAAAAATATCCTCATGTAACGTTCTTTTTTTCCGGAGGAAGGGAACAGGAATTCATTGGAGAAAGCAGATTACTTTGTCCATCACCGAAAGTGGCTACTTATGACCTAAAGCCTGAGATGAGTGCTTTTGAAATCACTTCCAAAATCAACGGTGAGCTGAAAAAGAAAAGCGCAGATTTTATTTGTCTCAACTTTGCAAATGCAGATATGGTCGGTCACACGGGTGATTTCGATGCAGCCGTGAAGGCCTGTGAAGCAGTAGATGCCTGCGCGAATAGTGTGATTACTACAGCTTTGGAAAATGACTACACCATTATTGTCATCGCCGATCACGGCAATAGCGACATGATGATTAACGACGACGGCACTCCAAATACAGCCCATACGACCAATTTGGTGCCTTGCATCATGGTTGACAAAAATGATACACTCACCATCAAAGATGGAAAATTAGGTGATTTAGCACCTACCATTCTCAAGCTGATGGGCATAGAAAAGCCAGAAGTCATGACTGGAAATATTCTGTTGGCTTGATGAAGCATATCAAAAGCTTTTCATTCGGAATTTTCTTTCTCGCTAGCTTCGGGCTGTGTTCTTGTGTAGATGAATCAACAAAGGGAATTGAAAAAGAACCTTACTTTGACCTAAAAGGATTTATCGAAGAGAAAATTCAGGAAATAGATAGCGTGGAAGTGAGCAAAGTTTCTCAGGTTCAAGAAGAAGAAAAACAGGCCACTGTTATCTACACTACCAAGGATTGGGAGGAGGAATTTGGCATATTCACAGAAGCTGATATCAATAATTCTTCTTCACTTCAATCCTACGAAACTACGTCTTCAGACAGTACGTTGGCTCATGAACTCTATCCAAATTCAGAAGGAAAAGTGAAGTACATCAAAGTCACTTATTTCGAAGACGAAGTAAGCAGTGTATCCATCAAAATAGCAGATGATAATTTGTTTTACTCTACCACTACCCTGGCAGAAATGTATATGAACAAAGCTACCAATCTGATAGACCATTATTCTATCGAGACCACTCAGAAGATTTGGTTTCTAGATCCAAATGAAATGAAAATCCAAGGAACTATAATTCCGAAATATTAAGGTTTCAAATAGGAAATTTCTAAAGCATAAAGGCAAGAATTGAAGCGTATCTTCAGTCCTTGCCTTTTTTTTACTGTCTTTCTCACCACGAGGTCGCTGAGAAAACCGCAGAGATAAATAGATAGGCTTTATGCACTATTTCTAATAAATAGGCAATCTGGGTTTTGGGTTTTTGATAGTCCATCAACCCATCTCAGCGACAAAAACTCTGCGTACTTTTCTTTGCGTTAAATATCAGTTTCCTTCTTTTCCATTTGTGAAGTCCCAAATCATAAATGCTTTTTTAACTGACTATTTATCAAACATCGGAGGACGCTTGGCTTGCCAGTCACTAGTATTCTGAATTAGATGCCCAAGCATCACCAGTTTCTCTTCTTCGAAAAGATTAGCAAGCAAGGTAATGGAAGTAGGATTTCCTTCTTCATTGAAGCCATTTGGAAGGCAAAGCGCAGGGTGACCTGTCAGGTTGGTGACCTGTAATTGCTGACCACCAAAACTCGGTGTCACTATCACATCATACTCCTTCATGATCTCATGCATCTCTGCTATCAGCACAGTTCTCTGCCGAGCTGCCTGCACGTATTCTACTGCCGGAATAAAGCGAGCTGCCCGGAATAGATTTGGCCAGGCATTTTTGTGCTGTGCTACCAATTGATCATCCCAACCTAGCCGTGTCAACTCATCAAAAGCTGCTGCGCCTTCCACCATCAACATGAGCCCGATTGAATTAGGATTTACCGACGTCTTTAACTCCACGGGATGGAGTTCGAAGCCTTGATTTTTCAATAATTCCAGCACCTCATTATTATTTTCACTTCCTGCTCCTTCTCCTTCAAAATAGGATTTGAAATACCCTACTTTCAGTTTTTTGACGTCAGTTTTACTCGAATAATTAAAAGCTGCCCCAATCGTACTGCGATCCATAGCATCTTCACCGTTTATCACAGAAAGGATAATCCCATCATCCAAGGCGGATCTTGATATTGGGCCGATCTTGTCCATCGACCAGCTCAAAGCCATAGCTCCATTTTTACTCACTCGTCCGTAAGTAGGTCTCAAACCGGTGACTCCATTCCGAGTGGAGGGAGAAACTATGGATCCTAGAGTTTCCGTTCCTATAGCAAATGGAACCAATCCTGCACTGACCGCGGACGCTGATCCAGCAGAAGATCCACTTGAGCCTTGTTTCAAATTCCAGGGGTTTTTAGTCACACCGCCATACCAGACATCACCCATCGCCAAAGCTCCCAAAGTAAATTTCCCTACTAAAACACCTCCTGCATCAGACAATTTAGTTACAACAGTTGCTGTTTGATCGATTTCCTGATCCTTGTAAGGCATGGCTCCCCAGGTAGTTTTTGTGCCTTTCACCGCCAAAAGATCTTTGATTCCATAAGGAATCCCATGAAGTGGGCCTCGGTATTTTCCTTCAGAGATCTCTTGATCCATGGCTTTAGCCTTTTGCAATGCTGATTCCTCCATGAGCGTGATTAGACATTGAAGGGTGTCCGAGTAAGTCTTGATTCTATCCAAGTAGATCTTGGTCAAGCGTTCACTGCTTAGTTTCTTTGATTTGATCAAGAATGCCAGCTTATGGACAGGCAGGTAGGCAATGTCTGATTCCTTCTCAGGCAATTCCACCGCAGTGGGTAATCCCCAATCCAAATCTTTTTGAACCTGATTTGGAGTAAATCCAATGGGAAGCGGATTGAAAATGAGAGATGGAGTTACAGAATTATCTAGCTTAAATTCGCGAAGCCCTTCATACTTTCTTCGTTGAGATGTGAGTGTGCCAATCATACTATCCTTCTCTGCAGGTGTGAAGCTAAGACCTAACAATTCGGAAGCTCCCTCAATTGCTACCGGGGTGATTTCACCGTATTTTTTGCCAAACGAAAAGCCTAATGCCAAACAGGCTGCAGCTCCAATAAGGATAAAAACAGGTAATCGAACTACATTTTTTGATTCCATTGAATAGTTTTGTAATAATGCGGTACAGAGATTCAACATGAATTCCTTTACCCAAGATAATTAACCTTATGGATCAAAGTCCTTCCTTTCCTGTATTTCCCATGCATTTTCGGGGAATTCTATTACTTGCCGGAATGTACACAATTGCCTGGTCTGCTATTTACAGGCTAACGGGCAGTTCTTTATTGACTTGGCTAGCTAATGGAAATGAAGTTAATTCTGACCTTTCCTTAGGATATTATGGAGGTTTTGGGATAGTAATAGGCCTGCTGATCTTTTTTAGTGCATTCTATCCCATCAGCTGGGTTTACCTGATTATAGCGGGTATTACCGGAAAAATAATTTTAGCTATTTGGTTTGCCTTAGCTTTTCTGCCGGATTTGGGATGGAGTAAACGGACAGGTTTTCAATTGATTTTTAATGAAATACTTTGGCTTATACCTTTAATCGTGATTTTCTTGCGGGCTATTCAAGTAAAAAATTACTTGTTTAATAAAACCCCGGAATAATGTGTTCAACATTTGTCAGATTTAATCTTTGAAACAAAAAAGTTCTATTACACCTACGTTATGGGCAATTCCTGAAGAAAATTCAGAATCAAACTATTTCAATATTTAGTCGTAAGTTAAATTTTCAAGATATAAACAGAATACTATGATAGTTCAAGCAACACGTGAATTACCAAATTTAAACGACCTGCTTCAGGAACTACAAAACGAGTTTTCTGGTCAGTATACCTTTAAGATTTTTGGTCTTGGATCTCAAAAAAGCATTTTAGTTCGGAAGTCTGCTTGGATTGGTGTTCAAATAACAATACATGGTAATGAAATCAATATAGACGGGTCATTCCCCAACATTATTATTTCATCTTTAATGACCTTACTTTCTCAAAGTACAATAGCCCCCGTTAACAAGTGGTTCAAACTTGAAATCAAGATAACAGACTTCTTGAAAAGAAAGTACAACCAGTAACTACGTTACGTACCATTTAACTGAAAGTATCAACAATCGAGCTGGAATATGGTGAACATAGGATTCTTTCTAAGAACATTACAAGAGCATAAATGACTAAATAAAGCCCATACAGCATATAATAAGAAGAGTAACTAAAAATAAAATTTCCAAATCTCTATACAATTTGGGTTCTTTTGTTGGAATTTTAACCCAATATTTTTACAGTTAGAATTAGGGAATATCAGCCTTGAATTTGTATAGTATCAATTCTTCGAATTTCATTTTAAGAAACTAGGACTTTCAAGAAAAGTTATTGTGATAGGATTGCTGAGTTTTCCAATACTTGACTTGACCTTCGATATAGCTTTTACGCTTCGAGATAAAATTACAAGGTGAAATAGTCTTTACAGCAATTGATGACAGTTTCGCTACAACCAAATCAATCAGACAAAAAAACGCAGAATTTAAAGGAGAATATCATTTCTCAATAGCAGCTTTTGGAAAAACTAGAATACAAATTAAGAATGACTCAATTTTAGTGATGAGCCTAGCATGTAGAGAATATACTGACACTCGACAAAGAAAATAATAGAATCTGTATGTACGCTTCTCTGCCAGTAAGTTCTCTTCCAGTAAGTGAATTCTCTTTGGTCAATGGATTGAAAGACCGATGACCAAAAACCGGAGTAAACCAGAATTCAATGTGTCTTTGGATTTTCTATCGTATTAATTTCCTCATGGCAACAATGCTTACATTCAAATGAGAATTTAGAAAAGTAACTGACTTACAGACTATTGGACAATAAAATACTCAAATAAATATGTTCCTCAAAAGCGTGTAGACAAGAGCAGAAATAGCGTCCTCTGCGGAAATCTCTGTGTACACCGTGGTAAAAAACTGTAAGAAAAAAGCTGACAAATTACTGTCAGCCTTTGGATTGGTTGTTAGAAGGTTAAGTTCGCTTAGGTCAACAATATCAAAAGAAGCAGAATAATAATTATTGCTCCGACTGAGATGTAAATCGCTCCTCCCTCACGCTTAGCTTCTTTCTTCATGTCTTTCAGCTCCATGCGTACATCCTTAATTTCATCTTTGCTCATTTCACTGAAATCCATTGCCTTGATTTCATCTACTCTTAGTTGGATCTCGGCAAGCCGCTCTTGCTGAGCTTCCGTCAATTCAGTTTTCTCTTTCTTCGAGTTTTCGTCGTTTGCAGGTGCGGCTACCAACATGTGTGTGGAGAAAACCAATGCGATAATTGCGAATAATTTTTTCATAAGTAGTTTGCTAATGGTATAATGAAACTTATAATCAAAATTGCCGCCAAAGACTGTCAAAAGCATGTGGATGAGGTAATCTTTTGAGCCAGCCTACCAGAAAATTTGTAACTTCACAGCCTCAAAATGACCTGCTTTTTATCATAAAATCATTCTAAAATGTCCCAAAAACAGCCTTGTAAGCTTTTTTTACTTGATGCAATGGCGCTTATCTATAGAGCGCATTTCGCCTTCAGCAAAAATCCACGAGTAAACTCCAAAGGACTGAATACCGGAGTGATGCTGGGGTTCACCAATACGTTACTTGAAATAGTTGACAAGGAAAAACCTACCCACATTGGGGTGGCATTCGATACCCATGCCCCCACTTTCAGGCATGTGCAGTTCGCGGCCTACAAAGCCAATCGTCAAGAGCAACCAGAGGACATAGCCATTGCTATTCCATGGGTAAAAGAGATTGTAAAGGCATTTAATATTCCGATTTTGGAATTGGATGGATACGAAGCGGATGATGTGATCGGCACATTGGCTAAGCAAGCAGAGAAAGAGAATTTCACGGTGTATATGATGACCCCCGACAAGGATTATGGGCAGTTGGTGGACGATCATATTTTCTTGTACAAACCTTCTTTCATGGGCAATGGAGTTGATATCATGGGGCCAAAAGAGATCTGCGCAAAATGGGATATTGAGCGCGTAGATCAGGTTCGGGATATCTTGGGACTGATGGGAGATGCTGTGGATAACATTCCCGGAATACCTGGAATAGGCCAAAAAACAGCTGTAAAACTTCTAAAAACTTACGGTACCGTCGAAGAATTAATAAAGAATACCGCGGATCTGAAAGGCAAACAAAAAGAGAATGTGGAAAACTTTGCTGCACAGGGTATTCTCTCCAAAGAACTCGCTACGATAAAATGCGACGTGCCTATTACTTATATAAAAGAAGATCTAAAGTACGAGGGAATTGATGAAGAGAAAGTACGTGCGATTTTTACAGAACTTGAATTTCGAACTCTTGCTTCCCGTGTATTCAAGGGCACTGATAAAATCGCAGCAGTTCAAAAAAATGACCAATTGGGACTTTTTGGCGAAGCTTCAGCTCCTACTGCTACCATTTCGCCAGAAATAGAATTTGAAGAAGAATCAGTGAATGTGGCTGAACAGAAAGCACCGGATACTATTCACAGCAATATTCAGAATTATCACAAAGTCAAAGGCGAAACGGAAATCCTTGAATTAGTCGAATTTCTGGAGATTCAGAAAGAACTTTGCTTTGATACCGAGACCACCTCCGTGAATCCCATGGAAGCCGAGTTGGTTGGAATTTCTTTCGCTTATGTCACAGGTGAGGCATATTATATTCCTTGTCCAGAAGACAGGGAAGGAACCTTGGCAATCCTGGAATTACTCAAGCCAGTCTTCGAAAATGAAGCCATCTTGAAAATAGGCCAGAACATCAAGTACGATATTTTGGTACTGAAAAATTACGATATCGAAGTGAAAGGTGTGCTCTATGATACCATGCTTGCGCACTACCTGATCGATGCGGATGGTAAGCATTCTATGGATTGGTTGGCAAAGCAATACCTGAATTATGAGCCGGTTTCGATTATTGAGTTGATCGGAAAAAAAGGCAAGAATCAGGGAAGCATGCGTGATGTGGATGAGGACGAGGTGACTGCCTATGCCTCGGAAGATGCAGATATCACGCTTAGATTAAAAGCAGAATTTGATCCGCTTTTGAAAGAAAATAAGCTGGAAAAGCTTTTTGATGAGGTAGAAAATCCGCTGATCAACGTGCTTGCTGATATGGAGTTTGAAGGCATTCGGATCAATACGGATAGCTTGGCTGAGATGTCTGTTTTGCTGGAAAAAGAGAGTAAGGAAATCGAGAACAAAGTCTACGAAATGGCTGGAGTTCGCTTCAATCTGGCTTCGCCAAAGCAATTGGGTGAAGTACTTTTCGATAAATTGAAACTTGATCCGAAGGCAAAAAAGACCAAAACCGGTCAATACGCAACAGGAGAAGAAGTGCTGAGCAAACTCGCTCACGAGCATGAAATCATCCAGAACATCTTGGATTTTCGACAGATGGTGAAGCTCAAGTCAACTTACGTGGATGCCTTGCCTACCTTGATCAATTCCAAAACTGGTCGAATTCACACTACTTACAATCAGTTTGTGGCGGCTACAGGCAGACTATCCTCTACCAATCCAAACCTTCAAAACATTCCTATCCGAACAGAAAGAGGTCGTGAGATCCGTAAGGCTTTTGTCCCAAGAGATGAAAATCATATCCTGCTGGCTGCTGATTATTCTCAGATCGAACTACGGATTATGGCAGCTTTCTCGGGAGATGAATCTATGATCGAAGCTTTTAAAAATGGCCGTGATATTCATGCGACTACTGCTGCAAAGATCTTTCAAGTACCGCTTGAAGAAGTGACTTCTGATATGCGTAGAAAAGCCAAGACAGCTAATTTTGGAATTATTTACGGTATTTCTGCCTTTGGGCTTTCTCAGAGATTATCCATTCCACGCGGTGAGGCTAAGGAGATAATTGATTCTTATTTCAAAGAATTCCCTGCTGTCAAAGAGTACATGGATGGAGCAATCGAAAAAGCCAAAACGCATGAATACGTGGAAACTATCTTAGGTCGCCGCAGATATCTTCGCGATATCAACAGCCGAAATGCTACCATGCGTGGTTTCGCCGAGCGAAATGCAATCAATGCACCGATTCAGGGATCTGCTGCCGATCTGATCAAAGTAGCAATGATCGATGTGCATAAATGGATGAAAAAAGAAGGGCTCAAATCCAAAATGATCCTTCAGGTTCATGATGAATTGGTCTTTGATGCGCACATAGATGAAGTGGAAATCCTTAAAGCCAATGTTCCAGGCCTGATGTCAAATGCAATCAAAATGGCTGTTCCGGTAGAAGTGGAAGTGGGGACAGGCACGGATTGGCTACAGGCGCATTAAGAATTTAAAATTGAAAAATTTAAAATTGGAAAATTCTTAGTCTCGGAAACGAAGGCAATTCTTAAGGAGAAAGGTATATCTCGCTCTTTCAGAGCTTTTGTATCCCGATCTTCTATTTATTACCCAGCCGGTAAGGCTGTCCTTTGGTATCTTGGGCTTTCAGCCCAACTGCATTGTAAATCTATGTTGAGGATCTTGCTGAACTACCTTATAGAATTTTTATAAAGAAAACTTCGGTACTTAATAGAACCTCTGAAGTTCCGTCAAGCCTCGTAAATCAAAAATCGAAACTCGCAAATCCCCCATGGCCAAAATAAAAACCACCTTCTTCTGTCAAAACTGTGGCGCACAAAGTCCAAAATGGCTTGGCAAATGCCCTGCTTGCGGGGAATGGAACACCTACGTGGAAGAAGTAGTCCAAAAAGAGGAATCCGGAAAAGGAAGTTGGAAGTCACCTTCAACAACTACCAAAAAGGCCAACGTCCCAAAGAAAATCCAAGAGGTCAACTACGAGGAGTCACCAAGATATGTGACAGGAGATGATGAACTCGATCGTGTTTTGGGCGGAGGGATTGTACCTGGCTCACTCGTATTGATCGGTGGAGAACCCGGGATAGGCAAGTCCACCTTGATGCTTCAGATAGCTTTGATCCTGGAAGGCAAGAAAATTCTCTATATCTCTGGGGAAGAGAGTGAGGCCCAGATCAAGATGCGTGCAGATCGCATGGCAGCAAAGAATCCAGATTGCTACGTGCTTTCGGAGACGAATACCCAGCAGATTTTTCAACAGATCGAGGCTCTAAAGCCTGATTTGCTGATTATAGATTCCATACAGACTTTGACAAGTCAATATGTAGAATCAGCGGCAGGATCTGTTTCTCAAGTGCGGGAGTGCACCGCCGAACTTATGAAATTCGCTAAGGAAACCGGAACGCCAGTTTTCCTGATCGGACATATCACCAAAGACGGATCTATCGCCGGACCGAAAGTGCTGGAGCATATGGTAGATACGGTTTTGCAGTTTGAAGGAGATCGGCACATGAGCTATAGAATCCTGCGAACTTCCAAAAACCGCTTTGGATCTACACACGAACTTGGAATCTACGAGATGCGAGTGGAGGGTCTTCGCCCTGTAGCCAATCCTTCAGAAATCCTTTTGACCCAAAGAGAAGAAGTGCTAAATGGTGTCGCTATAGGTGCAATGATGGAAGGAAATCGGCCTTTGCTGATTGAAATCCAATCACTGGTCAGCCCTGCTACTTATGGCACACCACAGCGAAGTAGTACAGGACATGATGCCAAGCGATTGAATATGCTTTTGGCCGTGTTGGAAAAGCGGGGAGGAATGAAACTTGGTCAGCAGGATGTATTCTTGAACGTGGCGGGAGGAATACGCGTGGATGATCCGGCATTGGATCTTGCCGTTTGTGCTTCTTTGATTTCCAGCTATGAGGACACGCCTGTTTCAGAGCAGATTTGCTTTGCGGCGGAAGTGGGCTTGGGAGGAGAGATACGTGCTGTTCATCGCATCGAAAACCGAATAGCTGAGGCCGAGAAACTGGGTTTCAAAAAGATCATCGTCTCCAAATACGCCGTGAAAGGCCTCGATCTTGACAAATACAAAATTGATGTGATGCCGGTAAGTAAGCTGGAGGAAGTATATCAAAAGATTTTTTGAGAGAGTTTAATGAGTTAATAGGACTGTGGAGACACAGGATACGGTGAAGGAATCAATAGTGGAAACTAATCAGTCCTTCGGGCAGATTAGTCATATAGGAAATACAGTAACACCGAATATAATAGATTACCCTATAGTTAAAAAATATTTATATGGACATTAGAGTAATAGAAACAATAATTGCGATTGCTTCCTTCTTTATACTAAGATTTGCAACTGTAAAATTTCTTACAAAAATTCAGAATAAATATAGCTATTCAAAATATAGAATTCGCCCAATTTTAAAGTTTATAAATTTGCTTATTTTTATTACTCTTTTAATTGTATTAATAGCAATTTGGGGAGTTGAACAGTCAAGACTCTTGACTTTTATAACTTCTGCACTGACGATAATTGGTATAGCTTTAGTTGCTCAGTGGTCAATACTTTCAAACATATCTTCTGCTTTAATCATATTTATTAGCCATCCTGTTAAATTAGGAGAGTCAGTTACAATCCTTGATAAGGAATTTGATATTGAAGGCCAAGTATCCGACATAGGATTGTTTTATGTAATTTTGAAAACAGATAAAAATGAAAAAATTATGATCCCTAATAATGTATTTTTACAAAAAGCAACAAAGATTAATATAGAATAGATAATTCGATTTCCTTTTAGAAAAGGCTGCCAACTTACCGGAGGAGATTTGAGGAACTTTAAATTATGAAGAAAAATGAAAGTGCATACAACAAACTACTTTGACACATTCATAGAAGTTGCGGACGACACAAAAGCTATCTTCGGGACACAGCCAGAGTCAAAGAATAAAAAAACGGTTGCCGAAATGCAGTACGAATTGATTTCTAAAAATCCCTATAAGTACACTTCGGACGACATATTTTTTCAGGTGTTTGCCAACAGAAATGACTTGACCAAAGCAGAATACAAACAAGCAAGGGAACAATTCTTCTCAAAAGGACAACCTTGCTTTCGTGCTTCTCCACTGACTAAAACATATGGTTTTGGTATTCATAGCGACAGAAATGGGAAGATTGCACTTTACGGAAGGGAAACAGACCAATACCAAAAATTAGTAGCCGAACCAAATGTCAAAAAAGTGAAGGCAATGAAATCGAGCAAATAAGAAAATATGGGTATCCTCTCGAATGCACAAACAGAATTAAACTTGGTTTGAGGGTTGGAAAATCCACCTATCCCCTTTTGATCCGGGTAGCTCGGGAGGAGGAATTTCCATAATTGAACTTCATCATTGATTCCAAGAAGCTACGTGTAGATAAGCGGATACGCATATTCCTTTACAAAACCTCTAAGGTAGACTTCCCTCCAAAGTAGACCTCTTCTCTTTCTTGTCCATTTTTCAAATTCCCCGGTCAGATCCCTCAGCGACTCCTCATTTTCATTTAAATTGAGACAAGAACTTTCAAAACATGAATATTGCCCTTGTCCTTACCCTACTGAGTATTGCTTGTAATTCTTTCCCATCTGCAAAGGTTGACAATAATTTTGCGCAGCAAATAAGCGACACGCTCAGATACACCAACCCCGTTTTTGAACCTGTGCTGGCAGATCCTACAGTCGTGCTAGTCGGTGATGAATTCTATGCCTATGGCACGGAAGACAATTGGGGCGAAGAGGGCGGCTACCACTTGGTGCCCGTGATCAAATCCAAAAATCTGGTGAATTGGGAATTAGTTGGAAATTCCATGGCCAAAAAGCCAAACTGGAAAGAGCGAGGTGGAATCTGGGCTCCGGATGTCACTCAGGTAGGAGCACAGTTTTACATGTACTATTCCTTCTCCACTTGGGGCGATTCTAATCCGGGGATCGGGCTGGCAATTGCCGATAAGCCAGAAGGACCATTTGTAGATCAGGGGAAAGTTTTTGACTCTGAAGAAATCGGTGTGGCCAATTCCATTGATCCATTTTATGTGGAAAAGGATGGGAAGAAGTACCTGATCTGGGGAAGTTTCCATGGACTATTTCTTACCGAACTGGCTGCAGATGGTAAAAAGCCAATTGGCGAAAAAATCCAAGTGGCCGGCAATCATCTGGAAGCTGTATATGTCTATGAAAAGGACGGCTATTATTACCTCTTTGGATCTGCAGGGACTTGCTGCGAGGGAGCCAATAGCACATACAGAGTACTGGTAGGTAGATCTGAGAAGTTGGAAGGACCATATTTGGATAAGGAAGGCAAAAGTATGTTGGACGCCGACTCGGGGACTTTAGTCGTCGGGACAAACACAGGTGAAAATGGCTATGCTGGTCCAGGACACAACGCTGAGATAGTTACTGATACCGAAGGGCAGGATTTTCTGCTTTATCATGGTATGAACAAGCAAAAGCCCCTACTTACTAATGGCACAAATCGTCGGGTTTTGCTTTTGGATAAGATAATTTGGTTAAATGGCTGGCCGAGGATCGCTGGTCGAGAACCCAGCACGAGTTCTCAGACTTCACCAATTTTGGAATAGCTCCATACAAGAATCTGAAAAAGAACGATATAAATAATAATGAGAGGAATTGAAAACATTAGTGTATTGCCTTAGATAATCAGGGTCTTTTTAGATTTTCATTGTTAACTTGGGATTTAAACTCATTGTTTTTTCATCAACATTAATCTAAACCTATCATGAAAAAGACTTACACTAGAAACACTACGAAGATTAAGCCCAGTCTGAAACAGGGGGTTGCAATTTCAGGGACCTTCATAATCCCAAAACCTGTAATAAATGTTAAAAAACCGCTTTAAATCAACTCTGGCACTAGGTGTTTGTGCCGGGCTGGTTTCTTGTAATTCTGGAAATAATTCCAATAATTCGGTCACATTAGTTGACCGAATCCCCACCGAAAATACAAATGAATTCTACATCAGCAACCGGGCGCCTTTGGTGCCCAGTGCGCTGATCAAGCTTCCCGTAGGTGCGGTGAAGCCGGAGGGATTCCTCAAAGAATATCTGATTCGTCAGAAAAACGGCCTAACGGGAAATCTAGGTGAGATCTCTGCTTGGCTTCAAAAAGACAACAATGCTTGGCTTTCCAAGGATGGTACAGGAGAATGGGGCTGGGAAGAAGTCCCCTATTGGCTAAAGGGATATGCCAATATCGGGTATATCATGAATGATCAGCCCATGATCGACGAGGCTAAGATCTGGCTGGAAAGTGTACTGAATAGTCAGCGGGAAAATGGAGACTTTGGGCCAAAAGTGATGGATGGCGATCATCCTGATTTCTGGGCGAAGATGATCATGCTTTATTGCCTTCAGTCCTATTACGAGTATTCTCAGGATCAGCGTGTCATCGAGTTGATGACCGATTATTTCAACTATGAGTTGACTGTTCATGACGAGGAATTTTTAGAAGGATACTGGCAGCGACTTCGCGGAGGAGACAATCTTCACAGCGTGATCTGGCTATACAATCGTACAGGAGATGCTTTTTTGCTGGAATTAGCAGAGAAAATCCATCAGAACACCTCGGACTGGCGAGGTAGAGATTTGCCTATAGCCCAAGTGAAAAATCACTACGAAGTCCGTGATGGAGGAGCAGTTCCTGACTGGTATCGGGATCAGGTGGATTGGCACAATGTGAACCATGCACAGGCATTTCGCGAACCAGCTCAGTATTACTTGCTGAGCAAAGACGAAAAAGACCTGAAGGCGACCTATGAAAACTTTAGTATTATCCGCGAGCATTTCGGTCAGGTTCCTGGCGGAATGTTCGGCTCGGATGAAAATGCCCGTCCAGGCTATGCGGATCCGCGTCAAGGAGTAGAAACCTGCGGTATAGTCGAGCAGATGAATTCCGATGAGCATTTATTGAGAATCACCGGAGATCCATTCTGGGCAGATCATGCGGAGGAAGTTGCATTCAACACCTACCCCGCTGCCGTGATGCCGGATTTTAAATCCCTTCACTACATCACCTCTCCAAATATGGCTTTGCTGGATGCTGAAAATCATGCTCCCGGGATCGCCAACAATGGCCCATTTCTGATGATGAATCCATTCTCTTCTCGTTGCTGCCAACATAACCATTCTCAGGGCTGGCCATATTTCATCGAAAATCTCTGGATGGCTACACCTGACAATGGCGTAGTTGCGGCAATGTATGGAGCGAGTAATGTGGAAGTGAAAGTTGGAGACGGGACACTAGTCAACATAGAAGAAACGACTCATTATCCGTTTGAAGAGGAAATCAAGTTTGCAGTGAGCACAGAAAAGTCCGTTGATTTTCCACTTTATCTGAGGATTCCAGCTTGGACAAAAGGAGCTTCCATCACCGTGAATGGTGAGGTAATAAAGGATAATATTTCTGGAATTGGCTATGCGAAGATTAGCAGAACTTGGGCAACTGGTGATCAGATTACACTTACCCTTCCCATGGAAATCCAGACCAAAACATGGGAAAAAAACAGCAATAGCCTAAGCGTGAGCCGGGGGCCATTGACTTATTCCCTCAAGATCAGAGAGAAGTATTTCAAAAAAGAAAGTGATGAGACTGCGATTTGGGATTCCAAATGGCAGAAAGGCGCTGATACGAAGAAATGGCCTTCTTGGGAGATTCATCCGGTGACAGACTGGAACTACAGTTTGGTCGTGGACGAAAATGATCCCGCTTCCTCTTTTGAGGTAATGAAGGGACAGTGGCCGAAGTCTGATTTCCCGTTCACGCTAGAGGAAGTTCCTATTAAAATCGTGGCTAAAGCGCGTCAGATTCCAGAATGGCAATTGGATCAGTACGGCTTGGTGGGAGAATTGAAAGACCTTCCCAAGACTTCCGATCAGCCTATAGTCGATGTTACCTTGATCCCCATGGGAGCTGCAAGACTGAGAATTACTGCTTTTCCAGAACTGATAAGTAACAATAAACCATAAACCTATACTTATGAAGAACATATTGATTTTTGGCATATGCCTGCTTTTTGCGCAGCAGATCGCGACAGCACAAACGAGTGCTTACAAACCTGTAGAGGGAAAAATAATCACGGAATGGGCAGCTAAGGTTACTCCTGAAAACGTCCATCAGGAATATCCCAGACCTCAGATGACCCGTGAAAATTGGGTAAACCTGAACGGACTATGGGACTATGCGATCAAACCAAAAGGTCAGGCTGTTCCGTCTGCGTTTGATGGGGAAATTCTAGTGCCTTTCCCAATAGAATCAGCTCTTTCTGGCGTAGGTAAAACTGTGGGGAAAGACAATGAACTTTGGTATAATACCACTTTTTCTACCCCAAAGAAATCAAGTAAAGATCGCGCTTTACTTCATTTTGGAGCCTCTGACTGGGAAACTGAAGTTTATGTAAATGGTCAAAGTGTAGGAATACATAAGGGAGGTTATGATCCTTTTGATTTTGATATTACAGAGCATTTGAAATCTGGCAAAACTCAGAATCTGCAAGTGCGCGTCTGGGATCCAAGTGATGATGGCCCTCAGCCACGTGGCAAGCAGGTAAAGAATCCAAATAGTATTTGGTACACTCCCGTGACTGGAATCTGGCAAACGGTATGGTTGGAAACAGTGCCTGCTTCGTACATTTCCGGTTTGAGAAACGCCTCTGATATTCAATCCAAGCAAATTTTGGTAACACCAGAAGTAGCTGGAGCTACCTCTGGTCAGCAAATAAAAGTTTCTGCTTGGAAAGACGGGGCAATGCTCGACGAGCAAACTATAAGCCCATCTGAAACAGCCAAATTGACGATCAAAGACGCTGAACTTTGGGCTCCGGGGAATCCTGTTTTGTATGATCTGAAAGTAGAACTTGTTGATGGCAAAAAAGTAGTGGACGCTGTAGGAAGCTATGGGGCTTTGAGAGAAATCAGCATGGCTCCAGACAAAAACGGTATTCAGAGAATGATGCTTAATGGCAAATTTTTATTCCAATATGGCCCGCTTGATCAAGGCTGGTTTCCAGACGGATTGTACACCGCGCCTAGCCATGAAGCAATGGTTTTTGACATCCAAAAGACTCAAGAAATGGGTTTCAACATGATTAGAAAGCACGTCAAAGTGGAGCCGGCTACCTGGTATCATGCATGCGACAAGATGGGCATGCTAGTCTGGCAAGATATGCCGAGTGGTGATATGGGAAATGGCTGGGAGATGAAGCTGGGAGTTTTGGGAAGTGGATCAGACCGTGATCGAACTCCTGAGTCGGAGGCGATTTACAGAGAAGAATGGAAAGAGATCATGGATGATTTCTATAACTTCCCCTCAATCGTAGTTTGGGTGCCTTTCAACGAGGCTTGGGGCCAGTTTAAAACCATGGAAATCACCGAATGGACCAAAGATCACGATCCTTCAAGATTGGTGAATAGTGCCAGTGGAGGAAACTTTGAAATGGACGGAACCAAAATCACTGGAGACATCATCGATCTGCACAATTATCCAGATGCCAAAATGCCAGCTCCGGGAATTTACGGTAAAGAAAATATCCTTGTACTGGGTGAATTTGGTGGCTTGGGACTTCCAGTGGATGGACACGTTTGGCAGCAGAAAGACAACTGGGGCTATCAGAGTTTCAAAAATCAGGAGGAGTTATACAACCGATATGCTGGGCTGATGAGTAAACTAGAAGAATTGATTGACGCTGGCCTTTCAGCCGCAGTGTATACGCAGACTACCGATGTGGAAATAGAGACGAATGGGCTGATGACTTATGATAGAAAGGTCATCAAATTCGATGTATCTAAGATGAAAAGTATTCATGCACCTTTATATAATAAATGAGCAGAATGAAGAATCATTTCAATAAAATCCTTGGTGCAGTAGCGCTGGGGATTGTACTATATAGCTGCGAAAGCAAACCAAAAGAAGAATCAAAAGCTGAGGAGCCTGAGCAAGAGCAGGTTTTTGGCACAACATTTCAAAATAAAAAAGTGGAAACATACGAGATCAAAAATGTCAACGGCCTGAAAATGAACGTCACCAACTTCGGCGCAAGAGTTACCCAACTTTGGGTTCCGGACAAAGATGGAAATCTGGTGGATGTCGTTTTGGGTTTTGAAACCCTTGACGAATACCTCAACAGTGGAGAGAAATACTTCGGTGCAGCTATTGGTCGCTATGGCAACCGAATTGCAAATGGGAAATTCACGCTGGATGGTGAAGAATACACATTGCCAACCAACAATAATGGACAAACGCTACACGGCGGACCGGGTGGATTTGACTATGTGATTTGGGATGTAGAGAAGTCGGGAGAAAATGGCCTGATCTTCACATACACTTCGCCAGATGGAGAAGAAGGTTTCCCTGGAGAACTGAAAGTGAAAATGATCTATACGCTCACTGACGACAATGAATTTAAAGTCACTTACGAAGCTGAAACTGACAAGGCAACACCAGTTAATCTGACTCATCACTCATTTTTCAACTTAAATGGAGCAGGAAATGGAACTGTGCTGAACCACACGCTTAAATTGAATGCCAGCAAATACACTCCAGTGAATGAAGTACTGATCCCGACAGGTGAGACTCCAGCTGTGAAGGGAACTCCTTTCGACTTTACTACCGCTACCACAATCGGAGCGAGAATCGATCAGGAAAATGAGCAGTTGACCTTCGGTGGAGGTTATGACCACAACTGGGTATTGGACAAAACAGGAAATGACTTGACCCAAGCTGCTGTGATCTCATCGCCACAGACTGGAATCGAGATGGAAGTTTGGACTACCGAACCAGCTATACAGTTTTACAGCGGCAATTTCCTAGATGGAAGTACCACAGGAAAAGGCGGTAAGGTCTATGCGCTGAGATCTGCATTTTGCTTGGAAACACAGCATTATCCAGATTCACCGAATCAGCCGAATTTCCCTTCTACGGTCTTGAAGCCAGGCGAGAGATACAAACAGACCTGTGTGTATAAGTTTGGGCTAAATTAAATCTATTCTTAAAGCCTTTATGTTCAGCCATTTTGCAGAACATAAAAGGCTGTTTCTTAAAATAGTAAAATCTCACTTCGATTAACAGAACATTTAGGTTTAAATAATTGTGTCAAAAAGCCAATAGCAATTCGTCAAGTTCTAATTGGATTATATCCAGAATAAAATCATTTTTTTGGCTAAAAGGCCTTGCAAAGTGTTTTTTTTTATACTTTTCTGAACCCATCAAGGGTTTGATTGAGAAAGAAACCAAAGATTTCAATCAAATTTATTTTGAAACTTTCGCTTATGTCACTTCCAAAAAAAGAAAATTCAAATAACATATGCCCAACTTCATTTTCTTATATGAATTTGAGTGAAAGTGGAAAAGGGATATTTGAATTAATTGAAAATATATCTGGGATTGGGTTTTGGAAAGTCAATTTACAAACAGGAGAAAATCAATGGTCTGATAAATTTTATAAGATCTGTGGATTGGATCGCAAAAAAAATCCTCCAAGCACTGACCTTGGTATTTCCGTCATACATCCAGAGGATAGAAATAATGTCAGAGAAGCTTTAGAAGAAAGTATTGAAAAAGGGATTCCATATCAAGTGGAAAAAAGAATCTTATGGCCTTCGGGAGAAATTAGGCATGTGCTTTCGGAAGGGGTTATTGAATATGATGAAAAAGGGAAGCCTCATTTCTTAATAGGGACATTTAAAGATATTACTAATCTCAAAGGTAGGGAAAGCCAGTATGTTACTACATCCAGCGAGCTGGGTGATATATTAGATTACTCAATTGACCTGATTTTCTTGTTTGATGCCAATGGACTTATAGCTAAAGTTTCTGAAAGCGTACTAGAGACATTAGGATATTCTAAAAAGGAATTATTAGGAAAGCATTATGTAGATTTTTTGTATCCTCCAGATTTGGAAAAAACCAACGTCGCGTTTAAAAGCGTATTACAGGGTGAGAAAATCAGAAATTTCGAAATACGATTGATTGCCTCAAGTGGTAATCTCATCCACCTTAATTGGTCTGGTAATATAAAGCAAGGTACTAATCAGGTTTTGGGGATAGCGCGGGATGTTACTGAACTGGTAGAATTGAGAAAAAAACAGATAGAGGAAAAATTCAGAATTCAAACTATCCTAAACTCCTCTCCAGATTTAATTTGGAGCTTAGATAGAGATTTCAAGCTAGTTACTGCCAACAATGCTTTTTTTAAAAACATGCAAAAAGCATTGCATTGGGATATCAAATCTGGTGAAAATCTTTTATCCAATGAATTTTATGAACCTAAGCAGATCGAATTTTGGAAGTTCAATTATGAAAAAGCCCTAAAAGGTAAGAATGTAAAAATTGAGGTGAAAGAAGAATCAAAGCACCAAGATTTCTCTACATTCTTTGAAACAAAAATAACTCCTATAGAGGTAAATGGTGAGATTGTAGGTTTGGCTTGTTTTTCTAGAGATGTAACTGAAAAAAGAATTGCATCTGAAAAAATTAAAGTTGAAATCATGCAACTTCATAAAGGCCAAGAAATATCTAAAATTGGCTATTGGGAAAGTGATTTGGATACCAAAAGGGTTTTTTGGTCTGATGAGATGTATAAAATATGGGAGGTCAAAAAGAGTTCTCAGAATTTAGACTTTGATTTTTTCTTTCAGTCAATACATCCTGAAGACCGAAAGGAGTTTCTATATCATAAAAACAGGGCTTTGATTCAGGAAAAGAAATTGGATGTTGTTTATAGAATTATTCTTGAGGGGAATAGATTTAAATACATTCATGAAAAAGGAGAAATAATTCAAGATAAAAATGGAAAAATAAATTTATTCAGAGGAACTGCCCAGGAAATCACCAAAGAAAAAGAAATTGAAATTGAGCTCAGGGATAGAAATTTTTTTATAGAATCTACTCTCAACAATATCCCTATGGGAATAGCCGTCAACAAAATCAGTGATGGGGAAGCCACTTATATGAATAAAGCCTTTGAAGATATTTACGGATGGCCAAAATCCGAACTAGTTAGTGTAAATGATTTTTTTGAAAATGTCTATCCCAATCCAGAATACCGCAACTGGATAAAAACAAAGATTTCTGAGGATGTAAAAAGCGGGGTTCCAGAAAGGATGTCTTGGAAAGGAATAAAAATCAACACGAAGGACGGAAAGGAAAAAATAGTAAATGCAAAAAATATTCCTGTACCGGACTTGAATTTGATGATTTCAACTGTGTCTGATGACACTGACAGGTATTTGGCAGAGCAAGCTTTGAAAGTCAGCAATGATCGCTTTACACTAGCTTCAGAAGCGGTTTCAGATGCAATTTGGGATTGGGATTTGGAGAAAGACACCATCTTTTTAGGTCAGGGTTTTCAGAGACTTTTTGGATATCCAGTAAATCAAAATCAGGTTGATGGGAAATTATGGTCAAATAATATTCACCCAGATAATTTTGAAGAAATCCAAACTAGTATCCAGAAAGCGATACAAGATGCATCTCAGAAATATTGGTCAGGGGAATATCGCTTTAGAAAGAATGATGGTTTTTATGCTTTTGTAATTGAAAAGTCGATTATCATAAGAAACAAAAAAGGAGTAGCGGTCAGAATAGTTGGTGCAATTCAAGATATTACTCAAGAGAAGGAGAGAGAAAAGCATCTTAACCTTTTAGAATCAGTGGTTACAAATACGACAGATTCCATATTGATCACCAAAGCAGAACCAAGTGAAAAAGGTCATGAGATCATCTATTGTAATAAGGCATTTATAGAAATGACAGGATATCAACCGGAGGAGGTATTGGGTAAGACACCTAAAATTCTTCACGGTATAGGTTCAGACCAAGATGCCCTCAAGCGATTAGGCAAAAACCTGAGAAATTGGGAGAGTACTTCTGTAGAGGTGATTAATTATAGAAAAGATGGAACCCCATTTTGGGTCAATATAACAGTGATTCCTGTGGCAGATGAGAAAGGGTGGTACACGCACTGGATAGGTATACAGAGAGATGTTACTGAGCGTAAGAAAAAAGAACAGGAAGTCGAACTGACGAATGAAAACCTCAAGAAAGCAAATAGAGAATTACTGCTATCTAATCAAGATCTGGAGCAGTTTGCCTATGTGGCTTCTCATGATTTGCAAGAACCTCTTCGGATGATAAGCAGTTTCTTGGGTTTGATAGAAAAGCGCTACGATGCTGTTCTGGATGAGAAAGGGAAAAAATACATTCACTTTGCAATAGATGGTGCGAATAGAATGCGTGAGATAATTTTAGACCTATTGGAATTTTCTAAACTAGATAGTTTTAAAGAAGCTAAATCATGGGTTGAGTCAAAAGAAATCCTAGATACCTCTCTGCTTTTTTTGAAAAAAAATATTGATAAAACTGGACCTGTTTTTCATCTAGAGCACCTTCCAAAAGTCTATGGACACAAAAGTACTTTAATACAATTGTTCCAAAACATAATCTCAAATGCCATCAAATATCAGCCCGAGGGTCAAAAGCCGGAAATATGGATTACTGGCATTGAGTGCGATAATGAATGGGAGTTTTCGATCAAAGACAATGGCATTGGAATAGAACAAGAATACTTGGAAAAGATCTTTGTGATTTTTCAAAGATTGCATGTAAAAGGTACTTACACTGGGACAGGCATAGGCTTAGCTATCAGTAAGAAAATAATAGACCTTCACGAAGGTAGAATCTGGGCAGAATCTGAGCTGGGAGAGGGTACTAATTTTTACTTCACTTTGAAAAAACCAGCTAGTTCATGAAGAGAATAAAAATGTTGTTATTTAAATCCCCGGCAATTCTTGGGTTTTTAGTGTTTTTTGTCCTCTTGTGGTTTGGGTTTTTTCTTTCTCTAAGAGATTATCAAATAAACCAACTCGATGAAAATAATAAGGTAGCACAGGCTGCGGAACTCATTGAAAATAGGATACAAAGTGTAATATCTACGTCCAATACCTCAGTAAATATTTTGGCATATTTGGTTCAAACGAATAAGATTGAGCAAAACTTCGTTGAAATAGGCAAGAGCATCATAGATAATATTGAAATAATTGACCAAATACAATATTTAGATAGCGGGGTCATAGTGGCTACTTACCCATTAACTGGCAATGAATCCGTTATTGGATTTGATATCTTAGCTGATTCTGCCTCGTCTGAAGAGGCTACCATAGCAATAGAAAAAAAACAAATATTCTTTGCAGGCCCCGTTGCTTTAAAACAAGGCGGAGAAGCCATCATAGCGAGGCAGCCAATATTTGAAGACAATAATTTCATTGGATTTGCAGTAGTTATAATTAATTGGCAAAAATTCATAGACGAAGTTTTCAATGGCTTGCACAGTAATCCAGAATTTACAGTTGATTTATTCAAGCTTTCCCCTACTGGTGCAGTTGATAAATCTTTGCTCTTAAGTGATTTTACTTTAGCTAATGGCCCTATAAAGGAAATCAAAATCCCTGAAGGAAACTGGATTATTCATGTACAGCTCAACTCAAGCAAAGCGCTAAGTTCTATAGGCTTCCTTATTCTGCTGAGAGTATTGCTTGCCCTATTGCTTGGCTATTTAATATTTAATTTAGCTAACCAACCCAAAAAACTAGCTAAAAAAGTAAAGGAAACTACACGCAAGCTCAGGCTGAGTAATCAACGATTTAAACTGGCTACAAAAGCAACTTCAGAGGTGATTTGGGATTGGGATCTTGAGAAGAGTTATACTTTTCGTAGTGATAACTTCGATAAGCTTCTTGGATATTCGAGAAATGAAGATGTAACTAAAGATGAGTTTTGGAAATCAAAAATTCATCCAGAAGATCTAGCTACTGTTGAGAAGAATTTAAAAGATACCCTTTTGGGAAAGGAGGATAAATGGTCTCAAGAATTCAGATTTAAAAAAGCAGATGGAGAAGTACTTTATGTAATTGATAATGGGCTGATAATTCGGGATAAGGATGGTAAAGCAATCAGAATGATTGGCTCAACTCAAAACATTACAAAAAGAAAAAATGCAGAAATCGATCTTTACAACCAGAAGCAGAGGCTTTCTAATCTAATAGAAGGGACACAGGCTGGTACATGGGAATGGAATGTACAAACAGGTGAAACCATTCTAAATGAAACTTGGGCAAATATCATTGGGTATACTTTGAAAGAATTAGAACCAATCAGCATCCAAACTTGGATTGATTATTCTAATGCAGAGGACATGAAAGAATCCAATAAACTATTAAAAGATTATTTTGCCGGCAAAAGTAACTCCTACGAAGCTGAGTGCCGAATGAGGCATAAAAATGGAAATTGGGTTTGGGTATTAGATCGAGGAAAAGTTTTCTCTTGGACCCCGGATGGAAAGCCACTAATGATGTTTGGAACACATGTAGACATCACCGAGAAAAAACTGAGGGAAGAAGAAATCAAAACTGCAAACCTGAAACTACAATCGGCTAACGAAGAGCTAAAATCTTTTGCATCCGTGGCTTCTCATGATATGAAAGAACCATTGAGGATGATTAGTTCTTTCCTTCAGCTTTTGGAGAAAAAATATACACCAGTTTTGGATGAAAAGGGTCTCCAATACATCAATTTCGCAGTTAGTGGAGCAAAAAGACTGAGCTTTCTAATTGACGATATACTGGAGTATTCCCGTATTGGTTTTGATGCAAGTAAATTAGATCGAGTAAATCTCACTAGGTTGGTAGAAGAAGTAATTGTGCTCAAGAAGGATTTAATTGATGAAAAAAGGGCACAAATAAATGTGGGGGATTTACCGGAAATTTCAGGAATGGTGACACCTATTAAAAGTGTCTTTATCAACTTGATTTCCAATGCACTGAAATATCAAGAAAAAGGAAATATTCCAATAATTTCCATCTATTCTAAAAGTGTGGAAGGTTTCTGCCAAATCACTGTTGAAGACAATGGAATAGGAATTGATGAAGTATACTTTGATAAGGTTTTCAATGTATTCAGTCGCTTGCATGGTAAGGATGAATATTCTGGAACAGGAATTGGGCTTGCTGTATGCAAAAAAATAATAAGCCAGCATGGAGGGGAAATCTGGATAGAGTCTCCAGACAAAGGCTGTAAGTTTCATTTTACTCTCAAAGGATATGGCAATTCAACCAATTAATCTTTTGCTAGTTGAGGACAATGAAGGAGACATCGTGTTATTAACTGAAGCGTTGAGCGATGCCAAAATTGTACATAAGATCGATATAGCAAGAGACGGGGCCGAAGCAATAAATTTACTTAATAGGCTTGCTAAAACTAATTCTGATGATCTACCAGATTTGATTTTATTAGACATTAATCTTCCTAAAAAAAATGGGTACGAGGTAATCCCTTCTCTAAAAGAAAACTCTGCGTTGGGTAAAATCCCTTTGATTATTTTTACTACATCTTCTTCAGAGTTGGATATTATTAAAGCCAAAAATCTGGAAGCTTATTGCTATATTATCAAGCCCATCGAAATTGAGGAGTACGTGAAAGTGGTCAGTAAAATTGTGGAGTTTTGGTTATCAACACTTAAACTTCCAAATGAAGAGCGCAATGGCAAAAGATGAAGAGCATTACCATATTTTAGTAGTTGAGGACAACATTGGAGATTTTGTGCTGATAGAGGAATATCTCTTTGATTCACTTCTTAATTTAAACACCAAACATGCCGAAAGCTTCAAAGCTGCCAGCAATTATTTGGAAAATGCTGAATATCAATTTGACATTGTATTTCTCGATCTTTCACTTCCTGATAAATCTGGAGAAGAATTAGTGTTGGATATCATCAACAGAGCTGTAGGAATTCCAGTGGTAGTTTTGACAGGCTTTTCCAATTTGGAATTTGGAATCCGGTCTTTAGCATTGGGGGCTTCAGATTATTTGCTCAAAGATGATTTGTCTCCTGCGATCCTTTATAAAAGCTTGCTCTACAATATTCAACGGGTCAAATTTATTTCTGAACTGAAAGAATCCAGAAGTAAATTCTCCGACCTCTTCCAATTAAATCCCTCTCCCATTATTGTATATGATTTGGAAACTTTAAAAGTCTTAGATGTAAATCAAGCTACAATTTCAAAATATGGCTACACGAGGGAGGAATTATTATCCAAGAACTTATTTGATTTTCGCCCAAAAGAAGAAGCCGATAAATTACCACAAGCTGAAGAGGGGTTCTGGGAAAAAAATATTTCAAATGATCAGCGGATAACAAGACATATAAAAAAAAACGGAGAGATCATAGATGTAGAAATTAATCCTGCCATAGTCAAAATCAACAGCAAAGATGCCGGCTTAGTTTTAGTAAATGATATCACCGAAAATCTTAAATATATCAGGAAAATTGAAGAGCAAAATGACGCCTTTAAAGAGATAGCTTGGGTGCAATCACACGTGGTGAGAGCTCCCTTGGCAAGGCTGCTGGGATTGGTAAATCTATTGGAGGTTTCAGAAGATGAAGGTGAAAGTGAAACCAACGACCTACTTGAATACATCCAAGCTGCTGCTTTAGAATTAGATAAAATCGTCAGAGATATCAACGCGAAGGCAGAAAAGATTTCCAGTCGAGAATAGTCAAATAATGTGAGACTACTTCAAATTTAATTTATCACTCATCCTCCCCACCATATCTTCATAAACTGTCTCTGACCCTTCCAATTTGGTTTCTACGGATAGTTTGACTTTCTCCTAAGTAAGCTATCTCCTTTTTTATGAAATACTTTCTTATTGATAAAATAGCAGAGATATGCACTACCGGCACCGACCACAGCACCCACCAGTACATCACTGGGATAATGCACCCCCAAATCCATTCTTGAATATCCCACTGTCGAAGCCCACAAGAATGAAGGGGCGATAATGTA
The DNA here is from genome assembly GCF_002150685.1 of Algoriphagus antarcticus. Taxonomy (GTDB): domain Bacteria; phylum Bacteroidota; class Bacteroidia; order Cytophagales; family Cyclobacteriaceae; genus Algoriphagus; species Algoriphagus antarcticus. The sequence continues at coordinate 33,970 of NZ_MSSW01000008.1, forward strand.
CCATTTGGGATAACTGAGACTCAAAGTGGTAGCTGTGGCAAATGCCGCTGAGGTATGGCCAGAGGGAAAAGAGGGTGTATCGGGATCAAGCACATTCTCTATGAAAATATAAGTTTCGTAGGGTCTGGGTCTATTTACGCTGTATTTAAATGCGGTGTTGATAAAGGTGGAAACGAGGAGAGTTTCTGCAATAAATAAACCTTTTTGAGTGGTTTCTTTATTTTTTTCCAAGAGCCCTACAGATAGGATAATAACAGGCGTAGCTATGCTGATAGGAGTGACAGTGTTGCTGATAAATTGAAAAGAAGGATCCAGGTTCTCATTTCTGTTTAGATTGATATTTTTTAAAATATCGATATCAAGATTCTGAGAAAAGCCTGGAACTGAAACCGAAAGGAAGAGCAGTAAACTGATTAATTTTTTCATAGCTTTTTAGCAAAATCCCCTCCCAAGTAAAACTGAATAGTTGACAATTGTGATAGTATTACTTCTCTTCAGAGCTCATCATATACTCATACACAGTCTTAGATATTCCAGCTAATTGCTCCGTTCCGGTATCATAATCTTTTAGATTTTTGGAAAGTAAAACCAACACATATGAGCGACCATCTGGCAAATAGACGATCCCCGCATCATGGTGTAAGGCTGTGATTGCACCGGTTTTGTGAGCCACTTTAACGTTTTCAGGAAGATAAAAAGGGATGATCGTATTGAACTGCTGGTCCTTCATGATAGCAATCATCTGTTCACAATCAGTTTCGGTTCCAGCCGTTTTATCAGCGATAGCTTTCATTATGATCATGAGATCCTTGGCAGTTGTGGAGTTGCTCAATCCTAATTCATACGCTTTGGTATCCTCGACTCCTCTCAGAACTTCGATTTTGTCAGCGCCCAACTCCCGCATGGTTGCAGTTACATTTTTGGCTCCAACTAACTCTATCAATACATTGGTGACCAAATTGCTACTCACCGTAATCATGCTGTACATCAAGTCTCTCAGGGCTACCGTAGTACCGATCTTGCTATAAATCACATCGTCGCTATCCATTCCAATGTCCATGCTGTAAAGACTACTATCGACTATACTTTTGAATTCATTTTTCAGCAGAATCGAATCGTCGAGATTTATTTTTCCTTCCTTGGCTTGCTTGAAGAGCTCGATCATTACCGGCACTTTCATCGTGCTAGCGGCATGCAATTCCTCGCCTGCTTTGATCAGCAAACTGTCATTAGGTTCTGACAAATTGTAAAAAGCTACCGCTACATCTCCTTGGATTGAATCCATTTGCGACTGGACGGTGGTTTGCAAATCGGCTATTCTGGTGGATTTTTCTTGGCAAGAAAACAGAAAAGCAAAAGCAATTAAAAGGGAAATGATAGTCTTGATTGGATGCATATTAATGAGCTTGAGAGTCTATGGAATTGCTTTCCTGTCAAGGTTAGCATTAAAGTCTGAAAAATCGAAGTATTCAATTCTAATTAAACCTCTGTTTTACTAAATTTCTAAAAGCACTAGTTCTAGTTCTTTTATTTTTGCGAAGCCCTTATCTGCTGTAACTCGAGGTATTTCATATAATAAGGAAGTCGAAGCAATGATAGCATCTGGTAATTTGATGTTATAATTTCGTTTCAGATGAATTGTAAGATCATTGATTCTAGCTTTTCATTTCACTAGAAAGCAATCTTTTACTAAGGCATTAAGCAAAATTTCTTCCGTCTCCAAAATTCCTTTATATCCTAGTAACTCAACTTCTGAAATAAATGAAATGCCAAAATTGTATTCTAAAAATGGCTTTACAAACTCATTTCCTTCATGGATATAAATCAAAAAATTGGTTTCAGCAATAAAATCAAACTTCACTTTCTCTTACTTCCAATTGATATTCCAACCCATCCAGATCACGCTTGAGCTTCCCAAAATGCTTTGAGAGATTGCCAGATTAGGGCGATTTCTTCAGTTTCTTTTGAAGAATTTCTGCAATATTTTTTGCATTTGACTTGTCAATGGATCCTCCACTTCCACTTCGAATTGTTGACTTCAAGCCTCGGAAATTGATGCATTGGTTTTCAAGGGAATTTAATGGATACTTCCCATTTGAGATTAGTTTACCAAGAGTAAGGTGGCTTGAAAATCTACAGAGAGGAAGAAATTCTTTGTTTCCAGAAGCTTTTTTGATTTTTAGCCAGCAAATCCAATCAATCCTCACCATTTTTACTTTACTCAAACTAAAAACCACCACTAAAAATGAAATCCAAATTTCCCTTCTTACTAGCACTTGCTTTTTTCTGCTTGATTTCCCTTCATGCGCTGGCAAGCGTGGACACAGTCGCAACTTTCAGCTCAGCTATGCAAAAAGAAATCAAGGCAGTGGTAATTACGCCCAAAGATTATAGCGAATCCAAGGATTACCCGGTGGTTTATTTGCTCCATGGCTATTCGGGAGACTACAAGGCGTGGCTAGGCCAAGTTCCACTATTAGAGTCTTACGCAGATCAGTATGGGATGATCATCGTGACGCCTGACGGAAACTTTGGAAGCTGGTACTGGGACAGTCCGGAAGTTGAGAATTCCAAGTATGAGACCTATGTAGGAAAAGAATTGATAGAATTTGTCGACAAAGAATACAGCACTATTCAGAGTCGAGAAGGTAGGGCGATTACCGGCTTAAGTATGGGCGGACATGGTGCGCTTTATCTCGCATTTCGCCATCAAGATACTTTTGGAACTGCCGGAAGTCTGAGTGGCGGTGTGGATATCGGACCATTTCCAGAAAACTGGGAGATGAAAAAGTACCTAGGCACCAAAGCCCAAAATCCCGAGCGCTGGGAAGAATACTCAGTGATGTATCAAAGCAATAGATTAATCCCAAATAGATTAGCACTGATCATCAGTTGCGGCACAGAGGACTTCTTCTACGACGTCAATGTGAAGCTCCACGAAAAACTAGCCTATAACAACATCCCTCATTCATTTATGAGTGGTCCGGGAGGTCATACTTGGGAGTATTGGGCTGACGCGGTGCAGTATCAACTATTGTTTTTTCATCAATATTTTGAAAAAGGGAAATAGCATCTTCCATGCTCTGGGTCTGTAAATGATTTTAGTATCCTATCTATGAGATAGATTCAAAATTGCTTCGTGGCTTTAAAGCTCCTTTTGATGGTTCAATTTGTATCTTTAAAAACAACTCAGAAGTTAGCTAGCCTGAAAACGCTGAGTTTTCAACTTAAACCTAACCTTACACAATGCTTCACCGCCGAGATTTCATAAAGCAGACTGGACTTGCCGTCTCAGCTGCCAGTTTTGGACTAGCTAGTTTCAATGTCCCCAAGGCAAAAAATTACAAAATGGGACTTCAGCTTTATACTATTAGAGCCCCCATGGCTGAGGACCCTATAAAAGCGCTGAAAACTATTGCAGGTTTTGGCTATCAGGACACCGAAACTTACGGATATGATGGGCAATCACAGCAATTCTATGGAATGCCTGCGGCAGATTTCAAGAAAGTTTTGGAGGACAATTCGCTGGAAAGTACCAGCGGTCATTATGACTTTACCAAGTATTTCAACGGATCTAATGAAGAGCTTTTGCGGTACACAGATCAAAGCATAGCCGGAGCTCATGCTCTTGGTCAAAAATACATTACTTGGCCTTGGCTAGATCCTGAGTCTCGCTCTATTGAAAAGTTTAAATCCTTAGTAGATAAGCTAAATATAATCGGCGAGCGTGTGAATAAAGCCGGACTTGGTTTTGCATACCACAACCATGATTTTGAGTTTATTGATCACAATGGAGAGATTGGCTATGACATCATTTTGCAGAATACAGATCCAGAATTAGTCAAACTTCAAATAGATCTCTACTGGATAGCACATAGCTCTCCATATACTGCGCATGAGCTTTTCCTGAAATCTCCCGGCAGATTTGTGATGTGGCATATCAAAGACATGGATAAAATTAGCAGAGACTACACGGAAATGGGAAATGGATCAATCGATTATACTAAAATCATCCCAGACGCTTCTCTCTCTGGAATGGAATATTACTACATCGAACAGGGTGGCAATTTTGCCCAAAACCCTATCCAAAGTGTAAAAGAAAGTGCTGAATACTTCAAAAAGAACTTGATCCATTTGTTTGCCTAATCAACTTAGCAAACATTTCTCCAGTGATAACCAGTCCTAGTAGTTGACACTTCACTTTGTGGAAACAACACCCTAGCATAGCACACTAATCCACCAACGGTGCGGAAATCACAGTTCTAAGCAATAATTTTAAATACTAAATAAACCAAATATGAAAAAGAGATACTTATTAGGCATGGGTCTGATGCTGCTTTTCGGCAGCAATGTCCAAGCTCAAGATGAGGTGATTGATAAGATCATTAAAGAAGAAACTGAGAACTCACAGCTGAAGCAGATCGGACATGAATTGATGGATGGTATCGGGCCGAGATTGGTTGGGACTCCTCAAATGAAGAAAGCGCACGATTGGGCCGTAGCCAAATATAAAGGTTGGGGAATCGAAGCTCGCAATGAGCAATGGGGCGAATGGAGAGGCTGGGAAAGAGGAATCACGCACATCGATATGGTGGCTCCTTGGACTAGATCTCTTGCAGGCATGCAACTCGCTTGGAGCCCTTCTTCACCAAAAGGCGGAGCTCAAGGTGAAGTCGTTATGATTCCTGAGTTGGCAGATTCTGCTGCTTTCGCAAAATGGCTTCCCTCTGTAAAAGGCAAGTATGTAATGATTTCAGCTCCTCAGGTGACTGGTCGACCAGATTACAATTGGGAGGAATTCGCTACAGAAGAGTCTTTCTCAAAAATGAAAGAAGAGCGTACGGCTTCTGGCAGAGCTTGGAATGAAAGACTTCAGAAAACAGGTAAAGGACGTAGAGATTTACCAACAGCTCTGGAAGATGCAGGCGCTCTAGGAATCATTACTTCTTACTGGTCTCAAGGATTCGGAGCTAACAAGATTTTCTCTGCATCTACCAAAAAAGTACCAACTGTAGATCTTTCACTAGAGGACTACGGATTACTTTTCAGATTGGTTGAAGGTGGTGAGAAGCCGGTGATCAACCTAAATGCACAATCCAAGGAGAATGGCATGGTGCCAACATTCAATACCATCGCTGAAATAAAAGGAACTGAGAAGCCTGATGAATATGTGGTGCTATCTGCACACTTCGATTCTTGGGATGGCGGTACTGGTGCAACTGACAACGGCACAGGTACCATCATGATGATGGAAGTGATGCGCGTTTTGAAAGAAGTATATCCAAATCCAAAGAGAACAATCTTGGTAGGACACTGGGGTTCTGAAGAGCAAGGATTGAATGGTTCTAGAGCATTCGTAGAAGATCATCCAGAAATGATGCCTAAGATTCAAGCCCTTTTCAACCAGGACAACGGAACTGGTCGTGTAGCCAATGTATCAGGACAGGGCTTCGTGGATAGCTACGAATATCTAGGCAGATGGATGTCTAAAGTTCCTCGTGAAATCACCAAAGACATCGAAACCAGCTTCCCTGGCAATCCAGGAGGTGGTGGATCTGACTATGCTTCCTTCGTAGCAGCTGGCGTCCCTGCATTTTCTTTGAGCTCATTGAGCTGGTCTTACTATAACTATACTTGGCACACCAACTTGGATACGTATGACAAAATCATCTTTGACGATGTACAAAACAATGTGATCATGGCAGCTATTATGGTGTACATGGCAAGTGAAGAAGAAGGAATGGTTTCTAAGGAAGTAAGAATTCCTATCGGAAGAAATGGCGAGCCTACAGAATGGCCTGCTGTACGCTCTCCTACTAGAAAAGGTGGCGTAGAGTAATCATATGCCTCATGCTATATTATCAAAGCCACGGGGAAAATTCCGTGGCTTTTTTTCATTTGAACATTTTTTGAATCAACACGTCGCTTACATTGCGTGAATAATCACGCCAAACAGCATCATAAATAATGAGAACAACTTTAGATATTCCATCTGAATTACTAGACGAAATAATGGAGCTAACAGGAGCAGCTACAAAAAACCAAGCCGTCAGAGAAGTACTGGAAGAGCAGATTAAATTGATCAAACGAAAACGGCTCCTGAGTATGAAAGGGACTATCGACTTGGATTTAGATCTTGATAGGTTAAGAGAGAGGGATTCATGAACAAATATCGAGTACTAGTAGATAGTTCAGTATGAATTCAATATTTCAAGTTTGGTAATATTGAGTATCTAGATAACCTTATTAAAAATGATGTATTCTGCACCAGGTTTTTGAAATATGAATTAATCCAGCCTTAATCCCACAGCTATTTTTTTAATTATTGTGATTATACGGAATCTTGCCAGTTGAAAATTTAAAGGGTTAAAAATTCAAAGTCACCTTGAATTCTGGTTTACTTCGATCATCGGTAATCGGAGTTACAACCCATTGACCAAAGAGAATTCGCTTACAGGCAAAAAAGCGTACATACATAATAATTATAAAGCACTTTGCCCTCTCATTAGTGCAATAGCTAAAGGTTTCGTAAATTCCTGACAAATCCCCTTGTCATGTACAGATTCCTCACACTCTTACTTTTGGCTTTTGTTTCCTTCCAGACCAACATAATTGCCCAGCAGAAGATACTCAAAGAAGCGTTTGAGAGAGCCGAAAAAGAAGGGTTTTCTGGGGTGATTCTCGTTGCAGAAAATGGAAAAATACTCTTCGAAGAAGCAATAGGAATGCGGACATACGAAAACCGCATTTTGCTGCATGAAGATGATATCTTCGAATTAGCATCAGTTTCTAAGCAATTCACTGCCATGATGGTGATGATGTGCGAGGAAAAAGGGCTATTGAATTTTGACGAGCCACTTTCAAAATACATAGAAACTCCCTACCCGGGAATCACAATTCGAAATCTGCTCACCCATACTAGTGGTCTTCCAGATTATCAGGCCGTCATGGACGAGCATTGGGACAAAAGCAAAGTGGCAGGGAATCCGGATATTCTCGAATACCTGAGAGAATATGCTCCTGTCAAATCATTTGAACCAGGCGACCAATACGAATACAGCAATACTGGCTATGTTTTGCTTGCTAGCATTGTGGAAAAAGCCACTGGAAAAGATTTTGTAGATCTGATTCGGGAATGGATATTTCACCCATTGAAAATGAAAAGTACAGACATTCGATCCTTGGAGGAAAAAGCGAAGGTTCAGACTTTTGCCGCAGGCCACCTAAAAGATGAAAATGGCAAGTATGTCAATGCCAATACTTTCCACTCTTCTGATTACACCGTATGGCTGGGCAACAGAAAAGGCCCGGGAAGAGTCAGCAGCAATGCCGAAGATCTGCTGAAATGGGATCAGGCTCTTTACTCCAACAAATTGGTCTCAAAGGAAACACTAGATGAGGCTTTTACACCTTTTAGGCTGAATGATGAAAGAAGAAGCTACTATGGATTTGGCTGGGAGATCGAGCCCAAAAGTCCCTTCGGAAAAATGGTCATGCATACCGGTGATAATCCCGGCTACAAAACCATCATCGTTCGCTTCATCGAAGAAAACAAAACGATCATTATCCTGAATAACAATGCTCATCCAGACCTGATGAGAATCGTAGAGGCGGCCACTCTTTCGTTGGGAAAATGGTAAAGAGATTTGAAATTGGAAGATTTCAAAATTGACAAAATTAAAGAAATCTAAGCCTCAAGTTGATTTATAACCTCCACAGCTGTCTCTAGCCTTTTCTTTCGATCTCCGCAAATAATCGAGTACGGAAAGTCGCTATCCTTTGCTAATTGAAGGTACTTTTTGAAAAAATACTGTCGCATCTCCAACTCGGGATATTCTCGTTGAGGATCTGGCGCCCAAGGCAAATCTGTATTCGTAAGCAAGATCAAATCATAGGTCCTTTTGCCTATTTGTTCCATTACCCAAGGATCTGTTTTCCCAAATCTATGCTCTGACCAAATGTGGATAACTCGCAGATCTGTGTCGCAAAAAAGATAATTGTTCGCATTTTCAGCGATAGCATCTTCCAAAGCAACCTGTCCTTTCCCGATTTCGATCATATCCTCATAGCGGTATTCTCTACCCAAATTCTCAAGGTACTCTCTCGCATACTCAGGCACCCAAGGCTCTCCAAAATATTTGGCTAGATCTTCGGCTAAGGTACTTTTCCCTGTGGATTCTGGGCCAAGGATTAAAATTCGTTTTGGGTTTGACATTTTTTATTAATTCGGTTTTAACCACAGAGGCCACAGAGATTATCGCGGAGGAACACAGAGTGATATTTCAATTATGTTAGTGAACAAAGATTGAAGTTCAATTTCGTTTATTCGTCGTTAAGTGTCAGGCTGAGCGTCCCATATAGCTATCGGGATCGAAGCCCTACTTACTGCTCTTCGTTCAACTCTATACTAATACCACTTCATGTTTATTTTTCCTCGCTGATTTGATCCATGCAATTAATCCCATAATTGCTAAAATAGTGAAGAATAGGTACTGAAAAGATGTCAATACTAACCCTTTGTAAAAATAGAGTGGTACAGCTACTACATCCGTCAAAATCCAGAATATCCAGTTTTCCACTTTCTTTTTAGCCATCAGCCACATTCCTACAAATGCTGAAGCTGTCGTAAACGAATCCCAATAAGGCACATCGCTATCCGTGAAATTGACCAGCACGTAAGACAAAATAATGTAGGATGCGACGAAAATACCGATAGATACTGCCCAGCCACTCGCCTTCAGCCAGGTGACAGGTAATTCAGCTTTCCCTTCTTTGGGATGAGTCCACACATACCAGCCATAAATCGACATACTGAAGTAGTAGGCGTTAATCCCCATATCCGCGTAAAGCTTGTATTGTAGACAAATCCAAACGTAAATCAGTGTGGAAATAATCCCGGTGGGATACACCCAGATATTTTCCCTCATGGAATAAAACACCGATGCAATTCCTAAAAATACCGCGAAAGCCTCTAGCCAAGTCATATTCTGAAGGCCTTCAGCCAATCCGTCTAGCAGGTATTGTAATTCCATATTGCGAAGAAAAGAATTAAAATTGAAAGTACTTGTCCGCGGTTGCGAATTGGAAAATCTGCGTATATCAAGGTTCTCATGATTGCCTTGTATTCTCGAAATTCGACTACACAAAGGAACCTTTCGAACGAAAATAGGAGAACCTGACAACATTAAATAAACAACCTTACCAACTTTTTCCAGACTTTGGCTGTTCCTTTCGTAACTTTGCCAGCTATGACTTTGAGCACTTTATCCGCTAAAACAGACATCGACTCCCTCGATCCCAAGGAATACATTATCATCAAAAATGCCCGGGTGAATAACCTAAAAAGCCTGAGCGTCGCGATTCCCCGAAATAAATTTGTAGTGATTACCGGACTTTCAGGTTCTGGTAAATCTTCTCTTGCATTCGATACACTTTTCGCCGAAGGCCAACGGATGTATGTGGAAAGCCTCAGTTCCTATGCACGGCAGTTCCTCGGCAGGATGGAAAAACCTGACGTAGAATACATCAAAGGCGTGGCTCCGGCGATCGCAATCCAGCAAAAAGTCAACACCAAAAATCCTAGATCAACAGTCGGAACGACCACAGAGATCTATGATTACCTGAAGCTACTTTTCTCCAGAGTGGGGAAAACCATCTCGCCAATTTCTGGCAAGGAGGTAAAACACCATACTGTCACAGACATCGTGGACTACGTCCAGTCTTTTGAAGAAGGATCAAAAGTCATGATTTCTTGTCCCTTGCAAATCGAGCGTGGAAGGAAGATCAATCAGGAGCTTGAATTGCTTTTGCAAAAGGGCTATACCCGGATTTTGATCGATGATGAAGCATACTTTGTAGAAGATTTGCTGCAGGAAAAAAAGATCCCAAAAGGGCACTATGAGATCCTAATCGACCGCGTTGCAGTTCACAAAGAAGATGAGGACAATCAGTTCCGAATTGCCGATTCCGTGCAAACGGCACTTTTCGAAGGTCACGGAGATTGCAAAATCACCATACCCGAAAAAGAAACCAAGAGTTTTTCTGATCGCTTCGAACTCGATGGCATGCAATTCGAAATTCCCACTGTCAACTTTTTCTCGTTCAACAATCCATACGGTGCTTGCCGAACCTGCGAAGGCTTTGGAAATGTGCTTGGAATAGACCCTGATCTGGTCATTCCTGAAAAAGATCTTTCAGTTTACGAAGGAGCAATTGCTCCTTGGCGGGGAGAATCTTCCCGCAGCTGGTTGGAGCCTTTGTTGAAAAAAGGAATAGAGTTTGACTTTCCAATTCACAGAGCTTACGAGGATCTGAATGAAAAGGAAAAAGCACTCCTTTGGACTGGGAATAAATATTTCAAAGGCTTGGAGGCTTTTTTCCAAGATCTGGAAAGCAAAACATATAAGATTCAATATCGCGTGATGCTCTCACGTTTTCGTGGTCGCACGACTTGCCCGGATTGTAAGGGAACACGCTTACGCAAAGATGCCTCATACGTCAAAATTGCCGACAAATCCGTCATTGACATTGTATTGATGCCGATTGATGAAGCTTTGCCATTTTTCAATACGCTGGAACTTCCTCCACATCAGGCAAAAATTGCTAATCGACTGCTGAAAGAAGTCCAGAGTCGTTTGGAATATATGGATCAGGTTGGCTTGGGTTATTTGACCTTAAATCGCTTGACTTCCTCACTTTCCGGAGGAGAATTTCAGCGAATTAAATTGGCTACTTCTTTGGGTTCGGCGCTGGTAGGTTCCATGTATATTCTGGATGAGCCAAGTATTGGTCTTCACCCTAGAGATACGGATCGATTGGTGGATGTGCTGAAATCTCTTCGTGACATGGGCAACACCGTGATCGTAGTAGAGCACGAGGAAAAAGTGATGAAAGCTGCCGATCAGATCATCGACATTGGGCCGGATGCAGGTGTTCATGGCGGAGAATTACTTTTCCAAGGTTCTATTGAAGAACTGATGACTTCAGCACAGACTCACACTGCCAAATATTTGCGAGGTGAAGAGTTGATTTTCAAAAAAGATGGAAATCGAAAGTGGAAAGACGCTATCAAAGTCAAAGGTGCTAGAGAAAACAACCTGAAAAATATTTCTGTCAAATTCCCACTGAACACACTTACAGTTGTGACTGGTGTTTCAGGTTCTGGAAAGTCAACGTTGATCAAGAAAGTGCTTTATCCAGCTTTGGGCAAAATGCTGGGAACGGTCATCGATGAAAGCGGAAAATATGACAAGATCGAAGGTGACTATAAATCTATCTCTCAGGTGGAATTTGTAGATCAAAACCCTATCGGAAAGTCTTCCCGCTCCAATCCTGTCACGTATGTGAAGGCTTATGATGCGATCAGAACGCTTTTCTCTGAGCAAACAATATCTAAGCAGCGAGGCTACAAACCAGCGTTTTTCTCATTTAACGTGGACGGAGGCCGATGTGAAAACTGTGCCGGCGAGGGAATCACGACTGTAGAGATGCAGTTCATGGCAGATATCCACCTGACTTGTGAATCCTGCAAAGGCAAGCGATTCAAGAACGAGATTCTGGATGTGAAGTATAAGGACAAAGATATCTCGGATGTGTTGCATATGACCATCGATGAAGCGTTGGATTTCTTTAAAGGAAAAACTCAAATCATCAATAAACTACAACCCCTTCAGGAAGTAGGCTTGGGCTATATTGGCATGGGTCAAAGCTCCAATACGCTTTCTGGCGGTGAGGCACAGCGAGTGAAACTGGCTTCCTTCTTAGGAAAAGGCGGTACCAAACACGGTGATCACATTCTCTTTATCTTCGATGAACCTACCACCGGACTTCACTTCCACGACATCAAAAAACTCCTCCACTCCATCAATGCGCTGATCGATCAAGGTCACTCAGTAATTATCATCGAGCATAATACCGAAGTGATCAAATCTGCAGATTGGGTGATAGACTTAGGACCTGAAGGCGGAAATAAAGGCGGTTATCTGACTTTCGAAGGTACCCCAGAGGATATGATGAAGGAAGAGGGGAATTATACTGCGAAGTACTTGAGGGAGGCTTTTGTGTAAGTCTCTCGCCAAGGCGCAACGGCGCAAAGGTTCATCGTCATTGCGAGTCTTGAAAATTCAGAAAATATACAAAAAGGAGATGACAGGGTTACTGTTTTAGCTATGGTTTTCAGAATTAAATGCTGAAATTTTTCAAATCTCAAAATATAATACACTCTGTCATAGGTAGCAAAGCGAAGCAATCTGTTTGTGGAGAAAGCTTTTATCAATTCATATTAGCGCAAGTCTTCTGACTTGTGCTAACTACATTGCAGTCTTCAGACTGCTTTTTCTAGTAAGGCTTTATTAAACCCCTCATGCCGAAGACTTGATTTGTCTTGGATATAATCATTTTTCTGAGTTAGAGATTAGCAGTCTGAAGACCTTTCCGCGGAAGGCAGTCTTGAACCAGAACGGGTACTGATCTTAGGAATCTTTACTAACTGCGTCCTCTGTGAAAACCTCCGCGTCCACCGTGGTTAAAAAAGACTTTAAGAAAAAATAAACACCTATTTTAGCTTGAACCGTAGAAAGACCCATTACACAATGTCTAACGAAGATATACGCTGGAAACAGCGCTTTACTAATTTCAGCAAAGCAATGAGCCATTTGGAAAATGCATTTCAAATTCCCAATCCTGACATTGTCCAAAAAGCAGGGATAATTCAATTTTTTGAAATGAGTTTTGAATTAGCCTGGAATATGGTGAAGGATTACTTGGAGGAGCAAGGTTTTGTAGACATCAAATCACCTAGAAGTGCGCTAAAGAAAGCTTTCGAGATGGGAATGCTTGAAAATGGTCATGATTGGATGGATCTATTACAGGATAGAAACTTGACTGCACATACCTACGATGAGCAAAAAGCTACTGATATGGAGCAATTGATTAGCAATAAATATTTTCCACTATTGAACGCCTTGCGAAACAGTTTCAAACAAAAACTAGATGAAAAATAAATTCGGACTTTTGGATGCAGATGTAGAAGCAATTTCAGGCGTGCTAAGCAATCATCCTAAAGTTGAAAAGGCTTACATTTTTGGGAGTCGCGCCAAGGGAAATTTCAAAAATGGAAGTGATGTGGATATCGCACTTAAAGGTGATAAGATGGATTTTGACACTGTAAGCCAAATCAGCTATTTGCTGAACGAAGAAACTAATATGCCATATAAGTTTGATGTGCTGAACTACAACGCTGTCAAAGAATCCGATTTACTGGTGCATATAGATCGAGTTGGAATTGAGGTTTATAGTCGGAGTTCTTAATAAAATGAGGTGAAATCTACCGGATCAATTTCACCTACCCATAGTATTGGATTTATTCAGACATTTCAGTAAGTCAAATTCATAAGATATACCTACTGCAGGCAGGCTTGAATCAGTCGGCCTATTTGAGAAACTTTACCATGAGAATCAAACATTTGATTTCCATGATAAAGTAGGTTTAATTCATCTTCCAAGAAATATCAAACTTGGTGTATTGCGCTTGATTTCCCCATCCAATTTTTCATATCTTCGAATCGTTAATGGAATCTTAGCTCAGTTGGTTTAGAGCGCTGCTTTGACAGAGCAGAGGTCGGGGGTTCGAATCCCTCAGGTTCCACAAGAATTATCACGAAGGCGCTAAGGCACAAATGTTTTCGCGCCTTTTCTTTTTTAACTTATTGCTTCACTGTCTTTGTGGCCTTCTTCCCAAAAACTCCCACAACCCCACCGCCCTCACCTTTTCCGATAGCGGATAGCCCTGATCGATTCTACAGATCACAAATCCCCCTTCCGCTCCCGTATCTTCCATGGTGATTTGAAGACCCTTCGTGAGTTTAGGGGAAAGTGTATTCTTGATTTCAATAGCCGTCTTGACTACCCCGTTTTTCACCAAAAGCAGATCACATTCCGCTCCCTGATGCGTACGGTAGAAATAGTATTCGTATGCTGCTCCGAAAGTTGCTGTAATCTGCTCAATCACAAATCCCTCCCAAGAAGCACCAATTAAGACCTGATTTTTCAAGGCATCCATCGAATCCACTCCTGCCAACGAATGCAACAAACCCGCATCACGGATAAAAACCTTGGGAGATTTTACGAGGCGCTTTTTGATATTGTGATGAAATGGCGGTAGCACCCGCACCATAAAAGAGCCTTCCAGATATTCCAGAAAGCGATTAACGGTCGGACGTGTGATTCCCAGCGCACGTGCGAAACTTTCACCATTCCAGATTCCTCCCTGAGCATTGGCAAGCATCATCCAAAAACGCTCTACCAGCCTAGGATCAGTACTCAATCCTATCTGCGCCAAGTCTCTTTCTAGATAAGTCTTGATAAAGTTCTGTCTCCAAAGCTGGGATTCTCTCTCGCTTTTTGCCAAAAATGACAGTGGAAAACCACCTCTCATCCAGAGCTTTTCAAGTTCGCTAGCATCTACTTCTCCCAAGTAAAAAGGTGTTAGCTCCAAGTATCCAATTCTGCCAGCCAGCGAATCCGCACTTTTTCGAATCAAATCAGGCGAAGCTGAACCCAAGAGAATAAATCTCCCCGGCTCACGCTGCTCATCTATCAGGCTTCGGAGCTCTGCAAACAATTCGGGCATTAGCTGAATTTCATCCAAGATCACCGTTTTGTCAGCATGATCTTTAAGAAAAAGCTCAGCATCCTTCAGCTTCGCGCGATCAGAAGCTTTTTCCAGATCGAGATAAATACTATCTCTATCCAAAGCCAGATTCCTGACTAGCGTAGTTTTCCCCACCTGTCTTGGTCCCAAAAGCCCAACAGCAGGAAAAATCGAGAGATATTCCTGAAGAAGTGGAAGTATTCGCCTATCCATTACCATGAAAATCGAAAGTTTGATTTACGGATTTCATGGTAAATATAAAATTTTATTTCATATCAGAAATATTTTACCGTGAAAATCGAAAGGTTAGATTTACGATTTTCATGGTAAAATTATATGACTGTTCGCTATGGTGCACAAAAATGTTTGGAATCAATGTTTGAGGATAAGTTTCGGCTACTCCCCCTTTCCAAAGGGGCTAGGGGTAATTTTACATGTGAAAACCAAATATATTATTGATACGTGCAAGATCACGGATACTCATTTAAAATTATTTAAGCCAATTCAACTTTAGCGAAAGTCTCATTATTTGTGCTTTTTATATTGCAACTATAAGAATGCGTTTCTGTAAGTCTACGTCCGAAGAATTCAACTACAGAAGATAGAATGGACTAGTCCTCTCTACTAGGAAAAAAGTAAGCTGTGATTAACTAGGCTTTAGATAGAAAACGATAGTTCGGCTATAGAAAACTCTATGAGCTGGCCTTTTTGCAAGTACTAATCCCAAATGGCAAATACAAAGGGCAAAAGCTCATAAATGAGGTGGCCACAAAAACGACAGCCAACACACCTAATACTATGGCCAAAGTGCCAGAAATTGTACCTGTGAAATACAACACAGCTACACCTACTGCAAGTAACAAGCGAATAATTTTGTCCGCGGAACCCATGTTCTTTTTCATAGTTTTTTAAGTTTATTTATTTAAAATCTAATTGTTTGCTCTGTTGATAAAGTCCACTAAGTATATTTTCCTATTTTTTGACTGCAAAAATCCGGATTACAGAAGCAGTGCCCACATGATATTTACCTTCCTCTAAATTGGTGTCTGTTTCATATGCCTCAATAAAGTCAAAATCCGCAAAATCCTCTTTGATTTCTTCCAAATCAAAAAGCATACTCACATCTTTTGGTCCGCCTGCATTCGGATTATGTTTCTGAAAATTTAGATGGTTTTTACTAAAACACTCCAAAATTAGAATTCCGCCTTCGATAAGGAGCGCACTTAATTTTTGATGATAAAGACGTCTTTTGGCTTCAGGAAAGTAGGTATGGAAAAATGCGATGGCATCAAAGTATCTGGTTGGATATGGTTTACACCGATATTGAAGTTAAAGACGCCAGTGATCCGTTTGCTCACTTTATATCACTGAAGTCATTGTATGTGGCTGAAAGTAGAGAAAAAGCAGGTTTGGTGATGGTAAGTGATGGAAACATTACTTCTGTCCCTGTTACAATGTCTGAGGACATTATCAGTTTCCCGCCGTTTAACTTTAAAGCGAAAGACAAGGAAGGAAATCTTCTCCCTGATTCTGTGAATCTGATAGATAATAATTACGAAATAAAGGACATGTTGGGTGAGTTGGCTGAGAAAAAAGTAGCTTTACCAATAACCACAAAAATAAAACCAGATATGAATCCTAACGAAAACGATCCTGAGAACAATGAAATTCTTCCTGTAGGACCTGATACAGGAAAAGCTGATACACTGACACCAGAAGGAAAAGTAGCTGCTGGAGCCTCTGTTTTAACGGGAATGGAAGCGATGATAGCAGTAGCAGATATGGACTTATCTTCATTCGACATGGATTCAGATGTCACTTTTGAGAACATTTGTAATTAAGCTTTAATGAAGCAACAGGGAAGCCATTCTTAACGGGATGGCTTTTTTTGTTTGTTTAATATCTGTTATCATTATAATATAATCAGAAAATATACTTATTCAATATATGGGAGCTATATCCACCTGCCGACTTCTCGGTGAAGATCATTTCATTAAATTAGTACAGTTAGCAATCGGTCAACAGATCAGCAAAGGGATAGTAGACCCTAAAGAAATGGTCGCTGACCTTTGGAGAAAGCTAATGAATCAAGGAGTGAATTACGAAAGCGCCTTGGTTTATATTGGTAACTACATGCGATTCCTTCCTGTTTTAATATCCAAATACAAAGGTTCTGGAGTTCAGGAAAAGATAGATATTGTTAAAAACATCAGTGCGGATTCGTTCTCGAATTTCATGTTTGAAATGGATATCAAGATTGGAGATCAAGCCAATCCTATTGATACAATTGAGAAGCTTGATGCTTATATCCAGAGGACTTTTGTGGAGCCAGTTCTTGGAAAGAGAGAAGAAGAACTTCCGGAAGAAAATAAAAAAGGCAATGTAGATCCTGAGATTGAAGAAGAGATTGAGCCGGAACCTGATTTGCTTTTTGAAGAAGAAATCGAGAATGAGGTTGAGGTTACTGAAACAGTTTCAAACCATGTGGTAAACAATGAAGTCGGACTTAGATACATTGCTTCCAGAATGGCTAAGCAAAGCTATATCGCTGTAGAGAAATTCGGTCAGATAGTCGCGTTCCATTACGATTCATCTACACAGACTTTTCAGGAAATATCCGCTGATCTTCAAAGGACTGATATCATAGGAAACGAGCTATCGCTTAATGAATTCATGGATTCTTATGTAGGATCCCCTATGGTAAGCTTACCTACAATCATTGAGAAAAATCGTCAGGATAAGGAAAGCAGAAACTCTAACCTGAGAGATTATTATGGCAGGATTATTCAACGGTTCAAGGATTCCAAAAGCATTGTAACATTTTTTGGTAATGCGATTAAAGCCAAGAGCAGAGAACACTCGATAATCGATACAGACTCCATTTTTCAACGCCAATATTTTTGCCTTCTTTTCTCCTTCTACACTACTATCAAAAGCAAATACATCCCATCCCAATTTGGCAGCAAAGACTGAATTTCTTCCCTCTCCCTCTGCAGGAAACAAAATTCTCCCTGGTTTGAGCCCTGCTAATTTCGACTTCAAATATTCATTTGGCTTTTCGCCGTAAGCAAAATCTGGTTGACTGTATCGCTGATCCCAAAAGTCCATTTTATTATGATTTAAAATAAAAATGGAGAGCCGTATGACTCTCCCTTAAAGTCTATTTTATCCTACACATTGGTTGACATTGCTCCAAGAGCCCCCGTTGATGACATTTTGAACGCCATTTTTCTCCAAAATGCTCTTCGCCTGTCCGCTGCGGTTGCCACTTTGGCAGAACACAACGATGTTTTTCTTGCCTTTGAACTTTGCCAATTGGCTTCCAATTCTATCCAAGGGAATATTTATCGCCCCTTTGACACTGCCTGAAGCAAACTCACCTGAGGAGCGCACATCAACTAGAAATGCTCCATCTTCTATTACCTCTTTCAATTGACTGTTGTCTTTACTTCCGAAAATTGCTGATAAAAAGCCCATAGTATGATTGTTTAATTTTTAACTGTTTCATTTCCTTTTTCCTGCCACTCTTTCATTCCTCCAGAGTAGTTTTTCAAATTATCGAATCCATTTCTTCGCAGAAGGGAATAAGCAATAGCTGCTCTATCCCCACTTTGGCAGTGAATTACAACCTGTTTGTCCTTATTTATTTTATCCAGATTATCTTGCAAAGTCCCTACAAACACGTGGTCTGCACCATTCACATGACCGGAAGCATATTCTGTCGTATTTCTTACATCGACTACCTGCACATCATCTTTTCCAACCAAAGATTTGAACTCTTCGATATCAATCACATCTGCAGACTCAAGCTCCACCTCTACGTCACTGACATCATCAATGAATCCATAGATATTGTCAAGACCAATGCGCATGAGTTTACGTGTCAGATCTTCCATCTGATCTTCCTCTGCTACAAGTACAAATTGTTCTTGATAGTTAAGCAGCCAACCCGCCCAGGTCGAAAAGGAATTATTGCCTTGGATATTGATGCTGTTTGGCAAAAAGCCTTTTGCAAAATCCACTTTATCTCTAGTGTCTATAACTTTCAACCCATCCTTGTACGCAGATAGAAATTGATCTTTGCCAAGCTTTGGATGCTTGGGAACTTCTACCAATAAAGGTCTATCCACCTTATTCAAGTGCTTCATCATCGCAAAATACTTCGGTGGTTCTGGCTGCCCCTCCAATAAATAATCCACAAACCCCTCCTCATCGGAAGCGTATTGGAATGCCCAGTTTCGTATCTTCTCATAACCTACAGTTGAGCTAGGAACGGCGCCTAGGGCTTTGCCGCATGCTGATCCAGCTCCATGCCCAGGCCAAACCTGAACGTAATCTGGAAGTTCTGCAAACCGCTGAACTGACTCATACATCTGTTGTGCTCCTTTCTCTTGAGTTCCTATTAATCCAGCAGCCTTTTCCAGCAAATCTGGCCTTCCTATATCTCCTACAAATACAAAGTCCCCTGTGAAAATCATAACTGGTTTGTCTGTGGCAGGATGATCTGTCAATAGAAAACTAATACTCTCCGGAGTGTGACCTGGAGTGTAAAGCACTTCTAAACTAAGGTTTCCGACTTTAAGAGTATCGCCATGATGAAGGCCTTCGTGATCAAACTCATATTGCCATTCTTTTGGGCCCTCGCCTGATAGATACATTTTTGCACCAGTCACAGAAGCCAATTCTCTAGAACCACTCAAGAAATCTGCGTGAATATGTGTCTCAGCAATGTGCGTTATCTTCATGTTGTTTTGCTCGGCTATCTTCAAGTAAACATCCATGTCCCGCTGGGCATCAATTACAATTGCTTCACCTTTTGCCTGGCAACCTATGAAGTAACTTGCTTGTGCCAGGGATTTGTCATATACATGTTGGAAATACATACCTATATTTATTTTGATTCAACTTCTATTTAATACTGCAAAGAACTGGCTTTTCATTTTGTCGTTCAGCAACTTTTGTCACATTGCCCATTTACTTTCATAATGTTGAATTTGGGTTTTTCTTTAATGAACTATCCAACTGGAATTGGACAATCCGAAGACTGAAATTCTATAAGTCCATATGTGAAGACGCTAACAACTTCAAGCTGGAACTTGATCTTTCACCGAGCTTTTTTTAATCGGTGGTACAACAAAAGACAAATCCTTTTAAATTCAGGCTATTATTCTATACCTCCACTTTATGAAAAAACTCTTACTCTTATCACTATTCGTTTTTTCGATCACTGTTTGTTCTTGGGCTCAGATCCAAACTCCTGAGCAGTTTTTGGGCTACAAACCCGGTGATCGATTCACTCCGCATCACCGCATGGTCGATTACTTCGAGCATGTAGCGGCCAATAATCCAAATGTCAAACTAATCCAATACGGAGAAACCAACGAAAAACGCCCACTGATTGTCGCTATTCTTTCCAGCCCGGAAAACATGGCTAATCTGGAGCAAATCCGTACTGACAATCTCAAGAGAGCAGGCATGATGGACGGAGATCCATCGACTTCTGTTCCGATCAACTGGATGTCTTTCAATGTCCATGGAAATGAATCTGTGGGTATGGAAGCTGCGATTTCTTCCTTCTATACGTTGGCAAATCCTGAAAACGCGAAGTCTCAAGAATGGCTTAAAAATCAAATCGTCATCATCGATCCTGCGATCAATCCTGACGGCCGTGATCGATACTCGAATTGGTATAATCAGAAAATGAATACAACGCTTCAGCCAGATTTGCAATCCGTGGAGCACAATGAGCCATGGCCAGGTGGCCGTGCA
Organism: Algoriphagus antarcticus; assembly: GCF_002150685.1. Classification (GTDB taxonomy): domain Bacteria; phylum Bacteroidota; class Bacteroidia; order Cytophagales; family Cyclobacteriaceae; genus Algoriphagus; species Algoriphagus antarcticus. Next base: position 54,389 of record NZ_MSSW01000008.1, read on the forward strand.
AATCACTATTTATTTGATCTGAACCGCGATTGGGCTTGGCAAGTACAGGTAGAATCACAGGCTAGAATGAAGCTTTATCATAAGTGGATGCCTCAGCTTCACTTGGATTTCCACGAGCAGGGCATCAACAATCCTTTTTACATGGCTCCAGCTGCAGAACCTCTACATGAGCAATTGACTCCATGGCAGCATGAGTTTCAGGATACTTTCGGAAGAAACACTGCCAAATACTTCGATGAAGCTGGAAGATTCTACTTTACCAAGGAGCGCTTCGACCTACTTTATCCTTCCTATGGAGATTCGTACCCGATGTTCAACGGCGCGATCGGCATGACTATCGAGCAAGGTGGTGGAGGTCAAGCAGGTGTTGGTGGATTTAATGCAGTGGGCGACACTGTTTCGTTGAGCTACAGAATTCAAGGGCATTATACAGCAGCGATGTCAGCTGCTGAAGTGACCAGCAAAAACGCTGAAAAACTGCTTTCCGAGTTCGAGAAATTTTTTGATGAAAACTCCACTTCTCCAAAAGGCCAATACAAAAGCTTTGTGATCAAAGGAGAAAGCAATCCCGCTCAGGTAGCTAAATTGCTTGAACTTCTGGATAAAAATGGAATCAGATACGGTAAAGCAGGAGCAAAATCAGGTTTGAAAGGTTTTTCTTATGGATCGGGAAAAAGTGAGTCTTTCTCCACCAGTGAGGAGGATATTATCATAAATGCTTACCAGCCAAAGTCGGTTTTGACACAGGTTTTATTTGAGCCAAATCCTGCTTTGAATGACAGCATCACTTACGATATCACGAGTTGGTCTATGCCGTATGCATACGGTTTGGAAGCTTATGCACTAGAAAGCCGTATAAATGCAACTGGAGCTTATGAGAAACAAGCGTTTGCGCCGAATGTCGCTGACAAAACTCCAGTAGCCTACCTAGCCCCGTGGGAAGGAACCCGCGATGCAGCATTTCTTTCAGCTTTGCTTACTGCGGATATTCGTGTCAAATTCAATGAATTTCCTTTTGAAGTGGAGGGGAATAGCTTTCCTGCCGGATCCCTGATGATCACCAAAGGCGGAAATGAGTATGTTCCGAATTTTGATCAGAAGGTAGTCGAGATCGCCAATAAATTTGGAGTGACCCTAGCGACTACTATGAGTGGCTATGTCGACAAAGGCAAGGATTTTGGATCACCAAATATCCGAGTGATCCAAGCACCAAAAGTGGCACTAGTTGGTGGAGAAGGCACAAATTCGTTAAACTATGGAGCTATTTGGCACTTCTTCGAAAAAGATCTGAATTATCCTCTTGTGAACTTGGAGCTGGATAATATGGCTCGTTATGACCTGAGCAAATACACTGTCATTATCATGCCTTCCATGCGTGGTGCAGGCCTGAGCAAACCTGCCGAGGAAAGTCTGCTGGAATGGGTTCGTGCTGGCGGAAAACTAATTGCAATAGAAGGTGCAGTAGATTTATTTGCCAATAAGGAAGGCTTTAACCTGAAGACATTTGATACAGAAGACGAAGAAAAAGCATCTAAGGAAATGCTGGATTCCTTGGCAAAAGTCGAGCGAATCCTTCCGTATCAAGAAGGAGAGCGTTTGGAGATTTCCTCAGGTGCAGCTGGCGCGATCTATCAAGTGACGATGGACGAAACTCACCCACTCGGCTACGGAACTGGTGGAAAATACTATACGCTAAAAAATAATTCGAACAAATTCGCATTCCTCAGCAAAGGCACAAATGCAGGAATAATTGCCAACAATGATGCCTACAGAACTGGATATATCGGTTTTAAAATCAAATCAACAATGGGTGAATCCATGGTGATTGGAGTAGAAAATGCCGGCAGAGGTGAGATCGTTTACTTTGTAGATGATCCGATTTTCAGAGGATTTTGGGAGTCTGGTAAACTCGTGTTGAGCAATGCCATCTTTATGGTAGGGCAATAAGAGACGCTAGAAGTTAGACTTAAGTATTAAGACCGGCTACTGAAAATTAGCCGGTCTTTATGGTTTTAAAAGAAGGATATATTGAGAAAATAGATAGTTAATTCAATTGATAAACATAGAATTTCCGAAAGGTATCTTGATTTTCATCCTCTCTGATCGAGATTCCACCCACAACTAATTTATTTTCCTGAAAAACAAAATTCCTGGCGATGGGCATCTCATAATAGTTGATGGATTTGTCTTCTGGATTATACTCTATCATGGTAACCCCACGAAGATCTCTTCTGATAATATCAATTGGTGTCAGTTCTCTTGAGTTTTCATTTTTAAGATGAGATACGAGGCGATATACTTTTCCATTATGGGTTTTGGCAAACTCATAGTTCTTTTCCTTTACTACATATTCCCTACTTACTTCTTTATCTGGAACATGATCGAGGAACTTGGTTTTGTGTCCATTTTCAATTCCACAGTAAAATGCATCAATAGATTTATTCTCAAAACTATAGATATACAGACTATCAGAAAATGGATAATTAATCAGCGCAGTCTTACTGTCATAGCTGGAAATTTGTCCACCTGAGAGATTTGAGGGCAAAAATTTCCCTCCTACAAATTCAGGATATATTACTTGATCTGTAAATTTCCTTGAGGTGAAATCATATTTCTGAAAAGGAATTACTTTTTCAAAATAGTCTCTATCGTCGAAACGGGTATCATTAATAGTAGGCAACATTATTTCGCCTTGATTATAAAAGATATCTGAGTAAAACCCACTTATATAAAATCTAGTATAATCACCGTCGTTATAATTGTATTTTTCTACTAATTTTCCTAATGAGTTATATAAATAGAACTTGTCCGTTGCCGAAGGAAAAACATAGATTAAATCTTGCCCTTGATAAGAAATAAAAAGATCTGTGGCGTTAAAACCATCTGGTCCTTCTCTTGGTATATAAATCGGCTCCAAATATTCGCCTCTCTCAAAATTCAGGCGCAAGACCAGCAAATCCCCCTTTGCATCCATTCCATAGTCAATCAAAAGAGTCTGCGAAGAATCACTAAATGTTTGCCACTTTGAAATAGGCACAAATTGTATAGGAAGTTTTACTTCTATACTGTCAATCAGTACTAAGTTTGAATATTCAAAGATGTCGGAATCTGTCTTAGAAGAACAGCTGATTGAAAAAAAAGCAAGAGCCACTATGAATAGGTAGCTCCTGCAATTTAAAATAGAATAATTCACGTTAGAAATTTATTCTGGAATATTAGGTAATTCAATTCGAGTAGATGAACCTGGGGTTGTACAATCATCACCAGGTTTATCTTCGCAGTGAGAAACTAAATATGTTCTGCCATCCATTCTATCAATATCCTCAACTGATTTGTAATCCCAGCCAGTTTCTTCTAATGCGTAAGAATTAATGGAACCAAACGAAATAATGCCGACTAACAGGCACGAAAATGTAAAAACAAATTTCTTTTTCATAATAATTAAATATAAAATGTTAAAACAATAAAACGTCTAAAAATGGCCATTAGAGACGTACAAATCTATTTAAAAGAAAGAAACTTCCAAATACCTAGTTTCAAAAAAATTGATTTAGTTTTATTTCTGAGTAAATAATAAACCTAACTCGTTAATTATCAAATGGATTAAATTTTAATTTTTTTTATGGTGACCCGATCCTCAGAGGCTTCTAGAAATCTGGTAAGACCGGTCGCAGAGAAGTGGCCGGTTTTTTATTTAGCAACTAACACAAAGTACCGCAAAGGATAGGATTCACTCTACAAGATTTGTTGTCTTGCTTCTCTAGAAGCAGGACTAGCATTCGTGATTAATTTGCAAAGCGCTTGATTAATTAAGTCATTTTGCACAAATGAATGTGCAATTTTAGCAGAAACTGCACATTTGAAAGTGCATTTATCTATTACCGCTCCTTCTTTACAATTCTCTAATCCTATTCTTGCTTCACATTTCTGAATTCAATTATCTTAGGATTTTCTTAGCTATCCTCTCATGACCGATTTTAAAAATTACACTGTCCCCTATCCTCCTACTCAGGAATTCTCCAAGCCAGTGGCCTATTTCTCTATGGAATTTGCCATTCACCAACCGCTCAAAATTTACTCTGGCGGGCTAGGATTTCTTTCAGGGTCACATTTGCGAAGCGCCTACGAACTCAAGCAAAACCTAATCGGTATCGGTATCCTTTGGAAGTACGGCTACTATGATCAAGGTAGAAATCAGGATCAGACCCTAAAGGCTGAATGGTATGAAAAGACCTATAGCTTTTTGGAGGATACTGGGATAAAATATCAGATAACAATTCATGGAAACCCTGTTTGGGTGAAAGCTTGGTATCTACCTCCTACCACCTTTAATAGTGCTCCGCTCTTCTTGTTGAGTACAGACTTACCAGAAAACGACTACCTCAGTCAGACCATCACGCATCGACTGTACGATTCTGATTCGGCAGCAAAAGTGGCGCAGTTTATACTGTTGGGGATCGGAGGAGCTAGGCTGCTGGATGAACTGAATTTCAACCCGGAAGTCTATCATCTCAATGAGGCACATGGAGTCAGCGCAGTTTTCCATTTGATGCGGAAATTCGGGTCGAAAGAGGAAGTAAAAAAGCGACTAGTATTCACCACACATACGCCCGAAGAAGCTGGCAATGAAAAGCATGACATCTACCTCTGCGAGAAAATGGGGTATTTCAATGGGTATCCATTAGACGAAGTGAGATGGCTGACTGGCATGGAAGGAAATCTATTTAATCACAGCTTAGCGGCATTTCGATTTGCTAGAAAAGCCAATGGGGTCAGTAAACTTCACGGCGAGGTAAGCAGAGATATGTGGAGCAAATATTCAGATATTCCTGAAATCACCTCGATCACCAACTCTCAAAACTATAGCTACTGGGCAGATAAGCAGCTGTATCATTTCATGAGTACAGATGATAAATCCGGATTTGAGGACAGGAAGCATTATTTGAAAAAAAGAGCTTTCGAATTGGTGGCAGATCAGACTGGGAAATTACTTGATCCAAATGTATTAACCATAGTTTGGGCAAGACGCTTTGCAGGATACAAAAGGCCAGATTTGATCACAAGAGATCTCGCTAGGTTTGAAGCCCTAATCAATAATCCAGAACGTCCGGTTCAGGTTATTTGGGCTGGGAAGCCATATCCATCTGACTATGGGGCTATTTCTACATTCAATCAACTGGTGCATCTAAGCAAAAAATATCCGAATGTGGCTGTATGTGTGGATTATGAATTGACCTTAAGTAAGCGGCTCAAGCAGGCGGCAGATGTATGGCTAAATAATCCGCGTGTTCCCCGAGAAGCAAGTGGGACTTCCGGCATGACAGCAGCGATGAACGGGGCTGTGAATTTCAGCACCTTTGACGGTTGGATATGTGAATTTGCCGAGCATGGTGAAAATAGTTTCATTGTCCCTACGGCTGATTATCAAAATATGAGCATACCGGAACAGGATCACTTTGATCTAGAAAACATCTTTCAAGTGCTAGAAAATGAGATTGTCCCAACTTATTATGAGAACAAAAATACTTGGGATGACATCGTAGAAAAAGGCATGAAAGATGTGATAGAGCGCTTTGAAAGCAATAGAATGGCCACAGAATATTACGAAATTATGTACAAATCATAATTCCTTTCCTCCTTAAATGAAAGCCTGAGTTTGTATTTCAAACTTGGGCTTTTTTGTACTTTGGGGAAAATAAGTCTTTCAAAATGGCGATTTCACATATTAGCAACCAAACTATTCCAGCTGGCGAAAGTGTAAAATTTGAGGAGATTCGTGAAGGAATTCAAGCGCTGATCAATTTGAATTTCCCAGATTTCGGATCAGGCAAGTTTATTTCTTTAGATGAACTAAATCAATATCGAAGAAAATACCTCACCTCCTTGATCCTAGAGGAGCGCGGAGAACTTGCCCAGATCGATTTAGACGTAATGCAGGCTATCCAGTCAAATTCGATTCTGTCCGAAAATGTTCAAGAAGATCTGGAGGAGAATATTAGTCCTGGCGATAAGCTTGCCGATCAAATTGCCTCATTCGGGGGTAGCTGGACCTTTATCATCTTTTTCTTTAGTTTCATATTGATTTGGATTGGCACCAATATTTTCCTTTTGGTCACCAAAGCCTTCGATCCTTTTCCATTCATTTTGTTGAATTTGATTCTCTCCTGTCTCGCGGCGATTCAAGCGCCTATAATCATGATGAGTCAAAATAGGCAAGAATCCAAGGATCGACGCCGAAGTGAGCACGATTACAAAATCAATCTCAAGGCTGAACTTGAAATTAAATTGCTAAGTGAAAAAGTAGATCATTTACTCGTTCATCAGAATAAGAAACTTTTAGAAATTCAAGAAGTCCAGACAGACTATTTAGATGATCTGATCAAAGCGATAAGAAAAGGAGAGAAATAAAACCTTAAATCCAACAATCCCAAAGCACCACCTAATCCCAATAAAAACCACCCCATGAAATTCAAAAAAGCTTTTCCTCTCAATTTGTTATTAATCTTCTCTTCATTGCAGATTTTAGCTCAGGAAATTATGCCTCCTCTACTTCCTTGGGATGGAAAAAGTAAAGAATTGCTAGTGGAAAAGTCTAATAAATGGATTACCCCATTTGAGCTTTCGGATGGACTGGAATCACCAACCTATAAAGAAACGATGGCTTGGATAGACAAATTAGCCAAGAATTCAGACTACCTCGAAATAAATTCAATCGGGCTTAGCGAGCAGGGAAGACCGATACAAATGGTAATTGCATCTAAGGATCAGGATTTTACTTCTGAAGAATTATCCACCTCTAAAAAGCCCCTGATCCTATTCCAGGCTGGAATACATGCCGGGGAAATAGACGGTAAAGATGCAGGAATGATGCTGCTACGGGATATCAGTCAGGGGGATAAATTAGATCTTCTGGAGTATGCTAATCTACTTTTCATCCCAATCCTCAATACAGACGGCCATGAGCGAAGAAGTGAATATGGAAGAGTAAATCAACGTGGTCCGAAAGAGATGGGCTGGAGAACCAATGCACTAAATCTTAATTTAAACAGAGATTACACCAAACTAGAGACTGCAGGAATCTCAGCGATGGCAAGGGTTATCAACAGCTACGATCCTGACTTGTATATTGATATTCACGTCACCGATGGAGCCGACTATCAGTACGACATTACGTATGGCTATGTAGCGACTGGAGGCTATTCACCACAAATCTCAAGTTGGCTTTCTACTTATTTTCAACCAGAAGTAGATCAGGCTTTGAAAGACCAAGGGCACATTCCTGGACCATTGCTTTTCGCCGCCAACAACGAAGACTTTACAGAGGGAAACATTGCCTTTTCATTTAGCCCGCGCTTTTCACATACCTATGGAGATATTCGGCATTTGCCTTCTATTTTGATAGAAAACCACTCTTTAAAGCCTTTTGAACAACGAGTTTTGGGTACTTACATTTTTCTGGAGCAAGCTATAAAATCTGTTGGAACCCACTTTTCTGAGCTGCAGTCTGCGGTGAAAGCAGACAAAAATCAAGAGAAAGAAGCTGTAATTGTCAAATATCAATTCCGGGATACTCCTGCCGACTCTATGGAGTTTTTGGGAATTGCTTCCAAAAAAGTAACCTCCAAAATCACAGGCAATGAATATGTGGATTGGGAAGGAAAGGCCATCACCCAGCTTGTGCCAAGCATTTTGATGGACAAACCCGCTGCTTCAGTTCCAGTTCCGAAGGCTTATTGGATTCCTGTAGAATGGTCAGAAATTATCGATAAACTGAAAACTCATGGCTTCGAAATGGACATTCTCAAAGAAGCGAAGGAAGTAAACATGGAATTTTCCACAATTTCCGAGTACAAGCTCAGCAATCAGCCTTACGAAGGGAGATTCAGATTTCAATCATTTGAATTGGAAAAAGAAAACAGCAAGGTGATGCTCAATCCTGGTTCTGTTCGAGTGAAAACCGATCAACCCCTGGGAGAACTTTTGGTGATTTTGATGGAGCCAGAATCGGTGGATAGCTTTTTCCAATGGGGATATTTTCACTCCATTCTTTCGCAGACCGAATACATGGAAACCTACATCATGGAACCTATGATTGCCAAAATGCTGTATGAGGATGCAGATTTGAAAACGAGATTTGAGGCGAAAAAGAAGACAGAAGCTAATTTTGCAAAATCTCCCAGAGCAATCTATCAATGGTTTTATGCACAGACTCCTTACTACGATCAGAATTGGAAGGTGATTCCGGTGGGGAGGGAGTGGTGAGGGGTGACGATTAGTATAATAGGGTATTTTCAGTAACTGTAAGTCTCAGAGGTTTATTGTTCAGATTTAATATGAATCAAAATCTCCTGATCCAAACCTTTTCTAAGTTTGTGAATAGTGTCAATAAGTGTTAAAAGATTTCCTTCATCGATTAAATCCACTTCAAAGTTTATTCTTTGATCATTATATCGTTTTCTATTTCCATAGTCGACAATTAACTTGTCAATATTTTGCGGAATATAAAACGATGCTTTGTTCCCAAGATGCTTTTTGAACTCATTCAAATAGATGCCAATTCCCGCAAAGTCATAATCACCAAAATGCAAATAACTATTTGGTATGAATTGAAGCCACTTGATTAAGTCCTTACTTTGGTTTTGAGGGTAACGACTTATAAACAATGGTTTAATGTCAGAGAACAAATACTTCTGATTGTCAATGTGCCGAAAGTTTTCTGGATTTTCGATTCCTACCAATGTAATGTCTTGTGGTAATATAAATTTTTCAAATTCATAGATGAACTGAAAAGTTCCTACAACTGGGTTGAGTATAATTTGATTTCCGTTTAGCGTTGCCTGAATTGGGAAGTAGCAGTTAACCAAAAATCCCTTGAAAGTTCTTACACCAATCAACTTGGATTCGGCTGAAACAGCTACGAGTTCGCTACGCGTTACGCCTTCCTTTTTAAATACATCAATGTATCGTTGAAGGCTATTGATTGAATAATTGTTTTGTAAATAAGTGTGTAATGCTTTTTTATCAGAAAGCATCAGAGATTTTTGAATTCTTCCTTTTCGTTCGATGATTCCTTCTAGAACTAAATCATCAATCAAAAAATGCTTTGCCGAACTTGAAGGAATGCTTTCGCCATGAGATAGACGCAGTAGTTTTTCTGCGATATGAACAGGAACTTTCATTAGGCTTCGGTCTTAATTACGGACTCAACTGCTAGAATTTTCCTTACCAGCCGTTTTATGCTTGTTACATTCTTAGCATCCTTGGCTAACAGATATGTGTAACGATAATCGGTTGCGTTATATGAAGTTGGTGAGCTGTTTATTAATAAAATATTTCTGTCGTTTGCAAACTTCAAAATCCCTTTCACATTATTTGGATGTAGCTTCCCAATTTCATCCATCATACAATGCAACCGAAAATTATCTTTATATTTCTTAGCTGCTCTCTCTTTAAAAACATTCAGCAGCATAATATTTATCATTGCTTTTACAAGGACATCTGTTCCCTCTGAACCAACATTTGTAAGTTTCTCAACCCATCCCGAATCATTATCATTTTCTACAATTCTAAATTCCAATTCAAAAGAATCTGAAAGATTAATTTCCTTCTCCTTACTAGTTGCCATTTCTTTTATCAACTCTTTCAGAAGAGAAATTGCTTTTTCATTTTTGTTAACTTGATCTGCTGAATTAAACAAATCTACCTTCCCGATATTATATGGATTATCATCATTGAAATTTTTAATTTCAACTAGCAATCCAAAAATCCTATTCGCACTTTCTTTAGTTCTTAGCTCCATACTTTTTATGGCCTGAACAAATTTTCTTGAAACAAAGTCATTGTTTATATCTCTGATTACTTGACTTATTTCCCCTTCTTTTGAAATAAGATCGCCAGTTTCAATACCAATTCTACGGATAATATGAGCAAACCGTTCTTCCACTCTTGCCTTATACTCGCTAAGTTTATTTTCCTCAATAAACTCTTTCAACATCTCGGCAAATTCAAAGAATTCGGCTCTTTCGTTAAACTTAACTTTGAAACTAAAAATGTTATTTTCTTGAAAATTGCCAGTGAACTTGTTAATAGCTTCTTGTAGTTCAATGTATCTTTTTGTAATTGTATTGTCAGTCGTGTTTAACTCACCAATAATAAAGAAGCAAGAAAATTCTGTTTTGTTTTCATCAGTGTATTCTGATATAAATATTTCAACCGTTTGGTAAACATCTGTCTTTGTGAAAGTGTCAAACGCTGTTAAGTCAGTATCAAAACCAGTAAGTGTTTTTCCAATGGATTCAATTTCTGCATTGTGAAGTCCGATGTCTTGAATGAACTTTTCTTGCTGTTGCTTATGTTTGGCTAATTCTGTTTCTAATTGTTTTTCAAATAAAGATTTCATCCCTCTGAATTCATCTTCTTTTTCAAATAATTCTCGTTTGTCTTTATTGTATTCTGCAACTGTGTCTCGGTTGTTATCTATAAAAATTAATTCGAGGTCAATTACTGAAAGTCGCAAATCAATTTCCTCTATTCGCTTAGTATCTGCTCCTTTGTTGTTAAGTTCTTTTTTCTGTTTGAATTTTATTTCTGCTTCCTTTTTTCCAATTGAATTTTTTTCACTTTGAATTAGCAAATCAATTTTACTAATCATTTCAGTAAGTTTCAGTTGCTCTACTTTTATTTTTCCTTCTTTCTCTTTCTTCTTTGTATAAATCAATTTGGTAATGCTTCCTTCAACATTTTGAACCTGTTCTTCTGCATTTGTTTTTTCTTCACTCAACTTTGAAATAGCGTTATCAATAATTTCCAACTCCGCTTTCTGCTCTGTTGCTGCTTGGGTTTTCCAGTCGGTTAAACGAACCCCAACTTCTTCTAATTTTATTTTGTTCTGGTCGCTTTGATATTTGTTGGTATCAACAATTTCTTTCTGCTCTTTTATTTTGGGCTGAAACCTTCTTCTAAGTTTTTCAAGTTCCTCGTTTGATTTAGAATTCAAGTCAGTAACGACTTGAAGTATTGCTGTGATTTGGATATTGAAATCATCTTTCTCCTTTTGTAAATCGGCAACTGTTTTAACCTTTTTGGTAATCTCATTCGTGTCAATACTGATTCCAAAAAAACTCAAATCTACATTAGATATTTTCTTTGGATTCAATCCCGACTTATACAAAACATTATCCTCGTCAATTACTTTTCCAATTGTCTTGTCCCAATCGGGAACGTGCTCATTCAACCATCCATAAAGGGAATCTTTGCTGTTTTCAATCTTCGTATCAATCGCTGAAATATTTACATTCAGTTTTGTTTGAAGTTCGGTTTGCTTTTCAACTTTTCTTTTTGTGTCCTCTTTAACTCCTGTTTCTTCAAGCAACCATTCCTTTTGAATGTTTTTATTTTTTTCTGTTGCTTGCTGAATTGCATTATCTGCTTTTGAAATTGCTGAATTCAAGTTTGAAATATCAGCGTTGTAGGCATCAATTTCCTTTTCATAAAATCTTTTGTTCCTTACTTCTGAACGACTGATTCTATTTGCTGTAATTGCTTTGTCTTTTCCCTTTACAAGTGAATTAGCAACTTCAAGTCCTTCTTTGTGCTGTGCCCTAATTTCCTCATAAAGCAAATCGTATTGCTTAGTCAATTCTTCTTTGAAGTGAAGTTGGTTTTCTTTTGCAGAGTTCTTTTCAGTTTGCTTGCTGTTCTCAAACTCCTTCAACTGACTTTCTAATTGCCCTAATTGTAACTCATATCGTTTTTGTATTTCCAGAAACTTAGAAGTGAGAATGTCCTTTTCACCTATTAGATTTTTCTTATCTAAATCTAATGGAATTTTCTTTGAAACTCTTTCAAGGATGCTCTGAATATTCAAAGCAACATATTCATCACGCTTGGTTTTTATTTCTTTAAGTTTGCTTTTGTATTTTCCAATTTGCTCTTGCGTCTTTTCTTTCTTTTTGTCAAATACACTATCAAGTTCGTTTAGTTTAGTTTTTACTTTATTTCGTTTCAGTTCTTCAACTGCAAGCTGCTCGGCAACTTTCGGTTGCTGTTCTTTTACATTATTTAAAGCCCAACCTAATTGAGAAGCTAACTCTGCTTTCTTTTTATTTAAATATTTCAATGCTGAATAAACGGTTGAAACATTGTCGGCTTGCTTTTCAACCTGATTTTCTCCTTTACGATTCCTGTCAGTCCATTTCTTTATGTCGTTCAAATTGGTTTCAAAATCTTTAAGATGAGTTTGAGAGTAAGTTGTCAAGTCAATTTTGATTTCTTCCTCATTCAGCGATTTTATTATTGTCTCTTTTACAAATTCAGCGCTAAGATTTGCATTGAGAAAAACATTTGAAATCGTTCTTGGAATGTTTTGAAATTGCTTACTCTCAATCAAAGCATACTTTCTAAATTCACTTGGTAAACCTTTGTTGTTGCCGTAAAGAATGTTTCTGTATTCTTCATAGATGTGAATCGTTCTTGTGTAACTTATATTTTTTCCAAATGCTTCTCTGGTCTTATCCCAACTCTCAAAAGCCCTACCTTCGCTATCTATGAAAAAGTTTTTGTCAAATGCAGAATCAAAAAATCTAAAGGCAACTCTTCCTTGTGATTTAAAAGCTAAAACACAAAACAGTTCGTTTTCTGTTTGCACTTCATAAACGATGTAGGAATTCTGATACGGAAAATAATATTCATCAAAAGTTTTCTTTTCTCTTGGTATACCAAGTTTCTGTTTATCGGCATTGTAGAAGAAAAGAATTGCTCTTAGCAAAGTGCTTTTTCCCACTCCTTGCGTTCCTATGAAATGAACATTTCCATCAAGATTTACTTCTGCATACTTGAGGGACTTATCAGCACTGTTTATGAAAACTATTTTATTCAGGTATTTCATTTCTTACATCTTCGGGTATATTGATTGTCAAAATAAGTTGTTCAAGATACTTGAACGAAGCCAACACTTTGTATTGATGTGTAATTTCATTTTCAAGTTCAATGAAAGTGTCGTCAATTAGTTTCTTTAAAATCTTGTCAAGAATGTCTTGATGTTTTTCTTTGTCGGTATGCTTCTTTAGTCCTTCTAATTTAGTTTCTAACTCTGCATCAATTTTTATTCTTACAAGAATGTCAGAAGGAGTGAATCGATAACCTGAACTAAAAGAATTGTCATAAGTTTTCAGAAAGTCAATTATGTCAATCCATCTGAATGCTGCTTCAATCTTTGTTTCAAGGTCAACTTTGTTTTCGGGTCTGCTGAAATAATAATACTCTTCTCCTTTCTCTAAAGTAAAATTGATGCTTCGGAAATAGTCATATAAATTTTCGAAGGTTTGTTCGTATCCATCCGACAAACTCCATATTGTAATTTGGTTTTTTTATTTAGGTCGATATATTTCCCAATTAGAGGGTAGAAGTTGATAAAGGTCTTTTTGCTTATGGCTCTGGATTCTTTCAAAGACATCCTTCAGCCATGCAAATTCATTGATCTTGTTTTTTTTGCAGCTGGCCATAAAGGAGTACATCCCGGCAGCCATCTGGGCTGCCTGATGTGATCCCGCAAAAAGGAAGTTCTTTCGGCCGATTGCCAGTGGCCTCACTGCATTTTCTATCAGGTTGTTGTCAATTTCCATCTGGCCATGAAGTACGTACGCACTCAGTCCCGCCCATCTGGGCAGGGTATAGTCGATGGCTTTTCCCATAGGACTCTGGGGCCTGTAGCGCTCTTGGTGCTCCTTCAGCCAGTTCTCCAGCCTGTCCAGAACGGGGCGGGCATGTTCTTTTCTTTCCTCCGTGCGTTGCTCCCAGTCCAGTTCCCGGTCTCTCATCTTTTGTTCCAGCGCATACAGCAGCTGCATTTCGTCCAGCACATAGTTGGCCTGTTTCTCATCATCCTTGACGGCATTGACAAAATAACGTCTTGCATGGGCCATACAGAAAGTCAACAGGATATCCGGATGGTTCCCGTAAAGCGAATCATAGACGGTATAGCCGTCTGTCTGGAGAATACCCCTGAACCCGGCAAGCATTTCTTTGGGACCGGAACTATCCCGGCCCTTTCGGTAATCAAACAGGACTAGCCTGTCCACGGGAGCATGGTACAGCCACATATATCCCTGGTGGATGCCGTTTTTATGGTCCCTGTCCAGCACCTTTATGGGAGTTTCATCTGCCTGAAGATATTTTTGGGAGAAGACGATCAGGCGAAGCAGCTCCCAGAGCGGTTTGAGCTGTTCCCATCCTCCCATAAGCCAGTCTGATGCGCTGGAAGCGGGGATGCGGACCCCCATCTTGCTGTATTTGTCGATCTGCCGGTGCAGCGGCATTCCGTAAACGTATTTATCGACGGTGAGTTGGGCGATGACCGATTCGGAAGGAATGCCTTTTTCGATTACCCGGTCAGGAAGCGTTCCAATCAGGATACCTTCACCGTTTGGTCTGGCGTACTTGGGACGTACATACCTTTTTACATAGAAAAAAGCGGGCTCAATCTCCAATACCTCGGTCACTTCTTCCCCGATCTTTGTACAGCCCGCGGTGGATTCGCAAGGCTCTATGATGATCTCTTCCCTTGCCAGTTCTTCGGGCAGGCTCATGCGGCCGGTTCCTTTGGCTCTTTTCTTTGGTGCGGGCTTCTGTTGCTGCACGGAGCAGGACAGCTCTTCCTGTACCGACTGGGTGGTACCCAGTTCAAAAAGTCCCATCTGGCCATCAGCGGAACTGCTGTTGCGCTTCTCGCTTTTGAACCCAAAAATATACCTGCGGAGCTTGTCCAGCTCGAATCCCAGATCAGCGATTATATCGTTCTTTTCAGAAAGAATCTCTTCTTTTTCGGACAGTACCAACAAGGTCTCTTCATACAGTTTTTTGTAGTCCTCCTCCTTGTTTTCCATGGCCTAAATATACGCCAAAAAGTAGCTTTAATAGTATTTTAAGCCACTTTTTACTCAAAAAAAGCAGACTATTTTCGAGTCCTGTTTAGGGGGTTATAGCGCTTTCTGTAGCTCACCGAAACCAGCCTTACCCCCTGTAAAAGCAGGCTGAGCTGACCGCTGGTGACTGCGTTTCCCGGCAGCGCAGGACGTTCAAAAGTACCCTGTTCAAGCTTTTTGATGTACATGGCAAAACCGTCCCGGTCCCACTGCAGAAACCGGATCTGGTTGGAACGCTTGCCCAGAAAAACGAATACGTCCCCGTTCATCGGATCAAAACCAAGCTTGTTACGCACAAGTCCGGCAAGGGAGTTGATCCCGTAACGCATGTCGGTAGGTTCATGGTACAGGAAGTACCGGGCTGAACTTGACAGGGCCAGCATCAGCCCAACAACTCACGCACGGTGACCACATCCACAGCGCCAAACAATTCCACACAGATCCCCGAGGGATAGCTGATCCTGGCTACCGGACTTGCCGTGGTAGGATGCATCGGAATAATTGAAAACGGGGAAGGGAAAGCTGCAGGGATGGTATCGGTGTCAAACTTTCTGCACCAATAATAGAACGTTGCTTTGGGTATGCCTTCTGATGCAGCAAAGGCTGCCTTGGTCTTGCCGGATTCCTGCCACTTACAGTACAGGGAATAATATGCTTCATTGGTTGTCTTTTTCATCCTGCAACTTTAAGCATTCAGGAAACCGCTCGCAATACGGGGTTGGTCGGATGGATACGTTTGTTCGTCCTCAATTACTTTATACAGGTCACTTACGGCTTTTGTAGAGCTATTTGAGTTTATGAATTGTCCTTTACTTAGGAATTTAAATATGTCGGCTGTTTGAATTGGAACTTGCATTTTATTTTTTATTTAGGATATACCATTGCGAATTCAATTTCTTTTTTCACCTCAAACTTATCGGTTATATTAAAGATGTTTTCATATTGTGAAATCAACTGGCAATAAATTGTAACACGGTCTTCAAATGAAACTTCCTTTGCAAAATTGTAATTCATTATGAAATCAAAAAGATTGTAGCTGGAAGCTACAAATCCATTTTTCACTTCTTCAAGATTGATTTGTATTTCTTCTTCTATTTGAGTTTCCAGATACTCACTTGAAATCTTTTCAGCAACGGGGCGCTTCAAGTTTATTCCTGCTTTCACACGCTTCGCAATTTTTATTATGCTTGCAAATGCTTCTTCGTCTGCTTGTAAATATTCAAGAGAAAGTTTCAGCGGATAAGCCGGATTCGGTTCAAATATTACGGAATCATTTGCAGCTAGAATTGCTTTTATATCCGTTGCTGTCTCAAGGATGAATTGATCTTTCAAATATTTTATTAGTCGCAATTTTTCAATCACATTGCTTTGAAACTGGATTTGGTTTAAGAAATCAATAATCTGTCTTTCAATTTCAATGAGGTTGTGTGTGCATTTGCCTAATTGGATCTTGAGTTGAACAATTACCCTTTTCAATTCTTCATCAAGTGCAGTATAAAAAAATGTCACCTCATCTATTGAAATTAATTTTTCGGATTGAGTAATAAGCTTCGTGATATCCTTTCTCTTTTTATCAAGATTTAAAAGTTTGGCTCGTTTTATTTTATAGTTTGGCTCGTTTTTAAAAGTGTTGTCAATGTTCCTTTTTAAGTCAACTACATTTCTCAAGGTAATTGCCCCTAATTTTCTAAGTGTATTTTTGACCGTTCGTAAATAATCATACTTCCTTTGTTCATTGGGTTCGTTGAAATAGTAATCAATATTTTGCTTTACCTTTTCAAGGTTTTCATTGATGTATGAAATATTTATCTCTTCGTTTGCATCCAAAACCAATTCAAAAAATTGTAGAAACTCATCATCAATTTCAAGGGTGCTCCCATTCTGACGTAAAACAGAACGGTTTATTAGATATTGAATTCGGTTACCATCATTCTCAACCAAATCAAGAGCATATTCATATTTATACGAAGCGGATTTCCTCATCTTAAACATTTCAGTAAGAAGTTTATGCTCCCTATTCAAAGCAGAAACCAATTCTTTAATATTTGAAAATGTATTCATATTCAATATTTCTGTTTACTAGGAATTACACCTCTCACTCCGCCTCTTGGATCATCGACATCACCTTTGTATCGAGGGGTCAAATGGATGTGAACGTGGTTTACTGTTTGTCCGCCACTCTCTCCAATATTGATCCCAACATTAAACCCATCTGGGTTGAACTTCTGAGACAGAATCTCTTTCACTTTGTTCATCATAAATACACAAGCTGATTGCTCTTTGAAGGTCAATGCGAAATAATCATCACAATGCCGTTTTGGGATAATCAAAGCGTGCCCTTCATTGACAGGAAACTTATCATAGATGGCATATGCTGTTGCCGACTCCACAATGAGCTCTCTATCCGAATCAGGATTACAGAAAGGGCAATCCGAATTTTGATTTCTTTTTAATTGGTTATAGTGCTGATACTGGTAGATTTCGCAATTCTCATTCTTAAAAAAGGATTTTGAGTTTAGAATTACGTTGCATTGATACGTCTGTTTTTGATGAATTTTGTGCATTCTAAAACCTTCGTACTGCAAATCCCTCCGTACCGCGATATAGACTTTTCCTGTTGGTTTTACTAAGGAAGAAAGCGCCATCAAAACAGTAGCTTGCTCTTCTGGTAGAAGAACATTCAAAACATAAAAGCAAATTATGGTATCAAATTTTTTATTGGGAAAATCTGGGGCGTAATACTTATCGTAACCTTCAATTTTCATCCCTTTTCCCTTGAGTAATTTAACATCAGACCCAAAGCCACAACCAAAGTCCAACACATCACCAACCAGTAAATTCCTCTCTAAAAGAATTCTAGCTGGGAAAGAAATGCTGTCTCTTTCCTTGGCGGTTAGGTGGCTATTTGGGTTAGACTTTAAATTTTCCATCCTTCAAAACCTCTGCTTTCAATTAAATAATTACAACTGTTCTGTAATTGCGAAATCCCATGTTTTTTCCAAGAATCAAATGAATGGTTTCCTAAGAGTGCAACCTGGATTTCTTTTTGAAATCGTTTAGATTGACTTTCAAGGATTATCCCCCAATAATTAATGATAAGATCTTTTTGCCTTTCGATAATTTCCTGTGTTGGGATTTTATCACGTTTGGCCCTATTTACAGGAGGTGTGGAGGGTAATAAATTCCAAAGGTCATTATTTTTCCAAACAGAAAATGGGATTACGTGATCGATATTAGTTTCACTTAATGAAGTAATTTTTTTACCAGTCCAAACGCAGTAAAATTTTCCTTCTTTTTGAAGTATCTCGTTATACAATTTTTTCGATTCCTTAATTTCTCTTAGCGTGATCGGACTCCTTAAAACTTCATTAAGAACCTTATCAATCGATAAATTATTCCCAGATGCATTTACAGAAAATTCTGCCCATTTGAATAAAATAGAATCTTGCCCATTTATAAAACTACCCAAAATTTTAAAGGCTTCGTAATATTCAAAAGGAATTGAAAATGTCCCAAAATCCTTGATTAAAGTCTCAATGTCTATTCTTGACTTTCTTTTAATAGGTTGATTATCAAAGTTAAAAATAGAGTAATAGTCATTGGTTATTGAACGACCGATATACCTCATTGGCATTTTAGTGATCGTATCTCTAAGCTTTTTAGCAAGTTCAAAAAAATCAGCTTGCAAATCTTCTGGTATTCCTTTGTTCTTTAAATCATTATAAAATGCGGAAAAACCTCCACGAGTTTCGTAATCAGATATCAATTTGACCAACTGACTACTAAATGCAAGATTAGTTGCTCCATTAATTTGAGGTATCGTAGTGATAGACTCCAAAATTGGATAGTAGTACAATAACCATTTTTCGATAAGCAGCCCAGTTGGTATTTGAACACGGTTTCCGTTGAACGAAATAAAGGGGGAGTTATCTTGAATAATATCAATAACGCCACGCAAAAGAGCAAATTTGTAGGTAGTAGCCTTACTATCCCTTTCAATGATTTTGCTAATGTTATAGAAGACTTGGTTGTTCATGTTTAAAAATAATCGTTCAAAAAAAGGTTATAGCAGTATTGGAATAACCTCATCATCTTAACTGAAATTTCCCCTCCTCAATATCCTTCCAAATCTCCGAATAAAAAAACAAGCCTAGGCATTTTTGCTACCCTCATTGATACAAAATCAAATTAGCCAGTCAATCCTTTTTACCTATCCAAAGTAAGCTTATTAAACTTGAACACCTCGCGATTTGAGTAGCTGACTTCGAGCACATGAAGAATTGGCATTGTCAATCCCTCGATATGTCAGCGGCAAAAAATATGAAAATCCCGGCAAATGCTTCAGCCCCTATTTTCTCAGCTTCTCCTCAGGCATGCGGATCGCGTTGATTGAATATTCATAAATCCATTTAGGTCAATTTGTTAAGTTCATTTTCTAGTTCTTCTACTGAAGGCATGTTTCTCTGGATGAGTTGAGGTAATTCACTAAATGTAAATTCGCTGATTCCCATGGGTTTGTTCATATCCTGAAGGGCATATTCCACCTCCAAAGTATCTTTTGATTTGCACAAAATAATGCCAACGCTTGGATTATCCTGTTCGGTTTTCAAGAGTTTGTCGATTGCAGACAGATAGTAATTCATCTTCCCGGCATACTCCGGCTCAAACTCGCCCATTTTGAGATCGATCACCACATAGCAATGCATCTTAATATGGTAAAATAGCAGATCAAGTCGGCGTTCTTTATTCCCCACTTGCAGGGGATACTGTCTTCCTACAAAGGCAAAGCCTTTTCCCAGCTCCAATAAAAATTGGGTGATGTTCTCGGTAAGTTTTCGCTCCAATTCCAATTCTTGAACATTGACTTCCAAAGTCAAAAAATCAAATTTAAAGGGGTCTTTCAGTGTCTCACGAGCAAGGTCACTTTGAGGCTTTGGGAGCGTCAGTTCAAAATTATTTTGTGCTTTGCCTTGTCGTTCAATCAGCTTGGACGCTAGCTGCATCTCCAATACACTTCTGCTCCAGTTGTTTTGGATAGTTTGTTGAATGTAGAATTGGGCTTCTTTGATGCTTTGGGTCTTATTTAAAATTACAATGTGATGGCCCCAAGGGATTTTGCATAAAACGCTATTTGGTGTTAATTGTCCAACAGCCTGTTGGACAATTGGATTATTCAGATTGCTGCCTGTGTTTTCTATTTGTCCAACGTCCTGCTGGACTATTGAACTGCTTTCAGAAAAATCACCAATTCTTACTTGTCCACCAGCTTGGTGGATCAATTCACTTTCTTTGAAAAAGGAATAAAACTTGCGCATAGCAAACAAATTGGTTCTTGAAAAACCATTGGTATCGGGCAGGTCTCTTTTGAGATCCTTAGCTAGCTGCTCCACCACTTTGCTTCCCCATGCAAAGGATTCCTGCTTCTCTACAATACTTTTCCCAATATCCCAATACAAGCGGATCATCTCCTCGTTTACCGCAATGCTCGCTTTGAGTTGAGCAGATTTGATTTTTTGTTTGAGGGATTCTATCCAATCAATGTAGGTTTTGTCCATTGTTCTGGGCTATTCGGTAGATACTAAAAATCAAGTAATCAAATCAAAATTTTCATTGTCTCCTATCACTTTGCAGGATTTTCTATTTTAATTGAATCAAGTCACTATTCAGGATTAAAGCTTTTTTTATGCTCAATAAGAGCTATTATTTGAAATTTCCCTCGGATTAAAAAGGGTTGTTTTTAAAAATCGTCCACTCAGCAAAATCAAATTAATTCCGTATTGCTAAAGCAATCATTTTACCCTAAACTTATCAGTTAAAGATAGTTTTTTAATGCGAAAACTCACTTCTCCCGTATTTGCCTAACTTTCCCCCTCCATATCCCAAATCTCTCAAAAAGCGGATAATCATATAAAAAAACAAGCCGACGCATTTTCCCTGCCTTCATTTTCCTAGAAATTAGTAAGCTAGGCTAGATTTAAGTTTTCTGGAACAGCGGCTAAGTTACTCTTTCACTCATTCTTCAAAATCAAAGTCAAACTCATTCGTATTTCTCCATAAGAGACTTCCTCATTCAGTTTTTCAAAAATGGGTTTCAGCGCTATTTCTCTATCCAACTCATTGAACGCGACCCTTACCTTATCCACCACCGCTTTCTCTACGAGTTTCTCTAATTCTACGCCTTTTCCCTCGGTATATAATTGCGATAGATGGGAATAAACTGTGGTAATCTGTAGATCTCTTTTCGCTGCGATCTCTGCGGGGTTAAGTCCCTCTTTATATAGCACAAAAGTCTCCAGAGTAGTTGGCGTTTTTTTTGGTTTTGGGGAAGAACTAAATTTACGAATCACCCGCATAAATTCTTCGCCGTATTTTTCCATCTTGTTCATCCCCACACCGGAAATAGCCAAGAACTGATTTTCTGTGACCGGCATATCAACCGCCATTCCTTTCAATGATTTGTCACTGAAAATAAGATAGGCTGGGAAATTTTCTTCTTGGGAAATCGAATACCTCAGCTGCTTCAGAGCAGTAAATAAATCCGTGTTCACATCTTCCTCATCAGCCATTTTCATGGCGTTTGGCCTCATCTTATTCTTCTCTTCAGGAACTACAGGTAAAGTCAATTTTATACGTTGTTCGCCTTTCAGCACTTTCCATCCAATGGGTGAAATCTTTAATGCTGAACCTTCGCTATACATAATCTCAATCAAGCCTTGATTTGCTAATTGAATGATGTAATCTCTCCAATCAATAAAACTTACATCCTTCCCCACGCCATAAGTTTTGAGTTGGGAATAACCTCCCGCATGTACCTCAGCATTATTGGAGCCTCGCAATACATTAATTAACATCGTAATCCCTTCCTTTTCTTTCATCCTGGCAATTCCGGAAAGCGCTTTCTGAGCCAGCAAAGTTCCGTCAAAGTCTTTGGGTGGATTGGCACACACATCACAATTACCGCAATCTTTGGTCAAATGCTCTCCAAAATAAGAAAGCAGGATTTTTCTCCTGCACGATTTTGCCTCAGCAAATTGCAACATCCGGCTCAATTTGTCTTTTTGCATAGCTGAATTTGCACCGTCATCCGCAAACTGACTATACAATACAAAATCACTCATGTTATAATACAACCTTGTTTCAGAAGGCAATCCATCACGACCTGCCCTCCCTATTTCTTGGTAGTATCCCTCTAAGTTTTTGGGCAGATTATAGTGAATCACCCAGCGTACATTCGACTTGTCAATGCCCATCCCAAAAGCAATCGTAGCCACAATTATTTTTGTGTCGTCGTGTATAAATGCTGTTTGCACCCGCTCCCTTTCCTCGGGGTTCATTCCTGCATGATAAAATGCCACCGAATGTCCATCCGCCTTCAAATAATCAGCAACTTCCTCTGTATTCTTTCTACTCAGGCAATAGATAATTCCACTTTCATTCTTTTTCCTTTTCACAAACTGCGCAATTTCCTGCAACTTTTTATTCTTGGGAACTTGACCTCTTACCTCAATACTTAGGTTTTTCCTGTCAAAAGAGGATATAAATAACTTGGAGTCTTTCAACCCCAATTGCATTTCAATATCCGCTCTGGCAGACTTGTCCGCAGTGGCAGTCAAAGCCATAAACGGAACTTCGGGTAGGGAATTTCTAAATGCTTTGAGCTGCGTATATTCTGGTCTAAAATCATGTCCCCACATGCTTACACAATGTGCCTCGTCAATGGCAACTAATTTTATATTCAAATCTCTCAACCATGTGTTACTGACCGAAATCAATTTCTCCGGTGATAAATACAGCAGCTTAATTTGGCCGTTTTTAGCTCGAGTGATCACGTCATTTTCAGCCTGTGGAGAAATAGAACTATTAAAAAAATCTGCCTGTATTCCGTTGGCTTGCAATGCCTGCACCTGATCTTTCATTAATGAAATAAGGGGCGAGACAACAATCGTAATTCCATTAAAACACAAGGCTGGAATCTGAAAACACATCGATTTGCCGCCACCAGTTGGCATCAGGACAAAACTGTCTTTTCCTGCTAGCGTGCGGTCGATGATTTCTTGTTGCAAAGGGCGAAATTCATCGTAACCAAATACATCCTTTAATAGCGTTTGTGGGGTCTTTTCCATAATCACACGCAATTTAAGTTTTGAGGCTTTGCAAAGCTAGCCTTGAATGAGATCAGCTTTTTTAGTATGGTCTGTCGAAAATCCCGACACACCACTTGCTCTTTCAGCTTATCCTATTTCGTCTGGAAGATGTCAAAATTAGAAACCGCTGGGAACTGGTATTCTCTCTATGTATTTGTAGTTCAGGCATTCTACACCTTTACTTTATCTTGAATTATTGCAAATAATCTTATCAAATTAATGGCAGCAAAATAGCTTTGCTGCCGATATTTAGTAATTCCATTTAAGTAAATACTCAGTTTATTATTCTTCTACTGGCATAGCGTAGCATTTTGCTTATGGAATATTTTCATAAGCTTTATGAATTACCCCTCCAAATTCCCTTACATGAAAGCAGTTCACCCCATTTTATTTGATCGGTTTTGCTTGAAGGCAGTTGCCTAGGAGCTATTTGTTGGGCTTTGGGTTTTGATCTGAAGCTGGATAGTTCGATCTCATAAAACGCCCTAAGCTTTATGGGGCGCCTAGCTATTTTTTCGCTTTGGTATCAAAGCTTTTCCAATAGCTCACTTCGCACAAGGTCATAGGCTTGCTCTTGGTCGTAGTGTGTGCCAGATCTGAGTAGGGCTTTGGTGTCTCCGATAAAGTCTGAGTCCTTGAGTTTGGATTCCAAATTCAGAATAAACTGTTTCCGACTCGGCGGGTTCTCTACCGAAAAATTCATGTATTCTTGATAGCAATGAAGTAAGGTGGTTTTATCCAACTGCGCCTTTTGGGTCAATGCCATAAACAAATCAAATAAATCACGCCCCTTTTTTCGCTGGTAAAGCGCTCTGAGTTTAGTACCGAGCAACTCTTCTAATTTGTAAGTAGTTATGTTGCAATACCCATCAAACCATGAACTATTAACCTGAAATGGGACCCCTTGCAGTCCCAAAACGGTAAAGTGTTCTCGCGTATTGGTTTCTACCTTTAGCCGAAGTCGTATGGATGGTGGAAACTCCGAATCAAAACGGAAAATTATCTGATTGCCATCTCGTTTTGGCTTCACTAGGGACTCGGTCAAGAAACTTAACGCCGTTTGTAGCCGCTGTACCGTTTCTTTAATCGGTTCTGCCCTAACTTGAACTAGATCTATGTCTTCGGAATACCGAGGTTGAGGATTTATGTACAATTTATGTAAGGCTGTGCCTCCTCGAAAAGCCAAACTTTTGGATAACCAAGAATCTGAAAAAATATGTACAAGGGCTCTACATATCACCAAATCTTGCTCCACCTGCTCGTTGGTTTGCCATGGCACCTGCTGTCTCCACTGAGTAATATATGCTTGAGGGATCATTCGTCTAGGTCGATTGTTGTATTTACGATTACATTCCACTGATTATCGGATGCAAATCCTTTTGTGGAGCTTCGAACCTTAAGTGGGATTCGGAAGAAGTTCTGACTCTCGGTTTTCATAGCTTTAAACAATGCTCCTGCCAAATCCAATCGCCCACAAATCATCTCCAAAAGATAGCCCAAACGCTGTAAAGTAGTCGTTTGCACATGACGCACGAGCAATGCTGAAAAGTCACTTGGTTTGATGATCTCAGATAATTCGCTGATGACAGTTGCAGCCCGAGTAATCCCTCCAATTCTTCTCTCAAATTGAATCAAATCACATGCTGTCAAAGATGGGTTGGAAATATTCAAATAGCCCGCTTCGGTTTTAAGTTGATTGATCAGCCCTTCTGGAATAGTCTTAATACTGATGTAATTGATTTTAAGGCCTTTTCTTTCGGTAGCTCGAAGAACCGGAAATGTCGAAATCACAAAATATTCTTGAGGCTGCTGATGGGCAGCTCCATGATATGCGGCAGCATTTAGCAAGGCAAGGTAATAAGGCCTTTTCAAGTGGGCCATCAAAGAATCTAAAAACAAATTGGGCGGCAAAACCCCTCTGCCAGCGTATTGAGGTGGGATGATTAAGTAATAACCCTTGAACACTGACAAAAGCCTGCCTTTTTCAGTCAGTCGGTTTAGTGCAAGTTTGATAGAATTATCACTTTGTGTTTTGAAGTGGTTTCTAAGTTCGAATAATGGAAAACTAAATCTTCCATTAGCGAGAACTTGATCCGTCCAGTTGGCAATCTGATTGTATGAAGTTTCTACTGTCAAGGGAGAGTTATTTTTTGCTTAAGGTATCACATTTCAATACGTTTCGCAAATTATTTATCTCACTCTTTATCCTAAGCAGTCACCTAATAAATTCTTAATTTTTCAAACCAAAAGAAGGTATATCAGTCTAATAATTACCTACTCCAACTCCTCGTAGTAATACGAGTGGTCAATTCCTTTCCTATACATTTCTCGACTGTCGATTTGGTCAGTTAGGGCATTTTTTAGCAATTGCTTTAAACCACTGCTGTCCACTGCGCTTTGCACCATGGCATTCATATACTCAGATTTCCCAATTCTACTCCAGTCAACGCATTTTTTAAGACGCCTCTTCAAGATCAAATCCAGCCAAATTCGTGTGCTTCTGCCATTGCCTTCCATAAAAGGGTGAGCATTATTCATTTCTCCATACTTTTCTACAATCTCCTCAATTGTACGTTCGGGCATTTGATCTATTCCCGCTAAGGTATCAGCAAGAAATCGAGCCATAGCAAATTGAAAACCGCCTTTCGAAATGTTCTTTTGTCTGATTTGCCCCGCAAAATCATACAAGCCACCAAAGAGGTACGCATGTATTTGTTGCAAGCCGTTTATAGTACCTACTTCTATATTTGCAATAAAGGAGCTCTCAAAAAGGGCATAAGCCTTGGTTTTGCTTTTCCCATCTAGGGTCTCATCGCTGTAGGTAAACCTTTCGATAAATCGATTGGCCTTTGTGCCTGGAAAAGTTTTTCCCAATGCAATAATTCCAGCGTAATCGAGCATGTCGGTCAAGCGTTTTTTACCATCAGGTGCTAGCAGTTTCAACTGGGTAGTGACACTAACCACTTGACTGTTTTCTTTCTTGAGTTTAGCTTTTAGGTACTTCCAGTAATTGCGGGTTTTACTATAATCATCTTGGTTGGTAAGTACTGCGACGATATCCAATACCGAAAACCACCATTTGGCATTTTGCTCATCCCAAAGGGCGCGCACTTCACGGTCATCAAAAAAACGAATAGATATTTTTTGCTGTTCCTTCATTATCCGAATCAGTATTCTTGAGTTTTAGGATAGAATTTAAGATTCATTTGATGATTATACGCTTCTTTGCCATTAGAATAGTGTAGCCCAGACGGCCTCGACTTTTCCCCTCCCCACATTTAGAGTAAATATCTCCGGACTCCGAGCTTGTCGAGGTGTACAAGAATCTATTTTGGCTACTGACACGATTCCGTATCATCATATTCATTTATTACCTAAGCTCTAATTGCTCCAAAATAATGCCTGTAGCCTAGAGATAAATCATCTCCAAATAGATCGTTTTTAGCTTTGGCTAAGAGTAATTATACCAAGATAAGCAATCCTCTACCATCATCCACCGAGCGCGTTTTACAATTGGGCATAGCTGCTATGTAATCCTTGCTTAGTACCTTCAAAATTCAATTGAGCATCAAAGGCAGATTACTGAGAATCTATTTATTTACTTCGGGCGAAAAAGGCTTTTGCTGCCATCGCCCATGCGCCAGGCTTTAATTATATACTCCTCTTACTCGAAGATTATGCAGATTTGATTTTTGATTCCAAGCAAGAATTTGATCAAAGCTATCTCCCAATTATTCAATCAGTCATTGAAGAAGCAGGTTTCCCCCACAAACTTGGTGAACCCATCTCCACCATTTATTCCATGAAGAAAGCAGATCATCATTGGAATAGAAAGTTGATGGAATTGGAATTAACTCATCGAATAAAGAAATGGCGCTTGAGGAATATCAGAAATATCATGTCGCTTGCGAAATTGATTGGTACAGAGATTAAGTGAACAAGACCATTTCAAAATTTAAAAATGAGAAGAAAAGCTAATTCCCTAAACCAGAAAAATTCAATAACGTAAAGAAACCGCTCGCCCATATTGCCTTCTAGGCAGTTGATCTAGAAATGGGAAGTAGATCCTGAAGGAAACTAGATTGAGATCACTAGATGAACCTTATTTTAACGAGAAAGTGATTCCGGTGAGAAGGAAAAGGTAGGAATGAACGAGTTTCAACTCTGCTTTTCAAGTACCAATGAAAAATTCACCATGATTGAATCTTGAACTCTTACTGCACCTAAAAATTTTACTGGTGGTTCGATATTAAAATCGGATAGCAGAATCTTTCTCTCTCCTGAAAACAAAGCATTATCTCCATTTTTAGACAAAAACACACATGAAATCGGATACTTTTTAGAAATTCCAACCATGGTAATCTCTATTTCTCCTGTAAGATTTTTCTGGTTGACAGTCTCTGATTCTTTGGTCAAACTGAGAAATTTGACTTTGATAGTAGGATATTGATCTACTTCAATAGTCTTTTTGAAGTCCTTGGTCAAAAATGCATTATTGCAATCAAAGTTTGTACTTGTAATTAGCACTTCGCCATTCCATTGCCCTACTTCACCGTGATTTGCAGTTAATCTTTGCGTCAAATATTCAGTTCCTGAATTGCTATAATTTTCGCATTGGAATTTTGAAACATTGGTGGTTCCTAAAATTTCCAACAAACTATCAGAGGTGATTTTCCAATTAATCACCTCCTCCTCTGGAGTTATAAGTGAAATAAAAACCAAATTGAAAATCAAAATAAGATGTTGAATCGTCATGGCTTTTTAAGTAAAAAAGCCAATTCTTACCTTAATTGGAAGAATTGGCTATGTGTTATTGTATTAGAAGCTAATCGCTGCTTCGATATTCACCCCATTAAACTTGGCTCCATTATAGATAGACGCGGCATTAAAACCATTTTTATATTCTTGATTCATATACTCCAGCTTGACAATCACATTTTTTGTCATAAACCATCCTCCACCTACATTCAATCGGCTAATTTCTATGTCAGAAGCATCAGAATCGTTCCTTTTGCCTTTTACGGTGTTGTATCTACCACCGAGGTAAAACTGCTCAGTTCCTCCGAAACGGTAAAGAAGCTCACCAGAAAGTTGGGTGAAATTACCGTTGCCCTGCTCTTCAGAATTGCCTACAGACTCTACAATCCCAAAGAATTCCAGCCCTTTATATTTAATAAATGGATTAATCTGGAACGCAGTCATTTGCTTGAACCGGGGATTAAATCTTCCTTCAAAATCATTTGAATTGCCTTCGAGTGGATCCAAAACATGGTAATACCGTCCGCCAGCTCTGTCTCCACCATATAACCATGTTCCAGTCGTAGTACCATTATTCAAATACCATGACCCTGTAAGTCTAAATCTGAAATCTTGATTCAATTGCTTATCAACACCTAGTTTCCCGTAAAAGGACGGCTTGTTATCCGTATTGTCGTTTACTACTACGTTCTGGTTCAGTTTGCCATTGGTAAGACCAACGACGGCGATCAATCCGTCTTTTTGAACTGTCACTTCTCCAAAAGCTTCTGTCGAAAATGAATCCATAATGTAGTTCCCAATGAATGGGTTGTAAATCACTCGGGCATTATCTGATCTACGGAAGTGAGCATCGCCGTAATTGAATTCATCCATACCAAACGTGATCGTAGTATAATCCATGATTCCATCCAGGAAACCTTCCTTGATAAACCCCAGTCGGTCAATTTGAAGATAGCCACCTTTTACCCAGGCCTCATTGTGATGCTTAGCTGAGAGGTAAGTTCTCAGATGCAATCTCAACCCGTCAGCGAGCTGCGTGTTGAGATTCAGGTTTGCCGAGGGCAAATTGAAGTTTGACCCCAATTCTACTAGATTATTCAGTGAATTGGAATGATTGATAGATTGGAATTGCAAAGCAAAATCTCCTCCCACGAAGACACGGACCTTTTCAAAATCTCCTCCTCTTTCTTTAGGAGTTTCAAAAACATTCAACCCTTCTTTGCTATTTTGACGGAAATATTGGAGCTCTGTTTTTTCTTGGGCAAAACTTACCGTGGAGCTCAAAACTGAGGACAGTAACGCTCCAAAAACTATAGACTTAAATTGCTTTTTCATGTGGTAGTAGAGTCAGATTATGGCGCTTTTGTAAATGCTATGTTAAAAGATAATTGCAGTTCATTTCCCGTTTTTATAGTACCAAAAACTGCTTTAGGCGGGTCTATTTTGAAGTCACTGAATTTGATGTCTTTTGAACCTATAAAGGTGACAGAATTGCCATTTACTGAATAGGTAACCTCAATGGGTATAGTTTGGGAGATTCCAGAAATACTCAATTTGCCAGTAGTACTAATTTTATTTCCACTGATCTTGGATGGACCAGTCATCTCAAAAATTATAGATGGATATTTACTGGTCGACAAAGCTTTATAGGCATTTTTGTCCATACTATTGTTTCCACTTTTTAGACTTTCTGCCTTTAGCTCAACTTTAATAGAAGAGATATTCATTAGTTTATTGCCTTCCATGGTCAATTGGGCCGTTCCGGTAACTCCTCCTTCAGCATCCATATGCCAATCATGGATGGTGGACGTACCTGAAACTTTCATTTCCTTTGATTCTGATAGGGAATACTTACTCTGGCATAAACCCTGAATAGTAAATACAAGAAAAACTATTGGTACTAAAAACCAAATCAATTTCGTCTCAGATCTCATAGTTAAAGTGGTTAAATTTTCAGTGCAAAATTACTTCAGGCTTTTGGGTAGACTGATGATAAGAAGAAGCTTATTTCCTGACATTAATCAGTTAATAGGTAAAAAAAAGCGATTAAAGATTCTTTTTTTACAAAAAAATATATAAATATTTATACGAACCTAGTCAAAAAAACTCGATTAATCAATTTTACTTTATCCATTTTAGATAAATCCCTTTGGTCTGAGAAATATGAAGTTCAGTCGCAGATTTCTACAGTTCAGTCAGTTTCAGTTTTTTGACTTCAATACTGTTTTCATATTTGATTCAAATACGAATCGAAATGAATCCACGACTGCTACTTTTTATCATTTTACTTCTTTTGCAAACCCAGGCTTATGCGCAAACAACTATCCAGGGAAAAGTACTTGATGAAAAGGGACTGCCACTACCGGGAACAAATATCCAGCTCAAAGGAAGCTATGATGGCGCTACAAGTAATCAAGATGGAAGCTACCAGTTCGAAACAGCTGAGGTAGATGCTCAAGTTTTGATATATAAGTTTCTCGGTTTCAAAACTCAAGAGCTTAACATCTCCATTAAGCCAAATTCCAATGAAATCCAGCCAATTTACTTAATCGAAGAAATCACAGAAATGAATTCTGTGACCATCTCAGCTGGAGCTATGGAGGCTTCTGACGAAAGAAAATCGGTGATCTTGAAGCCACTAGATATAGTAACCACCCCAAGTGCCATGGGCGATATTATGGGCGCTTTTCAAACCCTTCCCGGAACAAGCACTGTAGGAAATGATGGTCGCTTATTTGTCAGAGGTGGTGATGCCAGCGAGGTAGGGATCTACATCGATGGCATGCGAGTAGGTAACGCCTATGGAACCACGGCTGGAAATGTCCCAACCCGTACTCGATTTAATCCCAATCTATTCAAAGGAACATTTTTCAGTACCGGTGGATATTCCGCAGAATATGGACAAGCGCTTTCATCTGCTTTGGCACTGAATACCAAAGACCTTTCGATTCGAAGTCAGGGGGATCTGAGCATCATGTCAGTTGGAGGGGGATATTCACATACTCTCGCCAATGAGAAACAAAGCATTACAGCAAGTGCAAACTACTTCAACCTCGCCCCTTATCAAGGTCTGATTAAGCAGGAAATTGACTTTGAAGCAGCTCCAAATGGCTGGGATATAGAAGTAGCCGCCCAAAAGAAAACTGGAGAAAATGGCTTGCTTAAAATAATGGCTCGAACTGAATCAGGCGGGATGCAACTATGGCAGCCTATTCCCGGATCTGATAGAAAAGTATTGGTGGATCTAAAAAATAATTACAACTATGCACAAGCTAATTGGAGAACGGCCTTAAAGAAGGATTGGACAATATTCACTGGCATTTCCTACTCAAAGAATTTGGACAAGATCGCTTATGATAGCCTCCTGATTGAGAGAAGAAATGAACTTATTCATATCAAGGGGACAGCGATTAAAGATTTTTCCGACCGCCTTTCTGCAAAATTTGGAATAGAACATTTCATCCATCCATTTTCAGAAAAACTGTTGAATGAAGGCTTGGGAAGGGAATTTGACGATCGGGAAACCTACCTATTTACCGAATGGGATTTCTATTTCAATAAAGATCTAGTCTTTCGTGGTGGACTTAGAGGCGGAGCGAGTTCTGTTTCTAATGAAGAATGGTTAGACCCAAGGTTCTCTGTCGCCTACCAATTGAAAGACAAAGGGCAATTGTCCTTGGCGGCTGGCAGCTTTCATCAACTGCCTGTGGAAAACTTTCGGGTACTAAACACTAATCTTCAAAATTCGGAATCGAATCATTTGATCTTAAATTACCTCTTTACCAAGGAAGGTTTCACTTTCCGAGCCGAGACATTCTATAAGTCATACGACCAGCTTGTCACTTTTGAAGGGACTTTGGACAATCCTCAAGTACTTCAGAATGGTGGTTCGGGCTTTGCCAAAGGAATTGACTTTTTCTTCCGAGATCGTAAGACATTTAAAGATACTGACTATTGGATTACCTACAGCTTTGTAGATAGCAAGCGGAGCTTTAACAAATATCAAACTGAGGTACAGCCAAGTTTTGCTCCGAAGCATAATATTTCGGTGGTGGTCAAGCATTTTGTCCCATCGCTCAAATCACTAATCGGAGGGTCATTCGCATACAATGACGGTTATTCATACACCAACCCAAATATGGATAACTCAGAGATGAACTCAAAAACCAAGAGCTTTCAAAACCTGAGTCTTTCTTGGAGCTATTTGCCAAAGCCAAATGTGATCATTCATTTAGCCTGCACCAATGTACTCGGCAGAGATAATGTATTTGGCTACACCTTCAGCCCAAAGGCAAATACCGATGGCATCTTTGAATCGATTCCCCAAGGTCAAATTGCCCCAAGATTCGTATTTCTGGGCGTTTTCCTGACTTTTTCTAAGGACAAAACAGCAAATCAATTAAACAACCTCTAAACTAATAAATTATGAAAAAGTACATCTTAACCCTCACCCTATCTTTAGTGTGGATAGCATTTGCACAAGCAAGTGATCCGGCTTTCGTCGCCGCAATGCAGAAGCAATTAGCTGCAAAAAACACCATTGCAACTTTTGAGCAATCTCAAACAGTGACCAACGGATTTTTGAGAATTGCTGAAGCGACTGAGACGGAGTGGCTGCCACTCTATTATGCAGCTTTGCTTAAAACTGAGGCAGCTTTTCGCTTCGATATAGATAAGGATAAAAGTCTGGACGAAGCCCTTGAGCTAGCAAAAAAAGCGGATAAAATAGCACCGGGGAATTCTGAAATTACCGCTTTACAAGGTTACATTTTGATGGCAAAAATCAGTATAGATCCTGCTGGTCGGGGACAGACTATGAGTCCTCAGGCGATGCAACTTTTTGGAAAAGCTATTAATCTAGATCGTGAAAATCCACGCGCTGTATCACTGATGGCGCAAATGGAACTTGGAATGTCCCAGTTCTTTGGCACCGGCCCTGAGAAAGCCTGCGGAATGGCGAGAATGAGCATGGACCTTTACAAAAAAGAGGAAGCTAAAATCAACGATGAGTACATCCTTCCAACTTGGGGCAAAAAACAGGCTGATCAGGTTACCTCAAAATGTAACTAAACTAATCAAGCTTCACGTCTTATTAGCTTTAATTCCTGAATTCGATTGAATATTACCCCAGGAATTAAAGCTTTTTCGATACATTTCCTATGCAAATGAGTAACTCCGAAGAACCTATTTATAAAATGAGAATCAGCATTTGGAATACTTTTCCAAAGTTTTTGCTGATCAGTCTGGGAATAGCATTGGTAGTAATGCTGTTTTTTTGTCCTAGCTGTTTTTTGAGTTGGGAAGGAATAAAAATGATATTTCCCGATTTTCTGTATTCTTTGGCAATCACCATGGCGATGAGCTTTGGAGGAAATGTGGTTGAAAATTATTTTAATAATAGAATTTCGTGGATAGAGCATCCCATGAAAAGGCTGATTGTCACTTTAGTATCCTATTTAACCTATGCGTTTCTTGTATCCTTCATCATTGTACTTTTTTACGCCTGGGTTTCTGGCCTGATATCTTTTGACAACATTCCATGGGTAAATATTGCTTCAAATGCAACGCTTCCCATGTATATCGCTTTGGGCTTTATGGCTTTGTTTACGACTCGTTCTTGGCTTTTGGAATGGAGAAAATCAGCTTTGGAAGCTGAAATCCTCAGAAACGAAAAATTGTCCAGCCAATACCAATCTTTAAGAGATCAGTTGAACCCACACTTCCTGTTCAACTCTCTAAATGCGCTGTCAGGATTGGTGTATGAAGATGCCGATAGATCAGCAGCATTTATCCAGAAACTGTCGAAAATCTACCGCTACGTTTTGGAAGTACAAGAAGAGGAATTGGTAGATCTTACGATGGAAATTTCCTTCGCTAGGAACTATCTGGAGCTACAAAAAATCAGATTTGAAGAAAGCCTTCAATTTAACATTGAAATAGATGATCAAGATGGTTTTTTACCACCGTTATCACTTCAACTAGTACTTGAAAATGCTATCAAGCATAATATTTTGAGTGAAGCAGATCCCTTATTTATCCACATGTATCGAAAGGATAATGATTTGTGGGTGAGTAACACTTTTCAGCCTAAATTGAGTCAAACAGAACCTTCCACAGGTGTAGGTTTAAGTAATATAAAAATGAGATATCAGCTGATTTCAAAAATGGATATTGAAGTCATCCAAACTGAAGATGAATTTATAGTGAGGTTGCCAATTTTAGAATTATCCACATGAGAATATTAATTATAGAAGACGAAAAACCTGCTGCTAATCTCCTCTTAAAACTTATAAAGAAACATTTTGGAGATGCCGAGATTTTTGGGAATTTTGACAGCATCACGACAACTATACAGTGGCTTCAAGAAAATTCAGTTCCAGATTTGATTTTTTGCGACATTCAGCTGGCAGACGGGATCAGCTTTGAAATTTTTGAAAAAGTGAAGTTATCTACCCCTATAATTTTCACTACGGCATTTGACCAATATGCAATAAAAGCATTTCAGGTAAACGCAATCGACTACCTTTTGAAACCTATTGATCCTTTGGAAATGGATAGGGCTGTGGATAAATTCAAAGCCAACCAAATTAGGTCTACAATCGAACTGGATGTATTGAAAGAATTATTATCACCAAAGAAAGTCAACTTCAAATCTAGGTTTTTGGTACGCTATGGAGAGAAAATACAGAGCTTACCGATAGAAGATATCTCCTTTTTCAGCAGTGAAGAAAGAGTCACTTTTCTACAAACTCACGAAGGGAAAAAGTATGTACTCGAAAGTACGTTAGAACAAACTGAGGCTCAGGTAAACCCTGTCAATTTCTTTCGCCTCAATCGAAAATACCTCTGTAGTTTGGCTTCTATAGACGGAATATTTTCTTACTCAAATAGTCGGTTGAAAGTTTCTTTGAAAAATTCCACTGACCATGATATTTTGATCAGCCGTGAAAAAGTAAGTGGTTTCAAAGACTGGCTTGATCAGTAATTTAGATTTACGGAATTTCCAGTGGCTTTTTGGGCAATGAATAAAGGCACATATTACGATAGGAACTCACCTGTCTAGAAAATCTCCAACTTAAGTGTCACCAGGCGCAACTAAGAAAGCTGAGCCTCGAATTTATAAAACGGCAAGTTTTTTTTGTGCCGAATTATTTAATTTACAAAACACATTCAACCCTGAACCATGAGAAAGTTTACACTTCTTAGTTTTTTAGCCTTAAGTTTACTTGGAATCTCCTGCACTCCAAAATCTGAAAAACATATTCCTGTTTTCGATTTAAAAGATTTGATCGTTGATACACTGTATTTGGAGAAGGATACGCTGACAAAGGATTTGAGGGAAAATTTCAGCTATTATAAAACTGATTCTGGTGAAGTAATAGCTACCTTTTTAAACCATCAATTGCTAGTTTATAGTTATCCGGAAGGAAAATTACTGGAAAAGAAAAAATTTGAAAAAGAAGGTCCAAATGGAATTGGCTCCTTCGTTACTGGTGCTTATATAGGTGAAAAATCCATCTATGTACTTTCTCAGCAAAAAGAATTGATTGAGACTGACTTCAATGGTAAAGTGCTAAATAGATGGGATTTCCCAAAAGTAAGTGATGCCAGAAAATATGCAAACTATTCCACTGCAGGTTTTAACAGAGTTCGAAAATCTGAAAATGAGCTCTCATTTATAGATATACCGTACGTTTTTCTGGAAGGGTTTGAGGAATATGACAAATGGGGAATGATCTTTAATACTGAATCCCACGCTTTTTCAAATTTTAATTTCCTATATCCAAAAGTCATTGCAGAATACACAAACGATGATCAACTGGGCCTATTCAGCCATGTTTATCTTCCTGCTAACAATGAACATCTGATTAGTTTCGCCATTTCTGACTCTATAGCCGTTGTGAAAAATGGAAAGCAGACTTGGAAATGGGGAGGAACATCTGAATCACTGGAGTTTAAAAAGGGAACAACAGTACCAAGTGGAGACTATATAGTCTACCAACCAGACCATGAAAGCAGTAAGTACAATGGGTTAGATTTTGATACCCATGCTGGAAAGATTCTACGATGGGTAAGGGTAAAGGGTCCTACACTTGAAAATATGGATCAAGAGAGGAATCGTTTGTTGGTATTCGATAAAAATCTTAGCTCCGAAGCGGAATTAGAATTTAAATCTAAGGAAATGGGAATGTATGGATTCAATACTCCTAAGGGATATGCTGTGAGCCTTTATACCGAGACAACTGATGATGTGACAGCATTCGCAGTGTTAGATTTTTCTAAAATCAACGCTAAGGATTAATCCTAACTCAATTTTGACAGTTCTCTGGTACAAAGGCAAAGCCAATTTCTATATGCGTCCTCTGCGAGAACTTTGTGACCTCAGTGGTTAAAAAAATCCTTTCTGAAAACCCATAAAAAAAGCGAGACTATTCAGTCTCGCTTTTTACATGTAGTTCGATTTCCTCTCCAGATTCATCTAAGAATCTGTATTCCGTCACGGGTAGGGAAGAATCTTTGATCAGTTTTATCCACT
Source organism: Algoriphagus antarcticus (assembly GCF_002150685.1). Taxonomy (GTDB): domain Bacteria; phylum Bacteroidota; class Bacteroidia; order Cytophagales; family Cyclobacteriaceae; genus Algoriphagus; species Algoriphagus antarcticus. The sequence continues at coordinate 90,748 of NZ_MSSW01000008.1, forward strand.
TATTATACTTGAAAAACCACTTAACTCTTCGGCTAATTAGGCCTGTAGTGAAGTATGCGTGCAGGTAGGGATGCAGCCCAATTTGTATTTTACTCACATTCTGGATAGTAGCAATATGATCTACGTCTTTTTCCAGCTTATCGGCTATCAGGATAGATGCCTGAATTTTGCCGGTGCCGTTGCATGCCGGGCAAGTCTCTTTGGTCACTATATTGACCTCGGGCCTTACTCGCTGTCTGGTGATCTGCATGAGCCCAAATTTGCTCAGGGGCAAAACAGTATGCTTAGACCTGTCAAACTTTAGCTCGTTGTTCATCGCTTCGTAGATGGCTTTCTTATTGTCGGCCTTCTTCATATCGATAAAATCGATAACGATGATTCCTCCCATATCCCGGAGGCGGAGCTGTCTGGCAATTTCTTTAGCGGCGACCAGATTGGTTTTCAATGCCGTTGATTCCTGGTCACTTTCCTGGTTGGACTTATTACCACTGTTCACATCAATGACGTGCAGGGCTTCTGTATGCTCGATGATCACATACCCTCCTTGCGGAAGGCTGACCGTCTGTCCAAACAGGCTTTTGATCTGCTTTTCTATTCCAAAACTTTCAAATAGCTTGGCTTTACCGTTGTAAAGCTTGACAATTTTTTCTTTTTCAGGAGCTATATTCCTGATGTAGGATCTGATCTGATCGTAAGTAGATTCTTCTTCTACGGTGATTGCGTCGAATGATTCGTTGAGCAGGTCTCTCACAAGTGAGGAGGCCATACTCATCTCTCCGATAATTTTGTCGCGACTCTTGGCTTTCATCAATTTGCCCATGCCCTCTTCCCAACTAGTGAGAAGATTGCGAAGGTCTTTATCTAAGTCACTAACGGACTGACCTTCTGCCACTGTCCGGATAATTACTCCGAAATTGGCTGGTTTTATAGAATTGATGAGTCTCAGGAGACGTCTTCTTTCCTCGTTGCTTCTGATCTTCTTGGATACGTTGACCGAATCCGAAAAAGGGACTAATACGAGGTAGCGACCTGGCAGAGAGAGCTCACAGGATAGTCGAGGCCCCTTCGTAGAGATGGGTTCTTTGACGATCTGAACTAAAATCTGTTGATTTTTCGATAGCGGATTGGAGATTTTTCCAATCTTGTCGATTTCAGGTTCGTTTTCAAAACCCTTCAAATTGTAATTGCCGTAGTTGTTGTTGCGCACCATTTTGGTGAACTTCGTCAGGCTGTTGAAATTTGCCCCGAGGTCCTGGTAATGAAGAAAGGCGTCTTTCTCATAACCTACGTCAATGAAAGCTGCATTGAGCCCATTAACGATTTTGCGGACCGTACCGAGATAAATATCTCCAACTTTGAACCCATTGTCCATTCCTTCGGAATGCAACTCAACCAGGCTTTTGTCTTGAAGGAGGGCAATTCGACTTCCGTTTTGAGCAGAATCGATTAACAATTCCGTACTCAAAATTTCATCTTATTATTATGTAAATGAACGTTTACTCAAATGACAATAAGAAGAAGTGTATTACTTCTTCTTATGTCTGTTTTTTCTTAGTCTCTTCTTACGCTTGTGCGTAGCGATCTTATGTCTTTTTCTTTTCTTTCCGCAAGGCATAGTCTTTGGATTTAGTAGTGATACAAATAAATTATAGCTTGTCGAGATAGCTTTCGATGCTTCCTAGGATTACTTCGTCTTCGGTCATCGTTTGTACTTTCTCAAACTGGGCTTTCGCTTTGTTGTTTTGTTTGGCTTCGAAATAGCTTACGGCTAGATAAAACTGCCCCTGAAAATTATCCGGGTGATATTGGATCAATTCTTCAAATCGCTCAGTGGCACGCTTATACTGACCTGATTGCATAGATAGCAAACCCATATTGAATAGCCCATCCTCATTTTGGGGATCCTGCTCTAAGATTTCTCTTAGCATTGTGATTCCTTGCATTGGGTTGGACGAGGACACATAAGTCATCGCTACCTTGGTTTTCAAATCCAAACGGGTGGGATCCTTATCCAACACCTGGTTCAAATACTTTCGGGTCTGCTCGGCAGTGTAAGTTACTTTCTCTGGATCTAGCGCAAAGCTGAATGCTTCATAATAAGCTTTTCCTGCTTTCTCTGCCAGTTCCATGTCTGATTGCTGATCTGCCGCCAAACTAAGATAATATCCTGCACTATCGTATTTCCCAAGTTCCTGATAGATCGCGGCAATTTCTTCTGTGGAAGATTTCGACTCTTCGTTCGAAGAATTCTCAGCGATCTGAAGCTTCAGCGTATTTATCTGTAGCCTCTGGTCAGGACTTAACTCAGCCTCATGCATCTCTACCGGATCAGTGGAAGAAGTGACAGCAGATTTATTTTCCTGAGAAACTGCATCTGCCTTATTTTCATTGTCCACGACCACAGTAGGAAGGACATACAATCCTCCGATTGCGATGATCCCCAGTGCTATGAGTATGAGTTGAGATCTTTTCATGTCAAAAACTCTTCAGACTTAGTCTTGTGGAGCTAGTTCCTTGATTTTTTTGCTGTTTTTGATCTTCTCCACAAATACCTTAGATGGCTTGAAAGCCGGTATGTAGTGTTCGTCGATCACGATCGCTGTGTTTTTGGAGATGTTTCGGGCGATTTTTTTAGCTCTCTTCTTATTGATGAAGCTACCAAATCCTCTCACGTAGATATTGTCTCCGTCGGCCATTGAATCCTTCACTACTTTGAAGAATGCCTCAATGGCTTGTGTAACATCATCCTTTTGGATGCCTGTTTTGTCCGAAATCTTAGTGATTACTTCTGCTTTAGTCACTGTAATATTAATTTAGAAATTACGAAATAAGCTTAACGACCTATTAACCAAGTGTTTTTGGGACTGCAAATGTAAGACAACCATTGTAATTAAAAAACTTATTCATAAAAATTAGCGTGATTTGTATGATAGATTTTAATTGACCATGGAACGCAAAACCTCTGAATATCAGGCTTTTTCACATCAAATACTAACTTGGTATCGAGAAAATCCAAGAGATTTACCATGGAGAGGAATACATGATCCATACAAAATTTGGCTGTCAGAGATCATTCTTCAGCAGACTCGTGTAGCTCAGGGGTTACCCTATTATTATGCTTTTGTGCAGACTTATCCTACCGTAAGAGATCTAGCTCTAGCACCGGAAGAAGAAGTCCTAAGACTGTGGCAAGGTCTGGGCTATTATAGCCGGGCTAGGAATCTTCATGCTTGTGCAAAAAGTATCTGGTTTGATATGGGAGGTGAATTCCCAAAGACTTACGCAGAACTCCTCAAACTAAAAGGAGTCGGCAGCTACACCGCATCGGCTATTGCAAGTTTTGCATATGGTGAAGTCAAAGCTGTGGTGGATGGCAATGTATTCCGCGTGCTGGCACGCTACTTTGGGATTGAGACTGACATCGCAAGCTCGAAAGCAAAGAAAGAATTTGAGGCGCTAGCCAATCAAATTATCCCAAAAGACCAACCCGGCGAGTTCAATCAAGCCATCATGGATTTTGGAGCAAGACTTTGCACACCCAAAAATCCAGACTGTGAAGCTTGCCCTTTGAAGGGTTCTTGTTTCGCGTTACTACATAATATGGTGTCGGATCTCCCTGTAAAGATTAATAAGGTAAAAGTTAGAGAGCGGAATTTCCATTATTACGTCATTAAGTGTGGGGAAAAGTGGGTTTGGAAAAAGCGAACTTCTGGAGATATTTGGGAAGGGCTTTTCGATTTTCCGCAGATAGAGTCACTCCCCAACCAAAAAACCGAATCACTTGAAATTCCTCAAGGAGTATCATTTCAGCATCAGATTCACCAAAAAAAATACCGACACATTTTGTCACACCAAAGATTAAATGCAATCTTTTCTAAAGTAGTAATTGCTGAAGAAGACCTGTCAAATCTTGAAAATTGGTGTGAGAAAGAAGGTTTTATGCTGGTAGAAGAAGATAAAATCGAATATTTGGCAAAGCCAAAGTTGATTGTAAACTTTTTGAACGATCAAGGTATTTGAGTACCTTCAAGTAATAGACTTTTTCAAACATAAATTAAATAAACTATGGCAGGAGTAAATAAAGTAATCCTATTAGGCAATTTGGGCGCTGATCCCGAAGTGAAATATCTGGAAGGAGATAATGTGGTGGCAAAACTTCGGCTTGCTACGACTGAATCCTACAAAGACAAAACGGGTAATCGGGTGGAGCAAACGGAGTGGCACGATTTGGAAATATGGGGAGCACTAGCCAAAGTTGCTGAGCAATATCTAAGAAAGGGCTCTCAACTCTATGCTGAAGGGAAAATCAAAACTGATAGTTGGCAAGATGAACAGGGTCAAAATAGATATCGCACAAAGATCCGAGTACTCAGCTTTACCATGCTTGGAGGAAAACCAGATGGCAACGATAACCAAGCCTCACCTCAGCAATCCACCCAACAAAGACCAGCATCGGCGGCGCCGACATCCGCGCCCAAAGCGCAAGAAATGGTTTCAGATACAGAAGATGACGATCTGCCATTTTAATAATCCTTTCCCCTGGAAGCTATTTTCAGGGGAATTTTTTAATTTTGCATTAACCTTTGCGGTTTAATACATGGACGATCCCTACCCGAGTTACCATTTACTCGCTCAGATTAGCTCACCTTCGGTAAGTTATCTGATTTTAAATGGGTTGCTTTTTATATTACTATTAATAGGCTCTGCCCTTGTTTCTGGTTCTGAGGTAGCATTTTTCTCTCTAACCAATGAAGATTTGGGGAATATCGAAGAAGATAACACTCCACGCGGCAAAAAAGTAATTGGCTTAGTAGAGTCTCCCAAAAACCTTCTCAGCACTATCCTCATTCTAAATAACCTGATCAATATTGGGATAGTGACGCTCACCACTTTTGTGGCATGGTCTATTTTTGGACAAAATGCCACAGGAATAATTATTATTCTAGTACAAACAATTGGGGTGACATTCGCAATCGTATTTTTTGGGGAGATCGTCCCAAAGGTCTATGCTAACAAAGCAAAAGTGGAGTTCAGCCTGATCATGGCTCCTACCATTACATTTTTCTCCACTATTTTAAGACCTTTTTCCATGTTTTTGATGGCTTTTAGCAATGTGCTGGAAAAGCGAATCGAAAAGAAAGGCTATTCACTTTCGGTAAATGAGTTAAATCAAGCGTTGGAATTGAGTACAGAGGATGCTCCAAATGAAGAGCGTGAGATTCTACGAGGAATAGTAAACTTCGGCACACTGACTGTGAAGCAAGTGATGCAAAGTCGAATGGACATCACTGCCATAGATATGGACATGGATTTCCATGAATTGATGGACAAAATCAATAAAAGCGGCTATTCTAGAATCCCTGTCTATGAGGAAACTATTGACAACATTCAGGGCATACTTTACATCAAAGATCTTCTTCCATTCATTGAGCGAGATGAAGATTTCGGCTGGAATGAATTGATTCGCAAGAGTTTCTTTGTACCCGAAAACAAAAAAGTGGACACCTTATTGAAAGACTTCCAATTAAAACGCGTGCACATGGCAATCGTAGTGGATGAATATGGTGGAACTTCCGGGTTGGTCACGTTGGAGGATTTGATCGAAGAGATCATTGGGGAAATCAACGATGAGTTTGACGATCACGACGACATTTTCTTCCAAGAACTAGACCCTGCTACGTTTATCTTTGAAGGAAAAGTCTCTCTGAATGATTTCTGCAAAAAGTTAGATTTAGACTCACAGGTGTTTGAAGATGTGAAGGGCGAAAGCGAATCTCTGGGCGGCTTGCTACTGGAGCTTAATTCGAAATTGCCGAAGAATGGTACTAAGATCAAATTTGAAGATTTTGAATTTACAATTCTGGCAGTGGACGCCCGGAAAATCAAAAAAGTGAAGGTTCATATCAATTCCTTGGACAAGGATATCTTTGGCCCTCATACCGATTGAAAAATAACAATTCACAATATTTTTAGTTTTTCCCATTTTCCCGAATAATATTCTTCACTCGTGTGGATAAACGCTGATTCGAAGAATCTTAAACAAAATTCACGAAAAATAATTTTATTTTTTTTTGATAGAATTTTCGAGAGCCCGAAAATCAGATATTTTGCACATTTTTTTTGATATTTAAATAGAAAAGCACCCTATTTATTCAAATACTGCTACAATTTATATTAGGTAGTTCTATTTTTTACACCAAAAAGTTAATTGCCAAAATATTAAAAAACTTAAAATCCATAAAAAATAAGGCACTAAAGCAGCCGTTTTGTTGCCGTAATTTTAATAGGACGATTTTTTTCTGTAATTTTTGGAAATTTTGAACCTAATAAATTCTATAATAATGCAAGAAGGTTTGTATCGATCGGAGTTTGAGCACGACTCCTGCGGTATAGGTGCGGTTGTTGATCTGAGTGCAGTACCCTCACATGAGACGATTAGCGATGCCTTATACATGCTGAGCAATATGGAGCACCGTGGCGGCCGTGGATCTGATCCTAAGTCTGGCGATGGAGCTGGCATATTAATACAGGTACCACATCAGTTCCTCAAAGATATTACTGCGCGTACAGAAATCGAGCTTCCTGAAGCTGGATCCTATGGTGTAGGTATGACCTTTTTCCCAAGGAATAAGCAATTATTTCATCGCTCGAAAGAACTCCTCAATCAGTTGATCGATGAGCTGGGTTTTGAATTGATCGGCTATAGATCTGTTCCGGTGGATGAAACTGTACCGGGTTCAGGAGCACTTGAGGTGATGCCAAATATTGAGCAACTTTTTGTCAAGCATAAAAAGGGACTCACAGGAATTGAATTGGAGCGTAAACTTTACGTATTGAGAAACTATTCTACTTTAGAAATCAATACCAAGATTCCTGGTGTGAATCAGTCTTTCTATTTTGCGAGTTTGAGTAGCCAGACACTTATATATAAGGGGCAGTTGCGCACAGACCAGGTTTTGGCTTTTTACAAAGACCTTCAGAATCCGAGGATCGGATCTGCTTTTGCGATAGTTCACTCCCGCTTCTCTACCAATACCTTTCCAAATTGGAGACTGGCTCAGCCGTTTCGTTTTCTTTCTCACAATGGTGAGATCAATACGATCAAGGGAAATCTGAACAAAATGAAGTCGAAGGAAAACCTCATGAAATCTCAGTATTTCACTGATGAGGAGCTTTCCAGATTGATGCCAATCACCGACAAACTAAAGTCGGATTCTGCGAATCTTGACGCGATGGTGGAGCTACTGACTTTGAGTGGACGATCTCTGCCTCATGCCATGATGATGCTTGTCCCAGAGGCATGGCAAGATAACGAGGTGATGGATCGAGACAGAAAATCATTCTACAAATTCCACGCATCACTTGTAGAGCCATGGGATGGCCCAGCTGCTTTGCTATTTACAGATGGAAAATCTGTAGGTGCCACACTGGATAGAAACGGTCTCCGTCCACTTAGATATTTTATCACAAAAGATAAACGACTTATTCTATCTTCTGAAGCCGGAGCTCTGCCTATTCGCGAAGCTACTATTGTAGAAAAAGGCAGAATTAGCCCAGGAAGGATGATGTGGGCCGATTTGGAAAAGGGACGTGTATTATTTGATCAAGAAGTAAAAGGAGAAGTCTGTAGCAGGCAGCCTTATGAGCAGTGGGTAGCAGATCAGCGAATCAAACTTCGCTTAGAAGACGCACCTATAAAGCTGTCTCATCCATATTTCACCGAGAATATTAAAAAGCACCAAACCATATTTGGATATACTTCTGAGGAACTCAAAGTAGTATTAAGTCCTATGGGAGATACGGCGTATGAAGCAATTGGATCTATGGGAGCGGATACTCCTCTGGCCGTTCTATCCAAAGAAAGTCAGCATATTTCCAATTACTTCAAGCAGCTATTTGCCCAGGTAAGTAACCCGCCGATTGATCCTATTCGGGAGAGAATGGTCATGTCGCTTTTCACCCGTCTGGGTGTGGGCCAAAATATCCTGGAGGAAAGTCCAAAACATACTCGTCAAATCCACATTTCCCAGCCCGTTCTTTTAAATGAAGATCTGGAAAAGATCAAAAATATGGAAGGACAGGGCTATAGATGTGCGACACTCACAAGTCTTTTCCTAGCTGACCATAAGTCCGGAAGACTCTTAGAGGCACTGAACAAGATTTGTGATGAAGCTGAAAAAGCGATCAACGAAGGAAAAAATATTATCGTTATTTCTGATCGCAACAGCACCAAGGAATATGCACCTGTTCCATCTCTATTGGCTATAGGAGCGGTACACCATCACTTGGTCAAAAAGAAAATAAGGACCAGCGCCGGCTTGGTGTTGGAATCTGGAGATATCCGCGAAACACACCATTTCGCTACTGCGATTGGCTACGGCGCATCTGCTATCAATCCCTACATGGCTTTGGAATCACTGCTCAACATGTTTGAAAAAGGTGAGCTACCCAATGCCAAAAACCAGAAGAAACTATTCTCAAACTACCAATCTGCGATAGGAAAAGGACTACTGAAAGTTCTTTCTAAAATGGGTATCAGTACGCTTCAATCGTATCAAAGCGCACAGATTTTCGAAGCCTTAGGATTAGGTCCTGAAGTTATCGACAGATGTTTCAAAGGCACAATTTCCAGAATCAGCGGTATTTCCTTTGACGAGTTGGCCGAAGAGGTTTTGATCCGTCATAGAGCTGCCTACGAAACTGAATCTCCTATTCTAGAGCAAGGCGGCGTATATCAGTGGAAAAGAAGAGGTGAAAAACACCTGTTCAATCCTGAAACAATCCACTTACTTCAGAAGTCAACTCGTCTGAACGATTTTGGTATGTACAAAAAATTTGCATCCAAAATCAATGAGCAAAGCAAAGACGCCTTGACTTTAAGAGGCTTATTTGAATTCAAAAAAAGAATCTCAGTCCCAATCGACGAAGTAGAGCCAGCATCTTCCATCATGAGAAGATTTGCTACCGGTGCTATGTCCTTTGGTTCGATTTCCCATGAAGCACATTCTACTTTGGCGATAGCCATGAACAGAATGGGCGCCAAAAGTAATTCTGGTGAAGGAGGAGAAGATGAGATTCGTTTTGCCAAAAAAGAAAATGGAGACTGGGAGCGCTCAGCTATCAAGCAAGTAGCTTCAGGTAGATTCGGTGTTACGAGCAATTACTTAACAAATGCTGCCGAACTTCAAATCAAAATGGCTCAAGGAGCTAAGCCCGGAGAAGGTGGTCAGCTTCCTGGACATAAAGTAGATGATTGGATAGGTAGAGTAAGACATTCCACTCCTGGAGTAGGATTGATCTCACCTCCACCCCACCACGATATTTATTCTATCGAAGATTTGGCTCAGCTGATTTTCGATTTGAAAAATGCCAATAGAAAAGCTAGAATCAACGTTAAGCTGGTTTCCCAAGCAGGTGTGGGTACTGTAGCAGCAGGTGTGGCAAAAGCCAAGGCTGATGTAATCCTAATCTCCGGAGCAGACGGCGGTACTGGAGCATCTCCATTGAGTTCGATCCGTCACGCTGGTTTGCCTTGGGAGCTTGGATTATCAGAGGCACATCAAACTTTGGTTAAAAATAACCTTCGAAGTAGAGTAACACTTCAAACCGACGGTCAGCTTCGGACTGGACGTGATCTAGCGATTGCGACACTTTTGGGAGCTGAAGAATGGGGAATTTCTACCGCTGCATTGGTGGTGGAAGGATGTATTATGATGAGAAAATGCCATCTCAATACTTGTCCTGTGGGTATAGCAACACAAAATCCAGACTTGAGAAAACTATTTACTGGTGACCCGGATCACGTCGTTAATTACTTCCAATTCCTTGTGCAAGATCTCAGAGAGATCATGGCATCGCTTGGATTCCGTACCGTGGATGAAATGGTAGGACAAAGCAACGTACTTCAATCTACAGGACACTTGAATCACTGGAAGTGGGATAAAGTGGACTTGAGCCCTATTTTCCATAAAGTGGAAGTTCCGGATCATGTAGGAATTCACAAGCAAATCGATCAGGAATTTGAGCTGAAGAGAGTATTGGATAGGCAGTTGATCAAGGCAGCGCTGCCTTCATTGGAACAAGCGATGTCCTCATCAGGAAGCTTCCAAATCAAAAATACTGACAGATCAGTGGGGGCAATGCTCTCCAATGAGATTTCTAAAATATACGGAAGCCCGGGCTTGCCTGAGGATACGATCAATTTCAAATTCACAGGTTCTGCAGGTCAGACTTTCGGAGGATTCCTTGCAAAAGGAGTCAACTTCGAACTAGAAGGTGAAGCCAACGATTACTTTGGCAAAGGTCTATCTGGTGGAAAACTGATCGTTTATCCTAGCAGAAATGCCAAATTCGTTCCAGAAGATAACATCATCATCGGTAACGTGGCGTTCTATGGTGCCACTTCTGGAGAAGCATATATCAATGGAAAAGGTGGTGAGCGATTCTGTGTAAGAAACTCCGGTGTACAAACCGTAGTGGAAGGAATCGGAGATCACGGCTGTGAATATATGACCGGTGGATTGGTAGTAAATCTTGGAGAAATAGGAAGAAATTTTGCTGCAGGAATGAGCGGTGGAATCGCCTATATTCTCAAGGATTACATTACTGAAATCAACCCAGAATTAGTAGATATAGATATTCTGGAAGGTGAGGATTTCAACACGATCAAGACATTCCTCAAAAGACATGTAAAACTGACCAAGTCGGGTCTAGGAACCAAATTCCTTGATGATTGGGATAAATCCAAAGAGAAATTCATCAAGGTAATTCCTAGAGATTATAAGGCGGTTTTAGAGAAAAGAGCATTAGAACAATCAAAATCATTGGCGTAAAATGGGATCGAAAGAAGGATTTATTCAATTCAAAAGAGAAACTCCGGTTACCCGTGACGCGAAAGCTAGAATAGGTGACTACAAGGAAATATATGAGCCGTTTTCAGGCGAAAAGTTAAATAATCAAGCAGCACGATGCATGGACTGTGGTGTTCCTTTTTGTCATAATGGTTGTCCACTCGGTAATGTGATTCCGGATTTCAACGATGCGGTTTACAACAACGAATGGGAGCAAGCGATCAAAATATTAAGGAGCACAAATAATTTCCCTGAATTCACGGGAAGGATCTGCCCCGCTCCCTGCGAGACAAGCTGTGTTTTGGGCATCAATAAAGATCCTGTTGCGATAGAATTGATCGAGAAAAACATCGCTGAAAAAGCCTATGAACTTGACTTGATCAAAGTAAACCCGCCAAAAACAAGAACTGGAAAGTCTGTTGCCGTGATTGGCTCAGGACCTGCAGGACTCGCAGCGGCAGATCAGCTAAACCAAGCAGGTCATGAGGTAACGCTTTTCGAAAAGGATTCCAAACCAGGAGGACTACTACGATATGGAATCCCCGATTTCAAGATGGAAAAATGGGTAATTGATAGACGTATTGAATTTATGAAGCGAGAAGGGGTAATTTTCTCTTGTGATACCGAAATTGGCTTCAATATCAAAGCAGAAAATATCCTCAAAAACTTTAACGCTGTAGTACTTTCTACCGGCGCCGGACAACCAAGAGGACTGAATATCAAAGGCTCACAAGCAAAAGGTGTTCATTTTGCCATGGATTTTCTAGGTGAACAGAACAAGGTTGTATCTGGTGAGATCAAAGAAAACCCAATTTCAGCAAAAGGAAAGCATGTGATTGTAATCGGCGGTGGTGATACAGGAAGTGATTGTATTGGCACATCCAATCGACATGGAGCGGCTTCAGTGACGCAGCTTGAGCTTTTGCCTAAGCCCCCTCAGCAAAGAAACACGCTCAACCCATGGCCAGAATGGCCTATGACGCTGAGAACATCCAGTTCTCATGAAGAAGGAGTTGAGCGGGTGTTCTCTATTCTTACTAAAGAATTTACGGTGAACAAGGAAGGTCAAGTGACGGGTTTAAGTCTTGTAGATCTGGAATGGGTACACAAAGACGGTCGTATGGTTTTCGAAGAAATTGCAGGCACTGAACGTACAGTCCCTTGTGATTTAGCATTTTTGGCTATTGGCTATACCGGTCCGGCCCATAATGGATTACTGGAAGCATTCGGTGCAGAAACCATGGAGAATACACTTCCCAAGTCTAAAAATTATCAAAGCACTAATTCAAAAGTTTTCCTAGCTGGAGATATGCGTAGAGGCCAATCCTTGGTTGTTTGGGCAATATCAGAAGGAAGAGAGGCCGCTGTGAAAGTGGATGAATTCTTGATGGGAGAGTCTACTCTACCTCGGAAAGATGAGTCTTTCTTCCAGGTTGAGGAAGAAATTGAGGGAAATATCTGATTCAGTTGAAATAGAATCTTCTTTAAGTTAAAAACTACAAAAACATAAAGCCATCTGAGAAGTCAGATGGCTTTATTAATTTTTAGAAGTGACGTTGAAAGTCTTGCCTTTGATCTAAAATCCTGAAGATATAAACACCATCTAAAGTTTTTTCATAAAATATCATGTGGGTTTGAAATCTGTATTCTTTAGCCTAGGAGCATATTCGATCGCACTTCTGCCTAGGTCTGGATTAGAGCATAAAGAATCGAAAGTAGTAAAAAGACCTGTGATGTATTTTCTAGCTTGATTATCACCATTTGCCTCCACAATATGGACAGCTATTCGATCCAAATCCTCATCTTCCTTTTTGGAGAGTAGGTGGTAATCAGACTTGTTTCTTCTTACGATCAGCTTGTCGACTCAGTGCAAATTCCATGATCTCGTTCACTGTTCGAACACGAACACTTACTCCGCTATCGTATCCATCCTGAATATCAGCCTTGGTCTGTAGGAAATTTCTATTGCGCTCTTTATCCAATCGAATCAGATGCCGCAAATATTCGCTATCATTCGCAAAACCTCCTTGTTGGATTTGTAACTTAATCCATTGCTCCTGAGAAGCTGTGATGGTCATTGATTTTCTAATAGTAGTCGTAGTTCAACAATCTAATTACATAGAATTTACGCATTCTAAGATATTATTAAATTATCAAGTTCATAATATCATGTTTCCAAAAAGATCCAGTGGGGAGGATTGATATGAAATCTTCTAAATTAGGCTTTTAATCGTTCGATTACCTTTTTACATGACTTTAACACCCTACCACGCTAAATACTTCGCATTTGAACTTACCAAACGCGTAGCCTCTGATAGTATCGAAAAATTAGCTTCTGCTTTGGTGGATGCCAAAGTGGACTTAAACCCACATCAGGTTGAAGCTGCACTTTTTGCATTCAGATCCCCTCTTTCAAAAGGAGCTATCCTGGCTGATGAAGTCGGACTCGGAAAAACCATCGAAGCAGGACTTGTCCTCAGTCAAAAATGGGCAGAACGGAAACGTAAGATTCTAATCATCGCTCCAGCCAACCTCCGGAAGCAGTGGAATCAAGAGCTACAAGATAAATTCTATCTGGAAAGTATAATTCTAGAAACCAAATCCTTCAATCAGCAAATCAATAATGGAAACTTAAATCCTTTTGACCAAAAAGATCAAGTTGCAGTTTGCTCTTACCAATTTGCTAAAACTAAAGCACCCTATTTACGGCATATCAAATGGGATTTGGTGGTCATTGATGAAGCTCACAGACTTCGGAATGTGTACAAAAACAACAATGTGATCGCCAAAACTCTAAAAGATACCTTAGAGCCATTCCCAAAAATTCTTTTAACTGCAACTCCACTCCAAAATTCACTATTAGAATTATATGGTTTGGTTTCAATTATTGATGATCATCTTTTCGGGGATCTGAAAAGCTTCAAAGCTCAGTATAGCCGGGCAGATAAATACGTCGATTCGGGAATCTATGAGGAGTTAAAAGAACGATTGAAACCTGTAACCAAACGGACGCTTCGGAGACAGGTTCTTGAATACATCCAGTTCACTAGCAGGAAAGCATTTGTATTTGAGTTTTTCCCGTCGGATAGCGAACATCAATTATATACGCTAGTCTCGGATTATTTACAGCGTGAAAGACTTTATGCATTACCGGCATCTCAGCGTCAATTAATGACCTTGGTCTTGCGGCGTTTGTTGGCATCTTCTTCATTCGCGATTTCAGGAACCTTCAAGCGACTGGAGGAAAAGTTGCTGGATGTTTTAAAAAGACACAAAGAGAATCCTTTGGAGTTGGAAGATTTTCTCAATGAAGACTATGAGGATTACGATGAACTCAAAGACGAATGGGAAGATGAAGCAGAAATCCCAGCAGAAAAATGGTATTCGGAAGATGAACTCCTCGAGATTAAAGTAGAAGCTGATTTATTGGGAAGTTTTGCACAATTGGCAGAATCGATCCAAGTGAACTCTAAGGGTGAAAAGTTAATAGCCGCACTCGAAACCGGCTTTGAAGAGGGTACCAAACTCGGTGCAGCAAAGAAGGCAATCATCTTTACTGAAAGTAAGCGAACACAGGCATACCTCGCAGAACTGCTTTCAAAAAGCGGCTACGCAGGAAAAATAGTGTTATTCAACGGCACAAACTCAGATAAAGGCTCTCGGGCAATTTATCAAAAATGGCTGGCCCAAAACAAAGATTCTGACAAAGCAAGTGGCTCACCATCCGCAGATATGCGAGCTGCTTTGGTAGAAAATTTTCGAAATGATGCCGAGATCATGATTGCTACCGAAGCGGCTGCTGAGGGAATCAACTTGCAATTCTGCTCCGTCGTGGTCAATTATGACATGCCTTGGAATCCGCAGCGAATCGAGCAACGAATCGGTAGATGCCATCGGTATGGGCAAAAGCATGATGTGCTAGTCATCAACTTTCTGAACAAACGAAATGCCGCTGATGAGCACGTATACCGATTACTCAATGAAAAATTTAATCTTTTCAGCGGCGTATTCGGAGCCAGTGATGAGGTGCTAGGCTCATTGGAATCCGGTGTGGACATCGAGCGAAGAATAGCACAAATCTATCAAACCTGTAGAACCACGGAGGAAATAACTAAGAGTTTTACCGAGCTAAGACAGGAACTAGAAGAAAATATTACACAGGCGATGGATTCCACCAAGGAAAAATTGCTGGAAAACTTCGATGAAGAAGTGCATGAAAAGCTTCGAATCAACCTTGCTCAAAGTCGGGAGTACATCTCCAAATATGAAACCTACCTCTGGAAAATCGCCAAGTATTCTCTGAAAGAAAAAGCCAGTTTCGATGAAAAGAATCTTTCCTTCAAGATTCGCTCTCCGATTATCAATGCCCCAATCGGAAATTATAAACTGGGAAATAAACAAATTCCAAATCATTATCACTTCAGAATCAATCATCCCCTGGCACAGGAGATTTTGAATACTTGGAGCAGTAAGACGCTGCCAGTTCAGGAAGTCACTTTTGATTACACCAATTCCCAAACAATTATTTCAGCGTTGGAGCCTCTGCTAAATAAAACAGGGTGGATCAGTGCCTATCAACTGGAAATCGAATCTTTCGATAAGGAAGATTATTGGATCGCCGTCGGGCTGACCGAGTCCGGAGAATGGATCGATTCAGAATTGGTCAAGCGATTCTTTTCTTTGAATGCCCAGCTAGGTTCTGCTCAAGAATTGGATTCCGAAAACAAAGAGCTGATCGAACAGAAACTGGACGAGGAGATGGATGCAGCAAAGGAAATCTCTCTAACCAAAAACGGGAAATTCTTTGACCAAGAGTATGATAAATTGGAACACTGGGCGGATGATATGAAGATCAGCCTTGAGCGGGAACTCCAAGATCTGGATGGGGAAATCAAACTCAAAAAAATGGAGGCCAGAAAATCAACGGATCTCAAGACGAAAGTTCAGGCCCAGCGAACCGTGAAAGATCTAGAAAAGCTTAGATCTGAAAAACGAAAACGCCTCTTCGAAGCCCAAGATGATATCGAGCAGAAAAAAGAGTCTTTGCTTGCCGCCGTTGAGAAGCAACTGGAACAAAGACACCAAGCAAAAGAACTTTTTACTTTTAAATGGAATATTATATAATCTATAACCTTTGGGGTTAATAACTTTTAATCATACTTTTGCGTGAACATCACTTACAGAACAAACAAATTAAAGAAAGAGGCAGAGGATCTTAAAGCACTTTTTAAAGCTTATGGAACTAGTGCCAAGCAAATTAATATGAGATTGGCGGATTTGAAAGCTGCTGCAAATCTGGAAGTCATCGGGAAAATACCCGGTGCTAGATGTCACCAACTCAGTGGGAAAAATTACAAAGGTTATTTAGCAGTAAACATTACTGGAAACAGAAGATTGATTTTTAAACCTAATCATGAACCATTACCGACAAAAGAAGCTGGTGGATTAGACTGGTCTCAGGTGACAGAGATTACCATTGAAGAACTTTGCTACGATTACCATTAAAGCAACAAACCCTATGAAACTCAAAACCCAATCCGATATTGAGCTTGCCAAAGCGCTGATCTCCCCTCCCGGAGATACGCTGGCTGAGACCATCGATGAGCTCAGATTTTCTCAGACCGAGCTGGCAGCTCGTATGGGAAGACCCGTAAAAACCATCAATGAACTGATCCAAGGAAAAACAGCCATTCTTCCCGATACTGCCATCCAACTGGAAAATGTGACAGGTGTTCCCGCTGCGTTTTGGCTCGAGCGTGAAAAAAACTATCAACTGGAATTGGCAGAAATACGGGAAGCCGAGCAACTGATTCAGGACAAAGATTGGCTCAGCAATTTCCCGCTCAAGGAACTCATTGGGTTTGGTTGGATCGAGGTAGAAACCAAAGAAACGCTGGAGCGAATGAAGGCGATTCTTCAATTTTTCCAAGTAGCCAGCAAAGAGGCCTTTTATCAGTCCAGCTGCTTCGCTATGGTGGAGAAAATCGACTACCGATTAACTAAGCAAGTCCAAAAAAACCCTTACGCTTTAGCCGCTTGGCTTCGGCAGGGAGAGATTCAGGCTAGGGAAATGAAAGTGGGAGATTTTGACAAAAAGCGATTTGGAGATTCAATTCCACGAATCAAGGAAATCATGGTAGCCCATCCGGCAGATTTCTTCATTCGTCTCTCAAGCTTAGCCGCCGAGGCCGGAGTGAAAGTCATCCACACTCCAAAGCTCCCCAACTCCAAAGTCCATGGAGCGACTCGCTGGGTAGGAGATACGCCAGTGATCCAACTCTCCAACCAATTCCAGCGGAACGATATCTTCTGGTTTACCTTCTTCCACGAAGCCGGGCATATCCTGAAGCATGGCAAAAAGGAAGTATTTCTCGAAGGACTGGAATATACTGAAGATGGACAGGTCAAGGAAAAAGAAGCCGATGACTTTGCTATAGCGAGTACCTACAGCGAGCGGGAGGAAGCAGAATTCATGAGCTTACGCAAAGATGGAACCTGGACTACGGATCAAATCCGTGATTTCGCTCAACGGATCAATACTCATCCTGCAATGATAGTCGGCAGATTGGAGCGAAAAGAAATCATTTCGCGCGGTCAAGGACATGTGCATGGGTTTTATCAGAAAATTGAGTTGTGAGTAGTATGTTGGAAATGCTTGATGATGCTAATAAATATTCCGCTGAGAAGTTTATAAAATTAGTATCCGAATCGGATGATTTTTGCAGATTAGGATCCCAAAGTAAACAAACAACTGTATTTGGAAAAATTGATTTTACTAATGAAAATTACTCCAAAAAACACTTACTATTGACAAATTTCAGATTTGAAGGAAAAATTGCATTTAGTGATATTGAGTTGCATTCAGGATTAATATTTAATGAATGTGAATTTAAAGCACCCGTTAGCATGATGAAGTGTACATCTCATCAAGGGGGTGAACGTGGATCGGCATTTGAAAATTTCACATTGGGTTTTCTAGGCTGTACAATCACAGCAATTTATATTGCTAATTCATTTTTTGAAAACGGCATTTCTTTTCTAGGATTGGTAAGTGAAAAGGCTCACATAGGGCAATTGTCTTTTAATGACGTCGATTGTGGATCTTCTTTTGAAATAAAAAATTGCCTTCTTAATTCTTTCGATTTTTTGGGAGGAATAATTAGAAAGATGGGACTTCAATTTATATCAGTTGAAGTAAGTAATCGTCTTCGAATAAGTCCCATAAAATGTTCAAATTTAATTATATCGGGCAAAGACTCTTTATTTCATAAAACCGTAAATATTTCTGGAACAGAATATGGTTCAATCATATTTGATAGTGGAATTTTTAAGGATGAAATTGTAATTCAAGACATTTCCATTTCAGGGTTTCTGAGTTTTGCAGTCGCTGATTTCGAATCTGAGGTTCGCCTTTCATTTGACAATAAAAACGTGAAGGTTTTTAATATCCGCGAAGTTCATATTCTTGATACAAAATTTAAAAATGGAATTCAGTTTGATGGCCAAAAGATTATTTCAGAAAAACTCCAAATCAACTTCTCCGAAAAATCCTCCGGTGTAATCGATTTCAGAAACACATTTTTCAAAGAAGTCCTTTTCAAAGGAATCAACTTTAACAATTCCGTTTTCCTTCGAGATTGTTCATACGATAGATTGACGTTTTCCCATTTTTTCAACAAAGCGCTTATTTCACTGAACAATAACAACTATCCCGATGAAGGCAAAGGGAATCCTGAGCAATTACTAATTGAAAACTCTAACCTAGGAAACACTGAATTTTACGATTTCGATTTTAGCGTCTATCCATCTGTTCGAATCATTGATTCCAGACTGGATTCCATATTTACCTATGGCGCTACATGGTTTGAAAACGGTCAACTAAACGTGGAGGAATCTGAAGTAAATCAAAGAAAAATCTTATCTCAACGAAGAGAAATTTTTCGGCAGTTGAAATTAGCAGCTGAGAAGCAATCAGATCGAATAACTTCGCTTGACTTTAAGGCTAGAGAAGTTGAAGTTCATGCTCAACTCATTCAACAGAGACGAAATGACCCAAATACAGGATTTCAGAATTGGTTGATTAGAACAGGGGATTTAGCATCGATCTGGCTTGGAAAAACCAATCATCACGGACAAAGCTGGCTTTTACCTTTTGGTTTACTGATTTTAGCTACAATTCTTATTTATCCGCTTTTGGTTATTTCTGCTGATTGTATTATTTCATGGAAATGGGACTGGAGCGCAGAAGGTGTGAGCTTATTTTGGGAGAAAATCACTAAGTACGATTCGATATTTTGGCAACTCTTCAACCCCACTCGAAGAGTAAGAGATATGTTTCCAGATCAAACTATTGACGCTTCAGCTCATTTCTGGGACGGCCTCCAACGCATCTTCCTTGCCTTCTTTATCTTCCAGATCGTTTCAGCTTTCAGGAAGTTTGTTAAGTAAATTTTAAAGTAAATTAAGTATCGAGTTTTGCCTTTGCGTCGCGAATTCTATCTCCCAATAAGCGTAGCATACTTTCGGACAAGCGATAGATCTCTGTAGAACCGATTTTCAAATTGCCTGCTTCATCAAGGAAGAAATTAGCCTTGGCGTTTTCAGTTGCGTCTGCGATATAGATGGGATGCCTTCGCGAATCAAAACCACCTGCAAGTAAGGTATTCACCTTTTGCTTCCAAGTTTTGCAAGCTTCCATTCCTTTAAAATCTGCAAACTCCGCTTGCCCATGGAAATAAAGCCACACTTCAAAGCAAGGATTGCTCTCTACCAGCGACCAACGATCATGTGATTCTATCTCTGATTTGATAGCAGAAATTTGAGGTCTTCGGGAATTACCCTTATCCGGGTCAGAGTCCAGCACAATCCAAACCTCATCTTGATCCTGTAAATTATACTTGGGTTCAGGATTTTCGGCAGTCACCAAAATACAATTTTTGGCAATCTCCAATAGCCCAAGTGGTGAATTGTCCTCATGAGGGTTCAGCTCATAGATTTCCAGATTTATCCTAGAGTCCATTTCCTTAAAGTATTGGAAATATGCAAGCTCCCGTCTTGCTCCTTCACAAAAAATATAGATAATTTTAGCTTCCCGACTCGGGGGCCTTCGCTCAAACAGTCTCCGGGTTATGATCATATTCATGCCAGTTAAGATCCTTGAGATTACCTAGAAAAGGAATGGAACCATAGCGCCCATTCAGATACCCCTTTCGAATATCAAGCGTCTTGTGTTCCTTGAAATCACTAAGGGAATAAAGGTCAGTAGCGCCATCGATATTCTTCTCTGCAAACCAAATCTCATCCTGTCGAAAGAGCTCCTGATCCAGCAAATTGGATTCATGAGTAGTGAAAATCAGCTGTCCTTGGGTTTCGGGATCATCAGAAAATTTCTTGACCAATTCCTTGATCAAAAGCGGATGAATACTTCGCTCAATTTCGTCAATCAAGAAAACACGTCTATCTGAAATAACCTCCATAAAAGCAGGAACGAAATCTAATAATCGGATTGTCCCATCGGACTCCTCCTCCAAGTCAAATTGGATCACACGCTCATCTTTCCCCTTGTGATTTATCTTTAGACTTTTTACCCAGAATTTATCCTCTTCCTTCACTACCAAAATTTCATCCCCGCTTCTGCTTGCAAGTTCTATCATTTTTAGTTCGGACTCCTCCACTTTCTGCTTAAGCTCTACCAGTTCATTTTCATTGTCTTTTCCAAAAAACTCGTCCATATCCACCTTTTCGGTAGTCAAAGATTCGATCCCAATGTTTAATGAACACATCATATCCTGAGCATAGCTTTTGAATGCTGGATCGGTATCTATATGATGGGCTAAACCAATAGGTTTGGTTTTAGGAGATAAGATTTGGAGCGTATCACTAAACCAGCCAAAAGCAGTTTTGACATCAGTCAAATATTTATTGTCACGCTTAGCCAAAAGCCTAAATACTGGCTCAGTTGGCTTTACAAACTCCTCGAGCAAGATACTTTTCAATACTTGGCTTTTCTCGTCCTGTTCAAATTCCTCTTTGAATATCAAGGTTGTAGCTCCCTTTACATCTGTATTACGCTCAAAAATTAATGCATCCTTACCTTGACCCAAACCCGAATTATAGAGCTCTTCAGTGACTATTTTACCCTGATTCATCACCAAACCATAATAAAATGGCTTTCCATTTTGGATAAATTCTACTGCCAAAATTTGATTGGCTTTGGGGTCCGAATTAAACTTAAAGTCATTATCTCGAAATTTAAAAGGGACTTTCCCATTGACTAAAAGGCTTTGTAATACATACATCGCCTTAATCAGATTAGATTTCCCCGCGCCGTTTGCCCCATAGAGCGCGGACATCTTCAACAGTCGAAATCCATCAAAATCATAGCTATGATGGTCGAGTGTCTTAAGCCGGTTATTGGGTATGGCGTTGAATTCCTTCTGGGGGCCAAAAGAGAATACATTTTCTATTACAAATCTGATAAGCATAGCCTTAACGTGATTATTTCACACAAACTTATCATAATTGTGAATACAGAGTACAAAAAAGTGAATAAAATTCACAACTCTGTGAAAATACTACACATTACCAATCTTTACACTATAAATCCAATCTACCTTCAATATACTAAAACCAGACATAATGTGTCAAAAATCCCTCAAGGCTGAATCCAGTTTGCTTAAACTCTAAGTTTTTGCTTTCTTGAGTCCTGTCAGCAAAAGACACCTATTTTTCAACAACACATGTCAACCTCCAAATCCCAAAAACTCGAACTCACCTGGATCGGCAAAGGCGATGAACCTAAGCTCGAACCACGCATCTTGATCGAGAATCCCGAATACAGCTATGGAGATCCCAAGTCGGAGAATATGCTGATCCACGGGGACAACCTCCTTGCCCTAAAAGCCCTGGAGCAGGATTATGCAGGAAAGGTAAAATGCATCTATATCGATCCGCCTTATAATACAGGAAGTGCATTTTCACATTATGATGATGGGGTAGAACATTCTTTATGGTTAAACTTAATTACAGTACGTATTAAAATTTTAAAAAATCTACTATCACAAGATGGATCAATTTGGATAAATATAGACGATAACGAAGGTCATTATTTAAAAGTGGCTTGTGATGAGATTTTTGGGAGATCAAATTTTATTTGTGGTATAGCTTGGGAAAAAAGATATTCTCCTCCACCAGACACTAAAGACTTTGGATACATTCATGATCAAATCCTTGTCTATAAAAAAGCGCAAGAATTTCGTAGAAATTTACTTCCTATGACTGAGGATCAAACAGATAGATATAAAAATCCTGACAACGATTCTAGGGGTCCATGGAAAGCAATGGATTACACTTGTAGGTATAATTTTAGAGAAAGGCCAAATCTCTATTATCCAATAATACACCCTTATTCCAATGAAGAAATTTGGCCAAAAAAAACAAGGGTATGGGCAATGTCAAAAGAGGTAACACAGAAAAATTTGAATGAGAAGAGAATATGGTGGGGTAAGAGTGGATTGAATAAAGTGCCTGCTCTTAAAAATTTTTTTTCTGAAATCAATCAGGGAATGATGCCAATGTCTTTGTGGAAACATACATTGGCAGGACACAATCAAGAAGCAAAAAAAGAAATCAAAATACTTTTTGGAAATGACATTTTTGATACTCCTAAACCTGAAAGATTAATCCAAACAATTTTAACTATTGCAACTAATCCAGGCGACCTAGTCCTCGACTCCTTCCTCGGCTCCGGCACCACGGCAGCCGTAGCCCACAAAATGAGTCGCCACTATATCGGCATTGAGTTGGGCGAGCATGCCATTACTCACTGCTATCCCCGATTGAAGCAAGTGGTGGATGGAGAGCAAGGAGGAATCTCCAAGTCCGTGGACTGGAAAGGTGGTGGAGGATTTAAGTTCTATACCCTAGCTCCTAGCTTGCTGAATCTGGACAAGTTTGGAAACTGGGTCATCAATAAAGAATACAATCCCGATATGCTGGCAGCCGCCATGGCGAAGCAAGAAGGTTTCAAATATGCCCCAGACGAAGCCATCTTCTGGAAGCAGGGTAGAAGTATGGAGCGCGACTTTTTGTTTACTACCACTCAGTTTCTCACGGTTGAAGCAATAGATCGGATTCAGGAAGAGATGAAGCCAGAAGAAACGCTTCTAATCTGTTGCAAAGCTTATCAGCCAGAATGTGAAAACCGGTATAATTCTATCACCATCAAGAAAATCCCAAGTCTATTGCTCGACAAGTGTGAGTTTGGACGGGATGACTACAGTCTGAAGATCGTGCAGGTGCCTACTGAAGATCAGGAAGGGGAAGGAGATTCGGAGGAAGTCGGTTCTGATTTCGATTCAGAATTTCCCCCGAAATCCAAAAGCTCTAAACCAACCCAACCCGGTCTTTTTGACTGATTTTTTAACCCAAAACCATGAACAAACAAGCCAATCAGATCAAGCAGCGACTTTCACTTCGCCAGCCACTTCAAGAGTCACTGGATATTGTAGCGCAGCTAGCAGATGCACTTTCCTTGGATAAGCATGCGGATTTGGAAGAATCTCTTGCCATTGTGCAAAAACACTTTCCGAAAGTAGCGGACTTTGAGCGGGATTTTCCATCCATCTGTTTTTCCATCGCCACTGGCGTAGGCAAGACACGCTTGATGGGCGCCTGCATCACCTATTTGTATCTGGAGAAAGGAATCCGCAATTTCTTCATCCTCGCTCCCAACCTCACCATCTATGAGAAACTGATGGAAGACTTTGGCAATCCAGCATACTCAAAATACGTGTTTAGCGGGATCGGGGAATTTGTCCATAATAAACCTGTAATCATCACGGGAGAAAACTATGCGCAGATGGGTGGACTTTTCCGCGACTCAGAAGTGCGGATCAATATCTTCAATGTCGCCAAGTTCAACTCTGACAATAAAGGAACAAAGAAGGATGGCGTGTCGCTGGCGCCACGAATCAAGCGACTGTCAGAATATCTGGGCCAGTCCTATTGGCAGTATTTGACTGAGTTGAAGGACTTGGTGATCTTAATGGACGAAGCGCATCGCTACCATGCTGATCAGAGCAAAAAAGCCATCAATGAATTGAAGCCTGTTTTGGGAATTGAG
Source organism: Algoriphagus antarcticus (assembly GCF_002150685.1). Lineage (GTDB taxonomy): Bacteria > Bacteroidota > Bacteroidia > Cytophagales > Cyclobacteriaceae > Algoriphagus > Algoriphagus antarcticus. The sequence continues at coordinate 114,721 of NZ_MSSW01000008.1, forward strand.
TTGACGGCTACACCGGTAGATGAAAAGGGAAAAGTCTTTAAAAATATCGTGTATGAATATTCCTTGGCAAAAGCTTTGGAAGATGGGAAATATGTGAAAAACCCCGCAATCGCGACTCGCAAGAACTTTCGTGCCCAAGGATTGAGCGCAGATGAAATCGAGAAAATCAAGTTGGAAGATGCCATCTCCATTCATCAAGACACCAAAGCTGAATTAGTCTTGTATGCCCGAAACACCGGAGCGAAGTTGGTCAAGCCTTTTGTCTTAGTCGTTTGCAAGGATATTACTCATGCTTCGGAGGTCTTTGCTTATATGAGTTCACGCGACTTCTATGGTGGGCAATACCAAGGAAAAGTATTGCAAATCGATAGCAGTACGAAGAAAGACGAAGAGATTGACCGGCAGTTTGTGGCGTTGGAAAAATACGAGAACGAAATCGAGATCGTCATCCACGTGAATATGCTGAAAGAAGGCTGGGATGTTTCGAATCTTTATACGATAGTTCCGCTACGCGCTGCAAATGCCAGTATCCTGATTGAGCAGACCATAGGCCGTGGACTTCGCTTACCTTTCAATGGCGAGCGAACCGGCGTAGATAAGATCGATAAGCTGACGGTGATTGCCCATGATAATTTTGAATCAGTTATTGCCGAAGCACAGAACCCAGAGTCGGTGTTGAATAAGATGACTTTCATCGAGCTAGATGAAGCTGAGTTGCAGCCCAAAACCGAACTGGTTTACAGTCCTTCCCTTACCGAAGTTGGGTTTACCCGAGAGGAAAAAATCATTGCCAAGATCGAAGATCAGGCGAAGCGCCGAACAGCCCAAGTGGGTCTGGATAGCAAGCGGGCGATTATCAATGCGATTCCGATTGTAGGCAAAATAGAAGGCGTTCGAAGTTTGGCTGATTTGTCAAAGCCCGAAGTGAAGCAAATGGTTATGTACAAAGTTCGGGAAGAACTATTTTCAGGTCAGACAGATATTTTTGCGGAGGAAGACTACAAAGCGGCTTATGCCGCTTATGATGAATTGGTGACCAATTACACGTTAAATGTAATTGAGATTCCACGGATTGACTTGGTCTTAGATGAAGCAAGAGCTTGGTTTGAAGACTTCGATCTATTCACCGAATTGGGCTTTAATTTCAAGCCACTTTCGGAGGAGATCATGATCGTGGAGCTGACCGGAGAGCGGCGGACCGATTCGATCGGGGTGATTCATGGGGCATTTCGAAAAGATTCTCCTGCCAATCAAGTAGTCGCCGAATTAATAAATTATCCAGAGATCGACTACGATGAATACAGCGAATTACTTTTCAAGCTTACGCATCAGGCTTTAGCTTTTATTCAAGGCAACTATCCTGACACGGAGCAATTCAGATTGGTGATCAAGCAGTACCGCAAGCACATTGCATCGGAGATTTACAAGCAGATGCGAACCCACTTTCGGATCAGTACTCGAGACTATGGGAAGCCGAAAGTGTTGGCATTTGTGAAGATTGAGGATTGGAATTTCACGGTTTTACCAAATGGACGCAGACATTACAAAGATGTGATCAAGCCGACGAGTTTGATTCCGAAATTGGTATTTACCGGTTTTGAGAAAGCAGGACATTTGGAGTACAAATTTGACTCCGGTACCGAGAAAGACTTTGCTTACATTCTGGAAAATGACAAAGATGTATTGAAATGGCTTCGTCCAGCTCAGAATCAGTTCCGCATTTATTGGGCGAATAATTCAAAGCAATACTATCCTGATTTTGTAGTAGAAACAGGCGATACAATCTACATGATAGAAACCAAAGCAGCCGATCAGATGAAAAGCGCGGAAGTATTGGACAAGAAAAAAGCAGCGGAAACTTATTGCAAATATGCTTCAGAATTCACGGAAGGGCATGGCGGAAAGGCTTGGAGGTATGTATTGATCGCCCACGATGAAGTGAATGTGACTAGGAGTTTTGGGTATTTTGTTTAAATAAATCTTTTGTGTATGAGCAAGGAGCTAGCACTATCACTTTTACGAAAAGCACTGAATAATCCTAGCGCTGAATTCAGAGATGGACAATGGGAAGCCATAGAAAAACTAACTGTTTATAAACAGAAGTTACTGGTGATCGAGCGAACAGGCTGGGGAAAAAGTTCGGTTTATTTTATCAGTACCAAAATACTTCGAGACCAGGGAAAAGGCATGAGCATCATTATATCTCCACTTTTGGCCTTAATGCGAAACCAAGTCGATGCAGCAGAACGCTTAGGTATTAGAGCTGCTACCATAAATTCTACGAACGTTCAAGAATGGGACTCTGTCAAAACCGCCATTCTCAGGGATGAAGTGGATACCTTATTGATTTCGCCTGAGCGATTGTCCAATGAAAAATTTATTGAACAAGTACTTTATCCAATAGCACAACGCGTTGGACTTTTTGTGGTTGACGAAGCCCATTGCATTTCGGATTGGGGTCATGATTTCCGCCCAGATTATCGCCGTATTGTTGGAATTCTAAAAGTGATGCCTGATGGTATGCCTGTTTTGGGTACCACAGCAACTGCAAATAATCGGGTCGTTGCTGATATTCAAGACCAATTAGGCGGAATTTCGATTATCCGAGGAACACTGACAAGAGAAAGCCTTAAACTTCAGAATATCACCTTACCAGATCAAGCATCCCGATTAGCTTGGCTCAAGGAGAATATTCCGCATATGGAAGGAAGCGGAATCGTATATGTACTTACGAAACGTGATGCGAGGATAGTCACAAATTGGCTAAATGATTGTGGAATCGATGCAGCTGCTTACTATTCAGGAGTAGAAGATGAAAACTTCGATGATTCTAATTCCTATCGCCAATTTTTGGAAGACTCTCTTTATAACAATGAGCTAAAAGTATTGGTCGCTTCTACTGCTTTAGGAATGGGATATGATAAGCCAGATTTAAGTTTTGTTGTCCACTTTCAAGCCCCTGGATCGATCATTAGCTATTACCAGCAGGTGGGTAGAGCCGGTCGAGCTATCTCGGATGCATATGGGATTTTGCTATTTGGTAAAGAAGATGCCGATGTCCATGAATATTTCAGAGAAGGAGCTTTCCCGCCAGAAGAAATTGTAAATGATATTCTAAAGGCATTGGAAGATTATGATGGCCTATCTGTACCTAAACTTGAAGAAGTCCTAAATTTAAAAAGAGGACTTATAGATAAAACCCTCAAATATTTAAGCGTAGAGGAACCTTCTCCAATTGCTAAAGTTGATTCACAATGGAAAAGAACAGCAATCACCTATGCCATGGATACTGACAAAATTCTACGCCTTACATTCCAAAGGCAGGAAGAATGGGAAAGTGTCAAAGAGTATATAGAAACAAAAGACTGTCTGATGAACTTCTTACAAGAAGAATTGGACGATGAAATCACCGGTCCTTGTGGTAGATGTGCCAACTGTTTGAAGACGGAAATTTTATCGAGCCAAGTACAACATAGGAATATTCTGGAAGCATCTATTTATCTCAAGCATTCAGAATTTGATATCGAGCCAAGAAAACAGATTCCTAGCGGGACATTACCAAATTATGGCTGGAGAACCGGAAATTTACCTCCTGATCTTCAGGCAGAAATTGGGAAGGTTTTATCTAGGTGGGGAGATGCAGGCTGGGGAAAAATTGTGGCCGATGACAAACATGCAGGTTATTTTAGAGATGAGTTAGTGGACGCTATGGCTGAAATGATTATTCAAAGATGGAAACCACTTCCCTTTCCAGAATGTATTACTTGTATCCCTTCGCTAAGGCATCCTGATTTGGTCCCTGACTTTGCCAAAAGACTAGCAAAAAAATTAGAAATTCCTTTCTACCCGATAATTGTAAAGGTTGTAAATACACAAGCACAAAAAGAACAAGAAAATAGCTTTCATCAATGCCACAATTTGGATGGAGCATTTGAGATTAATGGGACGGTTGAAAATAAACCCCTATTTTTAATCGATGATGCAGTTGATTCGCGATGGACCTTTACAATTGCATCTGTATTACTCAAAAAAGCAGGTTCTGGTCCTGTTTATCCGGTAGCCCTTACCTCCACCTCAGTTAGCGATTAAAATGATTTCAGAAAGAACCAAAGCTATATTACTTCTTACTTCCTACCTCTCCAAAGAGCTTGATAGAGAAACAAAACCCTTGAATATTCGAGAATGGAATGAGGTAGTAAGATGGATGCAAGCTGAGAAGCTGACTCCAGAAGGCTTACTCACAGGTAATTTAGAAGTTACTCTAAGCACTTGGCAAGAGACTAAATTCTCCAAACAACGAATTATTGATTTGCTAGATCGTAAAATGGCACTAGCTCTCAAGTTGGAAAAATGGATAAAGGCAGGAGTTTGGGTTATTAATCGAAGCGATCCAGAATACCCGGAATCAATAAAAAATGCATTGAGCAGCAAAGTGCCTCCGATCCTTTTTGGAATAGGAGATATAAATCTATTATCAAAGGATTACATTGGAATAGTCGGATCAAGAAATATCGATGAAGAGGATGTCTTAGCGACGGGAGGAATTGTAAATCAGATTTACTCGCAAGAATTTGGTGTCGTGTCAGGAGGAGCTAAAGGGGTAGATGAACACTCGATGTCTGGAATCTTGGATCGGGGAGGATTTGCATTGGGAGTATTAGCTGATAGTCTTATCAAAAAGTCAACTGATGGGATATATAGGAAATCAATCCAAGACAATAAGCTTGTTCTTATTTCTCCATTTAACCCAGAGGCAGGCTTCAATGTGGGAAATGCTATGGGTAGAAATAAGCTGATCTACATTCTTTCCAAAGCGACGATAGTAGTCAGATCTGAAACAAAAGGGGGGACATGGTCAGGAGCTGAGGAGAATCTAAAGGAAAAATATGTTCCACTTTGGGTAAATGAACCTAAAGACTTGAAATCAGCAAAAGGCAATGTCGAAATTGTTAAAAAGGGAGGTAAGTGGCTTCCATCAACTTTTGAAATCTCTGACCTTATAAAAGTTATTCCAAAAGATAAGGAACATCAAGTCTCACTTTTCGATGGTTTTTCCGAACCCAATAGAGCCACATTTAATCAAGTTAGTGAGCCGAAAGTAGCTTATGAGCCTTTAAAAAAGTCAATGAATTCCCCGTCAAACTCTGATATAATTGATTTTAAGAATGCGAGTTTCTATGATTTTTTTATCTACAAAATTTCTGAAAAAATCGGCAATCAAGCTTTTACAAAAGAGCAGATAATGGCAGACTTTGATCTCTCTTCCAAGCAACTTGACGAGTGGCTTAAAATAGGAGTTGAAACAAAGGTTTTGGTTAAAAATTCAAAACCAGTTTCTTATCAATACAAGCCTTGATATAAACCAAAAAGCCTTCCTGACTACATCAGGAAGGCTTTTTATTATCAATTTCCACCGCCTCTATTTCCTCTTCTAGGATCTGCCTCGATCTGAGCATTTGGTCTGCGACGCCTTGGGTCATCCATTCGCTCTGCTTTGAGTTCAGCCCATTTGGTTCTTTGCTCCTCAGTCAACACCGCCTGAATTTTAGCATCTTGTTCTTTCATTTCTGCTTTCCTAGCATCCATTTCTACTTTGCGAGCTTCCATCTCAGCCTTTCTTTCAACCTCATTCTTTTTAGCAAATTCCAAATTAATAGCTAAGAGTTGCTGCTTTTGAGCTTCTGTGAGAGCGAGTTTTTCTGCCATTTGCTCTGTACTTCGGTTAGCTCTTTCTTCGGGACTTGGTCTTTCTCCACCTTTTCTTTGAGCCATTGTGCTTAAGCTGATCATGACCATCAAGCCTGTCACATAAATCCATCTTTTCATGTTTTCTATTGTTTAGTAGTTACATGAATTAGACCTTACATGACTGCAGGAGTTTAATTTGGGATTAGATAGTTTTTGTTAAGAAATCTAAATAGCTTATCTCTCCTCTATCAATTCCTTCCGTTCGCTTTCTCTCACATATTTAGGCTTGATCAAAAGACGTAAACTTGGATCAAAACTGAGGTAATTCCAAGACCAGTTTAGAAATACGAACAGTCGATTTTTAACTCCAAGGATCGCCATCAGGTGAACAAATAACCAAGTCAGCCAAGCTAGCAATCCCTGAAACTTAAGAAAAGGAAGATCAACTACGGCTCGTCTTTTCCCTACAGTCGCCATTGATCCCAAGTCTTTGTATTGAAAGGGTTTCAACGGTTTTCCATTTTGGAGAGCTTTGAAATTTAGTGCCAGATTTGCTGCTTGCTGCATAGCCACTTGTGCTACCTGAGGGTGGCCTTTTGGATACTTTTCTTCCACGAGAAGGCTCACATCGCCTAACGCATAAACGCCTGAGCAGTTTATTATTTGCGAATGGGAATCAACGTAAATCCTACCATTTGGGGCAAAGTGATCTGGAGAAAGGCCTTCGATTCGATTGGGTTTAATACCCGCTGCCCAGAGTAAGGTCTTTGTTTCCAGAAAAACATCGTCATTAAGTGTCACGATTTGTCCATCATAGTCTTTAACTATGGCATTGAGCATCACTTCCACTCCGAGATCTTGGAGATACTTTAATGCATGACTTTTAGCTTCGGGAGACATCGTGCCGAGCAATTCTGAACCGCCCTCTATCAGTACCACTTTCATATTGGAAAAACTAAGCTCGGGATAGTCTTTTGGCAGCACATTATTGCGCAGCTCAGCCATCGCCCCAGCTAGCTCCACGCCAGTAGGACCACCACCTACTATGATCACATTCATCAGGTATTTCCTATTCTCCACTTTCTCAATATTGATCGCACGTTCATAATTAGAGATCACTTTGTTCCGTATATAAAGCGCCTCAGATATGGTTTTCATGGGAGCGGCATAATACTCGATGGACTTGGAGCCAAAGTAATTCGTATCTCCGCCCATAGCCAATACCAAATAATCATAATCTATATGTCCTATATCTGTAACTAGCCGCTTTTGGTCAGCATCAAAATGCTTCACTTCAGCCATACGGAAAATCACGTTTGTGGAATGGTGAAAAATTTTGCGAAGCGGAAAAGAAATAGCGCTAGGCTCTAGACCTGCAGTAGCTACCTGATAAAAAAGTGGCTGAAACTGATGGTAATTATTCTTGTCTAACAATATTACCTGAAAATCACTCTTTATTAATTTTCGGGCAAGTTTCAAACCTGCAAAACCTGCTCCTACAATGACAACTTTTGGAAAAGTGGTAGCTGGAATATTCGGGATGGGAGAGGTAACGGAATTGGTCATGATACAGGGGTTTTTCAAAAACCGTAACGAAATAACCAGAAGATAAGATGCGAAAAGTAACTATTCTTCCAAATCTGGTCAAAAGACCAATTTATTTCCAAATTTCAAATATATCTGGTTAGTACAATGAGCTGACAAATTCTACCTAAACGAAAAGAATTGCTAATTTTACCACCCTAATAGTTAATAACCATGGGAAGAGCATTTGAATTCCGAAAAGAGAGAAAATTCAAGCGTTGGGACAAAATGTCCAAAGTTTTTACACGTCTGGGAAAAGAAATCGTAATGGCGGTGAAATCTGGAGGCCCTGACCCCGCGTCAAATCCCAGACTTCGTACAATAATCCAAAATGCCAAGGGTGCTCAAATGCCCAAGGACAGAATCGAAGCTGCAATCAAACGTGCATCAAACAAAGACGAGAAAGACTATGAAGAAGTAGTTTATGAAGGCTATGGCCCTTTTGGAATCGCAGTAGTCATAGAAACCTCCACGGATAACATCAATAGGACGGTTGCGAACGTAAGAAGCTACTTCTCCAAAGCTGGTGGCTCCCTAGGCACTTCTGGCTCGGTGGTCTTTATGTTTGATAGAAAAGCTGTTTTCCGCTTCACAAAAGGCGACTTTGACCTAGAAGAACTGGAGTTCGAACTAATTGATTTCGGATTAGTCGATATCGATGAAAATGAAGGTGAAATCTTCGTTTACACCGAATTTGAGGACTTTGGCACCATGCAAAAAGTACTCGAAGAAAAAAATATTGAGGTGATCAGCGCAGACTTTCAGCGCTTTCCGAGTACACTTACCGAGCTTGATGAAGAGCAGGAAGAGATTATCCATAAGATGATTGACAAAATGGAAGAGGATGATGACGTAAACCAAATTTTCACAAACATGGCCTAGGCATCCCCTAGGCTTTTTTATTCTATGAATTTCCCAAAAAGAGAAAATTTTCAGGCTACAGAAAAGCCACTAGTAATAGTAGGAAGTAAAAACCCTGTTAAAATTGCCTGCACAGAGTCGGCTTTTACAGAAGCCTTTTCCAAAGGGTTTGTCGTGAATGGCATCACTGCTGCTTCGCAAGTATCAGATCAGCCAAAGGGCGATGAAGAAACCTACCTTGGAGCTAGAAATAGAGTGATCAATGCCAGAAAAACGTTTCCCGAGGCCGATTATTGGGTAGGTATTGAGGGTGGTATTGGCGAAGATGTGCGAGGTATGTTTGCCTTTGCCTGGATCTATGTCGAAAATAAGTCTGGTCTTCACGGCAAAGCAAAAACTGGGACATTTTACCTTCCTGAAGGAATAGTCAAATTAGTTCACTCAGGATTGGAGCTTGGTGCTGCAGACGATCAATTTTTCAAACAAGAAAATTCTAAGCAAAATGGCGGATCTGTAGGAATTCTTACACATGGGGTAATAACGAGACAAACCTATTATAATCAAGCAATTATCCTCGCACTGATCCCTTTTCTCAATAAAGAGCTATTCTAAAAAAGAATGATTTTTACAATTTTTTTACCTAAGTATCTTTTAATCGAAGAAAATTTGATTAGTATTGAATAATTAAAATTTAAACCTTTGCTTTATTTAAAAAACTCGGAATTTTCCAAACATCCTAGAAATACAGAAGTAAAAGTTGCTTAAATCACCCTTAACATTAAGTAGCTATAGACCTCTCGGATGAGAGGTCTACTTTTTTAAGTTATTCAGAAAATTGTTCAGCGCAACTCTCCAATCTGGGTCAGCATCCCATTCAGGCCCGACATACAATTCTTCTCTCACGAGTAGTTTGATGTTATATTTGACCACAATCCGGGAAGCTGTCGAATCAGACTTTGGCTCAAGACCCATACTTTTCATCAAATCTGCTTCTCTACCCTCCACTTTCACTAATAGAAATTGTACTCCTTCACTAATCAATTCTTGATCAGATTTCGCTTCTGTAAGCCACTCTATCTGATACGGATATTTCTGCTTCAGTACTTGTTCTATTCCAGCTTTCTGAGCCGCCTGTTCCGCTAAAATAGCTTCAGCAGATTTGCCATACATATCGTGCCTAAAATAGCTCAGTAAGCCCGTCTCTGCTGATGACCCTTCTATGGTAATTCCCAATTTGAATACGTCCAGATTTAGTGGGTTTTTCGCCAAAAATTTCTGGCTTGACGTAGTCTCGGAAGTACTGATGCTGAGAAACTCTGGCACATCCAATACTAGAAGATTCTGTGAAGGCTGGTTTTCTCCTATCAATCCAAACTGGCTAGTAGTGGCTCCAATATCACCATCTGTTACGCCAAATAAGGCAGTAGAAGTTATGATTTGCCCATTTTCAGAAAAAGGACCTACATGAATACTCATCTGATTCTTTTGTCGAGTAACCAGAATAATATTTTTGATAAGTCGCTGCTGAAATGTTTTAGCATAATCTGTCTGAACCGCTTCCGAAAGAGCGACTTTTTCCAGTTCAAAATACGCCACTGGATCAGCTCCTGCCTGTACTAGTGAATTATGCACACTATCTGCCACTTCTTTCCACGTCATCATGGGTCTAGCACTCGGATCAGTAGAGACAAAGACCACAGATTTCCCATCAAAAAAGGACTGAGTCAAAGCGCCTTGTGCCAAAACGGCGGAGAGATTTGCTAAAAGAATAAATAGAAGAGAGATATAATATTTCATGAATTCAGAGGTGTGATCCACTAAGCTTATTAATTTTACCAATATACATAACGCAAAATACTTTCCTTGATGCACCTCAAAATCAAAAATACTCTAAGTTGTTTTCTCCTTCTACTAATTTTTCAAGCAAACGGACAAAGTATTGCTAGCAAAAGTCTTCTTGAAAATATCAAGTTTTTATCCGGCGATGAGCTGAAAGGCAGAAAAACAGGAAGTGAAGGAAGTGCCGAGGCTCGCTCATTTATTCTCGATCAGTTCAAAAACATCGGACTAGAAACACACTATACAGATTTTCAGCAGCAATTCCAGTTCGAAAACAGAAGAGAAAATAAAACCTACGAAGATGCTGTAAATATTGTGGGCTTTGTAGCGGGCAGTTCTTCGAAGAAATTGATAGTAATTACAGCTCATTACGATCACGTGGGCATCGGTAGACCAAATTCGGAAGGTGACTCCATCTATAATGGTGCGGATGACAATGCTTCTGGCACGGCAGCATTAATAGAACTAGCGAAGTATTTCAAAGAAAACAGACCTCAGCATTCTATGATTTTCGCAGCTTTGGATGGAGAAGAAATGGGGTTGCAAGGTGCAAAAGCGTTAGTAAAAGACTTCCCATTTCCGATGGAGCAAATCGTCTTGAATATCAATATGGATATGATTTCCAGAAATGAAAAAGGGGAATTATATGCATCAGGCACCTATTACAATCCTATCTTAAAGACAATCCTGGAAAACGCAGCTTCTGGATCCACTCCAAAATTGCTATTCGGCCATGATGAGCCAAACACTGGCCGAGATAACTGGACACAATCTTCAGATCATGGTCCTTTCTTCACTGCAAATGTCCCTCACATCTATTTTGGTGTAGAGGATCATTCAGATTATCATAGACCGAGTGATTCTTTCGAAAATATTGATCAGCAGTTTTATATCAATGCGGTCAATCTTATATTGAAGTGTACCTTAGCTCTGGACGCTGAATTGCCCAAAGAGTAGGTAATACTCTTTTCATTGATTCACTTCTTACTTACATTAGACTTTAACGCACACTTCTAGCGAAATTTTGGCTAAAACAGACTTTATCACCAGGCTCTTGATATGGAGGCTCAGGCACATGAGCAACCAAACCTTTATCCTAATTCTCAGCGGGATAATTGGAATACTCTCTGGCCTGGCGGCAGTGATACTAAAGCAAGGGGTACATGCCATCCAGCATTTTCTCACCGAGGGATTTTATAAAGAGTACGCTAATTTTCTTTACATTATATATCCGCTCATTGGTATTTCGGCAGCATATCTAATAGGCAAATTCATTTTTAAAGATGTTGGTGGACATGGAGTACCGGATATCTTATTTACGATTTCCAAAAAACAAAGCATCATTGCAAGAGTAAAGACCTACAGTCGTGTTTTTACTTCAGCAATTACCGTAGGGTTTGGCGGATCAGTAGGCCTAGAAGCTCCCATGCTGGTAACAGGCTCTGCCATAGGTTCCAATGTAGGCTCACTAGTGCATCTGAATGCAAAAAAGCGCACACTGTTATTAGGATGTGGAGCAGGAGCAGCTATTTCAGCCATATTCGGCGCTCCGATTGGAGGAGTGATTTTCGCCATTGAAGTCATTCTGATGGAAATCAGCACTGCAAGTTTTATCCCACTGCTGATTGCATCTGTTACTGGCTCACTGACATCCATGGTTCTTATTGGGAAAGACTCCGTATTCAATTTCAAATTGACTGACAATTTTGAGGCTTCACACATGCCGTATTACCTGCTTTTGGGAATAGTCTGTGGTCTGGTTTCCTTGTATTTCAGTCAAGCTGTGAGAAAGACAGAATCTCTTATGGAGGGACTAGATAGCCAAGCATTACGAATCTTATATGGTGGAGCCATACTGGGAATCATGGTATTCTTCCTGCCACCCATCTATGGTGAAGGATATGATACGCTGAATACACTTATAGACGGGAATTCTAATCAATTACTTGAAAAAAGTCCTTTCTTCTCGATCATTGAGAATCCTTATTTGATTATCATTTTCCTCGCATTTATTATCATAGTAAAGCCTATCGCCGCAGCGGTCACGCTTAGCGCTGGCGGTAGCGGAGGTATATTTGCACCTTCACTGTATGTAGGTGGAATTTTAGGTTTTCTCTTCGCTTATTCTAGCAATCTTTTTGATTTCACTATCCCGCTACCACTGGCGCATTTCACTTTAGTGGCCATGTGCGGTGTAATGGCTGGCGCTCAGCACGCCCCACTTTCCGCCATATTCTTAATTGCAGAAATCACAGGAGGGTATGAACTTTTCGTTCCCTTAATGTTCGTATCTGCTATTTCCTATGTGACTAAGACGGCTTACCAAAAAGATAGCATCTACACGATACAGCTGAAGGAAAAAGGGAGGCATCTACCCGAGTCAAAGGATCAGGAATTACTGGAACTCATTACTATTACCCATGTGATCGAACGAGACTTACTTCCAATCCATCCAGATGCAAAATTGAAGGATTTGATCAGCCTGGTAAAGATCTCAAAGCGGAATATATTCCCTGTAGTAGATGAGCATAAAGCTCTGCGAGGGATAATAACGCTGGATGACATTCGTGATATTATGTTTGATCGAGAAAGACAGGACACCGTCCTAATAAAAGAATTGATGCACAGTCCTCCAGAAATCCTATTGGCTACTGAGAATATGCAAAAAGCTATGGAAAAATTTGAGCTTTCCGGAGCTTGGAATCTACCTGTAATCGAAGAGGGCAAATATTTGGGCTTTGTTTCTAAATCCAGAATCTTCAATGCCTACAGAAAACGCTTGATCAGGCAAAAGCAAGATTAATCGATTTAAGAATAATATTTGGAAGAGTGATTTATCCACTTTTCTGCATAGCCACTTTTACTTTATTTTTTAAGTTAGCCTTTTTTATCCACAAATTTGCCTTTAAAAATCACCCTATAAATCATTGATATACTGACTATTAGAGGATTAATATTTACAAGTGTGGATAAATTATCGAAAATGTGGATAAAAAATACTTGCATTTTTTAAACCTCAAATGGAGGCTCTAGGCTAAGCTTTTGCAGTTTTACCTTTACTCCAAAAAAATGATCTATATGCTATTTTAAAATTGCCAATTCCACCCAATTATAATAGAAAATTCTGTGTCCCTGTGTTATCAGTTCTAAAATGAAAAAGTAAATTCTCCAAAAAATTGGGATTAAAATTTTTCTCTTACTTTACCACGGAATATTTCAATTTTAACAGCGTAAATACAAGCATTAAATACCCATCCCAATTGGCGCCAGATTATTCATCTGTCTGAGAATCCAGCTTTGGCGACCAATGATATAGGAAGTTGGTTTGGCGGGTGACCATCGTCTAGGATTCGGAAGTACAGCTGCAATCATGGCTGCTTGGTTTCGATTGAGTTTGGATGCAGGTTTATTATAATACGTCTGAGATGCTGCTTCAATTCCATAAATGCCGTCTCCCATTTCTATCACATTCAGGTACACTTCCATAATGCGCTCCTTCGACCAGATCAGTTCTACCAATACAGTGAAATAGGCTTCAAGCCCTTTTCGGATGTAACTCCGCGAAGGCCACAAAAAAACATTCTTCACCGTCTGCTGTGTAATGGTACTAGCACCCTTTACCCGCTTCCCTTTTTTGTTATTTTCCCAGGCTTTTTTCATTGCATCGATATCAAATCCATTATGCACCAAAAATTTCTGATCCTCTGATGCATATACAGCCTGTGGGGCATTCTTCGAAATTTCACTGAAAGGCACCCAATCTTTACGAAGTCGAACTTCTTTCTCCGAGTCAAACGCCTGCTCAAAAACTCTAATTACCATCAACGGTGTGATCGGGACTGGTATGAAGCGATAGATCACCGTCAACCCGACGGATATAATCAAAAACCACATGGTAGTTTTCCAGATCAATCGCCAAACCCATTTAAGAACCTTCATAATTGCATTTTAAATTGTAGCACTTATTTGCACAAAATGATAGAAAAAGACTGCATTTTCATCTATAGAAATAGTATCAAGATCCATTTCCATTGCCAAAATATGATCTTCAATGATCAATCCCGCATCGATCATACCAGAACTGGCACTTTTCATCAATCCCTTCCAATATTGGGTGATCCTTCTGAGATCTTCAGGATTTCGCTGGTCCAGATGAAAACCACCGTGAAATAACTTGATTTGCTTATATCCAGCTCGCAAAAGCAGATTACCAAGGTTTGCTCCAATGTCAGGATCACCTCCGAGTGACCTCTGAAACTCATTGTAAGCGTCGTAGTATTTAGATAATCCTGGAAGTGGTGGGTTAAAGTAAAAACTGGAGTTGAACACCTCGGTAAACCAAAGTTTAGAATTTGGCAGCAGGCACGGTTTAATTCCTTCTAAAACTCGGTATGCATCAGGAATATGCTCCAACGCCCAGCAGATAAACACCGAATCAAATTTGTCATCCAATTCAAGCTGTGTCGCATCCTGACAAATAAATCTCACGCGATCGCCAGCAAAAGCCAAGGTTTGCTTTGCCCGGTCAATTTGACTTTGGGAAAAGTCGACGCAAGTAACCTCCAGATCAGGATATAATCTCAGCAAAGTCTCCGTCTGCGCACCGACACCGGACCCGATTTCGAGTAGCTTTTTGCATCCAGCAAAATCAATACGAGGATAAATAAGATAACCCAGCACTCCAGCCTGATCCATCAGTCTTTGTTGCTCCTCGGGGATAAATCCGTGTAAGTATGCTGCCATTAGCCTTAGTATTTGGGGTCGAAATTATCAATAAAAAAATTGGCAAAGGAAAAGAGTTCCTGATTTTAGAGCTTCTTCAATAAAATAGGTTCTGACATTTTGGAAGCTATACTCTCCATGATAAATTTCAGATCAGAATACTCTAAAGCAGGAAAGGTTGATTTGAGTAATTCTACTCTTGTACTAATTTTCAACTCTTTATCACTGGCATCAGACTGAAACAAGAATCTTATGCCTTTCGAAGGAATTGTGATCACCTGATCCTCAGGATAGTCATCGAGCTCATATCCATCCGGGATGATGAGATTCACATTAAAACTCTCAAAGATTGGATAATCAAATTCTATTGGAAGTATTCGGCTATCTTGAGTAAAGAGATTTTTAGCAAAGGAAGACAACTCAAATGGGCTTATTATTATGAAATCTTCGGATGCAGTTTCAATATTTGTTTTGAAGTGCATGGTAAACATTCTTTTTTCTTTTATCTGATCATCATAAGAGAAATCCAAAAGCTCTTTTTCAATTCCATTTTCCTCTAACAAATTCTC
The DNA here is from genome assembly GCF_002150685.1 of Algoriphagus antarcticus. GTDB lineage: Bacteria > Bacteroidota > Bacteroidia > Cytophagales > Cyclobacteriaceae > Algoriphagus > Algoriphagus antarcticus. The sequence goes on from NZ_MSSW01000008.1 coordinate 129,984, forward strand.
ATATGAACCTGCCTCCTTATATTTTCCACCCTTCAACGCTTCATAATCCATAAATCTGAGTGTATGTGAAAGCTGCAAATTTCGAGTAGAATCGGCTTCAAGATTGACCAAATGAATGATTCCAGATCGGTGTTGTAAGTTGATTTCGTCCAGCCTGCCCTTGTCTTTCTCCATAAAAAAGCCCCTCGGAACAAGCTTTCTCAATGGTACAAGACCAAAAGGAGCAGTTGAGTCAGTTGCATCCAAAAATACCTGCTGCCCATCAATCTTAGCAAGTAAAATTGAGCTTTGAAATTGATTGATATAGGGTTTTTCAATCAATGTACTCCTCCCTTTTCCACGCTCGTTTACCATAACTATATGAGAATCTATACCCTCAAGCTTGAGCAAATGCGAAAGGAGTAAATTTTTATCGAAGCTATTTCCTTCTTTCTTCTCCAAAAAATCTGGCAACGTATAAAATGGTTCTAGCCATCGAGAAGAATACGCTTTATAGTTTTTTGAAACATAATCAAAGACCTTAATAGCTGTGGCTTTCTGTGTAGAATCAGTGAATATCAAAGAAGGGTATTTGGCCTTAGGCACTTTATCTCCCAAATAAGTGGATGTCTCGGTTCCTTCCATAAGTTTAGTCGCCATTTGCTTCCATGAAGCATAAAAGATGTCTGAAGTTTCCAGATTCTCTTCTTTTACATATTGACTAGTAAATAAATAACCGTCCACTCTGATCTGATAATCATACAAACTGCCAACAAATGGTTCTTGGGGAAGTGAGGGAATGTTCTTTAACGTCCAAGAATACGTGTTTCTCTTTTCGGAAATCTGAGCAACTTCTTGAAGTGCTTTTCCTTGCGTAATCATTTGATACTGAAAAAAATCAGGCGCTTTAAAGGTGTACTTGCTCACCAAGGCAGGGATTTCTTTTTGAAAAGCCCATCCGTCTAATATGCTATAACCCTTATCCATTTTGGTATAGCTATATTCCAAAATGGATCCTTTTTTCACCTGAGGAAAAGCAATCCGAACTTCAAAATATCCCTCTCCCATATCCACTTCTTTTAAATGGATTTTATTTGAAAGCTGTACTACCTTTCTTTGATCCCCATCCTGATAGCTTACCTGTGCTTTGAGTCTTGTGATATCCTCGTTTAAGTATAGCCCTTTGTAAAATTGTATTCTGAAATCTCCGAAGCCCTCCACATTATCATCCAAAACCTTGACCCTGTATATATAGTCCGTGTATATACCATTCACTTTGAAGTAAGCATTGGCTTCTTCATAAAGTGTAACCTGCTTTGCCTCTGGCTCGAATGGGACGACTTCAAGTGCGAGTTCTTCTTCAGTATACTCGCCAAAAACTACCTGTGCCTGGCACAAAAAGGGAATAAATAAGATGAGAAAGTGGAGAATAAAAATCCTCCAATAAAGCGGATTCATCAGGGGTTAGACTTCTTTTTTAGGATCACCGGTTCAGAAAGTTTTGAGGCTACGCTTTCCATGAAATACTTGAGGTTTCCATATTGATGTGCAGGAATCAACGGGATTTTGACCTCAAGCCTAGCTGTAATTTTCAACATTTTATCCATCATCATCGGTGAATACATAAAAGTCACGTACCCTCCATCAATAGTAAATTTTTCCTCCAAGGGATAATCGTCGATTTCATATCCTTCGGGAATCATCACATTAGTATTATAAGTCTCTGTGAATGAATATTCAAAATCGACGGGAAATACGCGATATTCCTCTGAAAATGGGTTGTCTGAAAACGACGAGACCTTCAATGGCCTAAATGAAATGAAGTCACTATTTCCAGTTTGAGGGTATGTTACTTCGTAATTTACTGTGTAAAAGTTTTTCTCATGAATCGCATCATCCACTTTGAAGTTGCTAAAATTAGTCTGATCCTCTTCTTTAAATAATTTCTCCAAAGGCTCGTTTTTCCTTTCATTTGATGCTACCAAATGGGCTAAATCAAGTCCTTTATAAAAATAGTTTCTGAAAGAACTTTGCATCCAAAGCTGCCCTGACTCATTTAAGCTCACCTGACTAAAATGAACGGTGTTTGAATTATGCCGGATGTCGATTGGGATTAGCTTGCTCGCCTTCTTTTGTAAGTAAAGTCCGCCAGCGACGTGCTTATCTAAATCCACATAGCCAAAGGGAGCCATCACGTCGGTGAGGTCTAAGAACTGAAGGGAGCCATCAAGCTCTTTAAGAAGAAGTATTTCATCAAACTGGTTGAGAAAGGGGTAGGGCACTAGTTCACTTCTTCCGTAGCCTTTGCTACCTATCAGCACGGGATCGCATTTTATTCCCATGGATTTGAGAATTCCCATCAGTGTCAGCATCAATTCCACAGGAGTACCTACTTTGCTTTTGAGCAGCTGATTTAGCGATTGCTTTGGATAAATCCAGTCTTCTCCTTTTATCCCATAGTTGTCCCTGAGGTAATAATAAGCCTTCTCTGCTTTCTCTTTTTGCGAAGCTCCTGACAAATCCACGTTTAAGGATTCCTTTTCTATTGGATTACTTCGGTAAAAGCCTTTATCAGAATAGTAGGTAATCATGTCGTCTCCCAACGCTTCCCAAGTATTCATAACATTTTCCCATTCTACTCCCGATGTAGATGAACTCGCTTGATATTGGGTAAGCTGAAACTCTATCCGATCAACATAATCCCTATAGTTTTTCATGAAAGGCTCTTCTTTCAGCGAATATTGATCCCTCAACGTCCAACTGTAAGTACCATAAGCATCCGTCTTTTCAACTTTGCTAGCATAGTTACTTCCCTGACCTATTGTCCTATACTGTAAATAAGGTGTCATGGTAATCTGATACTTACTATAAAGCGTAGGAATGTTGTTTTGAAACGTCCAGCCATCAATGAAGGTGATATTCTTATCAGTTTTCTTGTACGTATATTCTATGATGGAGCCCACCTGAACATTGGGAAATGAAATCCGCACTTCCTGATAACCATTATCCACCGCAACATCAAAAATCCCTTCGTTTTCTACTTTGATCTCCTCAGCTTTCCCATTTACATAATTCACCGTTTGTGCTTTCAGTCCGCTGATTTCTTCATAGCGCTTATCACCGACGTAGTACCGCATGCGAACATCCGCATATTGCTTTCCTGATTCCGCTAAGATTTTGATCCGAACGAAATAAGTGGTCTCAAAGACATTCCCAAAAAACTTCGACTCTCCCTGAGTCATCAATATCACCGCTGGTGCATCTGGCTCGAAAGGCACTTCACTCAGATAAACTTCCGTTTGATTCGCTTGCCCAAGCTTAGCTGTCTGGGAAAAGGCTGAAAAGGAAATACAAAGAAGAGTGAAAAAAAGGAAGGCTCTATTCATGTATACTTGTCGTGGTTGACTTCGTGAAATAGTAATTTTTGGTGCTCGAAGCGTTAATGCGTTTTAGAAGTTCTGATTTTTCATCCTTACTCATTTCTTCATCCAGCGTGATGTTGCTTTTTCTGGTGACTAAAAGGTTTTTGCTATCAAGGACTTATCTTCTTTATTAGGATCACCGGTTCAGAAAGTTTTGAGGCTACGCTTTCCATGAAATACTTGAGATTTTCATACTCACTTGCCGGAATAAGCGGAGCATTCACCATGAATTTTGCTGATATTTTAAGGTTATCGTTGATTATTGAAGGAGAGTACACGAAAACGACATATCCTCCATCTATGGTATAACCCGCTTCCAATGGGTAGTCATCTATTTCATACCCTTCTGGAACGGACACGACGGTGTTATATGTTTCTGAAAATGCATACCCAAAATCGACGGGAAACATTCGATACTCTTGAGTAAAGGGATTTTCAGCAAAAGATGAAAATTTCAGTGGGCTAAAAAGAATCATATCTTGATCTACAATCTCAGGAAATTTCATTTCAAAATTTAACGTCACAAACCCTTTCTCTTCCAGCATATTGTCCACATTGAAATTTTCAAAAATTACACCTTCCTCTTCATCGAATAGCTTTTCTAAGGAATCATTTCTTTTTTGAATTTCATCTATCTGCTTCGCCAAACTGAGGCCTCTGTAGCGATAATTTCTATGAGAACTCGCCATTACCAATTGACCTTCATCATTCATTTCAACCTGACCGAAATAAATAGAATTCGAATTATTCTGAATATCAATTGGCACAAGCTTACTCTGCTGCTTCTGTAGATACAGTCCACCTCCCACATGCTTGTCTAGATCCACATAACCAAAAGGGGCATCAGGTTGTGATAAATCCACAAATTGTTGCTCGCCGTCTAGTTCAGCGAGCAATAATATTTCATCAAACTGATTTAGAAAGGGAAAAGGAACTATGTCGCTTCGTCCATAACCTTTACTACCGATCAAAACAGGCTCGCAAGTGATTCCTTCGGATTTCAATACTCCCATGAGTGTAAGCATGATCTCAGCAGGGCTGCCTACCTTGGATTTCAGTAACTGATTAAGATTTTGCTCTGGATAGATCCAGTCTTCCCCTTCAACCCTGAAGTTATTTCTCAAATAATAGTAGGCATTTTGAGCAGTCTCTAGCTGTGTTTCACCTTTCAAATCAACGTCAAGGAATTCTTTCTCAATGGGGTTACTTCTATAAAAACCCTTTTGGGAATACATGGAGATTACTTCATCGCCAAGCACTTCCCACGTATTTAGTACATACTCCCATTTTGGCCCATAATCACCTCTCACTTCGTATCGAGCTAGTTGAAAATCTATACGATCAACGTAATCACGATAATTCTTCATGTATGGCTCTTCTTTGAGTGAACGAATATCTTTCAAAACCCAACTATAATTATCGTATTCGCTAGTTTTTTCTACACTTGAAGTATAATTCTGGCCTTGACCCAACATCTTATATTCTAATGATGGGATCATATTGATTGCGTACTTGCTATAAAGTGTAGGCAGCTTATTTTGGAATGTCCAGCCATCGATAAATGTGCGATTTTTATCTGTTTTCTTGTATTGATATTCAATAATAGATCCTACTTGCACATTCGGAAATGATATTCTCAGCTCCTTATAGCCATCATCAAGATCCACATCAAAAACCCCATCTTTTGACACCTTTACACTTTCTGCTTTTCCATCAACGAAGTTTGTGGTCTGAGCTTTGACTGCAAGGATATCTTCCATGTTTTGATCCCCAGCGTAATACCGAATCCGAATGTCCGCATACTCCTTCCCGGCTTCGGCAAGTACTTTTAAGCGCACAAAATGGCTAGTCTCCAACATTCCAGATAAGAACCTGGAATTCCCTTGAGATACTAATATCACTGCAGGAGCATCCGGCTCATAGGATACTTCTGTTAAGGAAATTTCGCTGTCCTCAAACTCTCCAAGTTTATAAGTTTGAGAAAAAGTATGTGTCGAAAGGAGTAGAAAAATAAAAGTTAGTAGAGATTTAATCATGTCTGAGTGCAGCTGTGTTTTTGATAAAATAGAAGTTAGAAGAGCCTAGGGCATTAATTCGTTTGATAAGTTCAGTTTTGGCTTCCTCAGAAATATCCTCGCTAAGTGATAGATTAATTTCTCTATTCACACTCAGGTTTTTTCCTTCTAAAGATGTCCGTAAAGTCACTTTAATACCCTCTTCTTCGAGTACCAAGTTTTCTGATAAATTCTCTGCCTCCATCACCTCTGGAAGCTCAATCAGATATTCGTCAATTTGATTAAGTGAATTATTGACTAGCATTTCATCGGTAATCTTCCCAAGGAATGGTTTTAGAATCATTCGCTTAGCAGTGTTTTGGACAAACTTCTGAATAAACCCTTCATAGCTAAGGTCAGCCAATAAAAGAGAATCTTTATGATCCACATGCAGCTCATATTGATTAATAATCAATCCTGCAACTGGAGAATTGCTATTGAAAAAGTCACGCTGCTGACGTGTATCCAAGTATTGTTTGACATTCTGCAGATCCTCCGCAAAATTACCCTGAACGTTGATTTTGGTGGCGATGGTCGCATTTCCCTGTGGATCAATTTTGACCACATTTTTGCTGAGTACAGTATTCCATTCACTGCTATTATAGGCAGGTGTTTTGGTGAGATATCCCCCACGTTCATTAGTGACCAATACATATCTATTCTTGGTAAAATCTCCCAGAAAACCTGTAGGAAGCGAATTGGAGGTACATTCCAGCCAAACTGGGCTTTTCCCATCCTCCAAAGGTACCTGCAAAATGACGTGGTTAAATTGATTGGAAGGAAGATCTGTTTCAATTTTCTCCGCATTTTCACCTGCTTGAACCAATGTATAATTGGATGCTATCTCCACAGCTTCCAGCATGGACTTCATGAGATTTGTCAAGCCTTTGCAATCACCGTAAGCATACTTCACCACTTCTGTAGCAGACATCGTCTGCCACCCTCCTATACCCAGCTGAATACTCACATAGCGGTAGTTTTTCTGAAGGTATTGATAAAGAATTTCAATCTTTTCATAATCACTATCAGTATCTGCAACCATCGTCTTAATCTCTGCTATAAATTCTTCCGGAAGTACATTTCGGCCCTTATTTAGTTCGTATTGCCAAGTGGCTAAGCCTGACCAATCTTCCATTTTCCCTACAAAATCTCCCATCGCAAATACCACTGGAGCCAGTAGCAATCGATGATCATCTTCTTTCTTCAAATCAGGTGTTTGCACGGGCAGATCTGTTTCCACCCAAGTCACTTCGACTAGTTTACCCACAGTTTTTTCAGACTTTTCTCCGAGCAAATTCACAGCTTTATAGCGCAAGCCAATATGCTCGGGATAGGCTACAACGAGCGTAGACTTAGTCACTTTCTGGTTATACCGGTGGACCGGAACCCAATCACTCAAGTGGAAATTACTAGAAGATTTAGTCTCAATAGTAACTGCAACCTGAACGGGAAATTTGCTGCTTTTTACTTCAAAATACTTATGTCGATTATCATCAAAGATGCTGCCACTGGAATATATGGCGGCATCTGCCATATCTTTGGCCTTTGCCTTCTCAAGAGTTTTACCACTTATGGGATCAGTGATTTCTATTTCAACGCTTTCAATTTCATTTAACTTGTCGTAAAAAACAGAGGTAAAAGCGTGAGCTAATCCTTCAGAAGAAAGGACAGTAAATGTTCGCTCTATTTTGTAAATAACTTCATAAGAATCAGAAATTTCAATCCGCTGATTTTCTGAAAGTATGGAGTAAATAGGAGGGGAATCCTTCTTAGAGATAGAGTCAGAATGAACTGGAAAACCTAATAATAAGTGAGCTACTACAAGCAATGCAACCATATAGAAATCAGTGATAAAAGTCTGCAAAGTATGTAGTTTTTTTATAACTGAAGGCACATTAAAAAATTATTTTAGTGAATAATCTGCCTATTTTGAAGCATACTTTTATACTATCGGGCTAAATAATTCCCTTGTAATTCCCATCAAAACTTCCCTAATTTGACTTTATTCAAAATAAATAACGCATGCCTCCAGTAATCATCGGTAGTTTTGAAGAGTTTGAGAAACACAACGGACAGAGCTTAGGCACCTCCGAATATTTCCAGATTACTCAGGAACAGATTAATATTTTCGCAAAAGCTACCCATGATCATCAGTGGATTCATACAGATCCAAAACGGGCAAAGGCTGAGGGGGCATTTGGAAATACCATCGCACATGGCTACCTCACGCTGAGTATTGTGCCACATCTTTGGGAGCAAATCGTGGACGTGCGCAATCTAAAAATGATGATCAATTATGGAATTGAATCTCTGAAGTTTGCTAATCCCGTGCTCGTGGAAAGTGAAGTACGCTTGGCCGCAAAGCTAAAAAACGTAGCAAATCTCCGAGGAACTGTCAAAGCAGAAGTTGAGGTCACACTCGAAATCAAAGACCAGAAAAAGCCCGCCTTTACCGGTGTTTTGATCTTCTTGTATCATTTTCAGTAAGCATCTTCTAAAAGATCTTACCATTTAAAAAAGGGATTCAAAGGCATAAAATCAAAAATAGCCAGGTGATCACCTGACTATTTTTGATCATTTCCTTCTAAAAGCAATCGATGCACCACCTTGCTTCAGTGTCATCCCACCTGTTTCCGGAGCAAATTCGAAGATGGCTCCGACCATCGCAAATTCAAATCGATGTTCCCCTTTCGCTTCCAGAGGAGCATCCGGTTGGCCACTGGGTTTGGCAATGAGCACGTTTCCATCTCGTACAAATGTAATCACCAAAGGAATCTGCTCGGAAGCATATACACCTACATATTCATCCAGATCTTCTTCACTTAGTACGACGCTGGAAAAGTTAGGGATCTTCACTTCCTTACCAAAGTAACTATCAAGCACGGCCAGCAAAATCTCATTACTGTTAAAGTTCAAACCGTTTGAAAGACTTACGACTGACAACTTTTCCTCAGGAAAATAGCTCAAATGTGAATGGAAACCATCGATCCCCCCATTGTGCCCATACCCTTTCTGAACACCATAAGGAAATTGAAACATTCCCCTCCCAAATCCATCTTCCATCTCCATCATTAATCCTAGACTTTCTTCTGAGACAATTTTTCCTGCATAAAGTACTTCAATAAACTTAGCCAGATCAGTTGTAGTGGAAACGATGGCGCCAGCGCCAGCAGGTACAGACATATCGGTAAGCGGCTCAAAAACCCATTTTCCGTCTCCAAATTTATAAGACTTGGTTTCTTCCTTTTCAGGAGCTTTACCTACATAAGTACCTTTCAGCCGCAGTGGTGAAGTGATGTATTCTTTGATCAGATCAGCATACGAATGATGATTTACTTTCTCCAAAATATAAGTCAGTAGCACAAAATTGGAATTGGAGTACTCTCCCTTGCTGTCCGGCTCAAAATCACTACCTCCAGCCAAGATTTGCTCTACCATAAACTCCTCGGTTTGGGGGTTCAGGTAATAAGTCATATAGACTTCGTCATTCGTGAAGTTGTGGATGCCACTGCGATGTTGGAGCAAATGGCTAATAGTGATCTTCTCAGCATTTTTTACTTGGGGATAAAAGTCCGAAAGCGGCTGTTCAAGACTCAATTTCCCTTCCTCAACACTTTTCAATACCAAGGAAGTCGTGAACATTTTAGAAATAGAGCCTACTCGAAAGCGAGAGGCTTCTGTCAATTTCTCGCCAGCCTCACTATCATGGAACCCAATTGAGCGTTCATAGATCACCTTGTCTTCATGGGATAGTAGAATGTTTCCCATGAACTTATCATGCATTTGCAGGGAGTCCAAAAACTGATCAAGCTTAGAAAAATCCTGAGCTGTGGCAAGGCCGCTGAATCCGGTAGAAATCCATAGTATCAATGCTAAAACTTTATACTTCCTCATATCAGTATTTTATTAACTTTTGGAAATTGCAAACAGCTTTTCCCCAATGGGAAAAGCTGTTTTACTCATTTAATCTAATCTATTTCTCTCCTCTGAGCTTCCTGAGTTGCTTTTCACACGGAAGCTTTCTCCTTTGGAAAAATTGTATTTCAGCGTGAATCTAACTCCCTGGTTGCTTCGATACTGACGGAAATTTGTATCAATAGCTGCAAAATCTACATTCGCCTTGATTACTTGGGTGCGGAAAAGGTCAGTACCGTTTACCGAAAGCGTGATCTTATCTTTCATAATTGATTTGGTCACACCAGCATCCACCCAGCCGAAACCAGCGATCTCACCTTGTCCCCAAATCTGTGGACCAAGATAAATACCCATTACCTCCGCTTTAAATCCCAAAGGCAATGTCAAGTTATGTTGCGAGCGAACCATAAATGAAGTGTTAGAAACGTCAAGGTAGTCGTCACCAATTTGGGATTTATATTGGTTATAATTTACCTGAACCATATTGGAAGTGGTCCACCACTCTTTGATATCTACCGGGATGATTGCTCTGAAGTTGGCATTTCTTGTCTTGTCAAAATTATCTGTGTAGGTAGTTGTAGTGCGTTCTTCTTCATTCTGTACAAAGACCTGCATAAATGCATCCTCAGTCTCACTATAGCCGAGAGTAAATTGGTAAGCTCCTTTCACCACATGGTTCATCTCCAAGTTATTGGAATACTGAGGCTTCAGATTCGGATTACCCCTTTCTGTCGTCAAAGGATCGATATAATACACAAATGGGTTGAGCAATCGATAGTTTGGCCTGGTGATTCTGCGATTCACGTTATAGACGATCTGGTAGTTGTCACTGATTTTATGCTGTAGAAAAGCACTTGGGAATAGGTTGAAATACTTCTGGTTATTCACCTGATTCAACGTCACCGAATTTCCTGTGATATCAGAGTACTCACCTCTGAGTCCTGCCTGGTAAGAAAGTTTTTCGGAGAATTTACCTTTATACGAAATGTAGGCTGCAAGGACATTTTCATTGTAAATGAAGCTGTTGCTACTTGGATCAGGTACAAGTGGGCCATCTTCCTGGGATTTACTCAGGTCAAGGTTATTATCCGACATCACCCAGCTTCCCTTTACACCCGTCTCGATTGTATTTCCTTTTCCTACAGGTTTCACAAAATCTACTTTGGCAGTGAAGATGTTGTAGTACATATCATTGAGTGTCAAAATACGACTATTCATCACGTCTGAAGTGTTTTCACCAACCCATTGCATATTGGTCAATAAAGACTCACTATCAGAATTCATTCTCGTAAAGTCAATGTCTGAGCTGATCTTTGTGCCCAAAGTATCCAGCTTTGCATCGTAGTGAAGGTTGACAAAAATTCTATTTCCTACTCCTACAGAATTGTTCTTAGAATCCAGGTAGCTGATTTCTGAAATCCCCGGAGTGATAATATCAGTCAAAGAATTACTGTCATCGGTATCCTTAGAATCTGAAGCCTGTACATTGAGTGCGATATTTTGATTCTCATTTATCTCATAATTAGCCGCTCCGTTGAAAAACAGATTTTTGTTCCTCGTGGTAATTCTTGAATCCTGAAAAAAGTTTGATACACCTTCTGGGATTACAAAGTTTCTATTGATTTCCAAATCATTGTAATTCCCATAGTGATTGTAGTTCAAATTGGCATTTGTGCTCCATTTGCCTTTCTTCACATTTAGAGAAACTCCAGTGTTTGGGAGCCATTGCCCGTTATACAAAGCTCCAGCCTGAATATTTCCAAAAATCCCATCTACAGTATTTTTTTTCAGCTTGATATTAATTACACCAGCAGAACCTTCCGCATCGAATCGTGCTGATGGATTATTGATCACTTCTATACTCTTAATGTTATCCGCAGGCATAGCCCGAAGAAAGTTTGCCAGATCAGTGGCACTCATGTAAGTCAATCGATCATTGATCATCACTGTAGCACCAGTCCTACCATTCAGGTTGATTATCCCATCCTGATCCACGTAGATTCCCGGAGATCTACCGATTATGTCTAACGCATTAGATCCTTCAGCCATCACCGTTCCTTCCACGTTGATGACGGTCTTATCAGGCTCGATAATAATCTCAGGACGCGAGGATTTCACAGTGACCTCATCCAGTCCCGTCATCTCGTCTTGGATAGCCACTGTCCCAAATTCTTTGATCAATCCTGGTGCGAGTGCGAAAACCTCGGATTCAAACTGTGCAAAACCGATGGACGAAATCACCAATTTCACCTTGGCGGTCTTCGTTGATTCAATCAGAAAAACTCCATTTTCATCAGATACAGCCCCACCCACGAGATTGCCGCTCGTAGCATCTATCAATGCCACATTTGCATAAGGCACTGAGTTCTCGTTTTGGTCAGTGATTTTTCCTGAGATCTGGCTGACATCTTTGGCGGCAAGGTTACTTAACCCTAGGAGGTAGGTCAAAAATGTTAAAAAAAGCAAGTTGGTCGTTTTCATTTCAATAGTTCTTTGTGTGTGTCGTTCTGTGCCACCCTATTGAAAAAGAAATGCCAAGGCAAGAAATAGGCTCAAATAAGTTTTAAAAGCCACTTTTAACTTGTCAACAAAAAATCATTGTCTCGAAACCGTACAGTAATATTTCAGCTTTGGACAAAAAAAATCCCCGAACAGTAGTCCGGGGATCTTATAAATATTCTTGCTAAGCTTATTTTTTCAACGCTTCTGAATAATTAGCATTTGCTTGCTCCCAATTGATTACGTTCCAAAAAGCCTCAATATAACTCGGACGCAAATTCTGATATTTCAAGTAATATGCATGCTCCCATACATCAAGTCCGATGATCGGAGTTCCTTTGATCTCAGCCACATCCATAAGTGGATTGTCTTGATTTGGTGTGGATACAACCTCAAGCTTGCCTGCTGATGTCATGATCAACCAAGCCCAACCAGAACCGAATCTTGTAGCTGCTGCTTTGTTGAAAACTTCTTTGAATGCATCAAAATTGGTAAACTTGGCATTGATTGCATTAGCCAAATCGCCGGTAGGTTCTCCGCCTCCAGATGGAGACATGATTTTCCAGAAAAGGCTGTGGTTATAATGACCACCGCCATTGTTTCTTACCGCGGTGTTAGATCCTGCTACTTGAAGCAATTCTTCTATAGACTTGTTTTCCAGGTCAGTGCCTGCGATTGCGTTGTTAAGATTAGTTACGTATCCATTGTGGTGCTTACCATGGTGGATTTCCATAGTTTTTGCATCAATGTTTGGTTCCAAAGCCGTAGCGGCATAAGGTAAGGATGGAAGTTCGAAAGCCATTTTGTTTAAATTTTATGGTTAAAAGATTGATTTAAAAATCATACAAATAATCTGCCTTAGCAACCAAGACCAGTTGAAAAAGGTTCTTGAATGACCAAATTCCTTCTATTTTCTGAGTTTTTTAAAAAATTCCAATACTAGCTGTTCTGATTCAAGCGCAAGACTACCCGAAAAAACTTTGGTCTTGGGGTGCAATATTCCCGGATTGCTTTGCAAATACCCTCTTTTAGGATCAGAGGCTCCAAAATGGATTTCGCCGATTTGCGACCAAAAAAGTGCTCCTCCACACATTACACAAGGTTCCAAAGTCACATACAATCTACAATCATTCAGGTACTTTGCTCCCATGTAATTAGCCGCAGAAGTGATCGCAAGCATTTCTGCATGGGCGGTTACGTCATTGAGTTTCTCTGTTTGATTGTAAGCTTTCGCGATGATTCTGTTCTTCGAAACTATCACTGCACCTACAGGAACTTCCCCTTCTTCGAAAGCAACTTTGGCTTGCTTCAGGGCTTCATTCATGAAGTATTCGTGACTGTAAAGTTCTAGTTCCAAACTGTCTAGAAAAAGTCAATAATTTCGTTTCTCACACCATCATTAATGATAAATGCAAGAATCAACGATACAACCAATCCGATGAATGCCTTGTAGACATCCTTGCGCGCCAATCTGAAGGCTCTGAAAAGCCAAGCATTTCTCTTTTCCGCTTTTGCATGCTTTCCAAGTGCAATCGCTATTTCTCTACCACCCAATAAGCCTATAAATACCCAGGTAGTACTCATCGGCACATTGCTATAAAGCTTAAAGTAGAATAGGATAAGTGCATACACAAAATCGACTATAGTCGCGGCACGCACATCCGTCACATTTGTTTTCTCGTTGACAATCCCTTGGATTTTGTCCCCTTTCATATAGAAAAGGAAGCCTAACCCCAAAAATACAAACCCCGTATAGACGATGAATTCCGGTGCACTTAACTGTCGAGGAAGGAATACCGCGATATTGGCAGCATCCTGCATGATCCATACTGCCCAGAGAGTCCCTGAAGTAACCCATTGCAAATAGATCCAATAGGGAGCAGGTTTTCCTTTAAGGTAATTCTTTACAAATCGCTCAAGTACAAACCATACCGCAATAGCAATGGTAAAAGCCAAAATATACCCTACAAAACTCTTAAACATCACGCTTACAATAGTGCCAGCACTATAAGTAAAGACATTAAGCAAGAGAAATGTAGTAGAAACGGGCATTCGCAACCTAGTCATGATGAGGAGCACAATAGGTGCCGCAAGCTGAAGAAATACAAAGCTCGTAGGAGCTTTATCCAATCCTGGCACACTCAGTCGCTCATAACTCACATCACCGTCGAATACAAACCAGCTGTAAGTAACCGTGGCTACAAAAATAAGCCCCATAAATAGCCAAAGCCAATACCACTTCTTAGAGTGATTGGATGCTATAAATGTTCCGATAGTCTGTATACTATCGTTTGCAATCGCAGAATAAGCAGCCAATGCAAACCCAAACCACATGGCAGCATAGGTATAAGGGGTAATTACAGCAGCGATTGAGATTAGTACACATATGACTATCAGAAAAGGCTTCTCTTTCTTGGTAAAATCAAATAGCGAATAAGCGCCTTTGGAGAGCTTATCCTGATTAATGTTTTGATCTATTTTTTTATTGGCCATGATTTGCCTTTTGGTCGGTCGCGCAAAATTAAAGAAGTTATATTTCTATCCATGTTATCAAATTGTTAAGTAAGCACAATTGCTCTTCTAAAAGATAGTTTTGCCTTGTTTTTCCCAAAAAAATTTCAACTTTTGCCAAATATTTTATTAAAAATTTGGATTGTAGGAAAGTTCCGTATCTTTTAAAAATGCCGAATCTATTGATGAAAGTGGTGAACAGGATAAATTATGAATCTGCTAGATGGAGAGCTTAGAGCTGGAAAAAGACAAGGTAAATAAGACAAAAAGCTATCTGATGATGCTTTTGGCGCTTCTGCTATTCATCTTCGCGATTGATTTGCTCACTGTAGCGATGAGCAATCTGAACAATGAGGTGGCAGATAATATCCTTCAGGCCACCAGAAATCCTTTTATCAGTCTTTTCATTGGACTTCTGATGACCGCCCTTATCCAAAGCAGTTCCACCGTTACTGCCAGCATAGTAGCCGTAGTCGCTTCCGGACACCTCACTTTGGAGCAAGCAGTACCTATGGTAATGGGTGCCAATATCGGAACTACCCTGACTTCTACGCTGGTATCTCTCTCTTACATTATGAATAAGAGAGAATTCAAAAGAGCATTTTCTGCGGGTATGCTTCATGATATTTTTAACATCTTCACTGTTATTATTCTGTTACCGTTGGAAGTATATTTCGGTTTTTTATCTAAACTATCCATCTCTATAGCAAGCGTATTTATCTCAGATGAGTCATATTCAGGGACTATTGTGTACAACAAAGTCTTCACCAGACCGATCACAGAGTGGATCTCGAATACCATAAGCATTCCATTCTTAACGATGATTCTTTCAGTATTCTTGGTTTTTGCAGCGATAAAAATACTTTCTACTTCTGTTTATAAAGCATTTGTGCTAAATACCTTTACGGACATCAATAAGCTGATTTTTAAGAATCCATACATGGCATTTATCTATGGGACTTTCTTCACGGCTGCTGTGCAGTCCAGCACTGTGACTACTTCTTTGGTGGTTCCCTTGGTCGCAAATAAAAAAGTGTCTGTAAAAATGGCTTTCCCTTTTATTATCGGAGCCAATATAGGAACTACGATCACGGCAGCTTTAGCTGCCATATATAAGACAGAAGCTGCTATCGCACTAGCGATTGTTCACTTTCTGTTCAATTTTATAGGAGCACTGATTTTCTTGCCTTTTCCTACGCTAAGGAATATCCCAGTGATCTTGGCGTTATATATGGGCAAAAAATCAGTTAAAAGTAGGTATTTAGGCTTTGTCTACGTTCTTCTGACCTTCTTCATTATTCCATTTTTACTGATCTACTTCAGCAACGATTGAGAATTTCTCCAAGAATCCATCAACTCTTTGGCAGAGCTGCTCCCAATTCTGTCAGCTCCTGCTTTAATCAGTTCGAGCGCAAAGTCCAGTGTTTTGATACCCCCGCTCGCTTTGATGCCCACCGAGGATGACAAATTCTCTCGCATCAGCTTGATATCTTCTACTCTTGCGCCAGCCGAAGCGTAGCCAGTGGATGTTTTCACAAAATCCACTCCAGCATCCTGACAGATCAAGCAAGCTTCTACGATTTGCTTTTCATCCAGATTGGCTGTTTCGATAATGACTTTAAGGATTCGTTCTTCTTCATGACAGATCTTTGCGATTTGAGCGATTTCAATCTTTGGCCAATTCATGCCAGAATGGTAAGCAGTCTGTGACCAAACCAAATCTAATTCATCTGCACCTTGACTGATCGCCTCCCGAGTTTCAAATACTTTCGTAGCCGTATCAGAATAGCCAAAAGGAAATCCGATCACCGTCACCAATTGCACATGCTCTTCGCCTAAGTCTCTTCTAACTTTTTTTAGCCAAAAAGGAGGAACGCACACACCGATAAATTGCTCTTCGATTGCCTCCCTGATTAGCAAATCCACCGCTGCCCCAGTTATGGTGGGCTTCAAAAGTGTGGATTCTAAAAATCGATTCAGGTTATTCATGTTGATTTACAAAGTCTGTAAGGTATATAAACTCAATAGTCAGATCTCCGTCTCGAGCAATGGTAGCACGCTCAAGTATTCCTGAATTTTCTTCCAAAAGAGCCGGAATCACCCATTTTGACAATTGAGTCCCAAACTCCTGACTTGCTTCCCGTGGAAGTTCACAAGGCAAATTATCTACAGCCATCACAGATATACTGGTCTGGCTACCAAAGGCAGGCAGTTTTTCGCCAGTTTGCCGATCTACATCATACACTGGATCAGTGATAGTAGAGGAAGTAATCGTAGTAGGAATAGGCCCTCCCACGTCACAACTCACATCCGCAATCACCGAAAGCTGAAAATCATCAGCGGCAATTGCTTTCAGTTCAAACAAACGAGGGGCATCTGGATCCCAATAAGCTCCCGAAATCATCATTTCTCCCGCTTCTGCGAACTTCTGGAAATGACTTTCATATCTCTCTGGGAAGCTGTAGAATTCTTGCTTGTCAAAGCCTCCATCTGATTTCCTTCTATTGTAATCTGCAGAACTCAATTTCACATAAACAGGCTCATCAAAATATAGATGCAAGAAGTCATGAACCGATACTTCACGAATCTTCAATGAATTCAAAACCTCCTTAGCTCCATTTCCCACACGCCCTGAGCCAGTCAGCACAATTTTCACTGGCGGCAGCTGTACTTTGGCTAGCTCGCTATGAAGTTCCTTCAGATCTGTGCATTCATTGGCGCGCTTAAGGTCAAACAAATCAGTCTTCTTCCCGTACGTCCAAAAAGCATTGTAAGCCCCTACTATTCCGGCCCACCTTCCAAAGGCAACCACCCGATTTCCTTCCTCATCTTTCAAAACTTCATAGTCAATCAATCGAATGTTTTTATCCAAAACAGTCTGAAGCAGCTTCCGATTATAGGCTTGTTTTTTGAGACTATGAGAAAAGAAAAAGTATGTCTTGCCCTCAATCAACTGATCAATCGGCACTTCTTTCACTCCGAAAAGCACGTCGCAACCTGAAATATCATCCACAATCTCTATACCCGCATCAAGAAATTCCTGGTCGGTGAAAGAGCGAAATGGACTGGATTGTACTTGAAAAGTGAGCTTACCCGCATATTCTTCCTTGATGGCTTTCAGCTGCTCAGGCGTAAAAGGAACTCGTTTGTCGGGCGGGTTTTTTCCTTCGCGGATTATTCCGATTTTCATAAAAATTATAGTTACTCTGAAATTTAATATACCCTGATGAATTATGTGCTACTAGCTCTCAGCTGGATCGTATTTTATACACTTCATTCTATTCTGGCTGCATCCAAGTTAAAAAGAATTTTGGAGGGAAAATGGGGAAATGCCTACAAATGGTATCGCTTGGCTTACACGCTGATCTCCTTGTTGCTTTTCCTCGGCATCGTGATCCAAGCGCTGCTGATTCCTAAAAGCCTTTTGATCAACAAGGGTGATCTGACCAATTATCTAGGCTATATGCTCGCAGGATTTGGGACTATTATCGTTTCAAAATCAAGCAAACACTATTCAGTAATGCGGTTTCTTGGGTTTGCGACTTCATCAAAAGAAGATGAAACCTTAGTTACTACTGGTTTATACTCAAAGATTCGTCATCCGCTTTATGCAGGATTAGTGCTGATTTTTCTCGGCTATTTTCTTTTTGCAGGGACGATAAGCGCTACCGTTCATGTTGCTTGCTTACTTTTATATTTACCTTTTGGGATATATTTTGAGGAAAAAAACCTGATAATCCAATTTGGCGAGGCCTACCAGAAATACAAGGGAGAAGTCCCAGCAATCATCCCAAAGCTTTGGTAATACTTTTGAAAATTGAGTCTTGAATTTGCCATTGATCCTCGATTCAGTCTAACCTCGGCAAGCTTAACTTATACTTCATAGAAAGTAGTCTGATCACTATAATCACTGCAATGGAAATCAACAAATTCATATCCCTTGGAACCTCGTAATAATTAAGAACCAAGTAAACAATTGCCCCAGCCAAGCAGGCAGAAGCATAGATTTCTTTGCGGAAAAGAATTGGAATTTCATTGGTCAACGTATCCCGGATCACGCCACCCATCACAGCCGAAAACATCCCCATCATAGCTGCAATCTCTGGTCTCATGCCCAAACTAAGAGCTTTCTCCACTCCAAGTACAGTGAAAAATGCAATCCCAAGCGTGTCAAATAAAAAGAAAGTTTTCCGAAGTCTGCTTAGAAAAGTGGGGAAAATAAATGCAGCCAAAATCCCTGCAAATATCGCGTAGAGAAACCACACATCGGCGATCCAAACTAGCGGATAGCTATCCAGTAAAATATCCCTAAGCGTACCGCCACCAATAGCCGTGATAAAACCTGTAAAGCCAGCACCAAACAAATCATGCTCAAGCTCTCGAATAGCCAATGCCCCTGATATCGCCAAAACAAAGGTTCCTACTAATTCCAATCCGTATTGTAAATCCATTTAAAGATCATTCTTTCTGTTTTTTTCATGCCGATGCAACTATCTGCATAAACATCTTATTTCGATTCGTGAAACACGAATCAAGGCGAAAAATAATGCTTTTAATCAGTTCGAGGCTGCGTCCTCAAGACAGATCTTCAGCCTTAGACTTAATCACGCCGATGATTGTGTCTCCACAAACATCTAAATTCGGCAGGTTAGACAAGAATCGAGGCAAGCAGGCTTTCGCTTAGCCCGTTTTCTCCAATCTCTAATCTTTAATTTTTCACTTCTCCGTCACGAAAACTCCCATTGCGCGCTGACCATGCACCACCACAGATTTAGGATGTTCCAGAAAATTCAAACCCATTTCTTGTAACTTATCCACATGAGATTCAGTGAGCAAAAACCTTTCAGAACCATCAGGAAGCAGGTAATTTCCTCCTCCTAGTGCTTGGCTTTTCTCCAAAATCCCTCCAAATGCAGTCGTCATCCGAAACCATAAAACCCCACCCGGCTTCAGCACTCTAAGCATTTCATTCATCATCTGCCAAAAGTTACTCTCATCCTTTGCAAAATGTAGAACTGCCGAACAGATGACAGCGTCAAAAGCCTCCTGATGAAAAGGTATTTGCTCCAATCCAGCTACTTGAAATCGATGCGCATCATAACTCTTGTCCAAGCTCTTTGCCAAGTATCGACAGTATTGAATCGCCACTTCGTTCTGATCTATACCAAATACTTGATAGCCTTCATTGATGAAATAGACAGCATTTCTTCCTTCCCCACAGCCAGCATCCAGGATTTTCATCTCGGCTGAAAACCTGCCTTTCAGAATCTGATCCAGCAAGTAAATATCGATATTACCAAGTAATTTATTCAGTTCGGAGATTGTCATTTTCCCATTTGTCTAAGGCTTGAATTGCTTTTACCCGACCTATTTCTATCAGTTCTTCCGCACGGTGAAATTCCAAAGTACCCGCTTGATTTCTTGCTACCTGAATCGAAACATCCACCTGAAATTTCTCAATCAATAAGGCCGAAAACCTATCTTGGAGCAAGTCAAACGAGCGTGTCATCAGGCTAATCGAACTGAGCGAAGCTGGCTTTTCTTCCTTTATTTGCTCTGGAAAATACTGTCGCATTTTAGTACGATAGTCCGTTACCCAAGTGGGCATAGATATATAGCTTTTGCCAGTTGCATCTTTTTTTGGAGATATCACCAATTCAGAATCGCCGGCATTCAAACCAACCACAACAATCATATTTTCTTCTGTCTTTTGCAAAAGAGAAAGCGGCACAGGATTTAGGACGCCACCATCGATCAACTCATGTCGATTAAAGCGTGCAGGCTGAAAAACTGTAGGAATACTTCCCGAAGCCCTAATGACATCATACAAACTCCCTTCCCTAAAAATTATTTCTTTTCCGTTGATATAATCAACTGCATTGCAATAGAAGGGAATATCAAAATCCTCAATATTACAATCCTCCACCACTTTTTTCAAGGCGTTAAAGACCTTTTCTCCTTTGATAAATCCTCTACTGGAAAAAGTGAAATCCATCAAGGAAAACACATCAAGCCTATCCAAATGACAAATCCAATCTTTGAATTCCTCCATTTTACCAGCCGCATACATACCACCGACTAGTGCGCCAGCAGAGCAACCTGCAATCTCAGAAATGTGGTAGCCCCGCTTTTCCAGCTCTTCGATCACACCCACATGCGCTAGTCCCCGAGCTCCACCGCTGCTCAAAACCAATGATACCGATTTCCTTTTCTCCATAATATTTAAGGAATAATCAACTAAATTGAAGCCGAAAAGTCCTCAACGAAAGTACACATTATGAGCCAATTTAAACCCTTTCATCTGGCTTTCCCTATTAGGGATATAGCAGAGACACGCGCATTTTATGGCGATCTTCTTGGTTGTGAGATCGGTAGAAGTACCGACAAATGGATAGATTTTAACTTCTTTGGACATCAACTCTCAGCCCACATAAAGCCTGAGGAGTTGGCTTTGGCCCAAACAAATACGGTGGATGGAAAGCACGTTCCAGTCCGGCATTTCGGAGCAATTTTGCCCTGGGGCGAATGGCATGAATTGGCTGATAAACTAAAAGCTCATAGGATAGAGTTCGTGATCGAGCCTTACATCCGTTTTCAGGGTGAGGTAGGGGAGCAGGCGACTATGTTCTTTCTCGATCCCTGCGGAAATGCGCTGGAGTTCAAATCCTTTCAAGACGAAACTCAGATTTTCGCTAAATAAACAAGCCCTTTGAAAAATCATTACCTGAACTCAGGAATAGGTCGAACGATCAACATAGAAGGAAAAGAATACCTTTATTTCAGCGGAACCTCCTACTTGGGCATTGCTCAAGACAAGACTTTTCTGAAGGCTTTATCAGACAATCTATTTCTCTTTGGTGCGAATCACGGACAAAGCAGAATTAATACTATACGTCTGCAGGTTTTTGATGACTTTGAAAATCACTTCTCTCAGAAAGCTGGATCTGAAGCTGCGGCCGTTCTGAGCTCTGGGTATCTTGCAGGAATCGCAGCCTGGAAATCACTCGCTAAAGATGCAGATGAAATATGGATAGCACCAGATGCACATACTGCAATAATCCCAGATAATCTTTCTCCTTCCATTGAATTTAATTTTATACAATGGAAAAAGCATTGCCTAAAACAATCTGAAATCCTCTCTCCAAGAAAAATTTTACTCATTGGAAATGCGGTTGATCCGTTTGCCTGTGAAATTCATGATTATGATTGGGTAAGAGAAATAGCTCAAAAACATGAGATAAGTCTCTTGATAGACGACAGTCATGCTTTTGGAGCGGTTGGAAATAGTATCTATGGCACTTACCAAAAGTGGGCTGATCCTTCTATCAACTTACTGGTTTCGGGTTCTTTGGGAAAAGGCTTGGGTTTGCCGGCAGGAATAATTTTAGGTGAAGAAACGCAAATCTACCAAATCAAAGCAACTCCACTTTTTGGAGGAGCATCTCCTGGTTCGCCTGCTCATCTGAAAACATTCTTGGATATGGAGAAACTCTACTTGAAGAAAAAAAGCTGGCTACAAGATGCCTGTGGGATTTTTGCTCAGGAAACTGCAAATATTCAGCAATTGCATGGAAGTAGAAACTTCCCTGCATTCGCCTACAGCGACGATAAGTGGGTTAAAGAATTCGAAAAAGCGGGAATTATTACTTCTTCATTTCCTTATCCGACCGCTGATAGCCCGAGTGTAAACAGAATAGTAATTTCTGCCTATCATGTGTTGGGAGACTTAATCTATCTCAATCAAGTGATCCACAATTTGTCCAGCTTATGAAATTTATTGCGCAACTAACATTAATCGGAATTCTGATCACTTCCTGCTCGCCAAAAGAAAAAGTGCCTTTTGAAGATAGATTGGCCAATTATCCAACTCTGGAAAAGGTGTTGCGAGATGTGGATAAGTATCACGTTCAGATTATCTACACGCAGATCGAACGCAATGAACATGGAAACCCGATGATGACTGATTATACAGTCAATCTGGACGATGAGCGTTATTTTTATCCAGCTTCAACTGTCAAATTACCTGTTGCATTACTTGCTTTAGAATGGCTGGAGGAGCAGAATATCGAGGATTTAGATGCTCAAACCACTATGCTGATCGATTCGATTCGTCCCTCGCAAATCCCCGCTTTGGTAGATTTCTCTTCAAAAGATTCTTTACCTAGCATAGCGCATTACATCAAAAAGATTTTGCTTGTTTCAGATAACGATGCCTATAATAGACTGTATGAATTGTTGGGGCAAGATTACATCAACCAAAAACTCATATCAAAAGGACTGGAACATACGATTATCAATCATAGGCTTAGCTATTCAGCCAGCGCAGAGCAGAATAGAATTGTCAATCCTATTCGCTTCGTGGATACAGCTGGTAAAGTGATTTTGGAGATTCCGGAGCGAACTATAGAAACTACCTATTCAAATGTGGAAAACCCAACAATCGGAAATGCCTATTACGATGGAGATTCACTGGTAGCACTCGGAATGGATTTTACATTCAAGAATAGAATGGCACTTTCTGATTTTCACGGAATAGTGGAAAGAATTATGTTCCCTAGGTCGTTTGTAGAATCAAAGAGATTTGCACTCAATGAGGAACACAGGGAGTTTGTTTTGAAATACATGAGCATGCTTCCCGCGGAGAGCAATTTTCCCAGCTATCCTGCTTCAGAATATTGGGACAGGTATTCCAAATTCTATTTAGACGGAAATGACAAAACTGATTTCCCAGCGAACATTCGTATTTTTAATAAAACAGGAGAAGCTTACGGACACTTGATCGATGCAAGTTATTATGTGGATTTCAAAAAGGACATTGAGTTTTTTGTATCGGCAGTCATCTATGTGAATGCTGACGAAACGCTCAATGATGACGAGTATGAATATGATCAAATTGGCTTTCCTTTCTTCGCAGAACTAGGGGACTATCTCTACCAATTAGAATCTGAAAGGAAAAAGAAGATTCCAGCGGATTTGAAAGAGTTTAAATTTGAGTATAAGTAAAATTTTGATTGATGGATCCGGAAAAGGGAAAAGAACGATTTATTAAGCACTTCACGCCATATCGTAAGTATTGGTGGAAGCTTACCCTACCAGGAGCTATTTTCTTCGCATTAGGCACACATTTCTTGATCAATAGAACCATCTCATGGGACTTTCTGAAGAGCGAGGAGTTCTATTTGAAATTGTTTGTCTATCTGATTTTCACCTCGTTTACTAATTACTATATTTTGTGATTATACGGAATCTTGCCAGAAGAAAATTTATAGGATCGAAGGTCCAAAGACACATTGAATTCTGGTTTACTTCGGTCTTCGGTCTTCCAACCCGTTGACCAAAGAGAATTCGCTTACTGGCAGAAAAGCGTACATACATACTATATTTTCTATAGACCTAATACTCGACATCATCTTGGAAGAAACCGTAAACAAAGCTCATAAAATCATGAAACAGAAAAAATTACCTTTTACCTATCGGTCGCTAGCTCATTTTTACTTCGTCTTCATTCTTCCTACGGCAGTATTGTTTATTATCATTTCAGAGCTTTTCAATGATAACCCTTTCTCTCTGGATCAACTGAGGAGCCCAGGTTTTTGGCTAGGTTTCTTCGCTTTTCAGATAGTATTTGGAACTTGTATGTACTTTTGGGATTACAAATCTCGATCGAAGGATCTTAGAGAAAATTCCTGATCGAAGTGCGAGCAAGCAAAGTCAATTCTAAGTATGAAAAAAAACGAAGCCACAACTCCCCCCACAAAGAAGAAGAAAATCCACTTCGTTTACCGCTCATTTTTTAACTTCTGGTTGGCAGTTATACTTCCAGCCAGCCTTATTACCACGATTGTAATTCAGTTATTCAAAAGCGACCCGCTTTGGCTGTACTTTTTCGAATTGCCATCTACCTATGTCAAAATCTTGCTATTTCAATTGATATTCGGGACTTGGCTTTACTTTAAAGAGTACAAGCCGAAATCAAAGAAATTTAGAGAAGAAGCCTGATCGGAATCCAAGCAAGTAGATTTAAGTCTCTTATGAAAAAACACCAAGCTAAACGTCCTGCAGAAAAAAAGCATACCCCCTTTATTTATCGCTCATTTTTCAACTTTTGGGTAGCAGTTGTCCTACCTGGTACATTACTGGCTTTGGTAATCTCAAAGTTGTATTACGATAATACCATCAATTTTGAGCCTCTAAATGAGCCCTCAACTTGGCTTTACTTTGTAATTCTTCAGATATTTACAAGTTTTTTCAGCTACATCTGGGTTTATAGTACAAAGGCAAAAAAGTATCGTGAGTAGCTTTATTACAACCAAAAAAAATGTATTTCCTCTTTGTTGAAACGGGATCACAAAAACAACAGAGTATTTGGTTACAAATATCGAATCAGTCATTCTTTTTACTGCCAGTCTATTCGTAGATATCACGCTACTGGCATCAATCAGTATAATAAGATATTGTGATTATACGGAATCTTGCCAGTAGAAAATTTATTGGATCTAAGGTCCAAAGACATATTGAATTCTGGTTTACTTCTGTCATCGGTCTTCCAACCCGTTGACCAAAGAGAATTCGCTTACTGGCAGAAAAACGTACATACAGATAAGATATTTATACCTTGGACTAAATAACAACCCAAGATGAAAAACCTACGCTACTCCCTATTCCTTTTGGCTTTCTTGCCTACAGTTACTTTTTCCCAAAACCTAGCTGAAAAACTAGGTTATGCCAAGGACGCTAAACTTATCATCATCCATGCAGATGATGTGGGAGTATCACATTCTGAAAACAAGGCTACGTTTGAAGCTTTGAAGAAAGGAATAGTCAACTCCACCAGCATGATGGTGCCAGTAAGTTGGTCTGCGGAAGCTGCGAAAATGGCGGAGGAAATGCCTGATTTGGATATTGGGATTCATATCACGCTAACCAATGAGTGGGAGAATTTCAATTGGGGTCCGGAAGCTGGACGTACAGCAGTACCCGGACTGGCAAATGAAAGCGGTCATATGTATAAAGACTGCGGACCCGTAGCTATGAATGCTAGCCCTGCTGAAGTAGAGGAAGAAATCAGAGCCCAGATCAAAGCTGCAAATCAAATGGGTATCACTCCCACACATTTGGACTCACATATGGGTTGTGTATTCTATGGACGTCCGGAATATCTGAGGTCATATTTGAAAATAGCTGAAGAGTTGAAGATCCCAGTCTTACTCAACACACAGATTGTGGAAGGAATCATCAAACCAAATTCGGCTCTTTTTGAAGGTATAAACGTGGATATGTTCCCCATAATCGATCAGCTAATTATGGCTGAACCAGAAAATTACACATCTGGAATGGAAAACTTTTATACGGATGCATTGAATAATCTGAAACCTGGTTTTAACGTGATTCTGATTCATCTGGCATTTGATGATGAGGAGATGAATGCAGTGACAGCAGGTCATGACACCTATCATGCACCTTGGAGGCAGGCGGATTTTGATTTTTTCACTAGTGAAAAAGCCAGAGAACTCATCGAAAAAAACAACATCAAATTGATCACTTGGAGAGAAATCAGAAAAACTCTCGAAAAATAAAATCTGTTTATGTCTAACTATTATGTATCGCTTTTTCTAGTAACAACCTTGATATTCTCCTGTACCAGACCAAAATCTCCAGATGAGCAGCTCATGGAGAGCCTTGGCGAATTACCCCAACTTACAGGAAAATCGGATTATTTGAAAAGCCCTTTTACCAGTGCAGGTGATCGACTTTACCTTATCGGAAATCAGGATGGGAGTTTTCCGGATATGGGTTGGCATGTGGAAGGAGAAATGGGAGGAATCTGGATGCATCCGATCAAATTGATGGATGGATTTACGGCCTCTCTCAGTTCTGGAGAAAAGAGTATTTGCCTCGATCAAGGCACTTCATTTGCGAATTATTCCATGGCTAACGCTATCCAATTTGATGGGAGCGAAATGGGTTTGGAAGTGAGACGCGTCCATTTTGTACCTGATGGTAAGCCTGGAATAGTCATTCTTTACGAAATTAAAAATGTAGATGCCTCCGAAAAATCGATCAGATTTAACTTTAATGCCTACGTGGATTTAATGCCCGTTTGGCTCGGTGATCGAAGTGGGATGGTCGATAGCACGGATGTGATTTCTTTTGACGAGCAAACCCAAACCTTTACCGGAAAAGACCTGGGGAATGACTGGTTCACGGTCTGGGGCGGCAGTAATGAATTTATTTTGAATCCTTCTGAGATCAGTTGCGAAATGAATCCAAAGGGAAAAGGAGCTTCAGCTGGTTCTGAAGTTGACTTGATGATCCCGTCCGGGCAGTCGATTCAGATTCCCATCTTTATCGCAGGCTCAGATCAGAGCAATTTGGAAGCATTGGAGACCTTTGCAGATTTAAAGTCTACTTATGTTGAAGACTTCTTTTCCAAAAAATCTCGGTATGAAAAACTCCGGCAAACCGCGGAGATTCAAATCCCAGATCAGGAACTTCAAGAAGCCTATGAGTGGATAAAATACAATACCGACTGGCTAGTTCGCGACGTTCCGGGAATCGGGCGAGGATTTGGTGCAGGTCTGCAGGATTACCCTTGGTGGTTTGGTGTGGATAGCGAGTACACCATTCAGGGACTGATAACTACAGGCAGAAAAGACTTGGTTTATTCTACCATAGAATTGATTCATTCCCTATCGGAAAAAGAAAATGGAAACGGTCGGATCGTTCATGAAGTCAGCACAAATGGCATTGTATTCAACCCTGGAAATATCAATGAAACCCCACAATGGGCC
This sequence comes from Algoriphagus antarcticus, assembly GCF_002150685.1. GTDB lineage: Bacteria > Bacteroidota > Bacteroidia > Cytophagales > Cyclobacteriaceae > Algoriphagus > Algoriphagus antarcticus. Next base: position 157,155 of record NZ_MSSW01000008.1, read on the forward strand.
TCCACGATTTGGGAAGTCTATCGCTGGACTGGAGATAGGGAGTTTTTAGAAACCTATTTTCCCGGGATCGAAAAAGGGCTGAACTGGCTGCTTGAAGAAAACGACAAGGATGGAAATCTCTTACCCGATGGCTATGGAATGATGGAAATCCACGGATTGGAATCTGAGATGATCGATGTGGCGGCTTACAGTCAAAAGGCGTTTGCCGATGCTGCTCAGATGGCTGAAATATTAGGGGAATATGAACTTGCAAAAAGGTATCAACAGACGGCGGATGCCTTGGCCGAAAAGATAAATACCGATTTTTGGGTGCCGGAATTCGGTTCTTACGCAGATTTTATCGGAACAGCCGAAGAAGCACTTCATTTGATTGATGGAGCAATTATCCGTGCAGACACCTTGAATAAGCCTTGGGCGGTGAAAGAACTAAAGGCTACAAAAGCAAAATTATCCACATTGCCAAAAGACCAAAAGCAAGGCTTTGTCCTTTATCATAATTGGGTAGTCAACACGCCAATGGAAACAGGAATTGCTGATCCAGAGAAGGCTAGAATTGCTTTAGCCACGGGAGAAAAATATACCAATCCTTTTGGAGTCTTCGTTACAGGAATTGATCGGGATGAGCAGGCAGAAAGCGAGGATGGTACTTTTTCAGGAAGCAAAATTTTCTCCTACACCGGTGCAGTGATGACTTTACCAACGGGCGTTCAAGCCATCGGCGAAAATAACTACGGAAATCCAGATGCTGCATTGGACTACCTTAAGCGAATGACACGAAGTTTTGGCTTTGCCTTGCCGGGTTCGATTTATGAAGTTTCGCCGGATTACGGCATGTTTACACAGGCTTGGAATATGTACAGTTTCGCCGTTCCGATCATCACCCAGTTTTTTGGGATTCAGCCAGATGCTGGAAATCGGGTGATTTACATCCGTCCGCAGATGCCAACTGATTGGGAAAATGCCAGTATTCAAAAGGTGCTCATTGGGGATAATGAAATCTCGATGACTTATGAAAAGTCGGGCGATCAACTATCGATCGAAATCACTCAAACCGAAAAAAAATGGGGAATTTCGATCGAGATTCCCGAATCGTATTCCAAAGTAAAAGTCCTGGGTAAAGAGGTGAGTTCGGATACGAAGGATGGATTTCGCAGGATTTTGATGACGGGAGCGAAGGCGAGAATAGAAGCTTCCAAAAATTAAACTCTAGCTCCTTATTTTTCACTATCGGACTAATTCAAGCTCAAGAAAGAACCGTAAAATCAAGCTGGAAGGGAAGCTTTCCAGCAATGATTTAAGTCAAACAGGCTATGCGGAAAACCTTTTCAGAATTCACCATACTCTTTTTAAGAACTTAGAGTCGTTGACTTTTGGAAGATCTCTCAAAGGAGATCTGGCCTACTTATATGGTAATTTCCCAAGGCGGAACCCAAGAACAAATCTGAAATAGCTACGCTCAAGGAAAAATTCTCAGAAAAATGGAAAACCTTTTCGGAGAATTTTAGTCGCTACTTTTTAATCAACCGCTTGCTCATTATTTGATCGCCAACGCTCACTTGGACCTGATATACTCCCGCGCTCAAATTATTTACAGGAATTTGATATTCAAAAGTATTTGACCTTCGGATGGATCTCTCATATACCAATCGTCCAGCTCCATCAAATAATTCGATCTTTACGTCAGCTTCTTGATCCATCCCTACATAGAGATTGGTTTCAGATATGGCAGGATTGGGGAAGAGTTGAAACTCTCCTGGTTTTAATTCCCCTTGAATAGCAAATCGATTGTTTTCCAAGCCATTTCTCGGAACAGAAGCTATAACGGTGATTTTTTGGATTGCCTGTGAAGTGTTTCCATTTCCATCGGTAGAAGTCCAGATTACCTCGGTGATTCCTACTTCGAAATAAGATGGCGCATTATTGCTGATGACTACTTCGCTACAATTATCAGATCCCAGAGGCGTTCCTAGGTTTTCTGCAATGGCAAACTGCTCCCTTTCCTCAATCCGAATTGTCAAATCTGCGGGTGGAGTAATCAAAGGCGAAATTAAATCCTGGACAAGTACAGCTTGCTCCTGATAGGTAGCATTGCCATTCCCATCTTCAAAAACCCACAAAACGGAATATTCTCCGGGTTGATCATAAATGAGAGGATCATTTGTCTTGGCAAAGACTCTTCCTTTGCAGTTGTCAAACGCCGCAGGAGGAGATATTGTCACCATACAATCTCCCCTGATTGTTGGCAGTTTTACTGCCTCGGGGGTCAAAGCGGATACATCTTTGATCACTACCTCCTGCTTTTGCTCCAAAATAGTACCATTGCCATCGTCATATTGCCAAGTAACCGTATATGAACCTTGCTTCGAATAAAAAATGTCATCTGATGTAGTCGCGGCTAGCGTTCTTCCATTCTCATTTGCAATCGAAGGCGAAGGAACCACAAGACTACACTCACCATTCAGAGTCGGCAAATCAGCAATTCTCGTCCTCACCGCGTTTTTTTCTGCTACTTCTACACTTGTGTTTGAAGTCTTTTGCTGAAGGTCTTGCTGAATTTGAGGTTGTGCTGATAGCTCGCTTTTCGAAAAATCAAAAGCCGATGGCAAGATCTCTTGAATTGGCTCGGGCTGAGTGGCACTGCTCAAGGTCAAAAAAGCAATGGCTATCAAGGTAGTAAAATGCATTATTCGCTTCATCACTTTCAAAAATTTGTCGTTCGACTAAAAATAATTGAATCTAGTATAAAATGAAAGGCTAATGCTGTGATTATCCCGAAATGCAATGTAAGATTCAACTGGCGAATTTCGCTTCCTATCAAATCTTATTTAGTATAAGTTGAAAGGCTGATCTAGTAGAGAGACAAACTTGGATCATAGATTCAACCAATAATTCAGCTTCAGGACTAAGCTCCGCTGCTTTGGCATAAAGTCCCCTGGGAAATAATTGTCCGTGTACACTAAGAAAAAGTCTGATACCGGGGCAAAACGCCACTGCAAACGGGTGTTGATATTCAGGTTGTCAATCTGATTATTGTATTGAATAAAGGTCGTCCAGAATAGACTTTTTGTGAACGTAATATCAATTCGCGGACCTATTAAGAATAGATCTGCGTCGTTTTGTGGTTCTGGTAATTCAATTTTATTATAACTGAAATTCATCGAAACATTAGCTGTATAGCCCATTCGAAGCCCCATTTCTCCTCTGAAACTTGCGATCGATCCCGTAAAATACTCTCCAAACTCAGATCGTAAATTCACATTAAATGCCTTACGGGGATTGCTTTGAAACTGCAGCTCAATCGTATTATTGTTGTATCCTGTACCGGCTTTCAATTTTTCTCCCCCAGTTCGAGTGGGATCAAAATCATTAAACAGATAAACGTATTTGTTATTTTGGGTCACCGATAACTGTGCTAGTGACTGAAAGCGTACCTCATAACCAATGTTCAAATCCCGATCCGTGGTCCCTAACGTCTCATTCCAGCGCAACTCATATTCTGCAGTGGGTCCATGCCGATTAATAATCCTCGATTTCGGGAAAAAGCTATACGAGATATCTGGATTTAAGCGCTTGTAATCCACTCTTGGCACAAATCCTACCACAGGATTATAACTTTCGCCAATATCCAGATAGCTGACACTCCAGTTCCAATGGAGGTCATTGTACAGAATGTAGGCATTGAACGTCCCCGGATTTTTTCCAAGGTCTTTTTCAAAAGTTCGATGGTAAAATGCTTTTCCCGTCCATCTGTTATCTGCAGAAGCCAAGTTGTATTCTAGACCTAACAGACGGTTATACTCATCAGGGTTAAATAAACTTTGGTATTCATCCAATGCCAAAGATTCCCTGTCGACAAAGATCATCCCGATGTTTGAGCGATTAAACACCTTCTTTTGCAAGGCCAACACGCTAAAGTTTTTCCCAGCAATTCCAGCTTCCTCATCTGAGGCAGTTTGCATATTCATCATCCCTATACGCCAATCATCGGTGACTTTTCCTGAAAGCCTAGCGCCATAGATGATTTTATTTTGAATGTTTTGACCAGTGTTTTCATCCCGATCCACTCCAATTCTTCTGGAGAAAAACGGTCTCGCCAGCGGATGACCAAAGCTGGCAAACAGATCAGCATTTTCTAAAAAAAACTGCCGACGTTCCGGAAAAAAGATCTCAAATCGATCCAAGTTAGTCACCTGTTCATCGACTTCAACTTGTGAAAAGTCCGGGTTGATCGTCAGGTCCAAGTTCAAAGCTGGGCCTATTCCGATTTTAGCATCTCCTCCAATTGCAGGAGTCATATCCTCTTTCGTTCCCTCTAAAAAATTTTTTGAAGTCCGACCGGCGATATAGGGAATCAAAGAAATATTTGCTGAGTTTTTTTGCAGGGGTTCTTCGAAAATCAGTTTCCGAGAAAAAGCGAGCGAGATGATAGAAAAATTTCTTGGAATAGGTGACCAAGTGCTTCGCTCAGGTAAATGGCTGTCTATTCGATAGAAATTTACATTCCAATTTTGCGAGCCATCTTGAAATCGGAGCGTAGAAAGTGGAATAATCGCTTCAACTACCCAGCGATCTTCCAGAATGGTCGCTTCAGCAAACCACTTATTATCCCAAGCCAAGCTCAGGTCCTCAGACCTTGAACCTCCATTGGAAAGCAGCCCTTCTCGCTGTACGCCGTAAGGATTTACCCCAAACTGAAATGCGTTGGTTTTATCATTGAATGTGTCAAAAACGAAGGTCACGCCGTCATTGGCCTCGCCTCGGTAATCTCTCCGCAAAGAGGTAGAGATGTAATCCCGATCCTCATTATTTTCCATGATTGCGGCCAAGTAGATGTTGTTATCATCAAAGGCGACTTTTACCCGCGTATTTATTTTTGCCCGGGAAGTATCAGATGGAAAATATTGCATGAAATCCCCATTCCATCCTTCTGCATCCATCCAAATCGCCTCATCCAAAATTCCATCCAATTTGATCGGTTCTTTTAGCTTGAAAGCAAATGCATTACTCTGCTCAGGAGCTGGCTCCTTTTGAGCAAAAGCAGCGGTAATAAAAAATGAAAGGAATAATATATAAACTAGGCTTCTCATAGGTTTCGGGTACTTCGCAAAGTTATTCCCGTACCATGCCAATTCTTTGGCTTTTATATTAATGGTCAAAACTGCTGATAATCCCCTCAAAATTTTGCCCTTCAATTGCCAAATGCTGTTAAAACCAGGTTTCTTCTACTCGGATTGCGGCGAAATTCACACAGATAAATTCCTTGCCAAATTCCCATGTTGAGTTTTCCACCAGAAATGGGGATTTGTAAGCTTGTGTCAAAAAAACTGGCTTTAATATGCGCAGGCATGTCATCTGGCCCTTCAGCTGTGTGGATAAACCGTGGATAAGACTCTGGAATTAACTCATTTACAAAAGTTTGAAAATCCTTTCTAACGGTAGGATCTGCGTTTTCATTGATTGTCAAAGCCGCGGATGTATGCTGAATAAAAACCTGCAAAAACCCGACCTTGATGGATTTAATTTCAGGTATTGCAGCTTCAACTTGGTCAGTGATTAGATGATAGCCAGCTGGATAGGAAGGTAAGCGAAGTTTATGTTGGAAAAATTGCATCATTCACAAAAATAAGGTTTGCCCAAACAGCACAAAACACTCTATCTCACATTATTGCTTATCGAAATATAATTTGGCGCCATCGCAAGCATTCCAAGTTCCCGTGAGCTGACCCTGACTGTTGAGAAAGTATTCCTCCTGATCCTTTTTACAACCGTGAATCAAGTGCGCATCTACGCTTTCGTAGTGAAAGAGAAACTTCCTCAATCCATCCTCTAAGCGTTCTTCATAGGTTCCGCTGATTCCTTTCTTTCCGATAGATTTTCTAAACGTTCCATCTGAAGAAAGAGAATATACAAACGCAGAATCCCGAACGGTGATATAGCTTGGATTTGATATGCCCCCTTCTTGATAGCCTGCGATTACCCACTTTTGATCACTTTCCCTTGGCTCTGGATAGTCATTAAAATCACATGAGCATGCGAAAACAGTGAAAATTAGGAAGAGAATAAGGTTTTTCATCGATTCAGTTGGTTGCTTCTGGGTTGCCCAATGAAATTCAAATACTCGGCCAGTATTCTTGACGAAAAATACTGTCTTTCATTTTTTACTTCTTTTCGCCAAAGGATTATATTCCAGTGCCTTTTCCACCCAGAATTCCCAGTCTTCATCCATATCAAATCCATCAGGATCAACGTAAACAAATCCCTTCATAGGCCTCCCTGTAAATTCCATCGGCCGACAACCTGTCCGCTTCATACACAGGTCCTGGGCAGATTCCCCGACTCGCACCATCATCTGGTCTTCTTTAGTGTGCTTATCCTTATTCAAGCCAATGCACATTTTATCATCCACCATGAATAGCATTCCACCCATCATCTTTTTGGAGGTAAAATCGACATGCCTGAGTTTGAAACTATTCGCAAGTCGCTCTGCCAGGTACTCATCGTAGGCCATAATTTTATAATTATTCAGTTGAAAGAAAGGAGATTAATCACCTCACAAGTGAAAAGAAATTTGTGGGCCCATCACAGGCAGCACTTCCACCCACCAACAACTTATTTTCATCAATATACATTCCCTCAACATTGGCAGAACAGCTATTCCTCAATTTATCTTCAGGAAAAAATAAAGTATAATTAGTTCTTTTACCCCCAACTTCATAATTCAACACTTCCGTTTTATAAGTACCAGCAATAGACTCGTCGCCTACTGTCTTGAGAAAAGTCCCGTCTTTTTTGAATAAATAGGTATAAGTAGAATCCGTGATCGGCTGAAAACCGAGATCCCCACCAAATCCTGAATTCTGCCATCCTGCGATCTTCCAAGTTTGTGGAAAATGGTCAATCGGCTCTTGATCATCTTGACAGGAAAAGGCAAATAAGGCAAGCAAAAGAAAGAAAATAGAGGGCTTCATAAAATTTGGATTTATAGACGAAAGCGGTGCGTAAAGCTATTACGAAGCTCGTACAGAGATCGCTACAGATCAGATCTTGTTAAGGAAATTTTCCAACGTTTTGGGCTTCAAGAAGTAGGCGATTTCGAAGCACTAAACTATCTGCCAGCGCTCCCGATAACTCGAGATTGATACGGAGGATCCCGATAGCTAGCGGGACTTCCTTTAACCACTGAACCGCCAATTTTTTGTAGGTGCTGTTGCACTAAAATCCAGGATCAATCCAGATAAGGAACTGATAAATGCGCTGTTCCAAAAAGAATGGGTGGTGTTCGCCAAACGGCCGTTCGGCCACCCTAAGGCCGTACTGGAATACCTCGGTAGATACACTCACAAAGTGGCAATATCCAATCACCGGATTCTGGATATAGACACACAGAAGACCACCTTCAGTTACAAGGACTACCGACAGGGAGCCCAAAAGCTAGAAATGAGTTTGGACAATCTGGAGTTTATCCGCAGGTTTTCGATGCATTACCTGTCCCGAGAATCGGGATTTTACCTAGAGGCCTTGTACGGATCCGTCACTTCGGCATCCTTGGAAGTTCAGCCAAAGCAGTAACGATTCCATTGATTCACCACCAACTAGGAATGCTTCTTCCAGAGAAGGAACCAAGAGTACTCGAAATCTATAATCCAAGATATCGTGCTTGCTGCGACAAAGAAACAATGATCAGCATCCAGCGGATTCCCAAAAGGGGACCACCAAAAAGCAGCTACCTACCTTAAATTCTTACTTTTTAAACTCCAAAATAGTTGGGCTTGGAAAACCATTCAAAATCCCGACTCAATCCCCATAGAGTCTTAATCGGTTCTCCGCCTCGGCCTTTCGGTTTACAAAGGAAAATTAGATGGAAAAGACTAGACCTACTATCCGCCTGGTTTAGAAGTGACACAGGGATTTGATAAATTTAAAATGAGCGATGCGAACTTTACCACGGCGTAATTTAGTGGCCTCTTGTCCTTAACAGTCTCCCCTCTTTAATTAAGATGCCAACAACCAGTTGTTAAACCATATATAGTTGTAAATTATTTTGCTCTTGCTTGCAAAAATTTGATAATTTTTGAGCAAGCTATAAACCTTGATATTTTCTCCTTCCCTTCCTTTACTTATTCAAGGTGTGATTAGGTATTTAATTTAGTGATCACTTTAGTTTTTCAGGTTTCGGGAACTTTCTTATCGGAGAATATCGCTTATAACTATCAAATAGTTCGGTATTAGGGCCTACAACACGTGGATCATTAGATTTATTTAATTCGCTTATTAGTTCAGTCTTTAAAGCGCCTTCAATATTCTTCAATAATTGTATTCCCGATAAATTTTTTAAACAAGAAGGGTCTTCCTCAACATTGTAAAGTTCATATTCAGGACGTTTTTCGACAGCAAAATCGAAATATGGCAAAACCAATTCTTCTTTGTGATTTTCGATGAGGTAGGTTTTTGTTGGGCTATCATCAATATCTGTATAAGCACTTTCATTGATGTACTTATTGTGTTCATCTAGCCCATACAAGGGAAGCAGTTGTAAAGAATCATTTTCAGAAAACTTTTGTGGAGCACCTGATGGCCATCTCTCAGGTTTCATGTTCCAAATAAAAAGATAATCTCCTTTGCGTATTGCCCTTTGAGGATACCCCCAATTCAAATATCTAGAGGAAGAGTGGCGTTCTCTACCAGAATAAGCAGCTCTTCCTTTTGTTGTTACACTACCTTCTGATGAACTTAATAGATTCAATAAACTTTTTCCCGTAATGGGGAGCATCCCTTTCGAAGAAGTATTGGTCGCTTCAAGAATTGTTGGTGCTATATCAATAAAACCCAAAGGATCTTCTATTACTCTATTTCCTGGAAATTGCTTTGGGTATCTAATAGCGAAAGGAACATGAACTCCATATTCATAGCTATTTGCTTTTGCGCGAGGGAAAGGCATCCCATTATCGGAAGTAACAATTACAATTGTATTTTCCAATTCTCCAATCTCATCTAAATATTCTAGCATTCTTTGAAGATGGAGATCAAACCATTCAATTTCAATCGCATAATCCAATAAATCACCTCTTATCTCATCATTATCAGGAAGGAATTCAGGTACAGTAACGTCCTCCAATTTTTTGGATGTATTTTTCCAAGAATCTTTTTCGTATTCTCTATGTGGTTCGTAACCACCAAACCAGAAAAAAAACGGTTTATCTTTTCTGACATTTTCTACAAAAAATTTAAAATTCTTGAAATAATTAGTCCCGCTAATACCTTTAGCAAAACGCTCATCCTCTTTACCGGTGTACTTAAAATCACTATGTAAATCTCCTGCGGCATCTTTTTCCCTCCAAAGTGAATCTGCCTCACTCTCGGCATATTGAAAAGGACCAACACCTTTCCCTGTTCTTGCAACGGAATATCCATTCTTCTCAAGTAAATCAACAAATGGAACATACTTCTTTAGCCATGCTGAAGCATGTTGACCAGCCTGTTCATTTTGCCAATGATGTCTTCCTGTAATTATTGAGCTTCTTGATGGGGCGCACCCTGGAGAACCCGCATAAAAGTTCGAAAAATATATCCCCTCCCGAGCAACTCTATCAAAAGCTGGAGTTTTAATAAACTCTGACCCGGCATAACTAGTATGTACAAAAGATTGATCATCGCTTATTGCAAAAAGAATATTTGGACGATTTTGTGCACACAAGTTGAACCCGATGCATAAATTCAATAATAAGGTAAAACAAAATACTATTTTTAATCTCATAATTTATAGTGTTTATAATGAATTAACGATTAGTATGTAAAGCGGTTGGAGTTTAATGGTATCACTATTTCAAATTGCAGATGTATTAATACAAGGTCATCATTTTTAATTTGTGGCGTGCCGGCAGTAGATTTATAGTGTAGCGTTGAGAGTAGTTTTATTACTGTCTAATAGTTCTTTATACTCTGAATTAGGAAGGAATTTATGTAATTGGGAAATAATAGAGATATAACTGCCTTTTTGACTAAAGTTGTTGATTCCTCAAAATATTCAACACTAAGTTCAATAGGGGTTATATTGTACTTTACTCTACTCACAATAACGATTATTGTGTCACTGTCTTTTTCAGTTACTTCTATTGGTGAAATGTTAGTTACAAAAGGAATTGAGAAAATACCTTTTGCTCATTTTGCACTAAACCTGCGGTAGTTTCAAAAGCAATCCGAAAGAGGTAGCTTTTTGATTCAATCTTAACTCTATATCAATCATGAAAAAAAAGAGCCAAACCTCCTCCAGACTGCCTTTTCCAATGTAGCAGGTTTTGCCGAGCTACTCGCCAAGTTTGAGCAAAAAGTTGTCGTCGCTGGCAAAAGCAAAAGTACCTTATCCAACTACGCTCGACATCTGGCAAAACTTGCCATCCACTTCAATGAATTGCCCACCGAAGTGGACCCAGACCGAATCAACGATTACCTGCATCTGGTCAAAAGAAGTCACAACACGCCATCAGATTCCTACTTCAAGTTTACCGTTTACGCCCTTCGGTTCGCCTATCGGATTGAGGGCATGAAGGACAAGCGGATCGAGCTGCCAACCATCAAGCGAAGCAAAAAGCTGCCTGTCGTCCTGAGCCAAGAAGAAGTCCGCCGCTTGCTCAAAGCTCCCAAACTACTCAAGCATCGGATACTTATCGGGTTGCTCTATGGTTGTGGTCTTCGCTGCTTTGAGGTCAGAAACCTAAAGATTGCCGATCTGGATTTTGACCAGGGCCAAGCGATAAGAAAATGTCCTGTGGACATTTTTAGCGAGGAGCCAGCTTGCAGGGGAGGCTCATGTCAAAGATGGAAAATGCAAGAAAGATCGCAATGTCCCGCTGGCAGACATTCTGATCCGTGGACTGAAAAGCTATCTAGAAGCAGAACAGCCCAATGAATGGGTATTCAACAGCAAAGACCAAGAGATCGTTGGCCGTGTAGGCGGAGATTTTGACTCCAGATATCCCCAGCGTGGAGTGCAGTGGGCAGTCAACGAAGCCAAGAAAAAGGCAGGCATTAGCAAGCCGATGAGCGTGCACACGCTCCGGCACACCTACGCCACACATCTGCTCGAAGAGGGGCTTGAGTTTATCCGCAGGTTTTCCATGCATATTCTGCCCAAAGGATTGGTGAGAATCCGTCATTTCGGGATATTGGGAAGCTCGGCCAAGAGTGTTACGATTCCGCTCATTCATCGGGAACTTGGAATACTGCTTACGGAACCAGAACCGAGAGTTCTGGAAATCTACAATCCTAGATACTGTCCCTGTTGTCAGAAGGAGAGTATGATAAGCATCCAGCGGCTTCCCAAACGCGGCCCGCCAAAGGCAGGCTTTTCCTCCGACCCAACCCCATTCTGATTCCTGATTTTGTTTGGGCTGGCGAAGCTGTGCCCAGGCTATAAAAAAGCCCTTCCTAAACGGTTTAGAAGGGCTGAAGAAGTAGTGATATTTTGACTTTTTGGCGAAAAAAGAAGCATCTGGCTCCCACTTTTTGGGCTTATTCGTCCTTGGCCCGCAATAAATTTCCGACTCAATCCCCATAAGAACTTCACCGGTTTTCCCGATATGCTTCGCTATCGGGACAGGCCGTGCGACAGCGGTTCATGCTTGGCTTTGCAAGCCGCACGAAAACCTAGTTGTTAGTGGCTGGTGTTCTTGTTATTGGCTTATTTTCAATACAACATTTCCTTTTTTTCTTCCTGTGTCAACGTACCTATGTGCGTCTGCTATTTTGTCCATTGGGAAAGTTTTGTCAATCGTAGCTTTAAATTCACCTTTCTCGAACAACTCTTTTAAAAGCTGTAGTTTTTGTATGGTTTCGGAAGCGTATCCTGAACTGACACTTTTGTAAACACCGTTTTCGTTTAAAAGGTTTTTACATAGATTTTTATTGGATTTACCAACTGCATCAAAGATTATATCAAACTTATCTGCCCAACTTGTAAAGTCTTCTTTATCATAAAGCACAATATTTTTGACTCCTAATTCACTAACAAGTTTATGACCATTGGAACTGCAAACTGCGGTTATATTTGCATTATGATGTTTGGCAATCTGTATAGCTGCTGTTCCTACTGAACCTGTTGCACCAATAATTAAAATCTTTTGATTCAACTTTTTGGCAATCTTTGCTTTGTTTAAAAAATGAATAGCGGTTTGACCACCAAAAATTATGGCTGCGGCTTCTTCGTATGTGGCATTTTTAGGCATTTCCAACACATTGCTATTTTGATTGACTGCAATATATTCTGAATATGTTCCGAATTTGAAACCAGTCATTCCAAAAACTTTATCTCCAACTTTGAATTTTGAGACTTTATTTCCTTTGCTTTCAACAATACCCGAAAAAACAATTCCTAAAATGGGTTTTCTTGGTCTTGAAATTCCTAAAACCAAACGCATAATTACTTTCAAAAATCCTTTAACATCAAGACTTCTTAACCTTACATCTCCAGAGTTGACCGCAGTAGCAATTATTTTGACAAGAATTTGATTGTCGTTAGGCAAAGGTTTAGAAACTTCCTGAATTTGCAAAACTTCAGGGGTTCCGTATTTGGTGCAAATAACTGCCTTCATCTAATCATTTTATTTTTATAAATTATACCAAAAATGCAATCCCGGCTGTCCGTAAAAGAATCTTGGCCATCTATCGTCAACCTGTTTAAACGATTCAGGCATTGTTGATTGATAGGGACGATGAGTTATTGCTATTGAAGGTTGAAAAAAACCTATACTAAAATACGAGGCCATTTCCATGCATAACGGATAATTAGACAAAGAAGAACGACTTCTACCACAGCGCCAATCACCATGTGCACCCAAGCCTCTCCTGCCAAATTAAACAATATAAGGGGAATATTAATTGCGGCAATAATGATATTTGCCCAGCGATTTACTTTAGCCGGCAGGGTAACGGAAAGGAATATCATCATTGCCGGAATTGTCACCACGGCGAATGCCGCCACTAGAAATCCCTGCGTGAGATCAAATACAAATACTTTCCCTTTCAGAATATTTTCCAGTGTACCCGGCATATATAAGGCGAAATAATCTAAATAGATAATGAGAAACATTAAACTCGCCCACAAGGCAGCAAGCTTAAGTTGCACATTGACTTTGATGTCTTCAAGTGTGTTTTGTGGTGTTGTTTGTGTATACATAATTATCAATTAAAAATTAAATCCGAAATGCAGCCCTGGTTCAGGTGTGTATTTTGGCCACTTGTCATCTTTTTGTTTAAAACCATCTGGCATTTCAGTGTGATAAGCACGGCCAGCAATACCAAGTGATGGTTCTATAAAAAACCTGTCCTTAAAGAGTTTGATGTGATAGCCAATTCGGTTTGTGTTGAATATAATGAAACCGTCACCCACAGTATTGCCATTGTCATTGACAAATGTTTGCAACATAGGCGTTACGTGTACTGCTACGTAAAGACCTTTCCAAAAAAACCTTTGATAAGCAAGACCAATACCATACTCACGAATATACCCTGGAAATTTTTCTTCCGGCTTTCCGTATGATTTGTTTAAAAATGGGTTAATACCAAGTGGCCAAGCATGTTTCCAAGTTATTAGTTCAAGTGAAATAACATCTTTTCCTGTAATACGATAGCCTAAATTGAGTTGAGCGAAGCTGGGGGGATTTACGCGATCTAAATTACCTACTAAAAACAAAGAGCTACCCACGAACCACCGTTTGTAAGTGCTGTCCGTTTTAGCATATTGTGCATTCACCTGTAAACTGCTTGTTAAAATTAAAACAAGTCCAATCCATAAAATTTTCTTTTGCATATCTTTTTTTTATTGTTAAATGATATTACAAAAGTAGATTGGCTGGTTCTTTAAATTCGTTCACTTAAGTTAAGAAATGATTTACACTTTGCTTTTTTCCAAAATTCTTGCTCTTAACCTACTTAATGATTGAGGTTTGATACCTAAAAAACTTGCTAATTGATGTTGTGGCACACGTTGAATAAGGTCTGGTCTATTTTGCAGTAAGTTCAGGTATCGTTGTTCAGGTGATGAAGTTTTAAACTCGTCAAAATTGATTTGCTGTTTAGCTAAAAGTTCTTCTGACAATACTCCACACATTAGTTGAAATTTAGGAAATTTAGTATTTAGTTCAACTCCCATATCTGGGTTTGCAACCGTTAGTATGGTGTCCTCAACACAGCTTACAAAATATTCAGACTTATTATTATTTTTTACACAATGGGGTGTCATGCCTTCCATTTCGGTGAAGAAAGCGGTAGTTTTTTCTTCACCATCTATGATGTAATATTTCCGTATACATCCTTTTAGAACAAAATAGTCATCCTGCGATTTCTGTCCTTCTTTGAGTAAGATAGTCCCCTTCTTAACAGAGCGGAATATGTCTAACGAAAGTAATGCGTTCTTCTCATCTTCTGTAAGAGAAATGTATTTTGAAATAAAGTCAAATAGTATGTCGTGCATTGTTTTATATGTTAATATGTTATTGTAGTCTGTTACACTTGCCACTAATCGAGTCACGCGAGGGAATTTCACCCTCACGTTCTCACGGAACCGTGCTTGAAAGTCTCCCTTCACACGGCACTTCTTGTTTAATCACAAAAGTGTGAACACTTTATGGATTTACCAATTTCCAGTGCGGAAAGAGTAGCGGAGATTCCTTATACTTCTTCTGCAACCATCTAACTGAAGCCATTTTGTAAAGTCCTTTCTCCCATTTAACCCATTTGAGCAATCGTATATTTAACTGGTTCCAGATTTCACGTGTGTGGTTCCTTGAAAATTTGCACTAGTAATTCATTATGCCTTGAATAACAGAGCGTAACTCACCTGCAATTACTTCAATTGGTTTTCTTCGTTTGTGAATGTTCAATTCTTTGAACTTCTCCAACACGCTGCTCTTCGATTTTCTGCTCATGAACATACTGGGCATAAGCATCAATCTACCAGTGACTCTGCCACTGTGGTCGAATGGTGAAACCCAGAAAATCATAACCCTTTGGATATTTCTTCTCTGCTTTTCCTCTGACATTTACAATTTGGGTCTTTTCGGGGTGTAACGTAAGTTGGCATTTTCGCAGTCGTACACCAATCTGTTTTAACACATAAATGGCTTGTTTCTCCGTTTTGCAATGCACCACCACATCATCCGCATAGCGTTCAAAAGGCTTTTCAGGATGATTTGTTTCCATCCATTTATCAAAGCTGACATACATAAAGATATTGGCCAACAATGGACTGATTACCCCTCCTTGCGGAGTACCGGTCAGTCGGTCTATATGGTTTCCGTCTTGTTGCACGATACCAGCTTTGAGCCAGCGTTCCACATATAGCAAAACCCATTTGTCCTGACAGTAAAACCGTACTGCTTTCATCATCAGTTCATGGTCGATGCTATCGAAGAATCCTTTAATGTCCAAGTCGATAGCAAAGTCATGGTTGAACGTGTTCTTGCATGCCTGATCTACTGCCTGATGACAATTTCTGGATGGTCGGTACCCGAATGAACTGTTGTGAAATTGTGGCTCCACCATGCGTTCCAAATGTGTTTTCGCTACTTGCTGCGCTATTCGGTCCAATAGTGTTGGGATGCCTAATTTACGTTCCCCTCCGCCCTTCTTTTTGATGGCGACTTCTTTTACAGGCATTGGAAAATAACTGCCAGAGGTTAGCCGGTTCCATAGTTTGTATAATTCGGTTTTCAGGTTGTTTTCCAACCATTCCCAATCCATATTATCCACGCCACCGCTTCCCTTGTTGGCCCGTACTTTCTTGTATGCCTGAAATACCATCACTCTGGTTATTGGCTGTGATTTTATTTCATAATAGTCAATCATTGCATTCCTGCTTGTTGTTAATTAATGAAATGTAAACAAGCTAACCCCTTCGCTCCACACTCATTACAGGTGCTTCATCACTACTACGAGTCAGTCTGCCACCGATACTTCATACAATCCCTGTATGACTGCTTCCCTTTGTGGTTGACAGTGCAGTATCGACTTCTCTTGTTCCGTACAAAACCCTGTATTGCCTTTCCCGATACTCGGGACAGGCTCTGCCAACTTAATCCCGGATGTCGTGTAAACAGTAATCAGGTTTCCTTTACACTTATAACGGACACAAACGTAACTGCCCGCTTTCGACATCGTTTTAGCTATTACGAGACTTCGTAGTTGGTTTAATTTATTCAGCTCGACAATACCCACCTACAAGGATCTTACTCCTCGTTTTTCCTTATCGTTCACCACCGAGGGAGTTTCCGCCCAACGCAGCATAAGGTGGTTTGCAAACTACTTCCCGCAAAGCGGGACAGGCTCTGAAAGTCGTCTGCGGAAGGCCAGTTCCTTTGTTGTTGATAATGATTCCCCAGCTCAGTTCGCTCGGCTTCGGCTTTCGTTTTATCATCGCTAAAGGGCTTCCATCTTTTGTACAGCATTCTTCTCCAATTTCATGGAGTTGATTCAAGACACACACGTTTTGCAGCTACAAGAAGTTGGCGATTTCGAAGCACTAAACTGTCTGCCACCACAAAAGTTGATACGAAGCTCAAAGCTTCATTTAACCACTGAACCGCCAATTTTTTCGTGGGTGCTGTTAGCTGCATGTCGTTTTCCTTCCGTCATACTGTAATGTTCCATGTGATGCAATTTAATATTCCTCCTTCGTCTGCTAATTCGTTGCTGTCAACTGTCGCAATGGTTTGTCCCTTGAAAACTTTCTCTAAAACTTTTACTGCTTGTTCGTCATACTTGCTTTTGAATGTCGGAACGATTACCGCTTGTTTCATTTGCAGATAGTTTAAGTAAAGTCCTTTTGCACTTATCAATGTCGGGTCGTTCGGTGGATTGTAAGGAAGTTCAATCCAATCAAGTCCTGCGTTGTGCAATGACATTCTAAAACACCTTTGAAATTCTGCGTTCTCTTTTGATTAGTCATTGATTAAAACTGTGTTGCTGTCAATGAAACGAACCATGCCGTCTGCATGTCCTGTAAAATCATTGATGTCCCAAGGCACGAAAAAAAGTTTGTCAACTTCGAAAAGGTCTTTGAGTTGCTTGATTAATTCTCTTTCTGAAATGTGTTTGTTCTCATGGAAAACTTTGTCGCACATAATTACTTTGTCCGTTGTCCTTGAAACATTGCCACCGTCAACAATCAGTTTTGATTTTGTAGTAGTCAAGTTGATTGCTTTGCAAATGCTGTCAACATTTGAAATAGTTTTCTGATATTTTTTCGGCTGCAAGTAGTCGGGGTTGTAAGTGAATTGCACAAACTTGTCCGTGCTGATTTGAACTGGCATAAAGTCAACAGCCCAAATGTCTTTTGTGCCTGGAAGAAAATGAAAATTGATGTTACAGTCATTCAATACCTTTTCAAATCGCTGAAAAAATTTCGGCTGCTTGCTTTGTAAGCAGTCCGCAAGAAAAAGTTTATTTGTTTGGCTGTCCGTTAGCATTTACAATTTTACATTATAGCCCATGATGTTTTTTGCTTCCTCATTTGAAATTTTGTTTTCGCTTAAAAGTTGTTTCACAACTTTTTCTTTGTCTTTGAATTTGTGAGCAAGATTAAGTTCAACTATATAGCGATAAGGTTTGCCTATAAAATTTTGTGTGTCCTCTACTTTTTTTGTCAAACCAATTCTTGTCGACTGCGTTGGTTCTTCATCTTTAATTACTCCTTGATTTATCTCACGAAGGCAAAGCCCTTTATCACCTGCCATGATGTTGCCAAACTTGTCAAAAATTTCTCTCGTAACATTTGATGCTCCGCTGATGTATTGATTTGTCTGCATATTGCGGATGCCACGAATTAAAATGCTTGCATAAATTTTCTTGTCATAATTACCAAAAGTCAAATCAATTCCCATGTCGTTGAAATACCAATTACCTGCAAAGAGTTGTTGGTTTCGTTTGTGAACATAAGGGTCGGGATGATTTTCGCTGTCGTGATAATAAACTTCGCACTCTATAATTCTGTATGGTTGGTCGCCTACAACAAGACACAAATAATTCATCATGTAGTGTGTATGTGTTTCAAATCTGTCTGCAAGTGTTTTGAATTCAAAGCCACCGTTTATATCATTCCAAAATTCAAAAAGTTGGTTGGCTTCGTTCCTTGTGTCTTTCTTCGGAAATGTTTTTACAAAGTCGTCAATATATTTTAAGCCCAGATGTTTTAAAACTTCAATGACTTCATGAGGTTTCTCCATGTTGCCTTCCGATAGATGTCCCAAAATGGTGAGCATCCTCGGTTGGTTTGCCCGCCTCAATTCTTCCAGAACATTTTCAATTTTATCCCGCTTCGCAAGTAGAATTTTCTCATAAACAAAAATGGTGTAACTGTGAATAGTGATGCCAAGCTCGGGCAAAGTGCTGAAAGCACTTGCCTTGTTTTCTTGTGCATCTTTTAGAATTTGTGTTTCGGGTTTGGCTGGACTTAAGAGATACTCTTTTGCTGCCTTGTGAAGTTGTCGCACTCGTTCTTCAACTTCTAAATGTGTCGGCACACTTCCGTTGAACCATAAAAGTTTTGTGTTCTCGTCTGTTGGTGGAAGTCCGAAGTGGCTTAAAATTCCGTCTTGAAGCGTTAGGATTTCTTCAAATAATTGTCCGTCTTCCGAAGGTCCACCTTTTTTGTCTAAGGCAATTTGGAGCTTTGGAAGTCCTGTCAGTGCGTTTTTAATTTGTTCTTGTTTATTCATGTGTTCGTTTATTCGTGGTTAAAAAGTTTCAAGTTAGCAGGCACTTGCTACGGAGCGTTACGATTGCAGCTAACGT
>NZ_MSSW01000080.1 GCF_002150685.1 Algoriphagus antarcticus
TTTTGGCGCTTGGCGAAGAAGCGGATTTCGAAGCACTAAACTGTCTGCCAGCACTGAACTTGATACAGAGCACAAAGCTTCATTTAAGCACTGAACCCGCTTTTTTGCCAAACGCCTGTTATGGGCTGGGCTTCTTTGTCCGGTACTAATTTGTTTCGTATTCAAGTCCAGGGAATTTGTCCGTAAACTTATTTATGAGTTTGTGAATATTTCCAATTCCCCAATTTCTTGCAACATAAAATTCTTCTCCGTTGAAAATTAATTCAGGTGCGTCATTAGTTTTGTACTTTCTGTATTTAATTTCCGTTTCGGTAAAGTCTTCTTTCTTTTTTAGTAGAAGAAAACTACAACTTTTATCTTCTTTAAGATAATTGATAATGTTCTGGTCAATCAAGCCTTTCGCATTTAACAAGTTTATTGTTTGAAGTCCAATGTCAGATTTTTTAAAGTTTCTTTTAAATGCTGAACCATCATATTTGATGTTATATGTGCTTCGGTCTTTGTCAGAAGATAAACTGTCAAGTGCTTCTCTGATGCTGTCTCTTGTGTCTTTTTCTTGTTCTGGGTCAGAACTTATTGCATAAAGTGATGCTAAAATTAATTTTTGGTTTTTCTCCCAAAAACTTGACAGTAGTTTTCTTTCTTCGTTTCCAAGTGCCATAATTAATTCTTGTTTATGTCCGTCCGCTTCTTCGTCTATTGAAGGCTGGCTTAAAGATTTTAAATATTCAGTTAGTATATTTTGTGTTCGTGTCGAAATGTTTTGATTTAAAGCAGGTTCAATCAAATAATCGACAATTGATTGATAGTTAATTTGAATAAACGCTTTACAGTTGCATTCTGGCTCGGTCAATTCTATGAGTTCAAGTGTTGAAATTGGTGTTAAGTAAACATATATTACAATGTTGTCGTCATTTTCTGTTGGGTTAAAAAAATTGAAGTAGCTGTTCGTTTGGTCATTGTTCTCTCTGCTTTCAACTTTATTTTCAATTACTAACTTGATGTTTTTTGTTTTTCCTGCAATTAAAAGTGTCAATTCAATGTAAATGTCAAGCCTACCAACATTTTTAATTGCGTATTCAGACTTAATGAATAGTCTTTCAATTAAGTAATCTTCTGTAACAAATGAATTAAAAAGGTCGCTGTGTTTAGTTTTTAACTTGTCATTACTGAATTTTAAAATAATGTCTAAAAACTTTTTGATTGGAAATTCACCCAAATTATGACTTTCCAAATTTCCGAGTAACCAAGCAAGGAAACCGCTGTGACTTATTTCTCGTCTGCTTACTCCCAAAATTTCTGAGAATGATTTTGAATAATAAAAATTTTCCAACTTTTGAAAGTCAGGGTCATTTTTGAATTTTATTATTTCATCTCTGATTTGGTCTATAGTAAAATTGTCTGTCATTGTCGATGTTGTTGCGGTCTGTTAGCCTTGCCCATAACGGTTGTGCTTCCGCAACAACCTTCGTAAGGCATCCATATAGGTAGGCATTGCGAATGTGGTTGCGGGTATATTTGAATTATATTTTTCCCACCCCATTCTCCAACATCCCGATCTCGTCAATACTGATCCTCACCTTATCTCCCACGGCCAATGTAAAATCATCCGGCACGATACCCGTTCCTGTCATCATAAAACACCCAATCGGGAAGGTATTCGCTCGAAAAAGCCAAGCTGCCAATTCCTGTGGCTTGCGCTTCAACTGTGTCAAAGCAGTCTCACCGGTAAAAGCCAACACGTCATCTCTATAGATTTCCAATTTGATATTGGCAGTTTCTTCGATGGCTTTTTCTGTGATAAAAAGACAAGGCCCAATCGCTGCGCAACCTGCATAAACCTTAGCTTGAGGTAAATAAAGTGGGTTTTCTCCTTCAATACTTCTGCTACTCATGTCATTTCCGCAGGTATATCCCTGGATTTTTCCAGATGGTGAAATCACCAAAGTCAATTCCGGCTCAGGCACATCCCAAGTAGAATCCTTACGGATATTTACGGCCGCTCCAGGAGCAGAAACTCGACTGGCAGTCGCTTTGAAAAATAACTCTGGTCGATCAGCATTGTACACTTTATCGTAGAAATCCGCTCCGCCGGCATCCTGAGATTCTTCCATTCTGGCAGTTCTGCTGCGGTAGTAAGTCACTCCGGCCGCCCAGATTTCCTGATTTCCCATTGGAGCCAAAATTCCTTTTGCAAGTAATTCATCCGCTTCTTTAGAAGAAACCATTTTCCAAGATTTGGATTCAGAGCTTAGATGATCTTTTAGATTTTCTTGCGCCAGCAATACATCCCAATCTAATACTGGTCCTAAAAATGATTGATTCTCATGATTCAAAAGTGTGCCTGATGGCAGTTTGTAGATTTTCATAGGTTAATGGGGTTTGATTGGAAATTTATGAAAAAGATTTGAGAGAAGGGTAAAAGAATTGATCTGAAAGACTTCCAGCAAACCGACTAATTGAGATTTAACCAGATTAATTTTCTAATCCGCAAATTTGCTAAGCAACTTTTCCCCATTACCTTTGCTCATAGATCATAGGGGGTGCCTTAACAAAACGGGCTGAGATCATACCCATACGACCTGATCCGGGTAATGCCGGCGAAGGGAAATGAACAAGCGTAGCAACAAACAATATCAAACAACCGAAGCGGTACCCTTCTGGATTTTCGATTTTGTCATTGCCACAGGGTAAACAATAACGGGGAGCTTCCCTAGAGCTTTCTCATGTTTCACTCAATCTCCCACAAGGGAATTATTACACATGAAAAAAGTATTATTTAGCTTGGCTTTTTGCCTTGCCGCCATTTCAAGCTGGGCTCAGCAAAGCCTTAGTGGAAAAGTACTGGATGCAAAATCCGGAGAACCATTATTCGGTGCTTCCGTCTGGACAGAAAAACAAGGTCGAGGGGCAGTAACCGATGAAAATGGAAATTTTACTATCTCCAAACTGCAGACAGGAGAAATCCAGCTTCGCGTTTCTTTTGTAGGCTTTGAAACTCTTCAGCAAAGTCTGACACTTCCCAAATCGGAAGAATTGACGGTTAGGTTGAATCCCACTGAATTGCTAACTGAAGAATTCATCGTGTCTGCCACACGAGCTTCGGCGACTACTCCAACTACTTTCCAAACAATCGATAAAGCGGAGCTTTCAAAACGAAACTTGGGTCAGGATATCCCAATTCTCTTAAATTTCACGCCTTCGGTAGTCACTAACTCAGACGCCGGAGCAGGGATTGGCTATACCAGCATGAGTATTCGGGGATCGGATCAGAGCAGAATCAATGTTACAGTCAATGGTATTCCGATGAATGATGCCGAATCACATGGCGTTTTTTATGTCAATATGCCTGATTTTGCATCATCAGTGGATAATCTCCAAATCCAACGCGGAGTAGGCACCTCCACTAATGGAGCAGCAACATTTGGAGCAAGCTTAAATTTCCAAACTGACACACGTCAGGACGAACCTTATGCTGAAATATCCAATTCCGCCGGTTCTTTCAACACTTGGAGACATACAGTAAAGGCAGGAACAGGCTTGCTCAATAATCGATTTGCAGTAGATGCACGCCTTTCCAAAATCACTTCAGATGGTTATGTGGATCGGGCATTTTCGGATCTCAAATCCTTCTTTGTTTCGGGAGGCTATTATGGAGAAAATCACGTGGTAAAACTGAATGTTTTCTCTGGAAAAGAACAAACCTATCAAGCATGGTATGGGCTTCCAGAATCCAAATTGGAGGATGATCGGACTTTCAACTATTATACCTACGACAATGAAACTGATAATTACCAACAAGATCATTATCAGTTGATCTACACCGGAAAAATAGGTTCTAACTGGAAAACGAATGCTGCACTTCATTACACCTACGGTCGTGGATATTATGAGCAATTCCGAGCAGATGATGATTTTGCAAGTTATGGACTTCCTGATGTAGAAATTGGCGGTGAAATGATTTCAAGCACCGATATCATCCGAAGAAGGTGGCTAGACAATGACTTCTTTGGCGGGATTGCATCCATCAATTACATTTCTGACGATGGAAAATGGGATGTAATCTTGGGTGGTGGTGCCAACAGATACGACGGTGATCACTTTGGCGAAATCACGTGGGCAAGAATCGCCGGAGAAACCAATATCCGTGATCGTTATTACGACAACAATGCGGTAAAAGACGATCGCAATATCTATCTAAAAGCTACTCATGAAATTATCTCCGGCTTATATCTTTTTGGTGATTTGCAGGTTCGGAGTATCGACTACTCCTTCTTCGGAGTCAATGACGACAGAAGAATCGTTGATGGTCAGGAAAGCTACACCTTCTTCAATCCGAAATTTGGGTTAAGCTATGAAAGAAGTAACGGCCAAGTTTGGTATGCAAGCTATGCTGTTGCAAACCGTGAACCGAAACGATCGGATTTTACTGATAATCCAATCACAGAAATCCCAAGACCGGAGCGCTTGAATGATATTGAGGCTGGTGTGAGGGCTCAAAAAGGCAAATTCAATTATAATGCAAATTTCTACTTCATGGACTACAAAGATCAATTGATCTTGACTGGCCAAATCAATGATGTAGGAGCTTATATACGCGAAAACGTAGCCAATTCTTACCGTGCAGGTATTGAGCTCTCCGGGGCTTACCAAGTTTCCAAAATGCTGACAGTAGGAGGAAACTTGACATTGAGCCAAAACAAGATCAAGGAATTCACCGAATACATCGATGATTATAGCACCGAGGAGTTCCAGCAGGAAGCGCTGACTTATGAAAATGCAGACATTGCTTTTTCTCCCAATACGATCGCGTCTGCCATCGTAGAATTTAAACCAGTGGATAATCTATCTCTGAATTGGATGTCAAAATATGTAGGAAAGCAATTCTTGGATAATACTAGCAACGATGCAAGATACTTGGATTCTTTTTTCACCAATGATATCCGAATAAGCTATCAAGTTCAGCCGAGGTTCTTCAAAAGTTTAGAGCTAAATCTATTGGTTAATAACATCTTCAATGAGCTGTATGAGCCAAACGGCTATACTTTCAGCTATTTCGTACCTGGAGAAAGACAAAAGGAATTGGTGACTGAGAATTACTTCTATCCAATGGCCGGGACCAACTTTTTGCTGGGGTTAAATTTGAAGTTTTAAGCAGAAAAGCACTGATTTCCCCTAAGTAGATTCGGGAAAATCAGTGCTCTCTTGTTACCGTCATTGCGATGTCGAGGTAGGAGACAGAAGCAATCTGTTTCTGAACTTATGATTTCAATTTATATCCATTCATAATGCTTGGTTTTGAAAGCTAATTTCGAAAACTACTCCCCACACCTATATTGAAGCTATTATAGTGATCATTTACGGATCCTACAAAGCGCTTAAAGTAACTCAGTCAATATGGTGAGAATGTACGAAAAAGAAAGGTAATGAATCTCCACATCCGATAATCCGGACAATTGAACTATGAAAACGATTGAGATTCAACAGATAATGAGAAAATATTTGAAGCCTTTAAAAAACTTGCGTAGGCATTCAAAGTTGATTTCTTAGAAAAGGATTTAGCTACAAGCGATACTAATCTTTCTCTAAGCAATGACCCTTATTTCGATAATCCAAAAAATCTTGCTGAAATTGAAGCCGGAATAATTGATGTGAAAGAAGGTAGGGTAGTGAAATTATATCGAATGGAGCGGAAAAAGTTATTCCACCTTTAATCTGCGAAATTTTCCCAATAAGTAAGCTGCAATTTTTTCAAATCTCCAACCTCTCCTTTATTTCCTCCAAAGCAGCTATTGCATCTTTCTCTTTACTGAAATCAAGCGCTAAAAATTTGGTGCCATTTGCAAGTAATACACATTTATAGATCGTGACTTCCCTCGAGAGTGTGGGACTAATCCCATTCGGAGTATTTGTACTTCGAAAACTATGAAGAATCAATTCCGCATGCTCGATCTTCGGTAACTCTTCCCATTGGCCAAATTTGAACCAGAGGACACTTTTATATTCCTTGAATCTATTACTGCGAAAATCAATACGTATTCCTGAATAGATAGAAATCAAAAGCATTCCAAACAAAAATGCCCCACCTCCAACTAGACCTATTTTCTGAGAATCTGTGCTCACGTCAATAAAAATTGGAACAAGCAAAACAATCAGCCCTGCAGAGATGAGGCATATTCCAAGTAGCCTAGCACCATTAATTCCAGAGTTTTGATTTTTGTGATTGAATTGATCCAATTGAGTTTGACTTATTTTAAACCTCAATAAAATAAAACAATCGCTCATTTACATACTATTTCTACCTTAAGCTCTATTTCTCGATCGACCAAGGTGCGGTCCACCCAACTTCCCTTGTAGGCAATATCCCATTCAAAGCGATCAATTTGAAGGTTGGCTATGAAATGATTCCTTCCTACATTTTCCACCCCAAAAGAAACCTTATTTGAAATTCCTTTGATAGTAAGCGAGCCTGTGACGAGCAATTTATTGCCTTGAGATTTCTGAACTTTGCGAATATTGAGATGAGAAAGAGGGTACTTATCCACATCAAAAAAGTCTGAGCTTTTAAGGTGATTGGTAAGATTCCTGATAGGTATGGGGTCACTGGCCGGGATATCAGTCACGGTAATGCTTTTCATATCTACTGTAATTTCTCCACCAATCAGTTCATCATTCTGATAGAGAAGAAACCCTTTTTGAATTGCAATCTCCCCTTCGTGCTTTCCCATTCCCATCATTTTCGTCCCTTTCCATAAAATCTTGGACTTGATAAGATCAATTTCTACCGTATCGCTTTTGCATGCGAAAGTTGAATGAAAAGTGTCCGCAATATCAATTCGAGAATCATGGCTAACTTTCTCTTCATTTAAGACAAAAGTCAGTACAACCAGAAAGTAAGCTATCCCTTTACTCATAATCAGGAATATTCAAGCCCAAAATAAGGTCACGGTGAATTGTCATCATTCCATTCTCAAGAACAGGATTCATTATCCCTGAGCCGCTTCGATTGTCCGAATTCCTTTTCTTTTCCTTTGTCAAAAGTGGGTCATCTGCGAACACATATTCATCTAGGTAATACGCAGTTTTTCCGGGCTCTTTTACCGTGATATGAATATGCTCAGGCTCATCCCTACTTGGATATGCACCTGGCCGGAAGGTGTAAAAAGTATAGCTTCCGGCAGCATCCGTCTTCACCCAACCTCGAATAAACCCGTGTCGCTTTGCCCAGCCCGTTTCATCTCCTTTGGTTTGGTAAACGCCTTTCCGGTTGGTATGATAAATATAGATAATCACATCAGCCGCGGGTGTTTCTCCATCTTTTTGAAATACACTGCCAGTGATTTTTAGCTTGGACTCGTTTTCCAAAAAGAGCGGAAGCGTATCAATCGAGCTCAATTTCTTGTCTCCCGACTCAAAGATTGCTTCGCAGCCTTCGCAAGGGCCACCGACAATTATATCAGCGGGAGTTTGCGCCTGGCAAGAAATGGAAAGCAAAAAGAGTAGTACTAATATGTAGTTGTCCATCTTCAGATTTTTTTCCAAAAGGTTGATAAAAGTTATTTTGGTAAAAAATCGACTACGCTAAGCTGAGGGAAAAGTAGGTCAAGACGATTGCAATGCAGAAAATCTATGCTTGAAGTTATCCACATAATTTCTACTCAATCGGAGTACCTGTTGATTGGAAAGCTGGATATCATAGTCCCCATTTAGGCGAGATTTATATGAAATAACTTTGGTGAGATTTACGATAGTGGACTTATGAATTCTCACAAACTTCTCAGGATCCAGCTGATCCAAAACCGATTTGAGTGTGGCTGTATGAAGGTGTTTTCTGTCTAAAGAATGAATGGCGATGTAAGGAGCTTCCGCTGCTATATAGAAAATGTCCGAAGTTTTGATCGCAGTTTTTATCCTTGACGAACCTACAATCAGCTGGTCTATGTATTTTGAATTAGATTTCTCCTCTTTGATTGGCTTCTTTTTTCGTATCAACACCAAAGCAATCACCGAATAGATCAACAAGTATTTGTACAAATCCTCTGAGACCGTGTATCTCAAATTCCTGAGGAAAGTAAAGGTATGCTCATAGAAAAGTGCAGAAACCAAATGCACCAACCCCGCAAAAAGCAGCATGTGAAAAATGGAAGCGAGCAAAACAAAAAGTAGTCTCTTCACCAACAAAACAGGAATCTTGGCAAGTGCCAAAACCTTACTAAAAACACGATTCAGGATGAGAGCCACTGGCAAAATCAGGATCCAGAACGTATTGAAAAGGAAGGACTCTGATGCGTAAAACGAGTAATCATTATACCGTGAATGGAGGTAATCCTGAAAAATCGTCACCAGCAATATCAGAACCAAGACGACGAGATATTTCAGCGTCGCTTTGATTCTGGTTTTCTTTTGCTGGATTTCTTTGCTCATGGATCTAAGGTCTAACTGTCAGCAGCGCAAATAACTTCTCGTTCACATAGTAATTTCCCGTACCCAATTTCTCCTTTCGAAGTACGCCATCCTCCGCAAGTTTATTGAGGTAATTGGCAGCGGTGATTCTTGATACGCCCAGATCTCGCACGATAAACTCAATCTTAGTATAGGGATGCTTGAAGAGATTATTCAGCAGCCCCTGAGAGTAAAACTTGTAATTGTCACGTAGTTGAATCTTCATTTCTGCCATCAGAACTTTCAGGTTTTCGATCAAAATAATTGTCTCACGAGCAGTATTTTCCACTCCCGATATCATATAAGATAACCAATTTTCCCAATCCCCATTTTCTCGGACTCCTTGAAGTAACCTGTAATAATCCGCTTTGTTTCGAATGATATGGCTACTGAGATACAGAATTGGAATCTTCTGCAATCCACCCAAAATCAGATACAAAATATTGATAATCCTTCCTGTCCGTCCATTTCCATCATAGAACGGGTGGATACTCTCAAACTGAAAGTGAATGATAGCCATCTTCACCAGCGGATCATAATCGCTTAGTTCTGGTCGATTGATAAACTGCTCCAGATTTGACATCAGCGCAAGGATCTCATCGGCATCTTGCGGAGGTAGGTAGACAGTCTCTCCAGTCTGAGCATTTTTCAGCGCCGTGCCGGGAAGCTTTCTAAAACCCGCATTATTTCCCACCAAAATTTCTTGAATCTCCAATATGATCTGATTGGTCAGCAATCCTTTCTTCTCCACCAACTCAAATCCATGCTTCATCGCCGCCACATAATTCTGAACTTCTTTGATCGCAGGAGTCATGGATTCAAATTCCAAGTCAGACTTGAATAGCTCATCATGTGTGGTGATAATATTCTCCACGGCAGAACTGTCCTTGGCTTCTTGGATCGCCAAGGTATTCAGCAAAATCTCGTGATTGGGAATGGAATAAATCAAGCCTTTCAGCTCCGCCAAAGCTGCATGAGCAGCTGGAAGTTGCTTGAGGATGGACTTGGATTCCAAGTCATCTTCGTAAGGCAAAGGAGTCAGTAGCCAAGTCATATGTAAAGATTTTTCGATTTTCTTTACAAAGGTAGATCCTTATGTAAAGAAAGCAAGGGTTTTCTATACATATCATTAGACATATGTAAAGATTATTCGATTTTCTTTACATATACAAAGGGATATGTAAAACAACTTTATATATAGGTATGGAAAAATATGTGCGAATGTAGGGACGAATAATGATTCGCACCGCCAGTCTGCGAAAATTTAGTTATTTAATTTAGCGCAGATCCAAGAAGCCTCTGCCACAAGTTCATCCATCACATAAGCAACACCTTCTTGTTTAATCAAACGTTCACTCACACGTATGTTTTTTACAACGTATTTGATTTCCGTTTCATACGTTACTCCTTTAAAGAATTTAACTTTATCCATGCTCACAAGCCCAAAAAAGCCATCTGCAAGTCCAAGCATTTTAATTCCTGCACCTCCACACTGAGCCATTGATTCAATTAAAATCATTCCCGGAATAAATCCTGAATCTGGAAAACTCCCCAAAAGCATTGCATCATTGCTCTTGCTAAATGTCTTAATCCCAATAATTTCTTCAGCAGAAGCACTGACAATTTCATCTACAAAAAGGAAAGGGAAACGATGAGGAATTAAGGATTCAATAGTAGTATTCATGATGAGACTATAATTTTCATAGGAAAACATAATATATCAATTTCACAGGAAAGACACTTTAGAGCGATGCGAATAAAATTCTGAATACCAGCTAACAAGGTTGCTAACTTTTCTGGGCGAAAGATTTTTCGCCCCTTCTACCAATCCAACCATATCAATCCGGAAACAACGTCTTATCCATTCCTGGTACAATCCGCAACGCATTTTTGTAATACAATTTTTTCAAAACCTCATCGGAAAGCCCCAAACCATACATTGACCAGAAGGCATGGTACTTTTTGTAATAAGGAAAATACTCGTCCTCAGTCTCTAGCACCCGGAAGTAAGTGTAAAACTCCTCTTTATTGTAAGCATCCTTTCCGAAAAGAACGCGATCCTGATACTTTTCAAAAAATTCCTTGGCACGTCTCGGCTGGCGACCAAACTCAGCAATCACAGCACCAATCCCAAAATTCACGTTTGGATACTTCTCCAAATGCGCACTTGCCGCATCCAGGTCATTGGCCATCCAGCCCATGTGAGCATTGATAAATGTCGTTTCCGGGTGCTTCGCAAAAATATCGTGTTGCTCAGCCATAATCTGCTCGAAAGGCGCTGGATTATCAGCTCCTCGCTTACGATTTGGATTGATTTTCAATTCTAACCAGCGCTCATTGTTTTCATCGACGGGCTGCCAAAACTGGGCAGGATCGGCAGAGTGAATGATCACAGGTATTCCCAATTCACCTGCTTTTGCCCAGACAGCATCCAAATCCGGATGATTTACCGGAACTCTTTTACCAGTTACATCTGTCACATTCAGACCAAGACTTTTATAGATCTTCAAGCCACTTGCGCCTGCGGCCACATCTTCCTCCAATTCCTTCACTGCTATCCTAGACCAATTTTCATCCCCAAATCCGGCAAAATTGAGATTGGTGAAAACCATAAATCTCCCGGGAGCATGGGTATTGAATTCTTTGATCATCCCTTTGATATATTCCTGCTGGGTATTACTATCTCCGCGACCAAAGCCTCTCCCGCTTAGATTCACCATCACTCCCATGTTGATCTCATCCATTTCGGAGATCAACTGATCGATTTTCTTCTCGTCCACTCCGCCCTGATGGCTGTGAATATCTACAAAAGGAAATTTTGCCCGCTTTACTGGATGCTCAGGTACTTTCAAGGTGGAAGGTGGATTGTATTCCTCAAAACTCATGTCTTGGGCTAGGGAGGCATTTCCAAACAATAGAAGTAACGATACAAACAAAAATTTTGTAGAACTATTCATAGACTAGCTTTTAGAGTTGATTAGGCTTGCTTACGCAAAATATTATAGAACAGTTAAGTATATTGAAAATAGAAAATCCCGAGTCTTCGCTCGGGATTTTCAAATATGAGTATTTATTTAGTCGTGCCACTTTGGATCACCTGTCCAAAGAAGATGGCATTCATGTAGAGTTTATTGGTACCAAACCAGAATGCCCGGAAGTTCATATTATCAGCGAAGGCAACGATACGCCCGCTTCCAACTCCAGAAATTTGAATCACAGATCCGTTCTCAATACCCGGAAGATTTGAAGGATGAATATATCCTGATGCCAACGGCTTATCTGTGTAAACCAATGGATTTGCATACGGATTTTCTGATGGCTCTAAGAATAGGTTGTCATTTCTGAAGGTGTGGATATCTGAATTGATATAACCATAGCCGATTGGGTGAGTGAGGTCAAGTGTCGCATTGAAAATTGCTCCACCTGTTACTTTCGCCCCTCTTTCGTTTTCATAATCTGAGTAGCTTTTTTGAAGAGCAGAATCTGGTTCAGCTCCATCACGAAACTTCAAATCCCCCACTTCATTCTCAGAAAGGAATTGAAGTGCTCCGCCTTTTGCAAGCAATGTTCCTCCACCCGAAATCCAGGATTTAAGTGTAGCAGCTCCAGGTTTTCCCAAACTACTGTATCTACCATCTGGCATTAGAATAACATTGTATCTGTCCAGCGTGCTGCCTCCGATTCTATCCATTGGCAGCAGAGTGATAGGCATTTCGTAGCGCTGATCCAGCAAGTGCCAGATTTCACCTGCTTCGTAGCTGTCCACGCCACCCTCTACCAGCAAGGCAATTTCCGGCTTGTCCAGCGGCAACATATTTGGAGAACCAATATTCAGCCCTTCAGTATATCCAGTGGTCAACCCGTAGATATCTACCGTGGATTCCAGGGCTATTTCAGAAAGTTTGTTGAAAAATGCCTGATCATCCAATCCGCTATCTCCTTTGTCAATGAGCAAAGTACCTCGCCCATATTCTTTACCTTCTGCTGTGGAGAATTCTCCTGTAGCGACTCTAACCTGAAAATCTGCTTCCATCAACTTATATGCAGCCTTCGGTGAATAATAATCCGTCCACTCCATCGCGTACTGATAAGCTCCCACATCACCAATCACTTTTCCTGGAGTCAAAGCCAAAGAACTTTTTGAGATTTCATTCACACTTGCAAGGTTCAAAATCTGACTATTCAGCGCCATATAGTCCAAATTGAAAGCCATAGGATAGGTCCAAGCGGAAATATCATAAAACAAGCTGTCCTTAAATGTATTTCTTGTCTCGAACATCGCCTTGATCAATCTATACTGAGGCTGATCCGCTGGAACTATGTAGGAATTCTCGCGCTGAAATTCTTTCCCATTTACAGTAATATCATCATTCAGACTGAACACTTTGATGTCATGCTGCAAGATCAAATCTGCTAAATGATAGCTTCTCGCATCGTCATCCTTACTTCCAAAAATGTAGGCTTTATTCACATCCGCATCCACTTCCTTTTGAATGTCGTTGTAGAAATCCTTCATGAATTGATTCAACTCCTGACGCATTTCCTTAGCCGCCTGAAAGGAGGAAAGGTTTGCCGTGAATTGATTTCTGATGGTAAAAGGAAAACTCAACATACCATTTACACTTTCTTGCAAGTGACCTCTTGAGCTTGCCTGCTCAAACAAAATCCCGATAGATCCCTGCACATCCGGATAGGTTGAGCCTTTTCCATAATAATAGTCATCGTAACTCTCCTCACTATAATACATCGAGCCAATCTGATCCAACGCTTTTGCATGGTAGGTTCCGATTTTCTTCGTCAACTCAAAGTTTTTCACCGGCGTAAGTGGGTGCATTCTTGCCGGTACTCCTGGCTGGAAAAAGAACGTACTGTTTGTTCCCATCTCATGAAAATCCAAATGGATATTCGGTAGCCATTCTTGGAAAACACGAACTCTATTTCTAGACTCTGGATGCTGAACCGGTAGCCAATCACGATTCAGGTCAAACCAATAATGATTAGTTCTGCCTCGTGGCCAAGCTTCGTTAAACTCCGCATTGTTAGGATCCCCGTTCATATTATACGACTTGTGCGTATTTACCCAAGACGCGAAGCGATTCAAGCCATCGGGATTAATAGCTGGATCCAGTAGCAAAATCATGTTGTCCAAGTCTCCGGCGATTTCCTTGGCGGCAGCAAAATGATACGCTGCCAAAAGAGAAGCATTGGCACCACTGGGCTCATTGCCATGAACAGAATAGCCCATAAACATCACTACCGGCATTTTCTCAATATCTACTGAAGCTCCCGAATCTCTAAGTTTTTTCCGATCCGCTTTGATCTGCTCAATCTTCGCAAAATTAGCCGGAGAAGTGATGGTCAGCAAAACCTGCGGTCTTTTCTCGTAAGTTCTCCCTGTTTCTTCGAAAGTCACACGATCCGAAGCCTCTGCCACAGCCTTCATGTACATCACAAGTTGATCATGACTTACATGCCATTCTCCCACTTCATAGCCCAACACTTCCTTTGGTGTCGGGATGGATTCATCGTAAGTATATCCCTTGGGTAGGTAATAGCTTAAGTCAACCTGAGCGTAAGTACACAGCGCAAAAAAGGACAAAAGCAGAGAAAGAAGACTTTTTTTCATAGAGAGAGGGTGTTTAACTTTTTGCTAAATTGGTACATTGATTCCTTAAAAAAAGCTATTTTGGTTCAATGGTTAAAATAATTGAAGAATACACATGGATTTATTAGCTCCCGGAGAAGGCCTACTTACTTGGCAAATTTCATTCCTTTTATGTCTCGTTTACCTAGGTTTCTGGGCTTATGCGCTTTTCGATGCTTTACGCTCAGAATTTAGAGCGCCTCATAGCAAGTTTTTATGCGTACTAGCCATTCTCTTGGCACCAGTTATCGGCACATTTCTTTATTTGGCTATGGCGAGAAGTAGCAGAAAAAACAGACGTAATTTTAATCCCGAATTTTCAAAAAATATAACTTCTAACTAAATGACCCTTTCTTTTATTCAAAATATGGGCGGTGGCTTCATAATTATCTTCCTTCTTTTTGGTATTCTATATGCCATATTGTGGATTTACTGTCTAGTGGACATCATTCGCTCTGAATTCAAAGACCCCAACATGAAAATAATCTGGATTGTAATTCTCCTTTTTGCGCAGGGAATCGGTCCGATAGTCTATTTAGTTTTGGGAAAAGGTACGAAAACCACTTACTCTTCTTGATATGTTTGGATTAGGAGCTATTGGATTAATAATCTACGTATTTACTATTTTCGATGTGGTGAGCGGTAAGTTTACCAACCCAAACGACAAATTGATCTGGGTTGTGATTGTGGTTTTGGTTCCATTAGTAGGGGCTATTCTTTGGTTTTTGATCGGTAGGGGGAAGAGGATTTGAGATAAACATTTATGATTACCCGCGATGATGCCAGTAGCCATAATTTCTTTGCTTTACTTGATGGAAGACAGAAGACGAATGACCGAATGACCTTGCCTTTTTCTGGTGCAAGTGAGGATATACATATCTGATAATTTGTATGTACGCTTTTTCTGCCAGTAAGCGAATTCTCTTTGGTTAACGGATTGAAAGACCGATGACCGGAGTAAAGCAGAATTCAATATGCCTATGGATTTTCGATCATAAATTTTCTACTGGCAAGATTCCGTATAATCATATCTGATAAAATTGAGAAAGCACTATCCAAAGCTAAAAGCCAGAAAAACTTTAATGTTCACAAATATTGTGGAAGCCTAACACTAAAGAAAGACCCATAAGTCATTCAGAAGTTGATGAGAAATGAATGGGGATAGTTCAACATCACTCTTTACTAGCTATCATGTGATCACACTCTAGCTAATTTTTTGAACAATAGAACAGTGTTTGTTTCTTTTGTTACTCAGTTAGAATTATTGGGATATAATGGCTTAGATTCTGAGGGAAAGCTGATTATTGGAAAATTCTACTATTGTTGATATCAATTCAGAGATAAAGAAGATTGTGGTTGAATTTCGAAAAGCATACAAAATCCAGGTGCCTGAAGCAAAAATTGCAGCGACAGCTTTTTACCTAAACATGTCTTTGTTGACTGGTTATACACCTCTTTCGAAGCTCAAGAAATTAAATATTCTCCTTTACCTAAAATAAAAATTTATATAGGCTTACCCTGCACTAGGCATAAGCTCGATTGCTCATCCCTTTCCATAAATCTCCTTCAATGCCCCAGTAAGTTCAGGACATTCAAAATCAAACCCAGCTTTTTGGATCTTTTGTGATGAAACCCGATTGCCTCCCAAAACCATTCCGGCCATTTCCCCAAGGGCTAGTTTCAGCGCAAAGCCTGGCACTCCAATTCCCACATAAGGTTTTCCCTTAGCTTTGGCAGCAGCCTGAGTAAGTTCCTGGTTGGTCGCAGGATTTGGACCGACTGCATTGAATACTCCTTGAAGCGTAGTCTTTTCCAAAGCGAACACAAACATCCTCGCCAGATCCTCAATAGCAATCCAACTCATCCACTGATCTCCACTTCCTAAAGGAGCAGTAATCGGTGGCTTCATCATCTCGCCAAGTGCTCCACCATTTGCATCAAGCACGATACCTATTCTCAGCATCACCGTGCGCAGCTGAAGTTCTTCCATTTTCTTCATTTCATTTTCCCAAGCAACGACCACCTGAGCCAAAAAATCCGAGCCAGCTTCCTGTGTCTCATCCATCAGGGAAGTGCCCGTATTGAACCCATAATACCCCACGGCTGACGCAGATATAAAAGCACTTGGTTTCAAGGTTGCTTTTTCCACAGCATCATGGAGCAATCGTGTGCTTTGAATTCTGGAATCCAAAATAAGTTTTTTACGCTCATCTGTCCATCGCTTGTCTGCAACTCCAGCGCCTGCCAGGTGTATGATAGCATCTGCCCAGTCCACTGCAGCTGGATCTATGGTCTGCTTTTCCACATCCCATATAAATGATCTTTGCTTTTGCTTGGATCGGCTGAGCCAAGCCACTGAATATCCCTTCAGTTCCAGCAACTGGGTAATTTTGTGGCCAATAAGACCAGAACCTCCGGAAATAAGAATATTTTTCATATGATTATAATAACTTTTTAAAGGCCATATGGAATCTCGCCAGAATTAATCATTCCTCTCTACGATTTTTACTCATGCTCGATTTCATAATTGGGTGATTTGTATTTAGATAACCCCAAAACTTCCAAATAAGTTAAACTTCTCAGATTGATTTAGGATTATGAATGCTTCTTTAAATTCAATATCTATTCCTAATTTGGGCTAACTATTTGAAAATACTAGTTTGAACAGCGCTTCTTTTTTTCGGTATATTCTACTCTGGATCATTTTAGGTCTCTTGGTTGGCTTACTTTCTGGCTCTGCATCCGCCATTTTTCTTGTGGTGTTGAATTGGGCTACGGATTATCGAGAATCTCATATTTGGATCATTACTTTGCTTCCCATAGCAGGCTTTGTGATCGGCTGGAGTTATTACCGTTATGGGGAAATTTCGGTGAAAGGAAATAATCTTTTACTCGATGAGCTTTATAAAACTGAAAAGCCAATTCCGCTCAGAATGACTCCGCTGGTTCTTTTTGGGACGATTTTGACTCATTTATTTGGCGGGTCGGCAGGTCGTGAGGGTACAGCCGTACAGATGGGGGGCTCGTTGGCGGATCAACTCACCAAGTATTTTAACCTTGATCCAGGAGACCGCAGAATCATTTTAATCGCTGGCGTTGCCGGTGGATTTGCTTCTGTATTTGGAACTCCGCTGGCAGGTGCAATTTTTGCCTTAGAATGGATGCTTCATCGGGAAATCCGCTGGAAATCGTTGTTTCCAGCCATTTGGACGGCCTTAGTTGCCGATTGGGTCTGTGCGACTCTATTTGGCGTGGGTCATACTCCTTATTTTATAGATCTCGTCCCTCCACATACTTTGGTCAACCTACTTTGGGTCATTCCAGCGGGAATAGCCTTTGGGTTTTCTGGGAGATTATTTGCCCAAAGCACTCACTTTTTTTCTCATCAATTTTCAAAGTACATTACTTATCCACCACTTCGCCCGGTCATAGGCGGGCTCCTGATCGCAGCATTTGTATATTTTTCGGACAGTACTACCTACATTGGTCTGGGCATTCCTCGGATCGTAGAAGCATTTGAGACCCCACTTCCTTGGTATGATTGGCTCGCAAAAACCGGCCTGACCAGCTTTACTTTAGGAGCTGGATTCAAAGGAGGGGAAGTCACTCCATTATTCTTCACAGGAGCTACCCTGGGCAACGCACTTGCTACCTGGATTCCACTTCCGCTTGCCTTGCTGGCAGGAATGGGTTTTGTAGGTGTTTTTTCTGGCGCGACCAATACGCCAATGGCATGTACAGTGATGGGTATGGAATTATTTGGCTATGAATCAGGCATCTTTTTGGGTATTGCATGCCTGATAGCGTATCTTTTCAGCGGAAAATCCAGCATCTATTCTTCCCAAAATCTGGATAAGAAATTCCATTTGTATCCTGGAGAAGGAATTTCCAACATTTTGCGAAATAAGTCCCAAAAGAAAGATTGATATCCCTTCAAAGTCTATTTCCAAAGCATGAGCCTCAAGCTGAAATTTTTCTCCAATCCTGATCGTAACATCATCTTCATAAAGAAGGTGATCAAGGTGCAGGAAAAAGTAGTTCAGATCAGCAGTATTTTCGCTTTTGGAATTTTACTTTTTCACCTGGGATATTCCATAGATCCTCAAGATCAAGTCACTACTTCTACACTCTTCAACATCTCGCTGACCCTTATAGGACTCGGTTACTTTGCTAAAGTACTATTGGTAGAAAAATCCATCTTTCCTGCGCGGGTGCTTCTTGAATTACTCCTTTCGATTATACTTATTCTCACGGCGCTAATCCGATGGAATGTACTCGGAGACGAAATGACGCAAGTGATTTTAGATTTCACTGCGCATTATCACCTTATAAATGGGTTGGTGATCATTCTTTTCTTTATAGAGCTCAGCAAGTTCAGCCTCACCATAAATGAGCTGAAACTCAGTCCTTCGCTTGTATTTATTCTTTCATTTATCCTGTTGATCTTAGTGGGCGCAGGACTTCTCAGCCTTCCTGAAGCTAGTACAGACAGCATAAGCTTCATAGATGCCATATTTACTTCGACTTCGGCAGTCTGCGTCACGGGACTGATTGTGCTGGATACTGCTAAGGATTTCACGTTTTTTGGTCAGGTAGTCATCATGATTTTGTTCCAGATAGGAGGGCTTGGAATCATGGTTTTCACGAGCTTTTTCGGATTCTTTTTTAAGGGCAGCTACTCTATAGAAAACAGACTGTTCATCCGTGATTATATCAATGAAAACAATGTAAATGAGATCTATAAGACCTTATTTAAGATTATCTCTTTTACGGTTTTAGTAGAAGGAATTTGTGCTTTTATGATCTATCATTTCACAGATTCAGCTCAGTTTACGGGTCAAGGTGATCACCTTTTCTTCTCGCTTTTTCATGCTATTTCAGCATTTTGCAATGCGGGTTTTTCTACACTGAGTAATGGCCTGTATGAAGAAGGTTTTCGAGAAGCGTACAATATGCATTTAGCTATTGCATTGGCAATAGTACTGGGAGGAATTGGCTTTCCAGTGGTTTTAGACTACTATTCATATCTAAAGCACGTGATCATAGGAAGCGTAAAAAGCCTCTTAGGAATAGAAAAATACCGGCATGCTCCGCGCGTTTCCAGCGTCAACACTAGATTGGTGATTTATACGACGGGAATCCTACTTGTCATAGGAATGATCGTATATACGATATCGGAGCAAAATTCCACCCTGAAGGGACTTAGTGTGTATGGGAAATTTGTTACGACAATTTTTGGGGCTGTGACTCCAAGGACAGCAGGATTCAATACCGTGGATATGCGGGAATTAGCTGTTCCCACGATATTAATCTACCTTTTTCTGATGTGGATAGGCGCATCTCCCGGATCTACTGGAGGTGGACTAAAGACCAGTACTTTCGCAGTTGCGATGCTCAATACTTTTAGTATTGCTTCCGGAAAAACCAGAGTGGAAGTTTTTAGAAGACAAATTAATAATGAGACTCTCAATAAGGCTTTTGCCGTGATATCCCTATCGGTATTGGTTATGGGAATAGGTGTATTATTATTGATGATATTAGATCCAGAGTTGGCCTTAATGGATGTTGCATTTGAAATATTCAGTGCCTTCTCCACGGTCGGGCTCTCGCTGGGAATCACCTCGCAATTAAGCACAGGTAGCAAATTAGTTTTAATGGCCATTATGCTTATTGGAAGAGTAGGTACACTAACTATTCTAGTTGCAATCGTGCGAAAAATAGGTGAGCAACGCTACAAATATCCAGAGGAAACCGTATTTATAACTTAAAAAAATAACACATGAAATGAGCATGAATGAAGTATTCACAGCGAGGATAAAAAAAAGCCATGCAAATCCCATGTAATCATTAATTATCAACTATTTGTATATCCGCTTTTCTGCCAGTAAAGAGACAAAAGCATCAATGAATTGGGTGAACTCAAGCAATCACGCTACTTCGGCCACTCGTCATCCCCGCCTTACATTAGGCAGGGGTCTTCGGTACATTAAAGCAAAGAAGATAAGGCCACTGGCATCATTGCGGATAATCATAAATATACCACATGAAATATATAATCGTAGGCATAGGCAACTTTGGAGGCTATCTGGCTAAGCGTCTAACTAATCTTGGTCATGAAGTGATCGGAATTGATTCCAGCGAAAGCAAAATAGAAGTGATCAAGGACAGCATCACACATTCAATCGTAATGGATGCAACAGATCAGGCTGCAGTGAAAAATCTACCTCTTAAAGATACCGATGTAGTCATCATTGCCATCGGTGAAGATATCGGAGCATCGATCATGAGTACAGCTATTTTCAAGCAGCTAAAAGCAAAGCGAATTATCGGCCGTGCTATCAATGACCTTCATGAGACAGTCATTCAGGCTATAGGAGTGGATGAAATAATCCATCCGGAGGAAGAAACTGCTGATAGACTTGCTAAAAGACTTGAGATGAAAGGAGTGCTGGATTCACTGGAAATTTCTGACGAATACAACATCGTGGAAGTCAAGGTGCCAAAACGCTATTTAAAAATGACTGTAGCAGAAGCTGACATTCGAAAAGAGTATAACCTTAATATACTGACTGTCATAAAACTAGAGCAAAAGAAGAATCTATTGGGTATCAATACTCCGCACAAAAATGTGATAGGTGTGGTCACTCCAGAATATAAGTTCGAAGCTGAGGACATCTTATTACTTTTCGGAAAGATCAAAAACATTCAGGAATTCCTACAGCTGGGAGATTAAAACAGCTTCTCTCCACAGTTTTTGCAGTAATTATCAGTCAAATGAACTGGGCTGAACCTACATTTAGGACAGCTATTTTCTCCCAAAGATTTTTCATCTTTTCTTTTCTGAGAAGCCATCTCGGAAGATACAATCCCAGTTGGAACTGCAATTATCGCATAACCAAGGAGCATAATAAGCGAAGAAACAAACTGTCCCAGCGGCGTCACTGGATAGATATCACCAAAACCTACCGTAGTCAAGGTTACTATAGCCCAATACATCCCTACAGGAATGCTCGTAAAACCATGCTCTGGGCCTTCGATGAGAAACATAAAGGTTCCCATAATTAAAACTATTGCAACTACGAATCCTATGAATAGCAGAATCTTATGAGAACTACCTCTTAGCGATTTGGTCAAATATTCTGCCTCCGCCACATAGCGACCAAGCTTCAAAATACGGATCACGCGCAAGAGACGTAAGGCTCTCACCACAGTCAATAATTGGGAATCAACTATAAAGAAACTTAGATAGGTAGGTAAAATTGCAAGCAAATCCACCATACCAAAAAAACTAAATATATATCCACTAGGCTTTCTGGATAGCCAAACCCTCAATAGATATTCTATTGTGAATAAAATGGTAAAGAGCCATTCTAGAATTAAAAAAGTCTCACCATACTGAGCTCTAAGACTAGCAACCGAATCTAAAATTGCAACGAAAATACTCCCGAAAATCATAAACAAGAGTATGATATCGAAGGTCTTAGAAGCCCAGTCATCAGACTCAAATACAATATGAGCAAGTCGTTTTTTGGAGAGTATCATGAGGGAATTTAGAAAAATTTAAAAGCTAAAACCAAAGCTAGTCGAGGTAATATACCCGCTTCACACGGGTACTGATATTTGTCAGCAACTCATAGGGAATCGTTCCAATTTGATCTGCCAGTTCTTTCAGAGAGATTTTCTCACCATATACGATGGCTTCATCTCCTGCCTTCACGTCCATCCCGCTCACATCCACCATGCACATATCCATGCAGACATTTCCGATGACGGCAGCCTTTTGACCCTGGATAAGTACATAGCCTTTTCCGTTGCTGAATCTACGGTCGTAGCCATCTGCATAACCTAGCGCTAGGGTTGCGATTGTACCACCAGCAGGCAAAACACCCTTTCGGGAATAACCGACAGTTTCGCCAGCTTCTAATTCTTTTACCTGCGAAATTGTAGTTTTCAGCGTGCTGATCGCCCGAAGTGCCAACTCATGCTTGCCAGTCACTTCAACTCCATACAACCCAATCCCCAGTCTTACCATGCTAAATTGAAATTCTGGGAAAGCAACTATTCCAGCAGAATTGAGCGCATGAATCAGCGGATGGTAAGAAAGAATATCGAGCACTTCATTTTTCATTCCCTCAAAACTCTTCAGTTGGCTCAAAGAAAATTCACGATGGATTTCCTCATCAGCCCCGACTAGGTGGGTATATATAGAAGCTATTTCCAATTGTGGATTTGACTGAATCAAGCCCTTCAATAGCTCTAACTGTTTTTTCTCAAACCCCAATCTGTGCATTCCAGTATCCATATCGAGATGAATTCTCATTTTTTTCTGATGAATAAGACACCAAGAAGCGAGACTCTCAAAAAACTCTGGACTAAAAACTACCGGCTCCAAATCAAACTCGCTGCAAAGTCCAAAGGATTCCTGCATGGCATTCAAAACCATTATTGGAAGCTTGATGCCTTGCTTCCGCAAAGCAATGCCTTCATCCGAAAAAGCAACTCCCAAGTAATCCGCGCCCATAGTCTGGATTTGGTTGGCGATCTCCACTGCACCTCCACCATAGGCAAATGCCTTCACCATCACCATTACTTTGGTTTTTGGTGAAAGCTGCTTTTTATAGAAATTATAATTGTGCGTGAGTGCATTGAGATTGATCTCTAAGGTGGTGCCATGGATTCGCTGTTGAAGGCGATTGACCACTTCCTCAAATTTGAAAACCCGAGCGCCAGTGATCAAAATCATATCATTTGCAAAAGTCTCAGGATCCAGACTAGCCAAAAGTTCTTCTGTAGAACTGAATCCTGTAAAAGTTTCTTGAAATTCCTTCTCCAAAAAGAAAATCTCCTTGCCCACACCATACAGATGATCGAATTGATATTTCCTAATCAGTTCAGCAACTTCCCTGTAAATTTTCTCTGGTGAACCTTGCTGAAGCAAATCCGACAAAATCAGAATTTTTCGTCTTTTAGGCCGCTGCTGTTGCATAAAGTCCATCGCAACCTTCAACCCGGCCAAGTCATTATTATAGGTGTCGTCGATCAGCAGCGAATCATTGATTCCCGGCTTCAGCGTCAATCGCATGTCTACGGATTTCAGATGCGCAATTCCTTCCTGAATCGACTCTGCATTTTGTCCCAACGTCATCGCAGCTACGATCACATGAGTTATATTTTCTAAGGAAGCCACATCGGTAAATGGCACCTGAAAAGTATGAGTGCTGAGATCCGCTTTCATTAAAATCAACCTCGCTCCATTTACTTTCACTTTTACCGATCTGGTAAATTCAGCTCCTGCCCGATCTGACCATCCTACTAGCTTTTCCTTAGAAAAAAGTTTTTCAATTTGGATAGAAACCTCTTTTTGATCAGTGCAGTAAATCAAGAAATTTGAAGCCGAAAAGAGAGATAGCTTCTCTTGGAGCTTAGATTCTAGATTATCAAATCCTTCCTGATGTGCAGTTCCCAGATTGGTAAAAATCCCCAAGTTCGGCTTGATCATTTCTTCCAAAGCGGCCATTTCACCAGCTCTGGAGATTCCCGCTTCCAGTATTGCTACTTGATGATATGGTTCTATTCCAAAGATCGAAAGCGGAACACCAACTTGGGAATTATAACTTTTTGGACTTTTGGCCACTGCATATTTTTGTCCCAAAATCTGCCCTAGCCATTCCTTTACAATTGTTTTCCCATTGCTTCCCGCGATGCTTACTACTGGATTTGAAAATAGCTCTCGCTGATATTTAGCCAACAGCTGAAGTGCCCACCGTGTATCTGAAACTTTAATAAAA
Organism: Algoriphagus antarcticus; assembly: GCF_002150685.1. Classification (GTDB taxonomy): domain Bacteria; phylum Bacteroidota; class Bacteroidia; order Cytophagales; family Cyclobacteriaceae; genus Algoriphagus; species Algoriphagus antarcticus. The sequence goes on from NZ_MSSW01000080.1 coordinate 23,875, forward strand.
CAAACATCAGGAATGCCTAACGCATCAAAATCCAGATGAACCAAGAATGTCTTGACTCCCAATTCTGCCAGCTGAGGGATGAAATCAGCACCATCGGCTTTGGCTCCTCTCAGAGCCACAAAAAGCGTTTTTTCAGGATGAAGAATTTGTCTGGAGTCAATGGCAATTTGAGAAACCAGTAACTCATCCTTTCCACTCAGGAAACTTCCTTCAGTGATTTCAGCGATTTGTTTTTGACTAATTTCCTGAAACATCTTGCTCCGGATTTATTTTCTTTTTCTTAAAAAACACCTGCTTCACCCAGCGCGGAAGGAAAAATGCCCCCAAAATCAAATATGGATAGTAAGAAAGAAGTCTCCACAAAATGCTCGTAACGAAGGTATAATTTGTCAAGAATTCAGTAAAGAATTGACCAAAGAAAAACTCCGCTGTTCCGCTACTGCCAGGAGTCGGTGAGATCATCATCACAATCCACATGATGACCTGTCTAGCAAAAACGATCACATGATCATATGCTGACAATGGCACAAATGCGGAAATCAGTGCATTCAGCATCAGATATCTGGAACTCCAAATGAATATCGTCACTAGGGTGATTGGCAACCAATAATTCCATCTTTTGCCAGAAAGCTCTTTGGAAGCTTCAATGATCTGGTTACCATATTCCTGTGCGTCGTGCTTCCATTTACGCAGCCATTTGATCGAAAAAATCTTTATCAAAACCCACTTGAAGACTCTAGGTCTATAGAACAATGCCGCAGCCATCACTAAACTGTAAGTAGCATAAAGTGAGTAAGAAATCCAGAAAACAGCCTCGAGGCTACTTTGAAGTTGTATTTCCAGTAATTTACTATCTGGAAAAATATATCCTTGAGCGAAAAAGAGAATAATAGGCGCACCTATTACAAAGAATAAGTTATCCAAAATCGCGGTCACCATCACGTATGCAACTGCTCTTCCGAGTTTGATCCCTTCCTTGTTCAAGATAAAAATAGCAACTGCTGTCCCTCCCACCACGGATGGCGTCACTGCAGAAGCAAACTCCCAAAGGATGATGACATAAATGGAGCGCTTCCAAGTCAATTGCCTGTCAGTGATCTCCCTTATTCGATACACATAGCCCACATCTCTAAATAAGATCACAAAAATGGCAACGATAATCCAGGGAATGGATGCGTCAAAAACCCCGCTCAGAGAATCCTTATTGACCGATGGATCGAAGTAAAACATGCCGAATACAATGGCAAGACCAATGATTACCGGCACCCAAATTTTATTCGGATTGAGTGTCTGAAAAATCTTTTTGTTATCCAATTTCATACGCTAGACAGCAACTATTGGCTCAGTCTTTTCCACCCAAAAGTTATTGAAACCATCTCCTATGACGATGGTAACCAAGGAAAGTTGAAGTAATTCTAAAATTGCTAGAAAGGTATAAATCACAAAAATTTTATCGGGTTTGTAGCTGATGAATTCAGCGAATGGTACTTTTTTCTTAAAACTGATTTTCTCCAAGACGAAGTCTTTTTGCTGGGCAATAGTATATGGATACTGGATTACGGTGTGTTTTGTTTCATCCACACGTGATGCCATTTTGGCCATAGTCCGCTGGAAAACTTTCAGCAGTTTATACAAATCCATATCCTGCATTTCCGCATCCACATCATCTACTTTGCTAAGTACTTTCAATTCCGCCTCGATATTTCCTCGCTTTTGCTTTGACATCTCTTCTGCTTCCATGGAGGAAAGCTCCTCGATGACAGACTTGTACTTTTTGTATTCCAGTAGATTCCTGATCAATTCCTCGCGAGGATCTATCTCCTCGCCAGCTTCATTAAGATCTGGTCTTGGCAAAAGCATTCGAGATTTAATCTTCATCAGCGTAGCTGCAAAGAGAATAAAATCACTGGCGAGTTCCATTTCCAATTGCTCCATCTGATGCACATAATCTAGGAAGTCATTGGTAATCTTGGAAATAGGAATGTCATAAATATCCAGTTCATCACGCTCGATGAAGAAGAGCATCAGGTCAAAAGGACCTTCGAAGAGTGGTATTTTGATTTCGAAACTCAATGGATATCTAAATTATTGGTTAATTTTGCCACCTTGTAGCCAAAGATATTCAATTAAGCTAAATTAATTGAAAACGGCAGGAGAAAGAGGCAATCGCCTTTTGACCAAATTACTTGATCGGAAAAACAAAGGAGCATAGTTGTTGTTATTCTACTTTGACCACATTACCGCTGTAAAATGCTGATTGAACCAGGAGAATTATTAGCCCAAATAAATAGCCCCGCTGACCTTAAAAAGTTTCCGAAGGAAAAACTAGTACAAATCTGCGATGAACTTCGACAGTTCATTATTGATAATGTATCTGTTTACGGAGGACATTTTAGCGCTAGTCTTGGAGTAGTTGAGCTTACAGTTGCCCTTCATTATGTACTTAATACCCCAGAAGATCAGTTAGTCTGGGATGTAGGGCATCAGGCTTATGGCCATAAAATTCTGACAGAAAGAAGAGAACGGTTTCATACCAACCGTCTTTACGGTGGCCTTTCAGGTTTCCCTAAAAGAAAAGAAAGCGAATACGATACATTTGGAGTAGGTCATTCCAGCACATCTATTTCTGCTGCATTGGGAATGGCCGTAGCTTCGCAATACAGAGGACTTACTAAAAAGCAGCACGTAGCTGTGATCGGTGATGGATCCATGACTGGTGGAATGGCGTTCGAAGCCATGAACCATGCAGGAGTGGCAGACACAAACTTGTTGATCATCCTGAATGATAATTGCATGGCAATCGATCCAAATGTCGGTGCGCTGAAAGATTATTTAACAGATATCACTACCTCAAAAACCTACAACAAAGCAAAGGATGAGGTTTGGAAGATTTTAGGCAAACTGAGCAAGTTTGGAACAAGCGCTCAGGATGTAATTTCCAAAGTAGAAGGGGGAATCAAATCCACTTTACTTCATCAAAGCAATCTATTCGAATCATTAAATCTCCGATACTTCGGTCCGGTTGACGGCCATGATGTCAATCATCTGGCAGAAGTGCTGAAAGATCTGAAAGACATTCCAGGACCAAAAATCCTTCATTGTGTCACGATGAAAGGGAAAGGATATGGCCCTGCAGAAAAAGGTAATCAAACGACTTGGCATGCGCCGGGGGCATTTGATAAAGTAACTGGGGAAATATATAAAACGACTCCCACTACTCCACAAGCTCCAAAATATCAGGACGTTTTTGGACATACCTTGGTGGAATTGGCTGAGCTAGACGATAGAATCATGGGCGTGACTCCAGCGATGCCTTCTGGTTCGTCTATGAATATTATGATGAAAGCGATGCCAAATCGGGCATTTGATGTGGGAATTGCCGAGCAACATGCCGTGACTTTCTCCGCTGGATTGGCTACACAAGGACTCGTTCCTTTCTGCAATATCTATTCTACTTTCATGCAGCGTGCATACGATCAGGTCGTACATGATGTGTGTTTACAAAATCTACCCGTTGTATTTTGTTTAGATAGAGCGGGATTTGCTGGCGCTGATGGACCTACACACCACGGTGCTTATGATATCGCATACTTCCGTTGTATTCCCAACCTAGTGGTGTCAGCACCTATGAATGAGGAAGAGCTGCGAAACATGATGTATTCGGCTTCGATTCACAATGGTCCATATTCTATCCGATATCCAAGAGGTAAAGGTGTGATGCCAGAGTGGAAAACGCCGTTTGAGAAGATTCCATTAGGCCAAGGTAGAATCGTAAAAGAAGGCGAAGAGATCGCAATCCTAACGATTGGACACATTGGAAACTATGCGGTAGAAGCCTGCGAAAAACTTGAAAAAGAGGGTTTAAATCCAGCACAATACGATATGCGATTCGTGAAACCTCTAGATGCAGAGCTACTTCATGAGATTTTTGGCAAATTCAAAAAGGTAATCACGGTAGAGGATGGTTGCCTGATGGGCGGATTTGGTTCGGCTGTGATCGAGTGGATGATAGATCATGGGTATCAATCTCAAGTGAAGCGTCTGGGTATTCCTGACGATATCATTGAGCATGGAGAACAGGATGAGCTGCATAGAGAATGCGGTTTTGATCCAGAAGGTATAGCTGAAGCCGTTAGAGAAATGGCTGAAGTTTCCAAAACAGTTTAAACAAATGTCTGCTATTCATTTTTTTGAAAAAGGTAAAGGTCAGCCTGTTGTACTGATTCATGGTTTCTGTGAAATTGGGGAGATGTGGAGGGGTTTTGCGGAAGTTTTATCTACTGATTTTAGAGTGATTTGTCCAGACCTTCCAGGTTGTGGCGGATCTCCTATTAGTTCAAATTCTATTTCGCTAGAGGAAGTTGCTATTCTCTTGGAAGAGTGGATGGAAGAAAATAATATCCAAGATCCTATCGTCATTGGCCATTCCCTTGGTGGATATGTCACGCTAGCTTTGCTAGAACTCATGGGGTCTAAACTCAAAGCAGTAGGACTATTTCATTCCACTGCTTTTGCGGATGACGAAGAAAAAAAGGGAATGCGAGATCGCACTGTTATTTTTCTGAAAAAGCACGGTGTAAATACCTTCGTAACTTCTTTTGTTCCACCACTTTTTCCTGAGGAAAGAAGAGATGAATTAGCTAATGAAATCAATCAAGCTATAGCCCAGGCAAAGAATTGTAGCTTAGATGGATTAATCGCATTCACCAAGGCGATGCGAGATCGCAAGGATCGATTTGAGGTGTTAGAGAATTTCTCAGGGCTAAAATTGATGATCGCTGGCACACTAGATGGCGCGGTAAAAATCGATGCTAGTCGAAAGCATAAATCAGCAATCACCGACTACTTCGAACTTGAAGACACAGGTCACGTCGGAATGATCGAACGAAAAGAGGAGACTTTGAAAATGGTGAGGGAGTTTTGTGAGCGAATTATCCAATAACTTTTTCTACTTCAGAAATTAAGGCTTTCACTTTTTCTATATATGGAAATACGGTCTCTCTATCAAAGTCAAATAGGTCATCGTAGTCGCCTTTTTGCCTCCAAGTGAAAAGTTGAGAATATATTTTTCCATGCTCCTTATCGATTATCCCTGTTTTTATAAATAGGGCAGAAAACACGGTTTTTACACCATTGTGAGTGTAGGAATCTTGATTTTTTAGGATGATTAATGCTGATACTGCGTAGAAAGCAGCATAATAAAGTCTATTAATTGCCGAATTCCACTTATTGTTTTCCGCAAGAAGTAACGCATCATCAAAAGTTTCGCGAGAACGGGCTAAGCGGTATTTAACAAGGTCGGATTTAGATGCACTCATTTTATTCGAATTGCTCCCTTTGCTATTCTCTTAAATAAAGGCGTAAAGGATCGCGTCTTATCCCAGACACTTTTAGAATATATTATAGGTGAGATAACTGCACCTGTGCGAAGTTCCAGCTCATAAAAATCATCCATTATTTCGAGTTCTTTTTCTAAAGGAACAATGTCAGAATCGAACAACAAAAGTATATCCCAATCTGAGAGGCTTTTAGCAGAACCATCAGTCTGAGAACCGAAAAGGTACAGTTCTGAATCGGGATACTTAGCTGTAGCTAAGTCCACAATTCCTTTTACAATTTTATCTTTATCAGACATATACAAAAATAGTAGAAATTGTGGGGATTGAGTAATTCCTTAATAAGTGAAGGAAACTTTGAAAGGGTTTCCAGACTAAATTTCTCCCTTTCGCAAACTGGAAATAGGGAAAATCAAGTCGTAATTGTTCCAGTTAATATTTCCATCAATCACCTCAAAGTCAGCAAAAAGTTTTTGATCCAAATATTTTTTAATCTCAGGATGTGATGACTTTTCAAGAAACCCCTGAAAATCTACAACGCTCTCCACTCTATCAGAAAATATGATCTTGATTCTAAATTCGCCCAAATATTCAGCAGAATCTACTGACAACAACTCTTGTAAATCTTCGCTATAATTAACTGTTACCTTCATTTGATTAACTTTGGTGTTTTTTCAAGCGGGCCTTGAATTCGCTCAGATCACCTCAAATAGAACTAAGAGAGGAACGGATAAAAGCTTGACTATTATTTATTTCTTTGATTCATGTATTCGGTAAAATTCCAGCCAACCATTATCCTATTCTCTGCTTTTGTTCTTTCAGGATTCTGCTCGATAAATTCATCATAATAATACCCTTCACATTCAACAGTCTTATAATAATAGTTCAACAATTCTATTAGCGATTCTTTGTCGAATAGTCCATCAGTTCCCATCTCTTCTGGAATTTTACTTTGAAGTATCGGCTGGATTATCAAAAGGGATTGTAGATCCAATTTAAACATTCCAATGTCATTAGAATGGAAGTTCAATATTTCAGACGAATCGCCATCTTTCATCATTTGGACTTTAACAGAAAAACCGCCAGTTGAAAAGGTTCTTAAATTTTGCCATCCTTTACAGATGTTGAAAGAATCTATTCTAATTTTTTCTTCTTCTATTTTGAATGTAGTTTTATACGATGAGTTTGGTAAGCCTAAATTGGAAATATCAACACCCAACTCATCCAACAAAAATTCAGATTTTTTTGTCGATACCCAATTGTTGAACTTTTCAAGTTGTTGGGATTCGATTACAATTGGTTCTTGAAGTTTAACTTTCTTTTTTTTCTTGTATTGGTTTGTGTAATAATCGGCACTGAGAGATTTAGAGCCTTCTGAAACAAAGGCAATTTCGAAAACCTGAGGACCATACTTGGTCGGTGGCTCATCTGAGAGCATAACCTGAACGAAAATTGATTCGATATCCTGGCCAAAAACTAATAGTGGAAAAGATATGAAAAGCAGTATTATCAAAGTCTTATTCATATAGAATTATAGCTATCTATCAGATATCAAACAAAATCAAAGCTGACTCCCCAACACCCCCATCAACCTCTCCAAATACTCCTGATCCACGGCATCAAAATCATCCAATTGATCGGAATCCACATCGAGTACCATGGCGACTTGTTCCCCTCTAAAAACAGGGACTACAATCTCAGACTTGGAAGCAGAACTGCAGGCGATATGACCTGGGAAAGCATCCACATCAGGAACCAACATAGTTTTGCCTTCTTGGCAAGCCGTACCGCAAACGCCTTTTCCCAAAGAAATCCTAGTGCAAGCAATCGGTCCCTGAAAAGGACCAAGTACTAACTGATTCTCTTTGACCAGATAAAACCCAACCCAAAAGAAGTCAAAAGCCTCTTTTAGCGCCGCGGAAATATTGGCAAGATTTGCATAAAGGTCAGGTTCGCCAGAGATCAAGGCTTCGATTTGCGGCAAAATTGCTCCGTATTTTTCGGCTTTTGTAGCCAACTCAGGAATGTATAGATTTTCAGACATGATGATAAATTCTTAAGGTATCTTCCAAGATTTCTATTGTCTCGGAAACAGGGGTAGGAGGAACAGGAGCTGCTATTCCGCTACCAAATTTGTTACTGCTTGTAAACACACGCGCTTCGTCCCATAGTTCGGATGCCAAAAATTTATTCAATGAATAACTCCCTCCTTCGATAATTACACTTTGAATGTTTCGCTTGTAAAGATCTTCCAAAATATCCCTAATCTGAAAATTAGGGATCAATTTGACATATTCAAGCGTTCCTCTCACTTCAGCTTTCTGTGTATTATAGCAAATCGTAGGCACTGCTTCATCAAACAGTTTGAGTGAATTGGGAAGCTCCAACTTGCTATCAATAACCAATCTGAGTGGGTTTTTGCCGACCCAATCTCTTACATTCAAAGCTGGATCATCGTATTTGGCAGTGTTTTTTCCCACCATTATCGCATCTTCTTCAGCTCTCCATTTGTGGACTAGTTGACGGCTGGAAGCATTGGTGATCCACTTGGAAGAAAAGTCCTCTCTAGCCACAAAGCCATCCAGCGTCTGCGCCCATTTCAAAATGACATAAGGTCGCTTCTTTTCGATCTGGGTGAAAAAGCGTTTGTTTTGAATCCGAGCTTTTTGTTCTAAAAGACCTGTTTCCACTTCAATACCCGCATCCTTCAGAATCTGAATCCCTTTTCCTCCTACTAATGGATTGGTGTCAAAAGCAGCAATTACTACCTTCTTGACCTTTTTCTCTACCAACAAATTAGCACAAGGGGGTGTTTTGCCGAAGTGAGAACAAGGTTCCAACGTCACATAAACGGTGGCTTCAGCCAGTAATTCTTGGTTTTTCACAGCATTGACTGCATTGACTTCTGCATGTGCTTTGCCGTATTCCTGGTGGTAGCCTTCGCCAATAATCCTGTCCTGATGAACGATCACGCAACCCACCATGGGATTTGGACTTACTTTTCCCCTACCAAACTCAGCCAGTTCAAGGGATCTTAGCATGTATAGCTCGTCGGAAATCATCAAGGCTTTTTCTTAAATGTGATTTGCTTGAGAACAGAAACCTCTCGCGCAACAACGTCTATATCGAAGATAGTGTCTAGGTAAAGATCGTCCTTGGCATCGAAGTAAATGCGGTAGGATCCTTCCGGAGCTTGGAAATTAAAATTCCCGGAAGCATCTACATGAGTGGAAACGCTGTCCTTTCCATCGCTTAAATAGATGGCAGGGTAAAGTGCCAAAGGTTTTAGAATGCCACTAATTTGACCTGTACCAGTTCCTTTAATCAGAGTAAAAAATGGATCCAAATTATAAGTAAGCGGAGATTCGGAAACTTGCTTGATTGACTTTTCAAGATCTAAATCCAATATAATATCGTAGGATATCCCTTGCTCGATATCTATCGACGTGGTCAAATTAATTTCATTAAACGTTGGATCAGAAAGCGCCAAAACATAATTTTTCTCATCCAAAAACATAGAGTGATTGTCACCCAAGATGATTTTGGCACTGATAATCTGCCCGGTAGGTAATTCGTTTCTACCTAAAAGCAATTGATTCCCACCAACCAATTCACTCACTTTTACGCGCTTATCCCCAGATTTATATTCTAAGAAAAAAGTCTGGCTCTGCGTCTCTCTGCCCTCTACCAAAACTTCGATATCCACTCCTTCAATCTCTACGAAAACAGAATCCCATTTGGCAGGGCTGTCCACCAAAATGAGATTTAAAAGTGCCTTTGGACTAGAATCCGGATCTTCACAGGATGAGAAGATTAACACACAGATAATGGGAATTAGATAAAAATGCAGTTTTTTCACAGGGTAAATTTAGTCCAAATCTTTTCAAACCGGGAAATCAAGTAAATCTACATAGGATTCGAAAAACGCACCCTTTAAGTTGTCAAAAATCTCAAATACTAACTGATTGTCTGAATAGCTTCCTATTTTTGGGCATGATGAAATGGGAACGCCTTTTATCCCGAGGCAGATTTGGGGACAGTCCGGGGTTTATACCTACACAAGTGGCTAGAAGTGAGTTTGAAGTAGATTACGATCGAATTATTTTTTCTTCACCCTTTCGAAATCTTCAGGATAAAACGCAGGTATTCCCATTGCCCGAGCAGGCTTTCGTGCATACACGACTTACGCATAGCCTGGAAGTTTCCAGTGTGGGAAGATCTCTGGGGAAATCAGCTGGGGAAATGCTCCTAGAAAAATATCCACAGCTGACCAAAACTGGTATTACGCCATTTGAAATAGGGGCAATTGTGGCTGCTGCAGCTTTGACGCATGATATAGGAAATCCACCTTTTGGTCACGCAGGAGAGGAGGCAATTTCTGATTTCTTCAAATTCCACCCTGCGGGAAAATGCTGGGAGTCTCACGTACGTACAGAACAACTAGCTGATTTGCAAAATTTCGAAGGAAATGCTCAAGGCTTTAGAATGCTCGTTTCCAAGCAATTTGGGCTGAAACTCACCTATGCTACTTTGGCTGCATTTACCAAATATCCTCGTCCAAGCATGATTGCACAGCGGGATATCGCCCGTAGAAGTCAGAAAAAATACGGCTTCTTTATAAATCAAATAGCAGATTTCGAGCAAATGGGTGCAGTCTTGGGGATGGAAAAATCCAGCCCAGAATGCTGGTTCAGACATCCGCTGGCATTCCTGGTAGAAGCCGCTGACGATATTTGCTACTCTATCATCGATCTGGAAGATGGCTGCACGCTTGGTTTGGTAGGTTTTGAGGAAACGGTGAAGCTTCTTGCTCCAATTTTGAAGGATAAGTTTGATCCGAAAAAACTGAAAGAACCTAGAACTGAAGCGCAAAACCTTGGTGCTCTCCGTGCCTTAGCCATCGGAGAATTAATCGGTGAATGTGTGGATGTATTCGCAAACTATGAGGAAAGTATGTGTAAAGGGAATTTTGACAAAGCCCTTACTGATATCATTCCTTCTGCCAAAGCCTTACAGAAAATCACCGACGTTTCCATTCAAAAAATCTACAGGTCTAAGATTGTTTTGGAGAAAGAAGCCGCTGGATTCCAGGTCCTGGAAGGCTTGTTGGAAGTATTTTCCAAAGCACTTTATCACCAGTTTTATGATCCGGAGAAATTCTCTGGTCAGGACAAAAGCATACTTCGTTTGTTGCCCGAGGATTTCCCGCTGAAGGGTTGGGGAGCGGAAGTCAATCCGTATCCGTTGCTTCGAAGTTTGGTGGATTTTATTTCAGGAATGACAGATAAATATGCGCTAAATCTCTATCGCAGGGTCAAAGGAATCTCTTTCCCAGGATCTTAAATTACAGAAGTGATCCACCAAGTATTCCCGAATGGATCTTTAACCCCTCCACTTCGTCCATACGGCTGATTTGAGACCTCTACAACCTTCTCAGATCCTAACTACATTGCATTCGCGAAAGCTGCATCTGCATCTTTGACATATACAAAAAGTCCAGCGTTCTGCGGGTCATAATCGGCAGTAGCTTCAGCTATCATCAGAGTGCTATCTCCGATTTTGATCTCCGCATGCATAATTATATTCTCGTCTCGCATCTCTTTCAATGCTACTTTTGCATCAAAAACTTCCTCAGCAAACTTGATAAAAGAGGCAGCATCTTTAAGAATCAAATAGGGCATGACAGCCTGATAATTTTCCGGAACCTGAAGTTCATTGTTGATAGCTTCTTGATATTATGGTCTTTCTAAAAACACATTCCTCTTGAAAATAGATCAAAGGAAATTCCACCAAACTAAATCAAATACCAAAGCGGCTTAAATCTTGTTACTATTTAGGCTCTAATTGGTAACCAATACGTACCTAAGTCTGTCTGGAAACTATATATTCCAAGCTAATTTACTTATCCGCTTAATAAAACCCATATATGAAAAAGACCCTGATCATCATTCTAGGTGTATTTATATTTCTGATAGCTGCCGCAGTGGCTGTTCCGTTTCTCTTTAAGGACAAAATCGCTGCAAGGATTGACAAAGAAATTGCCCAATCTGTGAATGCCAAGGTTATTTACGACGTAGATAATGTGAGCTTAAGCCTCTTCAGAAGGTTCCCCAATGTCTCTGCCAGAATCAAGGATTTTGATATTGTGGGAAATGCTCCATTTGAAAACGACACCCTGGTTTCTCTTCAGGAGCTAGCTATAGATTTCAACCTTAAATCTGTCCTTTTTGATGATTATCCAACTTTGACTGGAGTGCATTTGAATGGTGGAAACGTTTATATCAAAGTCTTGGAAGATGGTACAGCCAACTATGACATCACTTTTCCTTCAGAAGAGGTAGCCGAAGACTCCACTGAGAGCAATTTTCAAATCGGTGTCGATGAGATGGAAATCAGCAATTTAAATGTCGTTTACGACGATAGACAACTTAATTATTTCATGGCTTTGGGAGGAGTAAATGCCAAAGGATCCGGTGAATTCACTGCAGATGTCTATGATCTTCCGATCGAAATGGATGCTTTGATCGCAGACATTACATATGATGACATCAGCTACATTTCCAACAAAACTTTCAAGGGAGAAACACTCCTAAACATTGATATGGAGAACATGAAATTCACGTTGGGAGAAGGTAATTTCCAGTTGAATGACTTTCTTTTTAATCTAAATGGATACCTCGCAATGCCAGGCGACGACATGGAGATGGATTTCAACATCGAAGGAATAAACAATGAATTCAAAAGTATTTTGTCGTTGGTTCCGGGGATTTATTCAGAGAGTTTTTCCAGTTTGAAAACTTCCGGGACGATGGATTTTACTGGAAAAATTAAGGGTATATACAATGACGATAAAATTCCGTCTTTTGATATTTCCTTGAAAGTGGCGGATGGGATGTTCCAATATCCTGATCTGCCAAGACCTGTGAAAAACGTAAACATTGACCTGCAAGTCAAAAACGATACGGACAACATAGATAATACTTCCGTCTCCATACCCACCTTCAATCTAGACTTTGGTAGCAATCCGATCTCAGGAAAATTGTACCTATCTGACTTGGTCAACTACACGATTGATGCAGCGCTGAAAGGAAAATTGGATCTGGAAGAATTGACCTCTATTTTCCCAATTGAAGGAATAGCATTGAAGGGAAATCTGAACGTGGATGCCACTGCTAAAGGTAGATATGATTCCGTTGCAGGTATTATTCCTGCAATTGACGCTAAATTACTTTTGGCTAATGGCTATGTGAAAAGCTCGGAATACCCAGCGCCAATAGAAAAATTAAACGTCAACGCATCAGTCCAAAACCCTAGTGGCAGTATGACGGATTTTCTTGTAGACCTGAGCCAGTTTGGTTTCGAACTTGAAGGTGAAGCTATCAACGGTAACATGAAAATCCGAGATTTTGAAAAGCTAATCTGGGATGGAGAAATCAAAGGCGGAGTGGATTTGAAAAAGATTCTGGCCATTTTCCCAATGAATGATATGACTATGGAAGGCCGCATACAAGCTGATATCAACACCAAAGGATCATATGCAGCTGTGGAAGCCAAGCAGTACAACCAACTGGAAACTCGCGGATCTATGGATATCAGCAATTTCAAGTATTCTTCCACAGATATCCCACAAGGAATTCAGATCGCAAAAGCCAAAGCGGAATTCACTCCAGAGCGAATTAATCTGACAGAGTTCGACTCTAAAATCGGTGAAAGTCCACTTCAAGCCACAGGCTCACTTTCCAATTACATGGAATATTTCTTGGGTGAAAATGGCACGCTGAAAGGACAACTGACCATGAACAGCACTAGGTTTAATGTGAATGAATGGATGAGTGAAGATGCATCCGCTGATACGACAAGTACGGAGCTTTCGGTCATTGAGCTTCCAAAAAACATTGATTTCAACATGTCTGTTGCGGCAAATGAAGTTTTGTATGATAATTTGAATCTCAAGGAAGTGAAAGGAAATATGTCCTTAAAAGATGGTGTGTTGAGCTTTTCCGATGCATCTATGAAAACCATGGGAGGCATGATCGCATTAGACGGAAAATATGATCCTAGTGATCTGACTGCTCCAGCATTCAACTTCAATTTGAATATTGCTGAGCTTAGCATTTCTGAGGCTTTTAAATCTTTCAATACTATAAAAGCTTTTGCTCCGATTGCACAGAATCTAACAGGTAAATTCAATTCCAATCTTAATTTCTCAGGAAAACTCGGTCAGGATATGATGCCTTTACTTGCTAGTCTAGATGGTAAAGGTTTGCTAAAAGTAGCCGAGACAGCCTTGAAAGACAGCAAAATCCTCGAAGGAATCACCAGCCTGACCAAACTCAAAGACGTCAATACGCTTCAATTGAAAAATGTTTCCATTCCGATTACTATTGAAAATGGAGTGATGGACGTTAAGCCGTTTGATGTGAAACTTTGGGATTACCAAGCCAATATCCAAGGAACCGCTGGTTTTGATGGCTCGATTAATTACCTGATAAATATGCTGGTTCCTGCTGGAAAGTTTGGTGCTCAGGCAAATTCCCTTTTGGCCAGCATCACTGGGACGGAGATGGATGAGAACAGCACAATTCCGCTTGCATTGAATCTTTCTGGAACTTATAACTCACCGAAAATATCCCTTGCCGGTGGTAGTAGCATAGAGTCTTTGCTGGCAAATGCACTAAAAGCGAGAGTAAGTGGGGAAGCACAAGGGCTACAAACAAAGGCAACGGAGCAGTTTAACGCAGCTCAAGACAGCATGAAGCAAGTACTTAAGGCAAAATCTGAGATTGCTCAGGACAGCGCAAAGAAGCAACTTGAGAAGCAAGTGGACGTCGCCAAGGACAAAGCTGTGGATGAGGCAAAGAAGCTGCTAAAAGGGTTTTTTCCTAAAAGTACCCCTGTAGCAAAACCTGATACTACAACTGTGAATAAAGACTAGTCTTTGTGAGGCTGGGCGTCCGCCTCTTCCGTAAGATAGGAAGTCAAAGCCTTCTTATTCCTAAGAGAATTATCCTCAAATTCCTTTCAGCCTGGAAGCGTGCGATCGGACAGACACAGCATTCAGCTATTTATTGAATTCACGGCCAAAACCGATGTTGTCCACAACCACTACGCCTGAAGGACTTTGGTCGAAGACAAACTTTATGGTTTTGATCTGTGTAGGTTGAAAGCTTGAATTTTGTTTTGCAAGTTTCCCCAAATTAAATGAGAAAGTCTGGAAGACAGTTTCTGACTGACTGTCACCTATAATGAAATCGGATTTCCAGATAGTAACTGATATTTGCCGTTGCAAAGGAGAAAATTCGCTTAGTAAAAATTCGATGGATTGACCAGCCGAATCCACCAAATGAATGGTGAAATCCAAGGGTTTTTCTGCTTTCTTTTCTTCCGATTCATCCTCTTTCTTTTTTTTACTATTTAAAGTTTCTTCCGTAGAGTTTGCCTTATCTGTTTCTACGTTTTCTTCTTTGTTATTTTTATTAGGTTCGTTAATCCATTTACCAGAAGATTTAGGATTGGAACCTTCGGTTGATTCTGCCATCGAGAACATCAAAACACTTGCTGAATCAAGCTGGAAAGCCGTAGTATCGAAGTTCAAACTGTAGCTGGCAATTAATGAATCTGACACAAAATCTATTGCTTTTTCATCCTTCAAACTATCCTCCAATTCATAATTCCAACCCAAATAAGCTGCGCGTGATCCTTTCTTACCCCATTTCAATTGGATTTCTGATTCTCTCCACACGCTCAGGTTGTCAGATTGTATACTTCCCGAATCAGTAGAAGTGGTACTCACATCGAAGTCTTCGTCAAAGTTTGCTATTGTTTTCAGATTTGAATCCTCAAACTGACTTAGGTAGATGGTCTCTGGTAACCAATTTCCCCCTTTTCTGGCATCGATAAATAGTGGCAAATATTCCTTTTTGTTTAGTAAAGTAGCTTCCAGAAACGCTGAAATATAGACTTTGGCAATCTCTTGCTGGGTGGAATCTGTCAGCTGTTGTTGGAGATTTAATAAACCCGTAAAAGGATTTCCGGTGTCATTTTTTCCCCAAGAAGTATTGAATTGTCCATGATTGGCTCCATAGACGTAAAGTCCGGACTTGAAATGATAGCTTGAATCCTGAAAACTGATTCGCTCATATTGCATTGATCCCAAGTAGGAAGACACATCTGCATCCTGAGCTCCATGGATCACAAAGTAATTAATGTCTTTAAGCTTTGTTCTCGTGTCACCTGGCTCATATTGTCCATCTACTGGAGCTATGGCTATAATTGACTTAATATTGAAATGATATCCCAGTTTGACATTGGCATCATCTGGATAGTATTCCAATTCATTAAGCATTGCGGCATGGGCTACAGCTTCTCCGCCACGTGAATGGCCAATCAGCGCAATCTTCGTAGTATCTATTTTTTTATAAAAAGGATGATCTGATTTAGAATTCCATTTGTGCCATACTTTAAGATGTTCTAATAACAACCAACCTCTAGCGTCGTTCTCTTTTTCCAACCTTCCCTTAATATCCGTCCAAGAACTGTTGATAAAATTCTCGTCAACCGATGCTAATATCATCCCCCTGGAAGCAAGCAACTCGCCCAAATAATCGTAACCAAGATCTGAATAATCTTGCATGCTGTGGTTACCGTGGACTATAAGCACCAGAGGAAACGGCCCTTGTCCTTGGGGATACCAAACGCGCCCGTTAATAGGCAGAGATTTATCATCAAAACCCCAGTATTTCTCCCTCCACCAACCAGAAAACCCTTTCCAATTATCCAAAAAAGCTACTCCATTGACTGAATCTGTTATAAAATTATAGGTAACCTTATCTGCAAATTCGGGTCGATGTTTATCCTTTCCACTACCATAAGTAAACTTTTTAACGACGTATCGGCCAGGTTCTGCAGGTGATTTCCCAAGGATCGCAGCTATTTTATAAGTAGAAAGTAGCGCCGCATTTTCAATGGGATCTACATCCAAACCCGTTAGCGAATAAAAATAAACCGATGCTCCCAATCCGATAAGTCCAATAAACAACCCGAATATTACAATTACTTTTTTGGGAATCTTCAAGGCAGAAAAACGAGATTTTATGAAAATATAATAAGCTGCTCCCAGTAAGGATGAGATTAAAATAAGTCCAGCAACGAGAACAAGTTGTTCATTAACAATCAAAAACAATAAAGGCCCAGACATAATTAATGCAACCCTATAGATCCTTGGAATAAAAGAAATTTCCTTGATCAACCATGACCCAAGTAGTCCAAGTAAAACGGCAACAATTATAATAACCAGCCCGAAAAGTAAATACCAAGGATCCCCTATTTCAAAAGTGAATAATATGGAATTCATAAGTACCAAGGAGACCGTAAGAAAAATTAAACCTATTGCCGCTCCTTTTACGGCAGATTTACCAGGCGCAATTAGTAAAAATTTTGACTTAATCCATAAAATTGTATTTCTAATCCTTTTTTTCATGTTTAAAATGCAATTCCATCAAATTTATGCTAAGCTAAATTAATCCAGCTTAATAATAGAACCGTCTATACTCTTTTTTTTTATTCTGTATGTACGC